>NZ_CP081496.1:0-631723 GCF_019774615.1 Streptomyces sp. BHT-5-2 | reverse complement strand
TCGCTGGTGCTGCGCAACAACTACGCGCAGAACACCGCGCTGGCGCTGGCCATCGCCCAGTCCTCCAGCATGCTCCACGCCCAGCAGCGCTTCATGCGCCGCCTGGTGCGCGACGGGCATCTGGACCGGGCGCTGGAGTTCCTGCCCACCGACCGGCAGATCCGGGAGCGGCTGAGCGCCGGGCGCGGCCTGACCCAGCCGGAGACCGCGGTGCTGCTCGCCTACACCAAGATCACGGTGGCCGACGAGCTGATCCAGACGGCGCTGCCGGACGACCCCTACCTCCAGCACCTGCTGCACGCCTACTTCCCGACCGCACTGCGGGAGACGTTCAGCGAGCAGGTCGACGGGCACGCGCTGCGCCGCGAGATCGTCACCACGGTGCTGGTCAACGACACCGTCAACACCGGCGGTACGAGCTTCCTGCACCGGATGCGGGAGGAGACCGGGGCGTCCCTGGAGGAGGTCGTCCGGGCGCACACCGCGGCCCGTGCGATCTTCCGGCTGGGCCAGGTCTGGGACGACGTCGAGGCGCTCGACAACGTCGTGGCCGCCGACGTCCAGACCCGGATCCGGCTGCACTCGCGCCGGCTGGTCGAGCGCGGCACCCGCTGGCTGCTCAACAACCGCCGCCAGCCGCTGGAGCTCTCCGGGACGATCGACTTCTTCGCGGAGCGGGTGGCGCAGGTCTGGGCGGAGCTGCCGAAGCTGCTACAGGGCAGCGACGTGGAGTGGTACCAGACGATCCTGGAGGAGTTGACCGACGCCGGGGTGCCGGAGCCGCTGGCCGTCCAGGTGTCCGGTTTCTCCTCCGTCTTCCCGGCGCTGGACATCGTCGCCATCGCGGACCGGACGGGCAAGGAGCCGCTGGCCGTCGCGGAGGTCTACTACGACCTCGGCGACCGGCTGCGGATCAACCAGCTGCTGGACCGGATCCTGGAGCTGCCGCGGAACGACCGCTGGCAGTCGATGGCCCGGGCCTCGATCCGCGAGGACCTCTTCGCGGCGCACGCCGCGCTCACCTCGGACGTGCTGTCGGTGGGCGACGGGTCGGCGACGCCGGAGGAGCGGTTCAAGGCGTGGGAGGAGGCGAACGCGGCGATTCTGTCGCGGGCGCGGTCCACGTTGGAGGAGATCCACGGGTCGGAGGGGTTCGACCTGGCGAACCTTTCGGTTGCCATGCGGACGATGCGGACGCTGTTGCGGACGCATAGCTGAGTCGGTGGGGCGGCGCCCTTGAGGGCGCCGGGCCCCATGTCCCCGAGCGCCGGACGGGCTGGTTGTGCCTGTCCGGCGCTCGGCGTTTCGGGGCCGGGGAGCGGCTGGCACGGGGTGGCGGTGGTGGGCCCGTGCGGTCCGGGGGTATCGCTGCGCTCGTCCTCGAACGCCGGACGGGCTGGATCTGCCGGGCGGGGCTGGTGGTGCGGAGCCGAGCTGATGTTTGCCGGTCCGGGCTGGTGTCTGCGGAATCGGCTGGGCGGTGGTGGGCCCGGACGGGAGAAGGGGAGAGCGCCGGAGGGGTGGGCCGTCCGGCGCTCTCGGGGGGAGGAGGATGCGGATCACGCGTGGGTGAAGTCCTCGTAGGCGGCGAGGACTTCTTCGGTGGGGCCGTCCATGCGGAGGACGCCCTTTTCGAGCCACAGGACGCGGTCGCAGGTGTCGCGGATGGAGTTGTTGTTGTGGCTGACGAGGAAGACGGTGCCGGCCTCCTCGCGTAGTTCGCGGATGCGGGCCTCGGAGCGCTTCTGGAAGGCGCGGTCACCGGTGGCCAGCGCCTCGTCGATCAGCAGTACGTCGTGGTCCTTGGCCGCCGCGATGGAGAACCGCAGACGGGCCGCCATACCGGAGGAGTAGGTGCGCATCGGCAGCGAGATGAAGTCGCCCTTCTCGTTGATGCCGGAGAACTCGACGATGTCGTCGTAGCGCTCGCGGACCTGTTCGCGGGACATGCCCATCGCCAGGCCG
This sequence comes from Streptomyces sp. BHT-5-2, assembly GCF_019774615.1. Lineage (NCBI taxonomy): Bacteria > Bacillati > Actinomycetota > Actinomycetes > Kitasatosporales > Streptomycetaceae > Streptomyces > Streptomyces sp. BHT-5-2. The sequence continues at coordinate 629,758 of NZ_CP081496.1, read as the reverse complement.
CCGAGGAGGACGTTCTTCTCGCCGGTGAGGTCGTTCATCAGGGCCGCGTTGACGCCGAGCAGCGAGGGCTGGCCGTGCGTGTAGACCTTGCCGCGCTCGGCGGGGAGCAGGCCGGCGACCGCCTTGAGGAGGGTCGACTTGCCGGAGCCGTTGGTGCCGATCAGGCCGACCGACTCGCCGCGGTAGGCGGTGAAGGAGACGCCCTTGACCGCGTGCACCTCGCGCACGCCCGCCGAGGGGCGCCGCCGCACGATCCGGTTGAGTGCCGCGGTGGCGCTGCCCTTGCCCGCGCCGGTGCCGTAGACGCGGTAGACGATGTGCAGGTCGTCCGCGATGACGGTCGGGACGCGGGTCTCGTCCGCCGCCGTCGGCCGGGTGCCGTCGATGTGCTCAGCCACGTCCGTACTGCTCCTCTGCCTTCCAGAAGTACACATAGCCGACGACCCCGGCGAGCAGCGCCCAGCCGGCCGCGAACGCCCAGACGTGCGGCGGGAGCTGGTGCTTGGTGAAGCTGTCGATGAGCGAGAAGCGCATCAGGTCGATGTAGACCGCGGCGGGGTTGCCGTTCAGCAGCACCACCACGATCTGCGGGAGGTGCTTGCCCTTGAGGATCACGCTGATGCTGAACATCACGCCGGAGGCGTACATCCACGTCCGCATGATGAAGGGCATCAGCTGCGCCAGGTCCGGCGTCTTGCTGCCCAGCCGCGCCATGACCATCGCCAGGCCGGTGTTGAAGACGAACTGCAGGGTCAGCGCCGGGAACACCAGCAGCCAGGACCCGGTGGGCACCTGCCCGAAGGCCAGCAGGATGACGACCAGCACGGCCATGGAGTAGAGCAGCTGCTGGAGCTGGGCCAGGCAGAACGAGATCGGCAGGCAGGCCCGTGGGAAGTGCAGCGCGCGCACCAGGCCGAGGCTGCCGGAGATCGCCCGGGTGCCGGCCATCACCGAGTTCTGCAGGAAGGTGAAGACGAAGACGCCGGTCACCAGGTACGGGATGTAGTCCGGGACGCCCTTCCGGGTGCCGATCAGCACGCCGAAGATCAAGTAGTAGACGCCGGCGTTGAGCAGCGGGGTGATCACCTGCCACAGCTGGCCGAGCTTGGCGGTGGTGTACATCGCGGTGAGCTTGGCGGTGGCGAACGAGGTGATGAAGTGCCGCCGGTGCCACAGCTGGCGGGTGTACTCGGGCAGCGAGGGGCGGGCGCCGCTCACCGTGAGGCCGTGGCGTTCGGCCAGGGCGCGCAGCTCGGGATCGGGTGCGGAGCCGGGGCCGGCCGGCCCGGCGGGTGCCGGGTCGGGGGCGGGAGCCGGGGGCGCGAGGGTCTGGGGCATGCGGCGCTTTCTTTCGTACAGAGGTGCGCTGTCGTACAGGGGCGCGCTGTCGTACGGGGCGTCGGAGTGCGTCGCGGGACGGCACGATCCGGCGACGACGGAACGGGTCCGTATCGTCGCGACGTCGAGACTAGGGCGGAGGTACGTCGAAACGCAACCGTAGCGTCGTACCGCTAGGATCAAGGCATGGCAAAAAACGGCACCGAGAGCGAGAGAGGCCCGGCGGCATCCGGGGCGCGCCGGACCCCGGCCGGCGCCGCCGTGCTGCGGGAGGACAAGACCGCCGCGATCCGTGCGGCGGTCTTCGAGGAGCTGGCCGCGGTCGGCTTCGCCCGGATGTCCATGGAGGGCATCGCCCGCCGGGCCGGGGTCGGCAAGACCGCCGTCTACCGGCGCTGGCGCTCCAAGCTGCACCTGGTCCTGGACGTGGTCTCCGCGGTCGCCGCGGCGGGGCTGCCGGCCCCGGACACCGGGACGCTGCGCGGCGACGTGCGGATGGTGCTGGAGGTCGCGGCCCGGGCGCTGCGGCATCCGATGGCCTCGCAGATCATCCCGGACCTGCTGGCCGAGGCGGCGCGCAGCCCGGAGCTGGCCGAGGCGCTCAAGGCCGCGCTGCACGACAGCCAGGAGGGGGTCGCGGCGGCGGTGGTGGCCCGGGCGGTGGAGCGCGGTGAACTGCCCGCGGACGTCGATCACCGGCTGGCGCTGGACCTGCTGACCGGGCCGCTGTACTGGCGGCTGCTGGTGGTCCGCGACGAGGTGCCCGCGGGCTATCTCGACGCGCTGGCCGGGTCGGTGACGGCGGCGCTGGGCGCGGAGTAGACGGGCGGACGCGGGGCGGCCGGAGGCGGTCCGGGCGCCCCGCGCGCCCCCTTTCGGGCGGCCGGCCCTTCGGCTAGCCCTTCTTCCAGAGCGTCACCTTCGTCGCGTAGTCGGGCATCTCGCTCGCGGTGTTCGGGGTCATCCCGGTGATCTCGATCATCGCCAGGTTGCCGTCCGTGGTCTCCGTGCACAGCAGGGTGCCGACGTGGATCGTCCGGCCCTTGTCCAGTTCCTCGCGGCCCATGGTCTTCGGGAGGACGTCGGTGTGCGAGCCGTCCAGGCATGCCTGGGGGGTCCGGCCGGTGCTGCGGCCCGTGGGGGTGCGGAACGTCAGGCCCTCGCCGGCCACCGAGACGTAGGAGATCTCGTAGGGGGATTCATCGTTCTGGGCGCCGGGCACCACCTTCGGCACGTCCAGGTCGACGTAGTTGAAGTCCGCCGCGGCGGGGGCGCGCAGCGCGAACGGGCGGTCCTTGAAGGCGACCTGGTAGCCGGCGCTGTCGTCGGGTGTGGCGGTCGGGGCGCCGGTGGCGCCGCCCTTGTGGTGTGCGGGGGCGGGTGTGGCCGGGCCGGTGGGGGAGTCGTGCCGGTCGGCGGCCCGGTCGCCGGGGCCGCCGCCGCGCGCCAGGGTCCAGGTGACGCCGACCACGGCGACCAGTGCCACCGCGGCGAGGGCGGCCCGCAGCACGGGGCCGCGCCGGTTGCCGGCCGCGGGCGCCGGCGCGCCGGGGCCCATGGTGGGCATCGCGTGCGGGCCGGGCGGCGGGGGCACGGGGCCGGTGGCGCCCTGCGTCGGGGCGGCGTGCGGGCCCGCGCCCTGGGTGGGGGTGTAGCCGGCGGGGCCCTGCGTCGGGGGGTGGCCGGGCGGCGGGCCCGCGGCCGGCGGCGGGTCCGGAAGCTCCCTGGCGGCGCGCTCGCGGCGGGCGATCTCGGCGGCCAGGGCGTCCGGCAGCCAGCCGTCGAAGTCCCGCGGCCCGTGCCCGGACGCCGTCCGGCACACCTCCGCCACCTCGGCGGGCGTCGGCCGCCGCCCGGGGTCGGCGGCCAGGCAGCGGGTGAGCAGCGGGCGCAGCGCCTCGGGGTAGCCGGAGAGGTCCGGGGCGGCCTGCGCGGTGTTGGCGATCCGGGCGGCGACGGTGATGGCCGCGCCGTCCCCGTACGGGTGCCGGCCGGTGGCCGCGACCGCCGCGATCAGGCCCAGCGAGAAGACGTCGGCGGCGGGTGTGACCTGCTCGCCGCTCGCGTGCTCGGGGGACATGTACTGCGGGGTGCCGATGAAGCCGCCGCTGCGGGTGAGCTGGGTGGCGTCGGCCGCCCGGGCGATCCCGAAGTCGATGACGTAGGGGCCCTGCGGGCCGAGCAGGATGTTGCTCGGCTTGAGGTCGCGGTGGACGACGCCGGCGGCGTGCACCGAGCCCAGCGCGCCGGCCGCCGCGCCGATCAGCCGGAAGACCGCCGGCAGCGGCAGCGGGCCGTCCCGCAGCGCCTCGTCGAGCGGCAGGCCGGGGACGAACGCGGTGGCCAGCCAGGGGAGTTCGCCGCCGGTGTCGTGATCGAGGACCGGTACGATGTGGTAGCCGTGCACCCGCCGGGCGGCCCGGACCTCCTGCTCGAAGCGGTCGCGGAAGTCCGCGTCCCGGCCGAACTCCCGGCGGATGACCTTCAGCGCGGCGGGCTGGTTGCCGCGGGTGCGGGTCAGGTACACCGAGCCCATCCCGCCCTCGCCGAGCCGCGCCAGCAGCCGGTAGCCGGCCACCTCCCGCGGATCGTCGGCGCGCAGCGGTGCGAAGACGTCGTCGTGCGTGCTGATGTGGAGCCTCCCCCGATCGAGAACTACCGGGGGATGGTATCCGTACGCCCGTCCGGGAGAAGGGGTGGTCCGCCGTCAACTCCGGGCGGGGCGGGGCGAGTCGGGCATCCGGGGCGCGGTGCGCGTCGCCGACGGAGACCGACGTCCCGTCGTGACTGCCCGACCGTCGTGACCGACCCCGACCCCCGACCCCGACCCCGACCCCCGACCTCCGACCTCCGGCCGTCGTGACCGGCCCCCGCCGTCGTCCCGCTGCCGGGCGTTCGCCCGAAAGGGTTGTGGCACGCGCCGGCGAAAATCCGGGGGAACTCCGGGAAATCCCCGGGAAACCGGGGGAGTCCCCGGAGACGGTCCCGGTCGTGGACACCCGGACACGCCGCCACCGGCGGTGCGCCGCGCGGGAACGCCCGGCCCCGCAAATACTGGGGACGTGCCCCGGTCAGGACCGTCAGGACCGTTCGTCCCCCGCCGCCGGCTGCTCCAGGCGACCGGCGGTGCCCTTCTCGCGGCCACCGCGGGCGCCGGCGTGTGGGCCTGGGCGTCCCCCGACGCGGCCCGCCCGGCCCCGCCGGCCCGCGAGCAGCAGCCCCCCGAGGAGCTGGCCGAGCAGGTGTTCCTGCACGTCATCGCGCACCCCGACGACGGCCTGTTCTTCATGAACCCGGGGCTTTACCAGGCCATCCGCAGCGGCGCGCGGGTGGTCACGGTGTGTCTGACGGGTGGTGAGTCCGACGGCCGCAACGCCCCCCGCGGCAGCGCCCTGCACGACCGGGTGGTCCCCGACCGGTCGGCCTTCGCCCGGGCCCGGGTCAACGGACTGCTCGCCGCGCACGCCCAGATGGCCACCGGCGACCGCAACAGCGTCTGGGACGGCGAGGCCCGCACCCTGCTGCCCGGCTTCCAGGTGGAGATCCAGACGCTGCGCGCCGCCCCCCAGCACCAGCTGGTCTTCGTGGAACTGGTCGAGGCCCGCGCGGTCTGCCAGCCGCGCGTCACCAGCCTGCGCGGCCTCTGGCTCGGGGTGGCCGACACGCTGCCCACCCTGCGGCCCGAGGCCAGCCCCGTCCAGCGGCAGTTCCGCTACACCCGCGACCAGGTCACCGACACCCTGGCGGCGGTCCTCGACTGGGTGCGGCCCACCGTCGTCCGCACCCTGGACCCCGACGCGGTGCACTCCGACAAGCCGCCGCTGCCCGCCCCCGACCCCCGGCTGGCCGGCCTGCGCTACTTCGACCACCAGGACCACACCGCCTCCGCCCACTTCACCCAGGCGGCACTGGCCCGCTACTGGGGGCGCGGCCACACCGCCCCGGCCATCGTGGAGAGCTACCTCGGCTACGAGCTGGGGGTGCTGCCGGGCGATCTCGATCTGTCCACCGCCCGCCGCAAGGCCGGCACGCTGAACGTCTACGGCTGGGCCGACCACCGCCCGTGCGGCGACCCGGCCGGCTGCGGCGACCGCAAGGTCGGCGGCACGGCCCTCAACGGCAGCCCGCGGAACTGGACCCGCAGCACCCGGCTGCGCGCCCCCGGCTCCAACGCCTGGGTGCGGCCGGCCCGGGACGGGCGGCTGACCGCCTTCGCGGTGCTCGGCGGGGCCGCGTACTGCTGGGCGGAGACCGGGCCGGGCAGCGGCCGGTTCGGCGACCCCGCCCGGGTCGGCGGGAAGCTGCTGGAGGGTCAGATCCACGCGGTGCGCCACCCCGACGGCACCCTTCAGCTGTTCGCGTCGCGGACGGTGCTGCCGGGGCCGGGCACGGAGCACCGGCGCGAGCTGGTCACCGCGCGGCAGACCGGCACCGGCCGGGGCGGTCTGCCGGCCTTCGGGGCGTGGGAGCCGCTGGGGTCCCCGGAACGGGACCCGGTGCGGTCGATGGAGGTCGGGTTCCCCGCCGCGGTGGCCGCGCGGGACGGCACGGTGCACGTCTTCGTGAAGACCTGGGACGGCGGGATCGGCCACCGCAGTGGGCCGCACGGCGCGCAGTGGTCGCCGTGGGACCGGCTGGAGGGACCGGCCGGCGTCGGCACCCTGAGGGCGTCGCCGCAGGTCGTCGACGGGATCGACGCCTGTGTGGACGCCGAGGGGCTGATCCACCTGGTCGCGCCCAGCGTCCGGACCGTGCAGCACTGGGTGTCCAAGGAGCCGGGGGAGACACCGCGGCCGGGCGCGGCCAGCGGGCTGCCGGAGCCGGGCGGGCCGGTCAGCATCGTCCCGCTGGCCGATGGTGTGGTGCGGATCGCCTACCGGCAGTCGGGGACCGCGCGGGTGGTGATCGCCGAGCGGCAGCGGGCGATCGGCAGCTGGCGGGTCTCCGGGCAGTGCGAACGGGCCGGCGGCTACGGGCGGGTGGCGCTGGCGCCGGCCGGCCGCGGCGACCGGATGGTGCTGGCCGCCCGGGACGACGCCGGTGACGTACGGGTAGCGCTGGCGCAGGCCGCGCCCAAGCCCTGGCAGCGGTGCCGGCTGGCGCACTCGGCGGCGGCCGGGGTGGCCGGCGACACGGCGGGGCGGGCGGTGCTGGTCGCGCTCGGCAACGACGGCCGGCTGTACACCGCCCGGCAGGAGAAGCCCGGGCAGACCGCCCCGTTCCTGGCCTGGCGCGCCCAGGGACGGTGATGACCGACAGGCCCTAGGCCGACCGGCCCGAGCGCACCGGTGGTGGCTCGGGCCGGTCGGGGGCGGCGTCCGGGCGTCCGGGCGGTCGCAGGATCCGGCGGGAGACGAGGAAGGTGACCGGCAGCGCCAGCAGGGCGGCGGCCAGCGGCGCCGCCACGCTGTCCATCCCCAGCCAGCTCACCAGCGCCACCAGACCGGCGCTCTGCACCGCGTAGTTGGTGACCTGGGTCAGCGGGAAGAGCAGGAACTTCCGCCAGGTGGGGCGGGTGCGGTAGGTGAAGTAGGTGTTGAGGAAGAACGAGCCGACCAGGCTGAGGACGAAGCCCGCCGTGTAGGCCGCGAAGTACGGCAGCAGCCGGTGCAGCGGCAGGTAACAGGCGTAGAACGTCGCGGTGTTGACGACGCCGACCGCCGTGAACCGGACGACCTGCCACCAGGGGACCGCCGCGGCCGGCCCGCGCATCAGCGGGACCGCGGGCCGACGGCGGCGGTCCCGGGCGGGGCGGACGTGTGCACCGGGTCGGGCGGCGGGGTGACGCCGTCGCTCTCCTTGACCAGGAAGTGCGGCCGCCGCTTGGTCTCGTAGTAGATCCGCCCGATGTACTCGCCGATCAGCCCGAGCATCACCATCTGGAGGCCGCCCAGCCCCACGATGATGGCCACCAGCGTCACATAGCCGGGCGCGGTGACCCCGCCGACGACGGCGGCGCCGATGACCCACAGGGCGTAGAGGGTGGCGAGCAGCGCGAGGCCCAGGCCGGCGTAGATGGCGGCGCGCAGCGGGCGGCAGTTGAAGGAGATCATGCCGTCGATGCCGTAGTTGACCAGCGCGCCGAAGCGCCACTTGGTCTCGCCGTCCGCCCGGGCGGCGTTGCGGTAGTCGAAGCTGACGGTGTCGAAGCCGATCCAGGAGAACAGGCCCTTGGAGAAGCGGTTGTACTCGGGCAGCGCGACCAGCGCGTCCACGGCCTTGCGGGACAGCAGCCGGAAGTCGCCCGCGCCGTCGATCAGTTCGACGTCGATCCAGGTGTTGACGGCGCGGTAGTAGAGGCGGCTGAGGGTGGTGCGCAGCCGCCGGTCGCCGTCCCGGCTGCGCCGGGCGATGACCTGGTCGTGGCCGAGCTGGTAGAGGTCGAGCATCTTCTCGATCAGCTCCGGCGGGTGCTGGAGGTCGGCGTCCATGAGGATCACCGCGTCGCCGGTGGCCGCCCGGAGCCCGGCCAGCATCGCCGGCTCCTTGCCGAAGTTGCGGCTGAAGGAGAGGTAGCGGGTGGTGCCGCGGTGCTGCTGGACCAGGGCGCGGATCCGGGGCAGGGTCCCGTCGATGCTGCCGTCGTCCACGTAGCACAGCTCGTACTCCACCGCGAGGCCGTCGAGGACCGCGCGCAGCTGGTCGTCGAAGCGGCCTATGACGGCCTCTTCGTTGTAGCAGGGGACGACGATGGAGAGCTTCATGAGCGGGCCGTTCGCCGGAGTTCGCCGGGTTTCAGGGGACGGCCTGCGCGGCCGTCCCCTGAAAGGCCATTTTACGAATCGGGACGAAACGCACTATTCGGGAAAGGCGGGTGGAGTGCGTCGCCGCCCCCGGCGGAGGGCCGCCGCACCGGCCACCGCCACCACCGCCAGCGCCCCCGCCGCGCTCACCAGCAGCCCCGCGGCCAGCCCCGGAGGCTCGTACGCACAGCTCAGCCGGGTCGCCCCGCGGCTCAGCGGAACGGCCGTCAGACCGCCGAACGAGCCGGGCTCCCGGACCGGTCCGCCGTCCACCGAACAGCCCCATCCGGACACCGCCGGCAGAGCGAGCACCGCGGTCCCCGCCGCCCCCGGACGCAGTCGCGCCGTCAGGTCGTGGCCGCCCGCGGTGAGCCGCACCGGCCCCTCCAGCGCCCGCACCGCCGCGGCCAGCCGCCCCGGGGCCAGGCAGCCCACGGCCCGCTCCGGCACATACGCGCGGCGCTGCCCGGTGAACCGCACCCGCACCACCCCGTCGGCCGGTACGGTGCCCAGCCGCCGCAGCGGATTGGCGGTGCCGTCCCACCGGCCCACCGCCCGGGTGGCCCCGCCCGGCCCGGCGACCTCGCCCGCGAACCACGGCGCGTACCACAGCGCCAGGCTGCCCGGGGTGCACCGCGCGGTGAAGGCCGCCCCGGCCTCCGGCGCGTCCGGCGCGGTCAGCACTCCGGCGTCCGTGCCGGGCAGCGGGCGGTCCGGCAGCAGCCAGCCGCCGGGCGCCCGCTGCGGGGCCGGGGCCGGACCGGCGACGGGCACCAGCCGCGGCACCTCGTAGACGCGGGCGCCCAGCAACCGTTCCTGGCGGGCGAAGACGGTGTCCGGGCCGGCGCCGGGCCCCGGCAGCGGCCCGCGCCGCACGGTCAGCAGCGGCGCCGGCCGCCCGCGCGCCACCGTGAATGCGCCGCGCGCCGCGCCCGGTTCCGGCGGCATCAGCGCACTGCCCACCCCCATCAGGGCCTGCCCCACCGGGTCCTGGAAGCTGAGCGTGTGCCGCCCCCGGATGTACCAGCCGGCGCCCAGCCCGCGCAGCGTCCGGGCGGCCGCCGCCGGCACGTAGCTGCTGTAGTACGCGCCGCCCTCGCCGCCGATCAGCAGCGGATCGTTGTCGGCGAACTCGTGCGGGCCCGGGTCCGTGCGGGACCGCGGCCAGTCGTCCCGGGCGGCCAGCCCCCGCCGGGCGGCCAGCGCCCCCGCGGTCATGGTGGGCTTCGGCCGGAACCACGGGATCGCGTCCCGCGCGGCGGTCACCGAGAACGCCGTGCAGGCCGCGGTCAGCGTCACCGTGACGGCCAGCACCGCGGTGACCGCCGCCCGGCCCCGCCGCCGCGCCCGCAGGCGGGCCGGCGCCGCCAGCGCCGCCAGGACCACCGCCCCGCCGCCCGCCACCATGAGCCAGGTCGTGCCGTTCACCGCGCTCCGGTTCCGGCAGCACAGCAGCAGCACCGCGACCAGCCCCGCCCCCGCGGCCAGCTCCCGCGGCCGCGGGCGGTGCGCCAGCGCCAGCCAGGCGACCATCACCAGCACCCCGCTCAGCACGAACGCGGCCCGGTACGGGCTCCCGTTGGGCAGCGCCAGACCGTGCCACAGCAGGATCGTCGGCTTCCAGACGAACGACGCGCCCATCCCCAGCGCCAGCAGCGTCCACCCGACCCGGGCCCGCACCGGCACCGCCCGGACGAACGGGAAGGCCGCCACCAGCAGCAGCGCCGCCACCCCGACGGAGACGTTCGGCGCCGGCACCGTGCCGTGGCCGGGCGGCAGCAGCTTCGCCAGCTGGTCCAGCAGCGGCGGCCGCCCCTCGTACACCGCCGGGGGCGGCTGCTGCGAGGCCCGGCTGGCCCGCAGCGTCACCGTCAGCACCGGCGCGGCCAGCGCGATCCCGGCCGCCGCCATGCCGGCCGCCCGGCCCACCACCCGCGCCCGCCCGCCCGGCGGCCACGCGGCGCGGGCGGCCCCCGCGCCGCCGCCGTCGTCCTCGTCGTCCCGGTCGTCCCGGGCGCCCCGCCCCACCGGCCCCTCCGCCAGCAGCCGAACCGCCAGCACCAGCCCGGTCGCCAGCGTCGCCATCGCCGCGGTGTAGAAGTTCCCGGCCCACGCCACCGCCACCAGCAGCGTCCCCGCCACCCACCGCACCCGCCGCAGGCACCAGTCCGCCGCGATCCCCAGCAGCGGCAGCGACACCAGCCCCCACATCCACATCGGATCGGCGTACCCGTCGCTCAGCACCCACGCGCACAGCCCGTACCCCACCGCCAGCAGCGCCCGCAGCCCGCCCGGCCCGGCCCGCAGCCGCCCCAGGAGCACGGTCATCAGCGCCGCGCCCAGCCCGATGCTCAGCAGCGTCACCAGGAACACCGGCAGATCCACCAGCGCCCGCGGGAACACCCCCACCAGCAGCGAGAACGGGTTCATCAGATACGTGACGAAGTCCGCCAGGAAGGGGACGCCGTACCCGCTGCCCCAGTTGAAGAAGAGATCCCCGTGGGCGCCGCCGTGCAGCAGGTCCCACAGCCGGGCGTGGAAGGGCACGAACTGGTTGCCCAGGTCGTTCACCGAACGGGGCCGCGGCCCGAACGGATAGCTGCCGTGGGCGGCCAGCGCCAGGCAGTACGCACCCATGGACAGCAGCGCCGCGAGCCCGGGCGCGGCCGCCCGGCGCCGGGCCCGCCCCGCGGGTGTGGCGCGCGTCGCGCCGGACGGACTCCGGGCAACCTCCCGGTCCCGGACCCCCTCTTGGGGTGCGGAAGGTGTCGGGCTCACCGGCGCTCCTCCGAGGTCGGCGCGGTCCCCCGCGCACAGACAGGCAGCGAACGATTCAGCAGTAGCGATTTATATGGCTTGATGGCTTGTAGTCCGTTTTACCCCGGAGGGGGCGGGGTAGGGCGAGGACCCGCAGAAAGGAACGGAGGCCACTGTGCCGGTGTCCCGCAACTCTGCTCATCCTGAGGACGGCCCCGGCGGCCCCGGCCACCCGCACGGCCCAGACGCCCCGGGCCGCGCCGCCGCCCCGACCGTCACCGTGATCGTGCCGGTCCACGACACCCGCCGCTATCTGGACCGCAGCCTCGGCTCGGTCCTCGCCCAGACCCTCGATCCGGACCGCATCGAGATCATCGCCGTCGACGACGGCTCCACCGACGGCAGCGCCGCCTGGCTCGACGAGGCCGCCGCCGCCCACCCCCGCCTCACCGTCGTCCACCAGCCCGCCTCCGGAGGCGCCGGGAGACCCCGCAACGTCGGCCTGGACCGCGCCACCGGCGACTACGTCTTCTTCCTCGACTCCGACGACCACCTCGGCCCCGAGGCCCTGGAGCGCCTCACCCGGATGGCCGAGGAACACGGCTCCGACATCGTCTACGGCCGCATCGTCGGCACCGACGGCCGCGGCGCCCCCGTCGACCTGCGCACCACCAGCCCCCGCGTCTCGGTCTTCGACTCGCCCGTCTACTGGTCGCTGGCCGCCTACAAGCTCTTCCGCCGCTCCTTCGTCGAACGCCACCACCTGCGCTTCGTCGAGGGCCGGCTGCTCGCCGAGGACCTCCCCTTCGGCATCGCCGCCCTGCTGCGCGCCGGCACCGTCTCCGTCCTCGCCGACTACGACTGCTACTACCTGCACGGCCGCGAGGACGACAGCAACGCCTCCCGCCAGGACATGGACTGGCCCGCCTACCTCGCCTACATCGACACCGTCCTGGCCGGTCTCGCCGCCGAGGTCCCGCCCGGCCCCGACCGCGACAAACTCATGATCCGCCACTTCCACGGCGAGATACTCATGCCGTTCGCGGCCCCCTACCTCGCCCGGGACGAGGCCGGCCGCCGCGCGATGCGCGAGGCCGCCCGCCCCCTCGTCGACCGCTATCTGACCGACCGGGTCTCCGCGGCCCTCCCGCCCGGCCTCCGGCTCCGCGCCCACTGCCTCCGCGCCGGCCTCGACACCGAACTGACCGACGTAGTCCGGGCCGACTCCGCCCCCGGCGCCGGCCCCGCGCCCGGCCGCCCCCGCATCGAGAACGGCCGCGCCTACGCCGCCTACCCGCACTTCCGCGACCCGGACCACCCGCTGCCGGACGCCCTCTACGACCTCACCGACCGGATCGCCGTCCGCCAGCGCCTCACCGACCTCCAGTGGGTCGGCGGCGTCCTCCACCTCCACGGCACCGCGACCCTCCGCGCCGCGGGCACCATCGGCGCCGATCGCGTGGAGCTCGTCCTCCACCGCAGCGGCGCCCACCTCCGCGTCCCCGCCGCGCACGGCCCCGACGACACCTGGCACGCCGCCCTCGACCCGGCCACCGCCTCCCACGGCACCCCATTGGCGGACGGCATCTGGGGACTGAAGATCGCGGTGGCGGCCGAAGGGGCGGACAGGGCAGAGGGAGGTACCGGGCTCGGCCCCGACGCCGCACCTGCGAAGGACGTGGACGCCCCGCCCGCCCTCCGCCGCGAAGCCTGGCTCGTCCCCGAGGGCGGCGCACCGGCCACCGACACCACGCCCCGCGTCGTCGGCCACGGCCCCGAAGGCCCCACCGTCGCCGCCCTCTTCCTCTCCTCCCCGCACGGCCACCTCCACCTCGACCTGGACCACGACGGTGCCCGCCGCCCGCTCGGCACCGATCTCCGGGGCGAGGCCGCCTGCACCCGCGCCGGCCGCGCCACGGTCGCCGCCCGCGTCACCCTCCCCGGCTGCCCCGCCGACGCCGGCCTCCAGTTCGTCCTGCGCGACGCCACCCGCTGCGTGGCCCTGCGCACCACCGTCGAACGCGGCGCCGGCGACCGCTACCGGGCCCGCTCCCGCCTCCGCAGCGGCCCCCCGGGCACCTGGCGGGTCGCCCTCCGCCTGACCGCCGGCGGCCTGCGCCGCGAAATCCCGGTCCAATCCGCCGACGGCAAGGGCCCGTTGACCCTCACGGTGCCGGCGGCAAGGGGCTGACCGCGGGGCCGACGAGGTCCATGACGCCGGTCGGCGGCACGTAGGGGACACGGTGTACGGGCATGCCGGCCCGCCTGTCCTGCTCGCGCCAGCAGCCATGTCAGAGCCGTGTCAGCCCCATGTCAGTTCCGTCCCCGATCGTGGCCGCAACGAGCCGCAAGGAGCGCCGCCACGGCCGCCGCGAAAGGAACCCCATGAGCCAGCCGCCTCCCGTCCCGCAGGGCCTCCCCATGGACCGCGACGCGGGCCCCTTCGACCCGCCCTCCGGGATCACCCGGCTGCGCGAGGCCCGCCCGGTCAGCCCCCTGGCCTTCCCCGACGGTCACGAGGGCTGGCTCGTCACCGGCTACGAAGAGGTCCGCAGGCTCATGGCCGACACCCGGTTCAGCTCCCGTCAGGACATCGGGATCATCCACGTGCCGTACGAGACCCCCGGCATGCCCACCCCCACCGAACCGTCCCCGCAGGTGCCGGGCCTGTTCGTCGCCATGGACCCGCCGGACCACACCCGGCTGCGCCGCCGGCTCACCGGCGCCTTCACCGTCAAACGCATGAAGCAGCTCGAAGACCACATCATCGAGATCACCGAGCGGCAACTGGACGAACTGGCGCGCCTCGCCCCGCCGGTCGACCTCGTCAGGGAGTTCGCGCTGCCGGTGCCCTCACTGGTGATCTGCGCACTGCTCGGTGTCCCCTACGCGGACCGCGACACCTTCCAGGCCAACTCCGCCAAGTTCATGGAGAAGGACATCGCCCTCGACGAGAAGATGGCCGCGTACGGCGCACTGACCTCGTACCTCGCCGAACTCGTCACACGCAAACGCGCCGAACCCGGCGAGGACGTCCTCTCCGACCTGGCCCGCCACGAGGACCTCACCATCGAGGAGTTGACCGGCGCCGCCTTCCTGCTGCTGCTCGCGGGCCACGAGACCACCGCCAACATGCTGGCCCTGGGCACCTTCGCGCTCCTGGAGCACCCCGAGCAGCTCGCCGAACTGCGCACCGATCCGGAACTGCTCCCCGGCGCCGTCGAGGAACTCCTGCGCTACCTGTCCGTCGGCGACATCTTCTACCGCTACGCCACGGAGGACATCGACCTCGGCGGCGAAACGATCGGCAGGGGATCGACCGTCGTCGTCTCGCTGCTGGCCGCCAACCGCGACCCCCGGCGCTTCGAGAACCCCGACACCCTGGACATCCGCCGCAAGGCCCGCGGCCACCTCTCCTTCGGCCACGGCATCCACCAGTGCCTCGGCCAGCAACTGGCCCGCATCGAGATGCGCGCCGGCTTCGGCGCCCTGCTGCGCCGCTTCCCGGACCTCGAACTCGCCGTCCCCGCCCACGAGGTGAGGCTCAGGACCGACATGAACATCTACGGCGTCCACGAACTCCCGGTCACCTGGCCGAAAACGGTCCACTGAACCCGTCGGTCGACCGTATCTCCTGCACGGCAACGCACCGTCGGGGCCTGCCTTGTGGATCGCTCCGGTGAGCGGGCGAAGCCCCACCGCAGCGCCCTAGGTCCGGGAGGAGTGCACGCGGCCTCGTGCACATCGAGCACGAGGCCGTCCGGCGGAAACCTCAGGAGCCTTTCCGCCGTGCCGTCTTGTGCGCCATGGCCTGATGACGGGCCAGCAGCGCAAAGCAGTCCGTCTCCTTGCCGTAGTCACCTGCGTCGCGTGCCTCGCGCGCGACCCGGCGAAACGCTGTGCATTCGGGGCAGTTCGGTGCCTTGCCGGAATTCATGGTGCCTTTCTTTCGCCGGGTTCGGACGGCCGCCGAGCCGCTCACCTGCCGGCCTCGCGCTGCAGCTCGGCCCAGACGCGCTTCCCCCAGGGCAGTGGGTCGTAGCCCCACCGACACGACAGGGCGTCGACGATCGCCAGACCGCGCCCGAACTCGTCGCCGGCGCTCGTCACGCGGAATTCGGGAACGCGCTTGGATTTGTCGACGACCGCGATACGGACCAACTCCCCGGCCGGACGCGTGATGGTGACGCGCACGGCACAGGTACGGGTGTGCCGTGCGGCGTTCGCGACGAGTTCGGTGACGACCAGGGCCCCGTTCTCCATGACGGAGTGCAGGCCCCAGGCGGCCAAGGCCGTACGCACCAGGATCCGAGCAGGTGCGGCGCTTTCCGCCGTGCACGGCAGAGTCTCGGCGTACCCGGGGTGTCCGGTCGGACGAACGGTGACGGCCATGAGGACCTCTGTTCCTTGGCTCGCTCAGCAGATTCCGCGAGGTGAAGCAGATGGGCGGCAACATCTCTAGACATATTCATTGAAGCGCACCTCTCTAGAGACGTCAATGTGGTCTCCGGTGAAGGCGGTGCGTGGGTTCGGTGATCACGCGTGCGGTGCCGGCGTCGCACCCATGACCTAGGGTGTCTAGAGATGAAGAGGAGGCTCCCGCATGGCCAGCACCGAGGGTGACCGTCGGCCGAAGTATCAGCGGATCGCAGACTCTCTGCGCGAGGCGATCAGGTCGGGCGAGTACGGTCCCGGTGACCGGCTTCCGGGCGAGAACGATCTGATGGCCTCGCACGGCGTGGCGCGCATGACGGCTCGGCAGGCGCTCGGCGTCCTCCAGAGCGAAGGTCTGGCGGAGTCCCGCAAGGGTGCCGGTGTCTTCGTGCGGGCGTTCCGCCCGTTGCGGCGTCAGGGCATCCAGCGCTTGGCGCGCGAGCACTGGGGTGTCGGCCGATCCGTCTGGGCCTCCGACGTCGAGGGCCGCACGGTGGTCGTGGACCAGGTCGCGGTGTCGGAGGAAGCTGCTCCGGAGGAGGTCCGGAAGGTCCTGGACCTGCGCGACGAGGACGCCGTCTGCGTGCGGCGGCGACGTTACGTGTTGGAAGGGAAGCCCGTGCTGCTCGCGACCAGTTACCTCCCTGCTTCCCTGGTCGCGGGGTCGTCCGTCACCCGCGAGGACACGGGGCCGGGCGGTGTCTACGCCCGCCTCGCCGAACTCGGCTTCGAGCCCGTGCACTTCCGCGAGGAGATCCGTTCGCGGATGCCGACGAAGGAAGAGGCCGAGCAGCTGAGCATGTCCGCGGGGACGCCGGTGATCCTCATCCATCGGACGGCCTTCGCCGACGAGGGGCGTCCCGTGGAGTTCAACGAGATGACGCTCGACGCCGCGTCGTACGTGTTGGAGTACGGCTTCGACGCGTGACGGCCCGCGCGGGTGTGGCGACACCGCATCGGCGCCCGCTCAACTCCCGTCCCGTGCCCTTTTCTTGCCGCGTTCTTGTCGCTCTTCTCGTAGCCATGCGCCGTCGACTTGTTCTATAAAAGCTAGAACAAGTCGACGAGAGGCGAGGGGCGTCGTCGCGTGGTTCCCCCTGCCTGCTTCCTGTCGATGTGTCAGATGACTGACTCAACTCACTGGGGGGTTCCATGCGTTCGCGTTCTTCTTGGCGTGGGAGGGGGCTGGCCGGGCTGGCGGCGGCGGTTGTCGTGGCGGTCGGGCCGGTGGGGGGCGTGGCCGGGGCGGTCGCGGCTCCGCGGGCCGCCGCCGCGGTCGGGCCTGCTGCGGTCGGGTCCGCCGCGGTGGTGCCCGCCGTGGACCGCGAGGTGCGGTTCGTGGCGGACGGCACCACGGCGTACGGCACGGTGCACGTCCCCGCCCACCGGGCGGGCCGCAGGCTGGCCGCGGCGCTGCTGATACCGGGCAGCGGGCCGACCGACCGCAACGGCGACGAGCCGCCCGGCCTCACCCCGCACACCCTGGCCCTCCTCGCGGGTGCGCTCGGCGGGGACGGGGTGATGACCCTGCGGTTCGACAAGTACGGCACCGGGCGGACGGGGCTCGGCGGCCGGCACCGCGCACCCGACATGGCCGCCTACACCCGCCAGGCCGTGGCCGCGTACGACACCCTGCGCGCCCAGCCGGAGGCCGACCCGCGTGCGCTGCTCGTGGTCGGGCACAGCGAGGGCGGCCTCCAGGCGCTGCTCGTCGACCGCGCGGTGCGGGCGAAGCCCGCCGGGCTCGCGCTGCTCGCGCCGCAGGACGTGCGGCTGCTGGACATGGTCGGGTTCCAGGTGGCGGACGGTCTGGACCGGGCGGTCCGGGCGGGTCGACTGAGCCCGGAGCAGGCCGCGTCGAACAAGAAGGGGGTGGCGCGGGCCGTCGCGGACTTCCGGGACGGGCGGCCGGTGGACACGTCGGGGCTGCTGCCGCCCGTCGCCGCCTTCCTCGGCGGCATGTTCGGGCCGGTCAACGCGGACTTCGTACGCAGCGACGACGCGCTCTATCCACCGGCCGTGGCCCGGGGCGTCGCGCCCGGTACGCGGACGCTCGTCACCTGCGGCACGGCGGACGCCAATGTGCCGTGCCGGACCGTGCCGGCGCTGCTGTCCGGCCTCGCCGCGGCCCGCACCACCGGCCCCGGCCTGCGGGTGCTGCCCGGCCTCGACCATCTGCTGCACCGGGCGGGGACGCCGGCCGGCGAGCCGGTGCTCGCCCCGGCGGCGCGGCGGGCCCTGCACGGGTTCGTCCGGCCCTGGCGGCAGGGGGCCGTCGACTGAGACCCGGGTCCTGAGGGCCGGGCGTCGAGGCCCGGCCCCGCTCGCGCCTCGGCCTGCGCCGGGTGTGCCTCCGCCCCGTTGGAGCCTGTGCTCCGGCGGGGCGGAGGCGCGTCAGGGGGTGGGTTCCGGATTCGTCGCCGCCTCGGATCCGGTGTGCGGGGGCTCGGTGTCCAGGCCGTCCACCAGGCGGTCGAGGAAGCGGGCGAAGGTGGCCTCGGGGGTGAGGGGGCGGCCGGGGGAGGCGAGGGCGCGGGCGAGTTCGGGATGGTGGCCGTCGGCGGCGACGGCGGCGAGGTAGCGGGCCTCGGCGGTGGCGCGGTCGGGGGAGTCGCCGGCCGCGGTGCGGGTGAGTTCATGACCGACGTGGGAGGCCACGAAGCCGGTCAGGAGGCTGAAGATCTCCAGTTTCGCGGCGCCGTCCAGGGGGAGCGGGCGGAGCGCGACGAGGGCGTGCTCCACGAAGGCCAGGGTGTGCGGCCCCAGGGTCCGGCGGGCGCTCAGGGCGGCGGGCAGCCAGGGGTGGCGGAGCATCAGGGCGCGCTGGTGGCGGGCGAGCGCCTTGAGGTCCAGGCGCCAGTCGCCGGTGAGCGGGGCGGGGGGCAGCAGCTCGCCGCCGACGTGGTCGACCATCAGCTCCAGCAGGGTCTCCTTGTCCGGGGCGTAGCTGTAGAGGGACATCACCCCGGCGCCGACCCGGGCGGCGACCGCGCGCATGGTGACGGCGTCCAGCCCTTCGGCGTCGGCGAGGGCGACAGCCGCGGCGGTGATCGCCTCGCGGGTGAAGGCAGGGCGGCGGCCGCGGCGGGGGCGGTCGGGCGTCAGCCAGAGACCGTGGGGATCGTCGGCGCCCGGCGCGCCGGACCGGCCGCCGGGGGATGCGGACGCGGGCACGGGGTCTCCTCTCAGGGCGATTCTCAGGGACGGGTCTCAGGGCGGGTCTCAGGGCTGATCTCAAGGACGGAACACCGGTCCATCCAAGCATCCGCTATTCTCGTACGTCGTACGGGAATGATGGAACGTCAGAACGTCGGAACGACGGAAGAGCGGGACGACGGAACGGCCGGCGGGAGGGCGTGATGGTGGCGGAGTGGGTGGCGCCGGACGGGCGGCCGGCGCGGGCGGCGCGGTGGATGCGCGCCATGGCGCGGAACGTGCCGACGGGCCCGTACCGGGTCGGGTGCGAGACGGGGCTGCCGGTGCCGGGCGGGGACGGGGTGCCGCTGGTGACCGACCACTACTTCCCGCGGGGGGACGGGGCGCCGCCGGCGGGCGGTGAATCCCCGCAACGGCCGGGGGAGTTCCCGACGGTGCTGGTGCGGTCGCCCTACGGGCGGGGCGTCCCGTGGGCGTCGCTGTACGGCATCCCCCTCGCGGAGCACGGTTTCCACGTGGTGGTGCAGAGCTGCCGGGGGACGGGCGGGGCGGGCGGCGCCTTCCACCTGTGGCGCAACGAGGCGGCCGACGGCCGCGCCACGGTGGCATGGCTGCGCCGACAGCCCTGGTTCAACGGCGCGTTGGGCACGATCGGCGCCAGCTACCTGGGCTACACGCAGTGGGCCCTCGCGCTGGAACCGCCGCCGGAGCTGCGGGCGATGGTGGTCCAGCTCGGGCTGCACGACCCGCATGCGTACTTCCACACGGGCGGCGCGGTCCATCTGGAGAACGCGCTGGTGTCGGGCGTCGGCATGGCCTACCAGCACCAGGGATGGTGGCCGTTCCTGCGGGCGGCGCTGCGGCTGCGGCGTTGGCTGCCCGGCGCACACCGGGAACCGGCGCCGTACACATCCGGCCCGGCGGCCGAACTGCCCTGGCTCGCCGAGGCGTTGGAGCGAACGGACGGAACCGATCCGTACTGGCGGGGCGCGTCGGCCGAGGCGGCGGCGGAGCATCCGGCGGTGCCCACCTGCCTGATCGCCGGCTGGCAGGACGTCTTCCTCGACCAGAACCTCGCGCAGTACCGGCGGCTGCACCGGGCGGGCCGCGAGACCGCGCTGCTCGTCGGGCCCTGGACACACCACTCGGCGCTCCAGCAGGGAGCACCCGAGGTGTTCGCGGAGAGCCTGGCGTGGCTGCGGGCCCACCTGTACGGGGAACGGGCCGGGCTACGGCCCACACCCGTACGGATCCACGTCGGAGGGGCAGGAGGGGCAGGAGGGGCAGGAGGGGACGGACGGGACGGACGGGACGGGCAGGACGGCGTCGGGGACGCCGGGGACGGGTGGCGGGACCTCGCGGAGTGGCCGCCGACGGCCGGGGCCGGGGAGCCCTGGTATCTGCACCCGGGCGGACGGCTGGAGCGACGGCGGACCGACGGCTCCGGCCCGGTGGGCGAGTTCCGCCACGACCCGGCCGAGCCCACCCCGTCGCTCGGCGGGCCGCTGCTCTCCGGGGCCGCGGGCCGCCGCGACAACCGGACGCTGGAGGCCCGGCCGGACGTGCTGACGTTCACCGGGCCGGTGCTGACCGAGCCGCTGGAGGTGCTGGGGCCGGTCGCGGCCCGGATGCGGGTCACGGCGGCCGGGCCGGGCGGCGCGCCCGCGGGCCGGCCCTTCGACGTCTTCGCGCGGCTGTGCGACGTGGACGGGCGGGGCCGGTCGGTGAACGTGTGCGACGGGCTGGTGCGGGTGGCCGCGCCGGGCGGGGCGGCGGAACCGCCGGAGGTGATGGTGCCGATGAGCGCGACGGCCCACCGGTTCGCCGCCGGGCACCGGGTGCGGCTACAGGTGAGCGGCGGCGCGTTCCCGCGCTACGCGCCCCCGACGGGCGCCCCGGACGACGACGGCGCGCCCGCCGGCCCCGTACGGATCGCCCTCCACCCCGGCTCGACCCTGGAACTGCCGACCTGACCGGGGACGGGGACGGGCGGCGGGGACGGGCGCAGATGCGGCTCTCGCATCCGTCCGCCCATCCCATCCCGAAAACGCCGAACCGCCCACCCCTCCGAAGAGGAGCAGGCGGCCCGAACCCACCACGCGCGTACGACCGTCGCTGTGAGCGCTGTGAGCGCCGTCAGCCCTGCCGGGACTCCGGGTGGTGGTGCTGCCAGCCCGCCCACGCCGACGTGATCATGTCGCGGACGTCGTGGCGGGCCTCCCAGCCCAGTTCCTTGGCGATGCGGTCGGCGGCGGCCACCACCCGGGCCGGGTCGCCGGCACGGCGCGGGGTGACCTCGGGCACCACGCCCCGGTGGTCGGTGATCTCCTCGATCAGATCGACCATCTCGCGGACCGAAACCCCCTCGCCCCGGCCGATGTTGAGGGTCAGATCGCGGACCGGGCCCGGCTCGGCGAGCTTGCGGGCGGCCGCGACATGCGCGTCGGCGAGGTCCGCGACATGGATGTAGTCGCGGATGCAGGTGCCGTCGGGGGTGTCGTAGTCGTCACCGAAGATCCGCGGCGCCTCCCCCTGGGTGAGCCGCTCGAAGACCATCGGGACGATGTTGAAGACACCGGTGTCGGCCAGCTCGGGCGTGGCCGTGCCGGCCACGTTGAAGTACCGCAGGCAGGCGGTGCTGATGCCGTGGGCCTTCCCCACGGCGCGCGCCATCCACTCGCCGACGAGCTTGGTCTCGCCGTACGGGTTGATCGGGGCGCAGGGGGTGTCCTCGGTGACGAGGTCCACGTCCGGCATGCCGTAGACGGCGGCGGAGGAGGAGAACACGAACCGCGGCACGCCGCCGGCGGCCATCGCCTCCAGGAGGGTCTGCAGACCGTGGACGTTCTCGCGGTAGTAGTGCAGCGGCAGCTCCACCGACTCGCCGACCTGCTTCTTCGCGGCCAGGTGGACGACGTCGGTGACGCCGTGCTCGGCGATCGTGGCGTCCAGCAGCGCGCGGTCGAGCGTCGAGCCGACGACCAGGGGCACGTCCTCGGGGACCCGGGCGCGGACGCCCGTGGTCAGGTCATCGAGGACGACGACCGACTCGCCGGCCTGCCGCAGGGCCCTTACGACATGGGAGCCGATGTAACCGGCACCACCCGTGATCAGGTAAGACATAGCGCCAATCCTAGGGAACGGGAAAGCGGAACGGCGGCCGAGGGTCGGCCGCGGGTCAGTGCCCCAGCCGCCGGGCCGCGATCCGCCACACGCTGCGCGGCCCGGACGCCACCCGGAACGCCAGCGCACCGCCGGTGGTGGTGTACGGCTGGGCCAGCAGCACCAGCCGGCGCCGGCTGGGCAGCACCCGCCGCCGCAGACCGTCGCCCACGGCCCGCAGCCCGACCCCCACGACGGTGCCGTCCGTGCAGGTCAGCCGGGCCGTGACGTCCCACGGCTCGGGCTCGTCGGGCCGCGAGCCGGGCAGCTCGGTCAGCGGGGCGAGGTCCAGCGCCGCCGCGGCCGTCCAGGCGGTGCCGTCGGCGGTGGGGGCGAGGGCGGCGGTCAGCACCGGGCCGGGGCGGCCGTCCCGGCGGCGGTGCAGCGCGACGTCGACGCTGACCGGGCCGGCCGCCGCCAGCCGCCCGTACAGGTCGTGGACCCGCAGCCGCAGCACCCCGCGGGCCGCGCCCAGCACCGGATCGGCGTCGACGGTCACCGGCAGGAGGGGCGCGGCGTCGGTGCCGGGCACGCTCTCGTCGGCGGCGGCCACCGTGTCCCCGGGCGCCAGGCCCTCCAGCCGCACCTCGGGCAGGTCCGCCGACCACACCGGGGCGCCGTCGCGGTCCGTCGCGTACGGCGGCAGCAGACGGCCGGGACGGGCCGCCAGCTGCGTCAGCCGGTCCAGGTCGCGCGGCGCGGACGAGGCCAGCACCACCCGGGCCAGCCAGCGGGCCGGGGCGTGCGCGGCCCGCACCTCGGCGTCCTCGAAGGAGGCCAGGTGGTCGCGGGTCAGCTGCCACCACTCGGCGCGGTAGTCCGCGCCACGGGTGTGCAGCTCCCGGACGTACATCCGCAGATCGTGGTCGAGGAACTTGGTGGCGGCCGCCGCCACCAGCGTCTTGTGCCCGGCGTCGCCGAGGATCCGCAGCACGGTGCGGTGCGCCTCGATGCGCTGCCGCCAGTTGGCGACGTCCTTGCGGTCCAGGGAGATCGACTGCTTGGCGGCGGCGCGGCGCACATGCCAGACGTAGACCGTGTCGGGCACCGTGGCGATCTTCGGGGCGGCGGCCAGCACCCGGGCGGTGAAGACGAAGTCCTCGTAGTGGTAACGGCCTTCGGGGAAGGCGATGCCGTGGCCGGTGAGGAACTCCCGGGCGTAGAGCTTGTTGACGCAGAGCGTGTCCCGGACCAGCTGCGGCGCGGCGTCGGGCCCGTCGTACACGGCCGGCTCGCGGTACAGCTCCGGCTGCCAGGGCACGTCGCGGCGGGCCGGCAGCTCCCGGCGGACACAGGCGCCCGCGGCGACCGGCGCCCCGTGCTCCAGCGCCGCGGACAGCAGCGCCGGCACCGCGCCCGGCGGCAGCACGTCGTCGCTGTCGAGGAACATCACATAGCGGCCGACGGCGGCCCGCAGCCCGTCGTTGCGGGGGGAACCGCAGCCGCCGCTGTTCTCGCCGCGGTGCAGGACCCGCAGCCGCGGCTCGGTGCGGGCCAGGGCGTCCAGCGCCGCGCCGGTGCCGTCGGTGGAGGCGTCGTCCACCGCGATCACCTCCGCGACCGCGTCTCCCTGGTCCCCCTGCGCGAGCGCCGACCGCACCGCGTCGGCGACGTGCACGGCGTCGTTGAACGCGATGACGACGACGCTGACCTGCGCGGCGGGCGACAGGGCGGGCCCAGGCTGTGACTCAAGGGCGTCATTCACAGTCACTAAATCTACATTTCGTGTCGACAGCACTTGGCGCGAGCGGGTCCGGGCCCCTGTCCTCCAGGGTCAGAGGCCGAAATCCGCCGAACGGTTGCACCCGCCGCCCGCTTTTTTCGCCTCATTGCCGTCTCGTGACCAGCCGGCCCCCGGAACCCGGACCCGGACCGCGGGGCGACCCGCGCGGACGCCCCGCAGGGACGCCCGTACATGCTGTAACGACGCCACCGCCGGGAGATGCCGATCCGGACCCCGCACACCGCACCGCCCCGTGCCGCCGGACCCGCCGCCCTCACCGCGCCGCCGGCCCGCTCACTCCATGACCAGATCCGCGACCCGCCCCGCCGCCCCGCCGTCGTCGAGATGACAGAACTCCCGCCGGAACTCCGCATACGCCGGCGCACTCGCCCGCACCACCGCCGGCAGATCCCCCAGCGCCTCGACCAGCTCGCCCGTCGACGACAGCAGCGGCCCCGGCACCCGCGCCTCGAAGTCCAGGCTGAAACCGCGCAACGTGTCACGGTAGTGCGCCAGATCAGGGGTGAGGAACAGCATCGGCCGGCCGGTGTTGGCGAAGTCCACGGCCAGCGACGAGTAGTCCGTGACCAGCACGTCCGCGGCCAGCAGCAGCTCCGTCGCGTCCGGGTACGACGACACGTCCACCGCGAACGGCGCATGGTGCGCCGGCAGCCGGTCGGGCACCTGCGGATGGCTGCGCACCAGCAGCACATGGTCCCCCGCCAGCGCCGACCGCGCCGCGGCCAGGTCCAGCGGCAGATGCAGCCGGTGGTGCGAGGCGTCGTACGCCACGTCGTCGCGCGGCGTCGGCGCGTACAGCACCACCCGCTGGTCCGGCCGCACCCCCAGCCGGGCCCGGACCGCCGCGGCCACCTCCTCCCGGCCCGCGGCGTGCAGCGCGTCGGTCCGCGGCAGCCCCGTCTCCAGCATCTTCCCGGCATAGCCCAGCGCCGACCGCAGCACCGGCGTGCTCGCCGCGTTCGGCGACAGCAGCACGCTCCACTGCCGGCCCAGCCGCGGCCGCGGCGCCAGATGGGCCAGCCCCCCGCACAGCGTCCCCGCCAGATCCGCGCCGATCCGCTTCAGCGGCGTCCCGTGCCAGGTCTGGATCACCCGCTGCCCGGCCCGCCGCACGAACCAGCGCGGCAGATGCGTGTTGGTCACGACCCAGTGGC
Organism: Streptomyces sp. BHT-5-2; assembly: GCF_019774615.1. Classification (NCBI taxonomy): domain Bacteria; kingdom Bacillati; phylum Actinomycetota; class Actinomycetes; order Kitasatosporales; family Streptomycetaceae; genus Streptomyces; species Streptomyces sp. BHT-5-2. The sequence goes on along the minus strand of NZ_CP081496.1, from coordinate 605,270 downwards.
TGTGCGCCAGCGCCCCGTGCCAGGCCGCACTGCCCACGAGCACCGGCCGGGCCGTCGGCGGCACCTCGGTCTGCGCGTCCCGCACCGCCCACAGATGCGTCACGTCCAGCCCCCGCCGCACCAGCTCCTCGTGCACCGCCCGCGGCGAGTCCCCGTACGCCCGGCCGCCGAAACTGCTGTAGAGCACGGTGTCCCGCAGCGGCCGGGAACGGTGCAGCGGATAGTGCTGCTCGCGCAGCACCCGCCGCCGGTACGGGCCCCGGTCCACCGGCGGCAGCGCCGGCCCGGCCGCCACGAACACCTCGTCGTGCCCCACCCGGTCCAGCGTGAACGGCTTCCCGCGCACCGTCCGCGACACCGGCAGCCCGTCGAACACCGACGGCGCGTACCGCACCGGCGCGTCCGACGACGACCCCGCCGCCCCCTGCGCCCGCAGATGCACCGTCCAGCGGCCCTCCCGCAGCGGCACCTCCCCGGCCAGCGACGGCAGCGCCGCCAGCGGCAGCGCGCAGTGGAACCGCCCCGCGTCGTGGACGGCCGGGAACGCCGCCTCGGCGGCATGCGCGGTGTGCTTGAGGACCAGCTCCGGGGCCGGCGGCGCGGCGTCCGGCAGCACCCCCGCCAGCAGCAGCGTCCCGTCCGTCCGCCACACCACCCGGTCCACGTACGCCTGCGGCACCCGGTCGTACAGCACCAGATCCCCGGCCGGGGACGCCGCCGCCACCAACTCCCGCCCGTGCGGCAGCGGATGGGCCACCGGCAGCATCCCCGGCGGGCAGCCCACCGGGTCGGTGCCGCCGCCCGGCAGCACCAGCTCCGGCAGCCAGGTCTCGGTGTGCGGCGGGGGGATCGCGGCCGGCTCGCCGTCCCGCCCGGGCCGCGCCGCGTCCCACGCGTCCAGTCGCACCCGCACCACGCACCGCCCGCCACCGGCGTCCGCGCCCTCGCCGCGCTCCTCCGCGGCCGCCGCGCCCGCACCGTCCCCGGCGTCCGTGCCGTCCCCGCCGCCGTCCGCCGCGCCCTCCACCGGGAACGACACCACCGTCCCCGTCCCCCCGTGCGTCAGCCGCAGCGCCACCGGCGCCGGCCCCGGAGCCGCCACCGCCAACTCCAGCGCCCCGCCCACCACCGCCGGCGGCCCCACCAGCCGCCGCACCCGCCGATCCACCGCGATCCGCAGCCGCCCGTCCACATACCGCGGCGTCACCCGCATCCCGTCCACACCCTCGAACGCCCCCGGCGCCGCCCCCGAACCGCTCTCCGGCGCACCCAACTCCCCGGACCGCACCACCCCCGCCGACGCCAGCAGCACCTCCACCCGCCACTCGCCCGGCACCAGCCGCCCCGCACGGCGCAACCGCGCCGGATCCACCCGCAGCTCGAACCCCGCCCAGTCGTAACAGTGCAGCTCCTGCCCGGACGCCACGGTCGCCTCCGGCATCGCCACCGTCCGCAGCGGCAGCACGATCCGCCGCCGCCCGCACGACAGCACCGCCGTCCGCAGATACCCGTGCCGCGTCCCCGCCGGCAGATTCCGCAAGTACGCCCAGCCCCGCAACAACAGCTCCCCGCCCCGCCACACCGCCTCCCGCACCTCCGCCCGCACCGGGAAGTCCGCCCGCGCCAGCCGCACCACCCCCGCCGGCAACTCCACCGACGGATCCGCCGGCAGCACCGCCCGCCGCCGCAACGGCGCCCCCGCCACCACGAAACCCCCCGGATTGCGCGCCTCGTGCCCCAGCAGCGCCACCAGATCCGACAACCGCCCCGCCCGGACCAGATACCACCGCATCCGCAACTCCACCGGCAGCGCCCGCAACAACCGCGGATCGGTCCGCGACAGAAAGTCCCGCGCACAGTCCAGAAACGCCGTCCGCACCTCCGACGGCGCCCCCGGCAGCGCCGCCACCAGATCCAGCAACCCCCCGGTCAACTGCGCCCGGTCGTACTCCGCCCGCAGCCGCCCGCACGCCGGACGCACCGGATCCGCCAGCAACGCCCGCATCCGCGCCACCGCCGCGAACCGGTCCCGCACCCCCTGCGCATCCGGCCCCCGGCGCCCACCCGGCCCCTCCGGCAGCCGCCAGTAGCAGACATGCTCGTGCAGCACGTCCACCGCCTCCGCCAGGACGTGCGCGGGCAACGCCACCGCCGCCCCGTCGCACCACTCCCCCTCGGGGAAGGCGAAACCGTGCCGCTCCCAGAACGCCCGCCGGAACACCTTGTTCCGCACGAAGTGATCGCCCAGCAGCGCCGGATCCTCCGAGACGTGGGTACGCAGCACCGTCTCCCGTGCCGCCGGATGGTCCGCCGACTGGCTCCGGCCCGCTGCCCCCAGCCGGTAGACGTTGCCGGTCGCCAGATCCGCCCCCGACGCCTCCAACAACCCCGTCAGATCCTCGTACGCCCGCGGCAGCAGCACATCGTCCGGCGCCAGGAACGCCAGATACGCGGTGTGCGGAAAGGCGTGCCGGGCACCGGCGTTCCACGCCCCGCCCCGGCCCCCGCCCGCATGGTGCACCACCCGGAACCGCGGATCCCGCTCCGCCAGCCGCCGCCACGGCCCCTCCAACGGCCCCTCCGCCGGCCCGTCGTCCACCAGCACCACGTCCAACTCCGCCAGCGTCTGGGCCGCCACCGACTCCAGACACTCCTCCACATGGCGCGCGGACCCCGCACCGCGCGGGACCGGGACGACGACGGTGAGCCGAGGCTTCATGGGCTTGACGAGCCTTTCCGGACAGGCGGACCACGGGAGGCAACCCCCGGGCGGATACGGGACGATGCGGCCGACTCGACCCTCAACTCGTCCATCGGCGACCCGGTCACCGGCGCTGCGCTGAAAGGGTGAGGCGAAGGTGCGGCGGAACGGCCCGGACCGCGCGATGGCGTAGACCGTGGGACAGCGTGCCCGGTGCCCCGTGCGCCGGACACCGGCAACCGCCCGCCGCCCAGGAAGGTGACCGCCCCGCGATGCCCGGACGAACCGACAGCTCCGCCGCCACCGACCGCCCCGACACCGCGGCCCCCACCCCCGGAACCCCCACCGCCCGCCCCCCGCACCCGGCCGGCACCGCCCCGGCCGCCTCCACCGTCCGCCTCCCCGCCCACCGCCGGCGCGCCGCCCTGACCCGGCTGCTGACCACCCGGCCCCCCTTCGCCCGGCAGGTACGCCGGATCGGCCCCGGCCGCGTCCTGGAGATCGGCTGCGGCGACGGCGACACCCTCGCCGCCTGCGCCCCCGGCAGCGTCGGCATCGACCACGACCCGCGCTCCGTCGCCCACTGCCGCGCCCGCGGCCTCGCCGCCTACACCGCCGACGCCTTCCTGGCCGGCCCGCACGCCCGCCCCGGCGCCTTCGACGCCCTGCTCACCGCCCACGTCCTCCAGCACCTCGACGACGAACAGGTCGAGGACCTGCTGCGCGCCTACGTCCCCTACGTCCGGCCCGGCGGCGGCGTCCTGCTGATCACCGCCCAGGAAGCCGGCCACCGCGCCGGGCCCGACCCCGTCCGCTTCACCGACTTCACCCTGCTGCGGGCCTTCGCCGCCTCCGCCGGGCTGACCGTCCGGCGCACCTACTCCCACCCCCTGCCCCGCACCGCCGGACGGGTACTGCGCACCAACTCCTTCGTCCTGGTCGGCCAGGTCCCCCCGGGCTGAACCGGGCTGAACCGGGCGGACCGGCACACCCCGCCGGCCCGCCCGCCGCCCGCTACCGCCTACGGGCCCGCACCAGCGCCCGGGTCACGATCGGCGGCAGCACGTCCCGCGCCACCCGCCGCAGCGCACCGCGCGGCGGGCGCGGCGCCGGCCCCCCGGCGGCCGGCCGGGCCGCCCCGGCCGCGCCCGCCGGCTCCGGAGCCCCCTCCGCCGCGGCCGCCGGCGCCCCGGCGTGCCGGGACACCGGATGCGCCGGCTCCCGCGCACCCTTGGCACTCAGCCGCACCAGCGGTGCACCGTTGACCTGCTGCACCTCGTGCCACACGTCGCCGCGCTCGGCCAGCCACGCCAGCAGCGCCTCCCGGTACGGCTCCGGATCGCCCCACGTCCCGTAGAACTTCGTGCCCGTCACACAGATCGGCCGCAGCCCGTGCCCGGTCACCGCCTGCCAGGTGGCGGCGGCCACCCCCGGGCAGTGCTCGGCACGGTAGTCGTCCATCACCACCACCCCGCGGCCGGTCAGCAGCTCCCGCACCGCCAAGATGTCGCCGTGCACATGCTCGTACAGATGCGAGGCGTCGATGTGCGCGAACCGCACACTGTCCGCCGCCACATGCTCCACCACCGACGAGCTCAGCCCCTGCACGATCACCGGCAACTCGTCATGGAACGCCAGGTAGTTGGCCTCGAACGCCCGGCGCGTCAGCGTCGCGTAGGACTTCGCCATCTCTTTGGAGTTGAGGTCGTCCTCCGCCGGGGAGTCGAACAGGTCGCAGACCGTGAAGCGCTCGCCCGGGCGCAGCCGCGCACCCAGGAAGATCGCGCTCTTGCCCAGGTACGCGCCCAGCTCCAGCAGGTCACCCGCCACCGACCGGTCCTGCTGATGGCGCAGGAACCAGTCGAAGAGCAGCTGATCGGCGGTGAAGAACCAGCCCTTGACCTCGGACAGCCGGGTCGGGCGCGGCAGGTGGTCGGCACTCTGGTCTGCGGTCACGACAGTCATGTGCGGTCCGTCTCCAGACGGTCGGGAATCGATGGCGATGTACGACACGAGGACGCGGCACGGCACCGGCACCCGGCACCAAACGCCGCGGGCAACCCGGCCGCACCGCGCGTTGCACGGAACGGCCGTCATCGTGGGGCAGCAACATGAACGGAAGGTGAGCACCGCCCCCGGCGCCGGTCATCTCCCGCGCCCGGCTCCCCGCACCCGGCCGCACCGCCCCCCCCGCACCCCGCCCGCGTCACCCCGCTCACTTCACCGCGCCCGCCATCACCCCCGACACGAACTGCCGCTGGAAGGCGAAGAAGACGATCAGCGGCACCACCATCGACAGGAACGCCCCCGGAGCCAGCACGTCGATGTTGTTGCCGAACTGCCGCACCTCCTGCTGCAGCGCCACCGTGATCGGCGGATGCCCGCTGTCCGCGAAGATCAACGCGATCAGCATGTCGTTCCACACCCACAGGAACTGGAAGATCCCCAGCGAAGCGATCGCCGGACCGCCCAGCGGCAGCACCACCCGCGCGAACAGCCGCAGTTCACCCGCCCCGTCCAGCCGCGCCGCCTCCAGCAGCTCCCGCGGAATCTCCGCGAAGAAGTTCCGCAGCAGGAACACCGCGAACGGCAGCCCGAACGCCGTGTGGAACAGCACCACCCCGGCCGTCGTCTCGAACAGCCCCACCGCACCGAACAGCCTCGCCACCGGGATCAACGCCACCTGCACCGGCACCACCAGCAACCCCACCACCACCATGAACCACGTATCCCGCCCCGGGAACTCCAGCCACGCGAACGCATAGCCCGCCAACGACCCGATCACCACCACCAGCACCGTCGACGGCACCGTGATCGCCGCCGTCGTCACCAGCGACCCCATCACCTTCCCGTTGGACAGCAGCTGGCTGTAGTTGTCGAACGTCAGCTGCGCGGGCCGGGCGAACACCTCCCACCAGCCCGACGCGGCGATCTGCGCCGGACTGCGCAACGACGACACCAGCAGCCCCACCGACGGCATCAGCCAGAACAGCGCCACCAGCACCAAGAACACCCGCACCGCGCCGCCCCCGGTGCGCGCCGCCAGCCGCCCCGCCACCGACGGCCCCCGCACGCGGCCCCCACGCCCGGCCGCCACCGCGGCCCCGTCCACGACCGGGACCGGCGGCGTCATCGGCGTCCTCGGCGGCGTCATCGGCGCTGCTCCTTCCGCATCCGGCGCAGATTCACGTACATCATCGGCATCACCAACACCAGCAGGAACACTGCGATCGCACTCCCCAACCCCTGGTCCACATCCGTGCCGAACGACGACTGGAACAACTGCAGCGCCAGCACGTTCGCCGACCGCAGACTGGAGCCCGGCGCGATGATGTACACCAGGTCGAAGATCTTCAGCACGTTGATCATCAGCGTCACCAGCACCACCACCAGCACCGGCGCCAACAGCGGCACCGTGATCCGGCGGAACACCTGCCACTCGCCGGCCCCGTCCACCCGCGCCGCCTCCAGCAGCTCCCGCGGCACCCCCGCCAGCCCCGCCGCGATCAACACCATCGCGAAACCGGCCCACATCCACACATAACTGCCGATGATGGCCGGCGTGACCAACGCCGGCCCCAGCCAGTCCACCCCGTTGTACGCCGCCGCGAAGTCCGCCGCCGGCAACCGCAGCCGCGCCCCCACCGCCTTCTCCGCCGGCAGCGCGAACGTCCCGTCCGCCGCCGTCGTCGTCGAGGCGACCACCGCACCGCCCCGCACCGCCTCCACCGTCAGGCCGGCCAGCGCCCTCTCACCCGGATCGACGACGTTCGGCCGCCCCCCGCCACCACGGGTGAAATCCAGCCACGCGGTACCGGTGACCTCCCCCGGACGCGACCGCGCGACCACCGCCTGCCTCGCCGCCCGCACGTCCTGCGGCTGCACCGCCACCAGCGGCAGCCCCACCGGCGACCCCGCCCGCACCACCGACCGCGTGGTGAACGCCCCGCCGCCCGACGGCCGCAGATCCGCGTTCGGCCGCGGCTTCGCCCCCGGGAACGGCGCCGGCTCCGCGAACGTGTCGTGCACCGCCACCCACACCGCATCGGCCACCCCGCGCCGCGGATCCTGGTCGTAGACCAGCCGGAAGATGATCCCCGCCGCCAGCATCGAGATCGCCATCGGCATGAACACCACCAGCTTGAACGCGGTGCCCCAGCGCACCCGCTCGGTCAGCACCGCGAAGATCAACCCCAGCGCGGTGGACACCGTCGGCGCCACCACCACCCACACCACGTTGTTCTTCAGCGCCGTCCGAATGCCGTCGTCCGAGAACATCGCCCCGTAATTCCCCAGCCCCACAAAGCCGTTGCCCGACGCGTCGAACAGACTCCGGTACACCGAGAACCCGATGGGATACACCACCAGCGCCCCCAGCAACACGAGCGCCGGCAACAGGAAGAACGCAGCCGTCCACCACCGGGAACGGGACGGGTGGCGGCCGCTGGGGCCGGGACGCGGACCGGGACGTCGGCCGGGACGTGGGCCGGGATCTCGACCGGGACGTGGGCCGGCTCCTGCGGTCGCTGCGACGCCCGCGACCGCGCCCTCGCCCTCGTCCGCCTCTTCCCCGCCCGTACGCGCATCGCTCATCGTGACGACCCCCGCTTCCGCTCCCGGTGGCGTTGACCTGGCTCCGTCGCGTCGTCCCGGCTCCGTCGAGCCGGCCTCACGGCCTCACGGCCTCAGTGCCCGAACGCCTTGGCCGCGTCCTGCTCCAACTGCTGCTGGGCGCCCACGACGTCCTTGGGGTTCTTCAGGAAGTCCTGGAGGTCCTTCCACTCGCCCTGCCCCGGCTTGCCGCCGAACGACGCGGGCGCCTGGTCGGACATGTCGAACCGGAAGTCGTCACCCGCCGCGATCAACGCCCCGGCGATCTTCCGCATCACGTCGTCCCCGTACGCCGACGGGTCCAGCGCCTTGTTCGGCGAGAGGAAACCGCCCGCCCGCGCCCAGATCCCGGCCGCGTCCGGCGACGCCAGGAACGTCAGCAGCGCCTGCGCCGCCTTGCTGTCCTTCAGCGCCACCGCCACGTCCCCACCGGTCACCACCGGCGACTTCGCCCCCACCGCGGGGAACGGGAACACCTTCGCGTCCGTCCCCACCTTCGCCTTCGTCTGCGCGATGTCGGCCGCCGCGAAATCGGCCGACGACACCATCGCCGCCTTCGGGGCGTCGCCCCCGGCGAACGTCTGCGTCACCGACGTCGGGAAATCCGTCTGCAACGCCCCCGCATTGCCGCCCGACAGCAGTTCCTTCCGCCCGAAAAGCTGCGCGAGCGTCGTCAGCGCCTGTTTGACCGACGGATCGGTCCACTTGATCGTGTGCTTGGCCAACCGGTCGTACTGCTCCGGCCCGGCCTGCGAGAGATAGACGTTCTCGAACCAGTCGGTCAGCGTCCAGCCGTCCGACCCGCCCACCGACACCGGCTCCACACCCGACTCGGAAATCGTCTGCGCCACCTTGAGGAACTCCGGCCAGGTCTTCGGCTCGGAGACCCCGGCATTCTCGAAAACCTTGGCGTTGTACCAGACAAGCGACTTGTTGCTGGCCTTGAAATAGACCCCGTAATCGGTGCCGTCATGGGCGCCCAGCGCCTGCCAGCCCTTGCTGAAATTCTTCGTCAACTGCGCCTTGGCGTCCGCCCCGAGCGGCTTGATCCACCCCTTCGCCGCGAACTCGTTCAGCACCCCGACCTGCTGCAACAGCGCCACATCCGGCGGCCCGCCGCCCGCGATCTTGGACCCGATGAAACCGGCCATGTCGTCACCGCTCGGCACGAAGTCGACCTTCGCCCCGGTCCGCTTCTCGAACTCCGCCAGCACCTTGCCGAAGTTGTCCCGCTCGGCCCCGGTCCACACCGCCGTCACCTGCAGCCGCTGCCCGTCGAGCTTCGGCAGCGCCACCGTCACCGCCGCACCCCCACCCCCCTTCCCCCCACCGCCGCCACTCCTCCCACTTCCGCCCCCACTACCACTCCCACACCCAGCCACCCCGAACGCCACCACCGCAACGACGGCCACCACCCGCACCCCATCAACTCTCCAACCAACTCTCCAACCAACTCTTCTATGCATCCCCACACCCCTCCCTGCCCCATCCACGTCAACTTCTCCACGTCGACTTCTCCACGCCAACATCCGACGTCGGCATCCGACGTCGACTTCCCGCTCGCCGCCCGGCGTTCGCCCCACGCCAACAGTCCGCCCCATGCAGCCGCGTACGAAAGCCGCCGCGTACGAAGCCGCCGGCCGCTGAGGCTGCGCTTGTGCAGTGCTGTGATCGCGTTGGTGATTGCGATGGGATTGCGGTGGGATTGCGATGGCGCCGTGCCTGCCGACTTGCCGCGTGTCTGCCGACCTGCCGCACCTGCTCTACCCGGTGCGTCGCTCTACCTGGTGCGTCCGTGCCTGGCGCTGTACCTGGTGCGTCGTGCTTGCCGCTGTGCCTGGTGCTTGGCGCTGTGCCTGGTGCGTCCCGCTGCCGGGCCTGGTGCGCCGCCGTGCCACCACTGCTGCTCGGGACGCTGCTGTTCGGGAAGTTGCGGCCGTCGTGCCGTGGCGCTCCCACCGTGCCGTGGCGCTCCCGCCTGCCCGCTGCCCTGGTCGCGTCCGCGCTCACCCCGTGACCGCGGCACGTGCGACAGTCCTACGCCCCCACCCCGGGCTCCGCAATACCGCCACCCACGCCAACTCCCCATTCGTAATGGCCCCGTTACGGGACCGGGCCCCCGCCCCTGGCGGCAGCCCCCGCCCCGTCCGCAGCCCCGCCCCGGCTTGCCGGTAGCCCCGGCTCTTGTTCGGCCGTAGCCCCGCCTCCGCACGGCCCCGCATCCTCATGCCGGCCCGACGCCGCCCGGCCGCGGCGGGCCCGCCGTCACACCAGCGGTGGCCCCGCCGTCGCCCCCGAGGACTGCGCGGCCCGTTGCAGCGCGCTGGCCAGCAACGCCAGGTCCGTCGGGCCGTTGCCCAGTTCGCGCAGCGGGCGCCGGGCCGGCGGGTCGCCCATCCGTGCCCATTCCAGGGGCACGACGGTGGGCCGCAGGGTGGACGTGCGTGGTATCCGCCCGGTCACCCGGCCCGCCTGGAACGGCGTGGACGTGCCGTCCGCCGCACGGTGCAGTCGCCCGCGGCCGGGCGGCGTCGGCTCGGCCCCGGCCTGCGCCGACGCCTCGGCCGAGTCGGTGGCGGTGCCAAGGCCGCCCAAGCCGCCCAACTGGATCCGCAGAGCGGCTCGTTCGGCGGTCGCGGTGCCGTCGGTGCGGTCCGGGTGACCGGTGGCGGCCACCAGGTGCACGCCCAGGGCGGCGCCGTCCCGGGCGACCGCCTCCAGGGCGCGCACCACGGAACCGGCGGCCGGGCGGCCCGTGCTGCCCAGAGCCGGGGAAACCAGAGCGTCGAAGTCGTCGACCAGGACGAACAGGCGGGGCATCGGGGCGGCGGTCGGTGGGGCCGGAGCGGCGGCCGACGCCGTCGTCTGGGCGGAGGCGCCGGACCGGTTCGGCTCCCGGTGGGGCTCGGTGGCCTCCGGGCGGTCGCGGTCGCGGTCGCGGTGGTCGGCGGGAGTGCGGTGGTCGTGGTGGTCGGGGTGGCTGTGTTCTTGGGAGGTGGCGCCGGGGCGGGCGCGGAGGCGCAGGGTGCCCGTGCGGGTGGGGTCCGCCTGGCCTGCCGGGGTGTCGCCGCCTTCTTCCTTATTACGGCAACGATTACGGAGGGTGATCTGTTCCTCGGATTCGTTACTCGTTGTGAAAGAGGTGGAGGGGGTGAAGGGGGCGGAGGGGGTGGGTGGAGTGGCAGGGGGCGGAGAGAAGGGGGAGGTGGGGGTGGCGGATGGGGAGTGGGGGGCGGCGGGGGTGCCGTCGTGGGGTGCCGGCACGGACGGGGATGCACCGGACCCCATGGGTGCACCGGACCCCACGGATGCGGCGGACCCCATGGACGCGCCGGAAGTCGGGGACACGCGGGATGTCGGGGGCGTGCCGGGCGGCGAGGATGCGCCGGGCGTCATCGACGGGCCGGACGCGCCGGATGCCTCGGATGGCCGGGGCGTGCCTGATGGCATGGATGTGCCAAGTGGGGTGGCGGTACCGGGTGTTGTGGGGGTGCCCTCTGTGGAGCGGCGGGGGGCGATGATGCGGGGGGCCGGGAGGTGTTTGGTGCGCCACTCGGAGAAGGAGGTGCCGGCCAGTATTTCGGCGCGGCGCTTGAGTTCGGAGGAGAGGGCCTGGGCGAACTCCCGCATCCGCAGCGGGTCCGAGGCGGCCAGGTACGTCGTGACGTGCGGTAGGTCTGTGCAGACCCGCAGGCCCTCGCCGCGCTCGGCGCCGCCGCCGTCCACCAGTACCAGCGCCAGCCGGTCCGGCCGGTCGGCGGCGGCCAGCGACGCGGCGAGGGACCGCAGCAGCTCCGTCTTGCCGGTGGCCGGCGCGCCCTCGACGAGCAGATGCGAGCCGTCGGCCGCGAGGTCGGCGGTCACCGGCCCGTGCGGCCCGGCGCCCAGGACCGCGGCGGCGTGGGGCCGGTCGGTGTCCTGCGCGGCCGCCCAACGGGCCATCAGGGACGCGGGGGTGGCACGGGCCAGGCCCAGTTCGTCCAGCAGGCGCGTCGACTCCGGGAGCGGTATGGCGGCGCGCGGTGCCGCCGCCCCGCCCGCGCCGCCGCCCGCCTCGGCCTCGCGCAGCGGCGCCAGCGCCCGGGCGAACCGCTCCGCCCAGGCGGCGGAGACGGCGTCCACGGTCGCGACCGTGCCGTTCGGCCCCGAGCCCGGCTGGACCACCCGCAGGGCCGTGGCGACGTCGCCGCTGAGCACCGCCACCGCCCCGCACTCGCCGAACGCGGGCGAGGCGGCGCGCGCCGCCTCGTAGGTCGCGGCCAGCGGGAAGGCGGGGGAGGCGGCCGGTGTCTCGGCCAGGCAGAGCACATGGATGCCGGCCGCCGGGCCGCCCGCGGCCAACCGGGCGGTGGTCTCGCGCAGCGCCGACGAACCGGGGTCGCCGTCCACGATCAGCAGGGTGTACGGGCCCTGGTGACGGGCGGCGGCGGCCGCCACCTCGGCGCGCTCGGCACTGGGCCAGCCGGGGCCCAGGGGGCCGTCGTCCAGCCGCCGCACCAGCTCTGCCGTACGGGCCGCGGCCTGCTCCTTGTCGTAGGCGAGCAGCAGCCGGCAGTCCTGGCCACGGGCCGGGCGGACGTGCGGCAGCCAGCCCAGCCAGGACCAGTCGGCCACCCGCTCCTCCAGGGGGCGTGCCCGGTCGGAGCCGACGAGCACGATCTCCAGCGTCCCGGGGGAGTGCAGTGCGGCCAGCTGCGCGGCCGCGGACCGGGCCAGCCCGACGAGCCGGTCCCGCGGCCCGGCCAGCCCGAGGGCGCCGGCCCGGCGCATCTCGACGGTGACGGGCGCGGCGGTGCGGCCGCCGTCCCGCTCGGCCGTCCCCAGGCGGACGGTGAGCGAGTCCGGGTGCTCCGGGCCGCGCTCCCAGAGCCGGGGGCCGGGACCGAGCGCGGTGAGCAGGACGGCGGCGGCGTCCGGCCAGCGCTCGTCGGCGGCCGGGCCGGAGGGGACGGGGGCGCTTCCGGCGGCCATGTCGGACGGGCCGCCGGCGACCTGGGCGGCGCCGTCGGCGTCCGTGGTGTCGTACCGGCCCGCCGGGGCCGAGGCCGGGTCCTGCTGCTCTGTGTGCTCCGTCGCGGGGCGGCCGCCGGCCAGGCGTCGCGCCCAGGCGCCGAGGCCGCCGCGCCGGCCGGCCTTACGGGTCACCGGGTCGGCGGGGGCCAGGGACTGCTGTCCGCCGTGCGTCTGCCCGCCCGTGGGCGCGGGGCCCCGGCCGGCGAGCGCCTCGTGCCCGGCCGGCGCGTCATGGCCGGGCGCATGACCGGCCCGCGCCGCCCCGTATGCCGCCGGGTCGTACTCCGTCGCTCCGTAGGCCGCCGCCCCGTACTCGGCTGTCCCGTACTCCGTCGCCGGCCGGTCCGTCACAGGGGCCGGTTGTACGGGGCCGCCATGCGCCGGACCAGGTCCGTGCGCCCCGGCCGCCCTGTTTGTCCCGACTGCGGCTCCGGCCGTCCCGCTGCCGCCCGCGACCGGGGCGGGGACGGCAGCTCCGCGTGCGCCCGGCACCTGAGCGGGCCCGGGCGCGGCGATCGGAAAGAGGCCGCCCGCCGACGGTGCCGGGACGCCGCCCGCGCCTACGGGCGTCGCCCCGCCGTCCGGTTCCCCGACGGCCGGGGCGGGAATGCCGCGCAACGGGGTGTCCCGCCGGCGGCCCGGCCCGTCGGGCGCCGGGGCACCGGCGGCGGGCAGCTGGGCGTCGCCCGTCGGCGGTGCCCCGGCATCGCCACGTCCGTGAGGGGCCGCGGAACCGGTCCCGATGCCGCCGCCCGCTCCGGCTCCGTACGCATCACCGTCCCCGGGCACCCGCCGGTGCCCGCGCCCGTCGACGCCGGCGTATCCCGCCCCGGCGTACAGCGAGCCCGACGCGGTCTCCCCGGTGGCCGACGGGGCTTCCCCGAGGGCCGTCCCCCCGGCGGCGGCCCCTCCGGGGGCGACGCGGAGGTGCCCCTCCCCGTCGGGGGTGGCGCGCAGGGCCGGGTCCGGGGTGCGGGGCGGGGGCTGGAGGCGGAGTGCCGATTCGCCGATGCGCAGCAGGGCGCCGGGCGGCAGGGGGACGGCGAGGTCGCCGAGTTCGGTGCCGTCGACGGCGGTGCCGTTGGTGGAGCGCAGGTCGGCGACGTAGACGGAGCCGTCGGCCTCGACGGTGACGGCGCAGTGCAGGCGGGAGACGTCCGGGTCGTCCAGGGGGACGTCGGCGTCGGCGGAGCGGCCGATGCGGACCTGGCCGCCGTGCAGGAGGTGGACGCCGCCGGCGTCGGGGCCGGAGACGACGCGGAGCCGGGCGGAGCCGTGCGGCAGGCCGTGGGCGGGGGCCGGGCCGGGGCCCTGGAGGGTGAGCACCGCGCCGTCGATCAGCGGTGGCTCGCCGAGGGCGGCGCGCTGTGGGTCGAGCCGCTCGGTGCCGGCGTAGAGGACGACGGGGGCGCTGCTGCCGGTGGTGCCGACGTCCGCGCCGGAGCCCGCGACGGCGGCCGCGAGCGAGCCGGCCACGGTGGCCAGGGCTGTGCCGGCGGGGGCCGTCACGAGGACGTCGCAGGCCCGTGTGGTGTGGCCGCTGCGCGGCCCGAGGACGGTCAGCCGGATCTGCATCGCCGTCAACGGTCCCTTCTGCCGGGAACGCGGCAGGGGCTCCGCTCGCCCCCCACCGCACCCCGGGCACGTCGGCACGGACATGTCCCAGGCACGTCGCGACAGTGACCGCGCGCCCCCGCCGCGTGCGTGCTGGGATGCATCCTCGCACCTGCCACTGACAACACGCCCGCCGACCGCCCTTAAATGATCTTGATTGGTCGGTGCCCGTCGGAAAACCGCCTGCTTACGGGCACCGAACCGGCCGATTTCGATCACTGAGCGCCGCCGAACCGGTCAGTGGCGGACGGCACCCGGACCGCTGACGCGGGGCCCGGCCGTGTTGACGCGGGCGTCTCCCGCCCCGTACCGACCGCGGTGGGGGGCGTCCGGAATCCGGGCAACCAACGGCACCGGAGCGGCGTCTTCCCCAGGAGCACCGCCCCGTCCGTCGCACCGAGATGTTTGTGCGACGGCACTACAGTGGGGCGGACGGGCCGCGAGCTGACCCAGCGGGCCAGGCAAGGATCCACCACGACCAGGGAGCGCATGACGTGCGGCCGGTAGGCAGCAAGTACCTGCTTGAAGAGCCTCTGGGGCGCGGCGCCACGGGCACCGTCTGGCGTGCCCGCCAGAGGGAGACGGCCGGTGCCGAGGCCGCCGTCCCGGGGGAGCCCGGCGAGATGGTCGCGATCAAGGTCCTCAAGGAGGAGCTGGCGTCCGACGCGGACGTGGTGATGCGCTTCCTGCGGGAGCGCTCGGTCCTGCTGCGGCTCACCCACCCCAACATCGTCCGGACCCGCGACCTGGTCGTCGAGGGCGACCTGCTGGCGCTGGTCATGGACCTCGTCGACGGCCCCGACCTGCACCGCTACCTCCGCGACAACGGCCCCTTCAGCCCGGTGGCGGCCGCCCTGCTCACCGCGCAGATCGCCGACGCGCTGGCCGCCAGCCACGCCGACGGCGTCGTCCACCGCGACCTCAAGCCCGCCAACGTCCTGCTCGCCGGCTCGGACGGGGACGGCGCGATGCACCCGATGCTGACCGACTTCGGCATCGCCAGGCTGGCCGACTCCCCGGGCCTGACCCGTACACACGAGTTCGTCGGCACCCCCGCCTACGTGGCGCCGGAGTCCGCCGAGGGCCGCCCGCAGACCTCCGCGGTGGACGTCTACGGCGCCGGCATCCTGCTCTACGAACTGCTCACCGGCCGCCCGCCGTTCGCCGGGGCGACCGCCCTGGAGGTGCTGCACAAGCACCTGGCCGAGGACCCGCAGCGCCCGCCGTCGGTCCCCGAGCCGCTGTGGACGATCGTCGAGCGCTGTCTGCGGAAGCGGCCCGAGGAGCGCCCCGGTGCCGAGAACCTCGCGCGCGGGCTGCGCACCGTCGCGGCCGGCATCGGCGCGCAGGCCACCCCGCAGCAGGCCGAGGCGGCCCTGGGCGTCGCCGCGCTGCTCGTCCCCGACCCGGACCCGGCCACCGTCCCCGGTACCGGCACCGGCGGCGCCCAGGGGACGGACGCCGCGGCGCCCACCCAGGTGCTGCCCACCAACGCCTCCTCCTACGACCCGGGCGCGCCGACCAGCGTGCTGCCGTCCACCGGCGGTCCCGCCGGCCAGGGCCCGGCCCCGACGCGCGCCATGCCGCCGGTGCCCCCGATGCCGGCCGGCGCGCCCATGGCCGGTCCGGTGGAGCCCGAGGGCCCCCACCCGTGGGAGTCCCAGATGCGGGCCGCCCGCGACCGCAACGAGCAGACCCAGGTGCAGTACCTGGCGCCGCAGGACGACCCGCTGCGCCGCCGTCCGCAGCGCCGCCCGGCGCCCGCCCCGGTCCAGCAGCAGCCCCGGTACGACGCCCCGCCGGCCGGCTACGCCGCGCAGCGGCCGCCGGCCCCGCAGCGCCGTCCGGAGCCGCCGCAGCAGCGCTACGAGCCGGCCCCGCCGCCCGCGCGGGAGCCGCGGCCTCCGCGCGAGCCGCGGCGGCGCAGCGCCAACCCGATGCGGATCCCCGGTCTGGGGTGCCTGAAGGGCTGCCTGTTCACGGTGCTGCTGCTGTTCGTGGCGGCCTGGTTGATCTGGGAGTTCACCCCGCTCCAGGAGTGGATCGGCACGACCAAGGGCTTCTTCCAGCAGATCGGCGACGTCATCACCAGCGTGAAGGACTTCGTACAGAAGCTCGGCGGCTGACGGTCCGTACGGGCGGAGCGGTGGTGGCATCGTCGCTTTGTCGACTTCCGGCCGGTGAATTCCCGTACAGAAGTGACGGTTGCCGCCATTGGGGGCACTGAACCCTCTGGCGCCCGCGTAGCTTTGACGCCAACCTCAGCCCCCGCAGGACGCTCGGGGGCCCGACACGTCGGAGCAGTCTTGGCACGGAAGATCGGCAGCCGGTACACCGCCCACCAGATCCTGGGGCGCGGCAGTGCCGGCACGGTATGGCTGGGCGAGGGTCCCGAAGGGGCCGTGGCCATCAAGCTGTTGCGGGAGGATCTCGCCTCCGACCAGGAGCTCGTCGGCCGCTTCGTGCAGGAGCGGGCGGCGCTGCTGAGCCTTTCGCACCCGCGTGTCGTCGGTGTCCGCGACCTCGTCGTCGACGGCGCCGACCTCGCGCTCGTCATGGACCTGGTCCGCGGCACGGACCTGCGCACCCGTCTGGAGCGCGAGCGGCGGCTGGCCCCGGAGGCCGCCGTCGCCATCGCCGCCGACGTCGCCGACGGCCTCGCCGCCGCGCACGCCGCCCGGATCGTGCACCGCGACGTCAAGCCGGAGAACGTCCTGTTGGACATGCAGGGGCCGCTCGGCCCCGGTGGCGCGCACCCCGCGCTGCTCACCGACTTCGGCATCGCGCGCCTGGTGGACTCCCCGCGCCGCACCCGGGCGACGAAGGTCATCGGCACCCCCGACTACCTCGCCCCGGAGATCATCGAGGGCCTGCCGCCGCGCGCCTCGGTGGACGTCTACGCGCTGGCGACGGTCCTGTACGAGATGCTCGCCGGCTTCACGCCCTTCGGGGGCGGCCACCCCGGCGCGGTGCTGCGCCGCCATGTCACCGAGAGCGTCGCCCCGCTGCCGGGCATCCCGGACGAGCTGTGGCAGCTGCTCGTCCAGTGCCTGGCCAAGGCGCCCGCGTCCCGGTTGCGGGCCCCGGAGCTGGCCGCCCGGCTGCGGGAGATCCTGCCCGGCCTGACCGGTATCCCGCCGCTGGACATCGACGAGCCCGACGACGAGCAGCCGGCCGACGACCCCGAGGGCGCCCCGGCGGGATCGCGCCCGGAGGCCGGCTATCCGGCGGTGACGCCCCAGGGCCCGCCGCGCGGCGCGGTCCCCCTGGTCCAGGGGGCGAAGCCGGACTCCAACCGGGAGACGCACACCAGCATGCGGGTCCCCGGCCCGGACGAGCTGGCCGGCGGCGCGCACGGCACGGCCCGCGCCCCGCGGGCGCCGGGGGAGCGCCGGGCGGGCTCGGCGCGGCACCGCTCGGTACCGGAGGCGGTGCGGCGCCGGCGGCTCAGGGTGGGCGTGGCGGCCGCCCTCGTCGTCGTGGCGGCCGCGGTCGGCGGGCTGCTCGCCTCGGGTGACGGCGGTACGGAGCCGGGCGGTGCCACGCCGGGCGTGCATCAGCCGCGGCAGGCCCCATGACCTGCGCGGGAGCGGGACGCGGGGGCGGCGCGGGTGCCCCGGGCGGGTTCGGCGGCGGGCCCTCGGGCCCCGTTCCGGGCCCCTCTGGGCAGCCGGGGCCGGGGACGCGCCGGGACAGATTGTCGGCGGCAGCCGTTAGGCTGGGTGCGTGGCAGTCGTCGATGTATCCGAAGAGCTGAAGTCCCTCTCCTCGACCATGGGGTCGATCGAGGCCGTCCTGGACCTCGACAAGATGAGGGCAGATATCGCCGTGCTCGAGGAGCAGGCCGCCGCGCCGTCCCTGTGGGACGACCCGGCCAGCGCCCAGAAGATCACCAGCCAGCTGTCCTACCTCCAGGGCCAGCTGCGCCGGGCCGAGGAGCTGCGCGGCCGGGTCGACGACCTCGAGGTGCTCTTCGAGCTCGCCGAGGCCGAGGGCGACGACGAGACCCGCGAGGAGGCCGAGCGCGAGCTGGCCGACGTCCGCAAGGCGGTCGACGAGCTGGAGGTCCGCACGCTGCTCTCCGGCGAGTACGACGCCCGTGAGGCCGTGGTCAACATCCGCGCCGAGGCCGGCGGGGTGGACGCCGCGGACTTCGCCGAGAAGCTCCAGCGGATGTACCTGCGCTGGGCCGAGCGCCACGGCTACAAGACCGAGCTGTACGAGACCTCGTACGCCGAAGAGGCCGGCATCAAGTCGACCACCTTCGCCGTCCAGGTGCCCTACGCCTACGGCACGCTCTCCGTGGAGCAGGGCACCCACCGCCTGGTGCGCATCTCGCCGTTCGACAACCAGGGCCGCCGCCAGACGTCCTTCGCGGGCGTCGAGGTGCTGCCGGTCGTCGAGCAGACCGACCACATCGAGATCGACGAGTCCGACCTGCGGGTGGACGTGTACCGCTCCTCCGGCCCCGGCGGCCAGGGCGTCAACACCACGGACTCCGCGGTCCGGTTGACCCACATCCCCACCGGCATCGTCGTCTCCTGCCAGAACGAGCGCTCCCAGATCCAGAACAAGGCCACCGCCATGAACGTCCTCCAGGCGAAGCTGCTGGAGCGGCGCCGCCAGGAGGAGCAGGCCAAGATGGACGCCCTCAAGGGCGACGGCGGCAACTCCTGGGGCAACCAGATGCGTTCGTACGTCCTGCACCCGTACCAGATGGTCAAGGACCTGCGGACGGAGTTCGAGGTCGGCAACCCGCAGGGCGTGCTGGACGGCGACATCGACGGCTTCCTGGAGGCCGGCATCCGCTGGCGCAAGCAGCAGGAGCAGCAGGCGAAGTAACCGCCGACACCTGCGGAGCGCCGCCGACGGCCACGGACACAAGCGGACGAACGCCCGCGAAACACCCGGCGAAAAGCTCGGACAACTGCCTCCCCGAGGGGGGCAGTTGTTTTTTGCGGTGGCGGTTAGGTCACAGTCGTACGTCCATGTATCGCCCAACCCGTAGCAATTCAGGCAACAAGCCTTTATTCGGCCTTGACGATGTTCGGAGAACTGGGAAGGCTGAGCGCGGCATGCGTGTGTCATGGGGCGCGTGTAGGAACGGGGAGGCGAACGGTCCGCCGGCAGTGCCGGGCCGAGGCGTGCACACCCCCATCGGTCGTGGCCCCGTGCGGCGGTGCTCCAATGACGAGTTCAGCTACTGGGGGTAGCAGTACATGACGAAGAAGACGCGGCTGCGCGTTGCGCGCATTGCGGCCGGTGCGGTGATCGCGGCCGGTGCGTCGCTCACCGCGGCCGGTGCGGCCTCCGCGGCCAGCCCGGGTGAGGCCGGCGGTTCCGGCGGTGGCCTCATCGGTGGCCTCATCGGCGGGGTCATCGGCGGTGGAGACTCCGGTGGCGACAGCTCCGGCGGTCAGACCACCGGCGGCGACACCACCGGCGGCGACACCACCGGCGGCGAGATCGGCAGCCAGACCTCCGGTGGCCAGACCACCGGCGGCGAGATCGGTGGCGAGACCACCGGCGGCCAGAACTCCGGTGGCCAGAGCACCGGCGGTGAGACCACTGGTGGCCAGAACTCCGGCGGTCAGAGCACCGGTGGCGAGACCACCGGCGGTCAGAACAGCGGTGGCCAGAGCACCGGTGGCGAGACCACTGGTGGCCAGAACTCCGGCGGCCAGAACTCCGGCGGCCAGAGCACCGGCGGTGAGACCACCGGTGGCCAGAACTCCGGCGGTCAGAGCACCGGTGGCGAGACCACCGGCGGTCAGAACAGCGGTGGCCAGAGCACCGGCGGTCAGAGCACCGGCGGTCAGACCTCCGGTGGCCAGACCACCGGCGGCCAGACCGGCGGCAGCAGCACCGGTGGTCACTCCGGCGGCAGCAGCACCGGTGGCGGCAGCAGCACCGGCGGCGACAGCACCGGTACCGGTACCGACAACGAGGGCTCCAAGCCGATCGAGCAGCCCGGCCAGGGCAAGGAGCAGGTCGTCGACACCCCGGGCCAGGCCAAGCAGCAGGCCAAGGGCGGTCAGCTGGCGGAGACCGGTTCGTCCGGCACCACCTTCCTGCTGATCGGCGCGGCCACGATGATCGCCGGCGGGGTGGGCTTCCGGGTCCTGCCGCGCCTGATCAACAAGGGCGGCGGCGCGGCGGCTGCCTGACGCCGACGCGGCACATGACGAGGGGCCCGGGACGCGCACTGCGTCCCGGGCCCCTCGGGCGTCCACGGAAGGTTTTTCGGCGGCGTCCGGACACGCTGCGCGGCGGCGCCGTCACGCAGTGGCGCCGCGGCCGGGTCCGGCCCGTCAGACGGCCTGGCGGAGCAGCACCGCGACCGCGATCAGCGCGACCAGCAGGGCCGCCAGCACCGCCGGGTTGAGTTGGCCGAAAATACCCGCCTCGCGCTGGAGACGCTCCCTGTTGGCCCGGCACACAGGGCAGCGGCCCTCGCTCACAGGGGCCGCGCAGTTGGCGCACACCAATCGGTCGTACGTCATGCGACCTCCTTACTCACCGCTCCAACGCACCGGGAGGCGCATCGGTTCCCTCTACCACTGTGCCAGGTCCGCCGCCGTACGGCGCGCCCCACGGATCGATCCGTCCCGCGCGCACCGCGCCGTCGCGGTCCGCCCCGCGGCGCCGTTCCCGTGCGCTCCCCGTGATGTGCGCCTTTTGTCCCGTAGGCGCCGTGAAGAAACGCACCAACCTCCCTCGGCGACTTCGCCCCCACACGAGGTTCGCGTAGGGTCACGCTCACCGACGGGAGCCGTCACCGGCCACCCGTACCCCTATCCAGGTCGACCGTGGTGCATCAGTGATCCGATTCGACAACGTCTCCAAGACCTACCCGAAGCAGAACCGCCCCGCTCTCAGGGACGTCTCCCTGGAGATCGAGCGCGGCGAGTTCGTCTTCCTGGTGGGCTCCTCGGGCTCCGGTAAGTCCACCTTCCTGCGGCTGCTCCTGCGCGAGGAGCGCGCCAGTCACGGCGCCGTCCACGTACTGGGGAAGGATCTGGCCAAGCTCTCCAACTGGAAGGTGCCGCAGATGCGCCGCCAGGTGGGCACGGTCTTCCAGGACTTCCGGCTGCTCCCCAACAAGACGGTGGGGCAGAACGTCGCCTTCGCCCTGGAGGTCATCGGCAAACCGCGCGGGCAGATCCGCAAGACCGTGCCCGAAGTCCTCGAACTCGTCGGCCTCGGCGGCAAGGAGGACCGTATGCCGGGCGAGCTGTCCGGTGGTGAGCAGCAGCGCGTCGCCATCGCGCGGGCCTTCGTCAACCGCCCGTTGCTGCTCATCGCCGACGAGCCCACCGGCAACCTCGACCCGCAGACCTCCGTCGGCATCATGAAGCTGCTGGACCGGATCAACCGCACCGGGACCACGGTGGTCATGGCCACCCACGACCAGCAGATCGTCGACCAGATGCGCAAGCGGGTCATGGAACTCGAGAAGGGCCGGCTCGTACGCGACCAGTCGCGCGGCGTGTACGGCTACCAGCACTGAAAGGACGCCATGCGCGCCCAGTTCGTCCTGTCGGAGATCGGCGTCGGTCTCCGCCGAAATCTCACGATGACCTTCGCCGTCATCGTCTCCGTCGCCCTCTCGCTCGGCCTGTTCGGCGCCTCGCTGCTGATGCGCGACCAGGTCAGCACGATGAAGGGCTACTGGTACGACAAGGTCAACGTCTCCATCTTCTTCTGCAACAAGAACGACTCCGAGACGGCCGCCAACTGCGCCAAGGGCGCGGCGACCGACCAGCAGAAGAACGACATCCTGGCCGAACTGCACCGGCTGCCGCTGGTGCAGAACGTGGAGCACGAGACCAGCGACCAGGCGTACAAGCACTACAAGGAGCAGTTCGGCGACACCCCCGTGGCCGGTCTGGTCACGCCCGACCAGCTGCCGGAGTCCTTCCGGGTCAAGCTCAAGGACCCGACGAAGTTCGACGTGATCAAGTCGGCGTTCTCCGAGCGCCCGGGCGTCGAGCAGGTGCAGGACCAACGGGACACCGTCGAGCCGCTGTTCCGGCTCCTGGACGGCATGCGCTACGCGGCGCTGGGCGTGATGGGCCTGATGCTGGTGGTGGCGCTGATGCTGATCGTCAACACCGTGCGGGTCTCGGCGTTCAGCCGTCGCCGGGAGACCGGCATCATGCGGCTGGTCGGCGCGTCCAGTTTCTACATCCAGCTGCCGTTCATCATGGAGGCCGCGATCGCCGGCCTCATCGGTGCCGCGTTCGCCTGCGTCCTGCTGGTCGGCGGCAAGTACTTCATGATCAACCAGTGGCTGGCGAAGCAGATCCAGGTGGTCAACTTCATCGGCTGGGACTCCGTCCTGGCGGTGCTGCCGCTGGTCCTGCTCATCGGACTGCTGATGCCCGCGCTCGCCGCGTTCTTCGCGCTGCGCAAGTACCTCAAGGTGTGAGCTTCGCCAAGGGCGCCGTACGGTCAACTCCCCGTACGGCGCCCTTTCGTCGCCTAGACTCACCGGCATGCCGGGCCCGTGTTGGTACGACCGGCCCCGTCGCATCCGCCGCGGGGCGGCCCTGACGCTGTTCCTCGCCGGGGTGCTCGCCGCGGGCGCCGCCACCGGCACCTGGGGCGACGCCGGAGCCGCCGGGGACACTGCGGAGCCCGCCGCCGCGGGCCGGCCCGCCGGGGAAACGGTCGCCGGCCGGCCGTCGGTCGAGCGGGCCGCCCGGCCGACGGCCGGGGACGGCAAGTCCGGCGCGCAGGCCGCCGAGGCCGTCAGCCGCAGCGGCGACCGCTGGTCGGCGGTCTACGCTCCCGGTGAATTCGACGCCTTCCAGGCCCAGTTGGACGGCACCTACGTCGGCGTCGGGCTGTGGGTCCGGCAGCGGGACGACGGCCGGATCACGGTCTCCCGGGTGCAGTCCGGCGGCCCCGCGGCCCGCTCCGGCGTCCTGGTCGGCGACCGCCTCGACGCCGTCGACGGCCGGCCCGTACGGGGGCGGCCGGTCACCGAGACCGTCGCCCGACTGCGCGGCGACCGCCCCGGTGGCTCCGGGGCGGCCGCCGGCACGCCCGTCCGGCTGGACCTCGGGCGCGGCGCCCGCCACTGGAGCGTGACGCTGCACCGGACCCGGCTGCGCACCCGGAACGTCGTCGTGGACCGCCCGTCCGGCGCCGGTGCCCCGACCCGCATCAAGATCACCGCGTTCGCCAGGGGCACCGGGGCCGCCGTCCGCCGCGCGGTGCGCGCCGCCGATCCGCGGGACGGGCTGCTGCTGGACCTGCGCGGCAACACGGGCGGCCTGGTCACCGAGGCCGTCGCCACCGCCTCGGTCTTCCTCGACGGCGGCCTGGTCGCCACCTACGACGTCCACGGCAGCCAGCGCGCCCTGTACGCCGAGGGCGCCGGGGACACCCGGATCCCGCTGGTCGTGCTGGTGGACGGCGGCACGATGAGCGCCGCCGAGCTGCTGTCCGGTGCGCTCCAGGACCGCGGCCGGGCGGTCGTGGTGGGCTCGCCGACGTTCGGCAAGGGGTCGGTGCAGATGCCCAGCGCGTTCCCGGACGGCTCGGTCGCGGAGCTGACCGTCGGCCACTACCGCACCCCGGACGGCCGGGCCGTGGACGGCGCCGGCATCATCCCGGACCTGATCGTCGAGGACCACGCGGAGAAACGGGCCCGCACGGTATTGAGTGGCCTCGGCACCGGTGCTTAGTGCGAAAATGGCCGGACTATGGCTACCAAGGGCAAGGGCAAAGAGAAGAACGACGGGCGCAAGCTCGTCGCGCAGCACAAGAAGGCGCGGCACGACTACCACATTCTGGACACCTATGAGTGTGGTCTGGTGCTGACCGGCACCGAGGTGAAGTCGCTGCGCCAGGGTCGCGCGTCGCTGGTGGACGGATTTGTCCAGATCGACGGCCAGGAAGCGTGGCTGCACAACGTCCATATTCCGGAATACGCGCAGGGCACCTGGACGAATCACAGTGCGCGGCGGAAGCGGAAGCTGCTGCTCCACCGCGCCGAGATCGACAAGCTGGAGGTCAAGGCCCAGGACGCGGGTCACACGATCGTGCCGCTGTCCCTGTACTTCAAGGGCGGCCGGGCCAAGGTCGAGATCGCGCTGGCCAAGGGCAAGAAGGAGTACGACAAGCGGCAGACGCTGCGCGAGAAGCAGGACCGCCGGGAGGCGGAGCGGGCGGTGTCGGCGGCCCGGCGCCGGCAGCGGGCCTGAGGTACCGGCGGCCGGGCTCCGCGCAGGCCGCCGGGAATATGCTGGCATCCGCGTGCGTCGGTCACGTACGATGGGTGCACACCCCGCGAGGGTGTGTGGCACCACCTTGAAAAGAAAACATGGGGATGATCGGTTTCGACAGCGGATGTCGAAGCAGGGGAAGCGAGTCGAGGAAGCGGCAATGATCTCGTTAACCATATGCCGAAACCAATAATCGCCAACACCAAGCGCGATTCCTTCGCCCTCGCTGCCTAAGTAGCGACCTGCGAAGTGTCAGCCCGGGGATGTTCCCGACCCGGATCCTGGCATCAGCTAGGGGACTTCACTTCTGAGCCCGGTCACGGGGTTCAGCAGGACATCTCACAGTGACTGAGCCCGTCGGAGACTTGTCCGCGTGATCTCCGGGGCCGAGAAAATCGAAGCGGACTGCACTCGGAGAAGCCCTGATTCCGCACCGTTGGACGCGGGTTCGATTCCCGCCATCTCCACAATTCCCATGTGAGCGAAGGCCCCGGTGTTCCGTACGGAACACCGGGGCCTTCGTCGTTTCTGCGCGGCTTTGCCGCGCGGGGCGGGGGCGCTGCCACCCGCAGGCCCCGCCCCTCAGGCCGTCCGCCGGGCGGCGAGGGTCGTGGCCGACGCCGTGACGGCGAGGGCCAGGGCGGCCGCGGCGGCGGGTACGGCGTAGCCGGCGGCGGGTGACGGCAGGTGTTCGGCGGCCCAGCCGCCGGCCGCCGAGCCGGCCGCGATGCCGGCCAGCAGCGCGGTCACCGCCAGCGTCATCCCCTCGTTGAGGCGGCCCGCCGGGGTGCGGGACTGGACCAGGCCCATGCCGGTGACCATCGCCGGGGCGGTGGCCGTGCCGGCCGTCAGCAGGGCCGCGGCGAGCAGCGGCGGGGCGCCGGTCGCGGCGGCCGCCAGCGGCAGCGTCAGCAGTGCGGCCATCGCGGCGAGACATCTCAGGAAGCGCCGGGCGGGCCGGGCCGCGGGCGGCAGCAGCCCGCACAGCAGCCCGGCCGCGCCGGAACCGGCCGCCTGGAGGGCGAGCAGCGCACCCGCCGCGGGCCGGAAGCCGTGCGCGTCCGCGTAGGCGACGGTGACCACCTCCAGGGAGCCGAAGATCGCGCCGGTGGCGAGGAACGTGAGCAGCAGCGGCGGCAGGCCGGGGGCGCGCAGCGGGGAGCCGGCGCGGCCGGGCGGGGCCGGGACCGCGGGTGGCTCGGTGCGGCGCTGGGCCGCCAGGAGCAGGACGCCGCCGAGCAGCAGGGCGGCGCCCACGGCGGTGCCGGCCTCCGGGGCGACGGAGGTGCACAGCAGCGTCGCCAGGACCGGGCCGAGCAGGAAGCACAGTTCGTCGACGGCCTGCTCGAAGGAGTTGGCGGTGTGCCGGGCGGCCGGGTCGTCGCGGAGCAGGTGCGCCCAGCGGGCGCGGGACATCCCGCCGGTGTTCGGGGTGGTGGCGGTCGCGGCGTAGGAGGCGAAGAGCGTCCAGTCGGGGGCGGCGTAGCGGACGCACAGCAGCAGGGAGAGCGAGCCGAGGACGGCGACGGCGGTGGCCGGGACGGCGATCCGGGCCTGGCCGTGGCGGTCGACGAGCCGGGCGGTCCAGGGGCCGGCCAGTGCGGTCGCGGCGAGCCCGGTGGCGGTGACCGCCCCGGCCAGCGCGTAGGAGCCGCGGGTGCCGGCGATCATCAGGATCGCGCTGACGCCGAGCATCCCCATCGGCAGCCGCGCCAGCAGGCCGGCGGCGGTGAAGGCCCGGGTGCCGGGGACGGCGAAGAGCCGGGAGTAGGGGGAGCGGCGGCGGGCGGGGCGTACGGGGGCGGGGGCGACGGGGCGGGCGGCGAGGAAGAGGATCATGCCGTCCACGGTCGCGGCGGACGCCGTTCACCGTCCAACACCTGGGCGGAGCGATTCACGCGTCCGCGATGTGAATGCGGCCTGACCTGCGGGCCGGGTAGGGGGTGGGAGTGCGGAAAGGAGGGTGTGGGCGGCGGGTGCCGGTGTGAGGATGGGGCGGTGCCGTACGACATCGACCCCCGGCTGCTGCGGGCGTTCACCGCCGTCGCCGAAGAGCTGCACTTCACCCGGGCCGCCGCCCGGCTCTACGTCGCCCAGCAGGCGCTCAGTCGCGATGTCAGGCGACTGGAGCGGGAGTTGGGGGACCGGCTGTTCGTGCGGTCCACCCGGCAGGTGGCGCTGACGGCGGCGGGCGAGCGGCTGCTGCCGTACGCGCGGCGGGTGTTGGCGGCGCACGAGGAGCTGGCCGCGGCCTTCCGGGCGGACCCGGCGCGGCCGCTGGTGGTGGACGTGGCGGCGCCGGTCGGGACGGCGCACCGGCTGCTGGTGGAGGCCCGGCGGCGGCTGCCGGACAGCTGCGAGCTGGTCGCCCGTTTCCACAGCGGGCTGACGGGGGCGGCCGCGGAGCTGGCGGCCGGTCGGTTGGATGTCTCCTTCGGGCGGTTCGCGGGGCTGCCGGCCGCGGCCCGGGCCGGGCTCTGCCACCGGCCGGTCCGGCTGGAGCCGATGGCGGTGCTGCTGCGCGCGGACCATCCGCTGGCCGCGGCCCCGGCCGTGCCGCTGGACCGGCTGGCCGGCGAGACGCTCTACGCGGCGGCCGGCAATCCGCGCACCGCGGAGTGGACGGACCTGGCGGCGCGGCTCTTCGAGGGGCGGGGGATCGCGATGGCGGAGCCGTTCCCGGAGATCGAGGGGGCGGAGGAGTTCGTCCGGGTGGTGCGCAGGCGGGGCTGGTCGGTGCTGGCGAGTGTGGAGTTCATCGAGGTGCCGGGGATGGTGCTGCGGCCGGTGGTGGATCCGGTTCCGCTGTCGCCGGTGGGGATGGTGTGGCGGCGGGGACTGCGGCATCCGGGGCTGGACGCGCTGTGTGCCGCGGCCCGGGATCTGGGCGCCGGGGAGGGCTGGTTGACGCTCCCCGACGACGCGTGGTGGCTACCGGAGGCGGACGCCGCGGCGATGGGCGTGGCCCGGGACGCCGCGGCGGCGGGGGCCGGGAGGTCCTAGGATCCCGCAGGGGCCGGGCGGGCGGCGGGCCCGGACGGTCGTCGGTACGTGATCGAAGTCTCTTTATGCGGCGCGTATCCGTGCCGCCGAGCAGGCAACCAACGGCGTCGAAAATCCTTCCTTACGGACGGACACCACGCGCGAACGATGTGTGCGAATTGGACAAACGGAATGAACAGGGGGGAGTCGTGCAGCGACGTTCCGTACTCGCGACGACGATGGCCGCACTCGCCTTGACCGTCACTGCCGCGTTCACCGTGACCGGTTGCGGTTCGGGGCGGATGGCGGCGCTGCACGCCAACTGCAGGACCAAGGGCCTGAGCTGGCGGGTCACCGTCCTCAAGGCGGTGCCGCGCAGCGCGCAGCGGGAGGCCCGGCTGTCGGTCGTCAACAAGGGCTCGCAGCCGTGCGTCTTCGACGGCTTCCCCAGCTTCGCCGTCCACGTCGGCAAGGGACCGGAGTCGGACGGCAAGGGGCAGGGCCGGACCATGCCGATAGACCTCCGGCGCGGTGGCACGGTGACCACCAGCCTGCGCTACAAGGACCACGGGCCCGGCATGACGCCGGCCGACTGCCTGGTCAGCAATGACGAGGTCATGGTGGGCGCGCCCCGCGACCACCACCAGAAGGCGATAAAGGTCCGGGACGAGAAGGGCAAGAAGACCCGGATGAACGTCTGCGAGCAGACCGTCTGGATGGGCCCGCCCGTCGAACTGAACGGCTGAGCCTCCCGGCGGCGGGCCGGGTCAGTCGCTCTCCGCGGCCGGGGCGGTCGTCCGCGCGGCGGGGGGCGGGGCGGTGCCGTGGGCCGGGCGGGCCGGCAGGGCCCGCAGCCAGAACTCGGCGGCCAGCGTCGGGTCCAGCGGCCGCAGCGCGCCGGTGTCCGGTTGCAGGGACGTCAGGACCGGGCGCAGCGCCTCCGGGCGGATCAGGCCCAGCGCCGCCAGGCGGGAGTCCGCACACAGGGCCGTCAGTGCCCGGCGGTTGCGGCGCAACCCCGCGTGCAACTCCGCGCTGTGCGCGCGCCGGCCGCGGCGGCCCAGGACCGGGCCGGGCACGATGCCGCGCATCGCCGCGGCCAGCACCGGCTTGCCGCCGTCGCCCGGCACCCGGTCCGCGAGCCGGACGGCCAGGGCCGCCTCGATCACCGCGTCGTCCAGGAACGGCGCCTCGTAGGCCACACCGTGCGCCGAGGTCAGGGCGTCGATGCCGCGGACCCGCTCGCCGGCCCGGACCGCGGCGGCGGCCGTCTCGTGCTGGGCGCGCAGCGGGTCGAACGGCTCGGGGGCCGCGACGGCCGCCTCGCGCAGCAGCCGGCGGACCGTGGCGACCGCGTCCGGGTGCGCCCAGGGCGGCATCGCCGGGACGTCCTCCCAGTCCGTGCCGGCGGGACGGCGGCGCGCGCCGGGGGCGATCCGGTCGGCGCCGGCGGCCAGCCAGCGGGGGTAGCAGCGGCCGCCGAGGAGGGTGCGGACGGTGGCCGGCAGCGACCAGGGGGCGAGCCGGCGGGCCCGGCGGGCCAGGCGTACGGCGGCGCGGAGGTCGCCGCGGGCGAGGGAGTTCAGGGCCACCGGCCGCAGCGCGAACAGCTCGTCGCCGCCGACGCCCGCCAGGTGCATCCGGGAGCCGAACTTCGCGACCAGGCGGGCCTGGTGGAGCAGCCGGGCCGCGTCCCGGACGGCGGCCAGCGGGCCGGCGGGGTCGGTGTGCGCGGGCAGCGCGGGCGGGGTGTACCAGGTGGGGGCGTCGGTGTACGGGAGGGAGAGGTGGCGGCCCTCGTGGCGGACGCGGCTGAGGCGGTAGGCGCTGTGGGCGCTCCACAGGGGGCCGTCGTCGGCCGGGTCGCGGCCCTCCCAGCCGGTGGTGATCAGCTCGGTGCCGTCGCGGGCCGCCAGGAAGCACACGCTGGTGGAGTCCAGGCCGCCGGAGAGGTCGGCGCTGAGCGTGGCGCGGTGCGTACGGGCGTGGACGGCCGCGCTGAGCGCCTCCCGTACCGCCTCGGCGGCGTCCGGCAGCGGGAGGTCCGGCTCCGGCGGGCTCCACCAGCGGTCCTCGCGGTACCGGCCGGCCGGGTCGTGCGCGGCGCAGTGGCCGGGGGGTACGGCGTGCACCGCGCGCCAGGGGGTGCGCAGTGCGAGGGGTAACGGGGCACCGGGCGCGAGGAGTCGGGCGGCGAGCGCCTCCTCGTCGACGGTGCCGGTACCGGGCGCGCCGGGCAGCCCGGAGTCGGCCGCGACGTGCGCCAGCGCGGCGAGGTCCTGGGGGCGGCTGCCCAGCACGGTGATGCCGGCGAGCTCCGTGCGGTGCAGCCGGCGGACCGCGGAGAGGCTGCCCTGGGCGCGGATCTCGGCGCCCATGCGGGCCAACAGGAAGAAGCTGCCGGGGAGTTCGTGCCGCAGCCCGGCGAGGTCGTCGAGCCCGCGCAGTCGGCGGAGCACCCGGGCCAGTGCGCCGGAGGTGGCCGAGGTCGTGCCGAGCAGCACCGCGCAGCGCGGGCCGACCCGCTCGGTCACCAGCTCCTCGTGCCGCCAGTGGCCGACGATCCAGGGGCGGCCGGAGAGGTGGGTGATGGTGCGGGTGGCCGGGGTCCGTGGCAGGCGGGCGGCGAGCCGGTCGGTGACGGGGTGGTCGGGGAACACCAGGAAATCCACGGGGGGTTACCGCTCCTCGGCGTCGGGGCGCAGTCGGGGGGTGGGGGTCGGGTGACGGGAGCGCGGTGCGCGGGTCGGTCCGGCCGTGGCGGCCGGACCGGCCTCGGTGCTGCCGGGGCGGGGAGGTGCCCCGGCAAGGGGGATCGCGCGGCGGGGACGTCAGGAACCGTGCCGTCCGCCGGTGATCCGCTGCGGGGGTCGGTGCATGGCATCCCTTTCCTTCCGGTGTCGGGGCCCGGCATCCCTGCGGGGGCGGGTGTGGCGCCCTGGCGGGGGCGAGGACCGCCGCCGGAACGGCAGGTCACGGGGGACCTGTCGCCCGTAGCGACGGAGCGTGGTGGGCTGGTTACGCGGTGCGTCCGATATGAAGGCTGGCAGTGTCCGCGGCACGTGCCATTACCCCGTTCGGGTGAAGGGAGGGGCGCGTGGTGCACGGCGGCGCACCGCCCCCGCTCCGTACGCCGCGGATGTGCTGCGGCGGCTCACCGCGTGCACCCGCCCCGCGTGAGCGCAAGGTTTCGCGCCGGTGACGTGCTGCCACAGGGCGTTAACCCGCCGTCCCTAGCGTCGGGTTCGGACCCGGTCCGCGGACCGCACCGACCTTGGGAGGCGCCATGACGGCCCAGACCGCGACGGAGACCGCGGCCACCCGCAGCACGGGTGGCCGGGTGAGGAGGGGGCGGCGCTGGATCGAGCGCTGGGACCCGGAGGACGAGGCGTTCTGGCGGGAGTCCGGGGAGCGGATCGCCCGGCGCAACCTCGTCCTGTCGGTGCTGACCGAGCACATCGGCTTCTCCGTGTGGAGCTTGTGGTCGGTGATGGTGCTGTTCATGGGGCCGGAGTACGGGATCGACCCGGCCGGGAAGTTCTTCCTGGTGGCGGTGCCGACGGCGGTGGGCGCGGTGCTGCGGGTGCCGTACACCTTCGCCGTGGCGCGGTTCGGCGGGCGCAACTGGACGGTCTTCAGCGCGCTGCTGCTGGTGGTGCCGGCGGTGGCCGCGGCGATCGTGATGGAGCCGGGGACGCCGTACGGGGTGTTCCTGGCGGTGGCCGCGCTGGCCGGTGTCGGCGGTGGCAACTTCGCCTCGTCGATGACGAACATCAACGCCTTCTTCCCGCTGCGGAGGAAGGGCTGGGCGCTGGGGCTGAACGCCGGCGGCGGCAACCTCGGGGTGCCGGTGGTCCAGTTGCTGGGGCTGCTGGTGATCGGCACGGCAGGAGCCGCCCGGCCGCGGCTGGTGCTCGCCGTGTACCTGCCGCTGATCGTGCTGGCGGCGGTGCTGGCCGCGCTGTTCATGGACAACCTCGGGCCGGTGGCCAACGACGCCGGGGCGGCCGTGGCGGCGGCCCGGGACCGGCACACCTGGGTGATGGCGCTGCTCTACGTCGGCACCTTCGGGTCGTTCATCGGCTACAGCTTCGCCTTCGGGCTGATCCTCCAGAGCCAGTTCGCGCGCACCCCGCTCCAGGCGGCGTCGCTGACCTTCCTCGGGCCGCTGCTGGGGTCGCT
The DNA here is from genome assembly GCF_019774615.1 of Streptomyces sp. BHT-5-2. NCBI lineage: Bacteria > Bacillati > Actinomycetota > Actinomycetes > Kitasatosporales > Streptomycetaceae > Streptomyces > Streptomyces sp. BHT-5-2. The sequence goes on along the minus strand of NZ_CP081496.1, from coordinate 573,932 downwards.
GGCCCGGCCCGCCGGCGGCTGGCTCGCGGACCGGTACGGCGGCGCGCGGATCACCCTGGGCGGCTTCGTGGCGATGGGCCTGGCCACCGGGGCGGTGCTGGCCGCCTCGGCGGCGCACTCGCTGTCGCTGTTCCTCGCCGGTTTCACCGCGCTGTTCCTGCTCACCGGCCTGGGCAACGGCGCCACCTACAAGATGATCCCGGGCATCTTCCTGGCCCGGGCGGTGCACCGGGGGCTGGCCGGCGAGGCGGCCGCGGCCGAGGGGCGGCGGCTCTCGGGGGCCGCGATGGGGCTGATCGGGGCGGTCGGCGCGCTCGGCGGGCTGGGCATCAACCTCGCCTTTCGGGAGGCGTTCGCCGCCACCGGCTCCGGGGCGGGCGCGTTCGCCGCGTTCCTGGTGTTCTACGTGGTGTGCGGGGTGGTCACCTGGGCGGTGTACGTGCGCCGGCCGGAGCGCGGGACGGCCGTGGAGGAGCCGGACGGGGCGCGCCGCACCGTATACGCGGACGTCTGAAAACCGCGCCCCGGGAGGCGCTTCCGTAACAGCGGGGAAATACTGGCGCACCGGGCCTGTCATGCGCTGTTGGCAGGCTCGACATCCGGCGCGGGTTGCGCCGGGGCCGCGGCGGCACCCGGGCCCGCCGCGGACGGAGCGCACGGCGCAACAGACCACTCGGGGCGGAGCGGGGCGGACCGATGCACGATCAGCAGCAGGAGGACGCCGGGCGGGAGCCCGCGGAACGGGGCCGGGCGCTGCGCCCGTTGGAAGGCTTCACCGTCGGGGTGACGGCGGCCCGCCGGGCCGAGGAGCTGGGCGCGCTGCTGGAGCGCCGCGGCGCCCAGGTGGTGCACGCCCCGGCGCTGCGCATCGTGCCGCTGTCGGACGACGCCGAACTGCTCGCCGTCACCCGCGCGCTGGCCGACGAACCGCCGGACGTGGTGGTGGCCACCACCGCCATCGGGTTCCGCGGCTGGATCGAGGCGGCGGACGGCTGGGGACTGGGCGAGGCGCTGCTGGGCCGGCTGGCCGGGACGGAACTGCTGGCCCGCGGCCCGAAGGTGCGCGGCGCGATCCGGGCGGCCGGTCTGACCGAGAAGTGGTCGCCGGCCTCGGAGTCGATGGCGGAGGTGCTCGACCATCTGATGGCGGCGGGCGTCGCCGGGCGGCGGATCGCCGTCCAGCTGCACGGGGAGCCGCTGCCGGGGTTCGTCGAGTCGCTGCGGGCCGGCGGCGCGGAGGTGATCGGGGTGCCCGTCTACCGCTGGATGCCGCCGACCGACCTCGGGCCCGTGGACCGGCTGCTGGACGCCGTCCTGGCGCGTGGCCTGGACGCGGTGACGTTCACCAGCGCGCCGGCCGCCGCCTCGCTGCTGCGCCGGGCCGCCGAGCGCGGCATCCAGCCGGAGCTGCTGGCCGCGCTGCGGCAGGACGTGCTGGTGGCGTGCGTGGGGCCGGTGACGGCGCTCCCGCTGGAGGCGCTGGAGGTGCCCAACCGGCAGCCGGAGCGGTTCCGGCTGGGCCCGCTGGTGCAGCTGCTGTGCCGGGAACTCCCGGGCCGGATACCGCCGTTGCCGGTCGCCGGCCGGCGGCTGGAGATCCGCGGCCGGGCCGCCGTGGTGGACGGCGCGCTGCGCCCGGTGCCGCCCGCCGGGATGGCGCTGCTGCGCGCCCTGGCCCGCCGCCCCGGCTGGGTGGTGGCCCGCGCCGAACTGCTGCGGGTGCTGCCGGGTGCCGGCCGGGACGAGCACGCGGTGGAGACCGCGATGGCGCGGCTGCGGACGGCGCTGGGGGAGCCCCGGCTGATCCAGACGGTGGTCAAGCGCGGCTACCGGCTGGCCCTGGACGCGGCGGCGGAGTCCGGGAAGTACTCCGGGGAGTACGGGGACGGGCGCTGAGGCGGGTCTGACGCGGGCCTGACGGGCCGCCGCGCCCCTCAGGCAGGGTTGCTCACCCGGATCTTGGACTGGCCGTGCGGCCGGGTCTCCCAGTCCTCCATGAAGCGCGCGGCCAGCCCGTGCCTGCGGGCCAGCCGCAGCAGGGTCTCGGTCCGGTAGTAGAAGTCCTCGCGCAGGACCTGGTGTTCGGCGCCCTCGGTGCGGTCGAAGGTGAAGTCGAAGAAGCCGCCCGGGGCCAGGATGCGCCCGACGTGCGCCAGGCACTCGTCGATGACGGGCAGCGGCGAGTGCGAGAAGACGCTGTGCGCGTGGACGATGTCGAAGTGCGCGTCGGGCAGGAAGTCCAGCTTCAGGTCCTGAGTGATCGTCAGATGCGGGAGCTTGTCCTGGAGTTCGTAGGTGGCGAGGGTCCGCTTGGCGGCTATCAGGATGTCCGGCGAGATGTCGATGCCGTAGTAGCCGCCGGTGTCCAGGTGGGCGATGAAGCGCCAGCCGGCCCGGAGGTTGCCGCAGCCGATGTCGAGCATCCGGTGGTCGGGGCGCAGCCCGTGCTCCACGAGGTAGTCGAACTGCATCTCACCCAGCGCCAGCCAGCGTTCGTGGCTGCGGCTGCCGACCGCGGCCTCCGGGTTGCGGCCGGTGTCCGAGGCCATCACCGCGCGGTAGTACGCGACGTGGTCGGGGTGCTTCAGGCGCAGCCAGGTGTCGCGGGCGGTGCGCCTGACGTAGGGGGCGATCCGGGCCGGGTTGCGGACCGCGTAGCCGAGCTTGTGGGTCAGCGCGGAGCGGTTCTTGAGCAGCGGGGAGGACGACATGCCGCGGACTATACAACACGTGTATACGCGCGGTGTCTACACGGGGTGTCGAGGTGCGGCGTCCATGCGGGGGCTGCCGGTGCCCGCGTGAAGTGCCCGCGCCGGGCGTCCACTTGGCGCGCCGCGCGCCGCCCTGCTCCGCCCGCGGCCTTCCGGTGGGCGGCGCGGGCGGGCACCCTGGGAACGCTCCCGTACGCCCCCGGCGCTCCCTTTCCCGTGTCCCCGTGTCCGTTCCCAAGGAGTGACAGGCACATGGCAGCCATGGCAGCCCTCTACGACCTCCGGTTCGACTGCGGGCGGATCTGTCTGGACCTGGTGGCCACCGCCGGCGGCGCCCCGGCCGCCGGCGAGCGGCTCACCGGCCCGGCGTCGCTGGCCGCCTGGCTGACCGGCGCGGGAGTGGTGCCGCCCGGCGCCCCGCTCGACGCCGTCGACGCCGGCTGGGTCGCCCGTTTCCAGGCGCTGCGCGAGCTGCTGGGCCGGGTCGTCCGGGCCGAGGTGCGCGGCCGGGCCGCCGCGGCCGACCTGGCGCTGCTCAACACCGCGGCCGAGTGCGCCGCGCCGCCCGCCGTGCGTGCGGTCCGCGGCCCGGACGGCACGCTCGCCGGCGCCCTGGCCGGTCCGCCCGACTGTGCCGGGCTGCTGGCCGCGGTGGCCCGGGACGCCGTCGCGCTGCTCACCGACCCGGCGGCGCGCGGCCGGCTGCGGCAGTGCGCCGGCGACGGCTGCCCGCTGGTCTACCTGGACACCTCGCGCGGCCGGCGCCGCCGCTGGTGCTCCAGCGAGGTCTGCGGCAACCGCGCCCGGGTCGCCCGGCACCGGCGGCGGACCGCGGGGGCCGTGTGACGCGCGGCCGGGTTCGCCCCCGTGGCCGGATCCGGTGACCGGCGCCCGGCATCCGACCGCTTTGGCCGGGTCTGCCCGACCGAACCGCCTTCCGAGTCAACATCCGACCGCCGACGTCCGGTTTTGTCCATACCTCCAGGTGCGCACCGTGCCGGGTTCGCGTACGGTTGACGGCTGCCCTACGCACAGCAGAAGGGGGCTTGGGTGGCCGCGCACAACGCCACGCACGCACCGGACCACGCACCGGATTCCGTTCGGGACCGCGAGATCGAGGCCGAGCAGGCACATCTCGACCGCGTCTACCGGCGCCTCGAGGAGAAGATCCACGAGGCCGAGTTCCTGATGGACGACGCCGCCAAGCGCGGCCAGGTCGGCACGCCCGGCGCGCTCGCCGAACGCGACGCCCAGGTCTTCCAGGCCGGCGTCCACCTCCACCGGCTCAACTCCGAGTACGAGGACTTCCTCTTCGGCCGGATCGACCTGCTCCTGGGCAAGGACGGCAAGAAGGGCCCGGACGGCGCCCACACCTCCGTCGAGCCCGCCGACGGCGTCATCCGGGACGGCCGCGCCGCCATCGCCGAGACGCTGCACATCGGCCGCCTCGGGGTCCTGGACGCGGACTACTCCCCGCTGGTCATCGACTGGCGGGCGCCGGCCGCCGCGCCCTTCTACCGCGCCACCCCGGTCGCCCCCGGACGGGTCGTCCGCCGCCGGGTGATCCGCTCCAAGGGCCGCCGGGTGCTGGGCGTCGAGGACGACCTGATGCGCCCGGAGGTCACCGCCACCCTGGACGGCCGGGAGCTGCCGGCGGTCGGCGACGGCGCGCTGATGGCCGCGCTGGGCCGGGCCCGCAGCCACACCATGCGGGACATCGTCTCCTCCATCCAGGCCGAGCAGGACATGGTCATCCGGGCCCCCGCCGCCTCCGTCACCGAGGTCGAGGGCGGGCCCGGCACCGGCAAGACCGCGGTCGCCCTGCACCGCGCCGCCTACCTCCTCTACCAGGACCGCCGCCGCTACGCCGGCGGCATCCTGATCGTCTCCCCGACCCCGCTGCTGGTCGCCTACACCGAGGGCGTGCTGCCCTCCCTCGGCGAGGAGGGGCAGGTCGCCATCCGGGCGCTCGGCTCGCTCGTCGAGGGCGCCGAGGCGACCGCCTACGACCCGCCCGCGGTCGCCCGCGTCAAGGGCTCGGCGCGGATGCAGAAGCTGCTGCGCAAGGCGGCCCGCGGGTCCCTGGAGGGGGCCGCGCCCGCCCCGTCCCGGGCCCGCGCCACCGAGGACGCCCAGCTGTCCCTGGAGGACCTCGCCGCCCCGGCCGGCGACGCCCCGGCCCCGCCGACCCGCCTGCGCGTCGTCGCCTTCGGCACCCGGCTCGAACTGGACGAGGCCGAGCTGCGCGCCGTCCGCCAGTCCGCGCTGGGCGGCACCGCCCCGGTCAACCTCCTGCGCCCGCGGGCCCGCCGGCTGATCCTGGACGCCCTGTGGGCCAAGTCCGGCGCCGCCCGCCGCTACTCGGACCCGGAGCTGGCCGCCGAGGCCCGCCAGGGCTTCGACGAGGACCTCGTCACCGAACCCGACTTCCAGGCGTTCCTCGACGCCTGGTGGCCGGAGCTCACCCCGCGCGGCGTCCTGGCCGCGATGGCCGACGAGCGCCGCCTCGGCCGCTGGGCGCGCCGCCTGCTCAACCCCCGCGAGGTGCGCCAACTCGCCCGCTCGCTGAGACGGTTGGGCGACGACGGCCGGGGCCCGCTGTCGGTGCACGACGTCGCGCTGCTGGACGAGCTCCAGCAGATCCTGGGCGCCCCCGCCCGGCCGGCCCGCCCCCGCGAGGCCGACCCGCTGGACCAGCTGACCGGCCTGGAGGAGCTGACCACCTACGCGGACCGGCTCTCCGCCGGCCGGGGCCGCAGGGAGCGCCTGGAGGAGGAGCGCACCGACTACGCCCATGTCATCGTCGACGAGGCCCAGGACCTGACGCCGATGCAGTGGCGGATGGTCGGCCGCCGCGGCCGGCACGCCACCTGGACCGTGGTCGGCGACCCGGCGCAGTCCTCGTGGTCGGACCCGGACGAGGCCGCCGAGGCCCGCGACGAGGCGCTCGGCACCCGTCCGCGCCGCCGTTTCACCCTCACCGTGAACTACCGCAACCCGGCCGAGATCGCCGAGCTGGCGTCCCGGGTGCTGGCCCTGGCCATGCCCGGCACCCCGGCCCCCAGGGCGGTCCGCTCGACCGGCCTGGAGCCGCGCTTCGGCGTCGTCGGCGGCGCCGGGGGCGCGGCCGGCACCGCCGACGAGGCGCTGGCCCGGGCCACCGTCGCCGAGGCCGAACGGCTGCTGGCCGAGGTCGAGGGCACGGTCGGTGTCGTGGTGGCGATGCGCCGCCGCGCACAGGCCCGCGACTGGCTGGCCGGCCTCGGCGACCGCGTGGTGGCGCTGGGCTCCCTGGAGGCCAAGGGCCTGGAGTACGACGCCACCCTGGTGGTCTCGCCCGCCGAGATCGCCGACGAGTCCCCGGCCGGCCTGCGGGTCCTCTACGTCGCCCTGACCCGCGCCACCCAGCAGCTGACGGTGCTCTCCGCCGCCCCGGACGACCCGGACGAGTCCGGCGTCCCGGACCTGCTGCGCGACTAGGCCCCGGAGCCGGGGCCCGGAGCCTGTGTGCTGCCATCCGAGGGGTTGTGAAATCGGGTGCGCGGGACGGGATTCGCTTGCCGGGATGGTTTGTTAGCCTTGGTGGCGGCACCGGCTCGATCCAAGCCCCCGGGCCCAACCATCGTCGCTACGAGCGACCACTTGCCGCGAGGCGAGCATGGCGGGTCGGTGTCATCAGCAACGGCGTGGGCGTCCCTCCTCCGGGAGGGGCGCCCACGGTCGTTTCCGCCCCGGCCGTGCCCGCGTGCGCGCGGTGGCTGATTCGTGTGGGGCGGTAGGGGTTCCGCCCGGGCGACCACTTCTCGTATGGTGGAAGAGTCTTTCCGGAATTCGTAGCTGGTTACCGTGTACCGGCTGGTAGGTGGGACGATCGAACGACGCGCTCCGGCTCGGCAACCCCTGAGATCCGGAGCCGCACAGAGCCAAACCAGGGAAAGCAGAGGAAGTCGGCCATGGCAACGGCGCCTAGCGTCTCGTATTCGATGACGGTGCGACTGGAGGTGCCCGCGAGCGGCACCGCCGTCAGCCAGCTCACCACGGCCGTGGAGTCCTCCGGCGGGTCGGTCACCGGCCTCGACGTGACCGCGTCCGGCCACGAGAAACTCCGGATCGACGTCACGATCGCCGCCACCTCCACCGCGCACGCCCAGGAGATCGTCTCCAAGCTGCGCGGCATCGAGGGCGTCTCGCTCGGCAAGGTCTCCGACCGGACCTTCCTGATGCACCTCGGCGGCAAGATCGAGATGTCGTCCAAGCACCCGATCCGGAACCGCGACGACCTGTCCATGGTCTACACCCCCGGCGTCGCCCGGGTCTGCCAGGCCATCGCCGACAACCCCGAGGACGCCCGCCGGCTCACCATCAAGCGCAACAGCGTCGCGGTGGTCACCGACGGCTCCGCCGTCCTCGGCCTCGGCAACATCGGCCCCAAGGCCGCCCTGCCCGTCATGGAGGGCAAGGCGGCCCTCTTCAAGCGCTTCGCCGGCATCGACGCCTGGCCGCTCTGCCTGGACACCCAGGACACCGACGCGATCGTCGAGATCGTCAAGGCCATCGCCCCCGGCTTCGCGGGCATCAACCTGGAGGACATCTCCGCGCCCCGCTGCTTCGAGATCGAGGCCCGGCTGCGCGAGGCCCTGGACATCCCGGTCTTCCACGACGACCAGCACGGCACCGCCATCGTGGTGCTCGCCGCGCTCACCAACGCGCTGCGCGTCGTCGGCAAGAAGATCGAGGACGTCCGGGTCGTGATGTCCGGCGCCGGCGCCGCCGGCACCGCCATCCTCAAGCTGCTGCTGGCCGCCGGCGTCCGGCACGCGGTGGTCGCCGACATCCACGGCGTGGTGCACGCCGCCCGCGCCGACCTGGTCGACGCCGACCCCGACTCGGCGCTGCGCTGGATCGCCGACAACACCAACCCCGAGGGCGTCACCGGCACCCTCAAGGAGGCCGTGGACGGCGCCGACGTCTTCATCGGCGTCTCCGCCCCCAACGTCCTCGACGGCGACGACGTGGCCCGGATGGCCGACGGCGCGATCGTCTTCGCGCTGGCCAACCCGGACCCGGAGGTCGACCCGGCCCTCGCCCGGCAGACCGCCGCCGTCGTCGCCACCGGCCGCTCCGACTTCCCCAACCAGATCAACAACGTCCTGGTGTTCCCCGGCGTCTTCCGCGGCCTGCTCGACGCCGCCTCGCGTACGGTGAACACCGAGATGATGCTGGCCGCGGCCCGCGCACTCGCCGACGTCGTCCTGGACGACGAGCTCAACGCGAACTACATCATCCCCAGCGTCTTCAACGAGAAGGTCGCGGGCGCGGTGGCCGGCGCGGTGCGGGACGCGGCGAAGTCCGCGGGCGAGGCTGTGACGGCCGCCACGGGGGTCTGAGACGGCGCGTCGCAGGACGTGCCCCCAGCAGGCCACCCATAGGGTGGCGGGTGACCCTCCAGGGTGCCGGATTGGCTTTACCGCCGCAGGTGGGGGCAGGATGCGTATTCGGGCGCGAGGGTCTGGCAAGCAGACCCGGGTCCGGAGACTGTCCGAGGGCCCTGGCAGCATCGGCTTCGCTGAGCCCAAACATGCGGCTGGGCCGCGTGGCACGCCGCATTGGCAAGAAGAACACGGGAGTACATACATGAACCGCAGTGAGCTGGTGGCCGCTCTGGCCGACCGGGCCGAGGTGACCCGCAAGGACGCCGACGCCGTTCTGGCCGCGCTCGCCGAGACCGTCGGCGAGGTCGTCGCCAAGGGCGACGAGAAGGTCACCATCCCCGGCTTCCTGACCTTCGAGCGCACCCACCGTGCCGCTCGCACCGCGCGCAACCCGCAGACGGGTGAGCCGATCCAGATCGCGGCCGGCTACAGCGTGAAGGTCTCCGCGGGCTCGAAGCTCAAGGAAGCCGCCAAGGGCAAGTAAGGCCCTTCCCACGGCATGTCGGGCGGCCACCCTTCCCGGAAGGGTGGCCGCCTTGCGTATGCCCGCGTACGCGCCGCTCAGGGCCCTCGGCGGGGCATCCGCAGGTGTCGCGGAGGGTCGGGGAGTGACCGGGGACGGGGACGCGGGGCCGGGAAGCGCGAAGGCGCCGCGCGGTGGTCGCGGTGCGACCGGCGCGCGGCGCCTCCTGATGCGCGGGGGCGGGGGGTCAGCCCCTCGGGTTGCCGTTCGGCAGCTCCACCTTGGCGCCCAGCTCGACGAGCTTCTCCATGAAGTTCTCGTAGCCGCGGTTGATCAGGTCGATGCCGTGCACCCGGGAGGTGCCCTGCGCCGCCAGCGCCGCGATCAGGTACGAGAAGCCGCCGCGCAGGTCGGGGATGACCAGGTCGGCGCCCTGGAGCCGGGTGGGCCCGGAGACGACCGCGGAGTGCAGGAAGTTGCGCTGGCCGAAGCGGCAGGCGGAGCCGCCCAGGCACTCGCGGTAGAGCTGGATGTGGGCGCCCATCTGGTTGAGCGCTTCGGTGAAGCCGAGCCGGGACTCGTAGACCGTCTCGTGGACGATCGACAGGCCCGACGCCTGGGTCAGCGCGACCACCAGGGGCTGCTGCCAGTCGGTCTGGAAACCGGGGTGGACGTCGGTCTCCAGGGCGATGGCGTCGAGCGAGCCGCCCGGGTGCCAGAAGCGGATGCCCTCGTCGTCGATCTCGAAGGCGCCGCCGACCTTACGGAAGGTGTTGAGGAAGGTCATCATGGAGCGCTGCTGGGCGCCCCGGACGTAGATGTTGCCCTCGGTGGCCAGCGCCGCGGACGCCCAGGAGGCGGCCTCCAGGCGGTCCGGGAGGGCCCGGTGGGTGTAGCCGTCGAGCTTGTCGACACCGGTGATCCGGATCGTCCGGTCGGTGTCCATGGAGATGATCGCGCCCATCTTCTGCAGGACGCAGATCAGGTCCTCGATCTCCGGCTCCACGGCGGCGTTCGACAGCTCGGTGACGCCCTCGGCCAGGACGGCCGTCAGCAGCACCTGCTCGGTCGAGCCGACCGACGGGTACGGCAGCCGGATCTTGCAGCCGCGCAGCCGCTGCGGGGCCTCCAGGTACTGCCCGTCGGCGCGCTTCTCGATCTTCGCGCCGAACTGCCGCAGCACGTCGAAGTGGAAGTCGACCGGCCGGCCGCCGATGTCGCAGCCGCCCAGGCCCGGGATGAAGGCGTGGCCCAGCCGGTGCAGCAGCGGACCGCAGAACAGGATCGGGATCCGCGAGGAGCCGGCGTGCGCGTCGATGTCCGCGACGTTGGCGCTCTCCACGTGCGAGGGGTCGAGGACCAGCTCGCCGGACTCGTCGCCCGGGCGCACCGTGACGCCGTGCAGCTGGAGCAGCCCGCGCACCACGCGGACGTCCCGGATGTCGGGGACGTTGCGCAGTCGGCTCGGACCACTTCCCAGGAGGGCGGCGACCATGGCCTTGGGTACAAGGTTCTTCGCACCGCGAACCCGGATCTCGCCCTCCAGCGGGGTGCCGCCGTGGACAATCAGTACGTCGTCAGTGGAGACGGTCATGGATCTCGCGTTCCTGGAGTCGGTCTGGGCCACGAGAAATGGTAAGGGCGGCCGAGGGGGTGCCCGTGGCGATGGACCGGGTCCGGCCATGTAATGGCTTTGTCACAACACGCTCCGCTACGGGCCGCCTGTGATTCGTCATCGCCTTTCGCGGTGAATGCGAAGAATGTCGCGAATGCGTCATTCGGTGCCGGACGTGTGCGCCGGGGCCTGCCGCCGTACGCCCGCCCTGTTCTCCCGGCGGGTCCGGGCGTTGACTCCCCCTTCGGGACGGAAGTGCGGGATCATGTGGCCATGACCGAGGTGTCCTCGCTCACAGGGCGGCTGCTCGTCGCCACTCCCGCGCTCGCCGACCCGAATTTCGACCGGGCGGTGGTGCTCCTCCTCGACCACGACGAGGAGGGGTCCCTCGGCGTGATCCTCAACCGCCCCACCCCGGTCGGCGTCGCCGACATCCTCGCCCCCTGGGCCGAGCTGACCGGGGAGCCCGGGGTGGTCTTCCAGGGCGGCCCGGTCTCGCTGGACTCGGCGCTCGGGGTGGCCGTGGTGCCCGGCGGCGGGACGCCCGGCGAGAGCGCCCCCTCCGCGGGCAGTGCGAGCCACGCCGGCGGCGCGGTAGGCGGGACGGCGGGTGCGCCGGTCGCGGACCCGGCCGACGGCGCCGGGCCCGGCGACGAGCCGCTGGGCTGGCGCCGGGTGCACGGCGCGATCGGCCTGGTGGACCTGGAAGCCCCGCCGGAGCTGCTCGCCGCGGTCCTCGGCAGCCTGCGGATCTTCGCCGGGTACGCCGGCTGGGGCCCCGGCCAGCTGGAGGACGAGCTGGTGGACGGGGCCTGGTACGTCGTCGAGTCCGAGCCGGGTGACGTCTCCTCGCCCGATCCGGAGCAGCTGTGGCGCGCGGTGCTGCGGCGGCAGCGCAACGAGCTGGCCATGGTGGCGACCTATCCCGACGACCCGTCGCTGAACTGAACCGCTGAACCGAACCGCCGAACCGAACTGCTGAACCGGACCGCCGGCTGCCGTCGGGCCGGGCTGCCGGGCCGTGCCGGGCGCCGCCGTACCGCGGGCGACGGGACCCGCGCGCCGGGTGGTGCGCCAGGGCGCGTGCCGGGCACTTTGTGACGGCTTCGCCATGGGGCGTTGTCGGACCCCGTCGCTATCGTTCGCAGTGCCAGGAACGTTGCGCGGTCGCACGGGCGCGACCGCGCCGAACGGACGGGGGAGAGCACCATGCACAGGCCGAGCGTGCCCGGGGACCTGGACCATCCGGAGCAGGTGTGGGCGCGGGCCGCGACACTGGCGGTGGCGGCCGCGGCCATGAGCGACGGCGACGAGTACTCCTTCGGCCCGGACGGCCTGGCCTGCTGGAACTGCGGCGGCTCGTACTGGTGGCGGCTCGGGCTCTACGACGACGGCCGCGCCCTGCTCTGCGGCCAGGACTCCGACGGCAGCTACACCCACAGCGGCGACCGGCAGATCGACTTCCTGGCCGGCGGCCCCGCATGGCTGCCCTGGGAGCAGCTGCGGGACGACGCCCGGGGCAACCTCCTCGGCTTCGCCTACTGGTACGAGGACGGCGCCTGGGCCCGTGCCCCGTATCCCGCGGCGATGCCGGACGACGGCCTGGAGACGGCGATGGGCTGGGCGGCGCCCGGTGACGCGGCGGTGCAGGAGATCACCGAGCATCTGGTGGCCCTCACCGAGACCGATGTGCACCCCGCGGAGACGGTCCGCGCGTTCATCGGGGCCGCCGCGGCCCGCACGGTCCGGGCGGCGGACGTCGCCGCGCTGCTGGACGCGGTCTGCGGCCCGGACTGCTGGTACGACGTCAGCCCGGAGGCCGCGCTGGCGTTCGCCGCGGAGCTGGGACTGACGGCGGGGGAGCGGGGTGCGGTGCCGGCGGTGGCCTCGTAGGCCCGTGCCGCCGAACTCCCGCCCGCCTCGCGGCTCTTCGCGTCGACGTCGCGCATACCGGACGCCGCGGGGCCGCCTCCGGGTGAACGGCGTGACCGGCGGGGGTTCGGCGGCAACGCCCGGCGCCGGCCGGTCGCCGCGCTGCGTTCGGCCGGGCCCAGGGGCGACGACGGCGGCCGGTCCCGGTGGCCGGCAGCGTGGCCGTCAGTGCCGGCGCGCTCCACCCAGGGCGAGGAAGCGCTCGGCCAGCGGGTGGGCGTCCCGGGCCGGCAGGGCGAGCCGCACGGGCACCGGCGGCGCGTTCTTCAGCCGGACGTAGCGGATGCCGGGGTGCGGGTGCCGTTCGGCCACCCCCTCCGGGGCCACCCCGATCCCGTGCCCGGCCGCGACGGCCTCCAGCCACTCGTCGAAGTTGTCCGCGGTGCAGGCGAGGCGGGGGCGCCGCCCGGCCGGCCACAGCTCGGGCCGGGTGGTGCCGGTGACGGTGTTGACCACCAGCGGCAGCTCGGCCAGCTCGGCCCAGTCCAGCACCCGCCGACGGGCTAGGCTCCCCGGGGCGGCGGCCCGCGGCACGGCGGCCACCCGTGGCTCCCGGAACAGCAGCGCGGTGCGCAGCCCGGCGTCCCGCGGCACTTCGCCGCGGAGCACGACGACGTCCGAATCCCCGGTCTCCAGCCCGGCCAGTGGGGTGTCCCGGCGGACGAGCCGGACCTCGGCGCCGCTCGCCGCCCTGAACTCCGTGACCAGCGTGCGGCAGGCGGCCGGCAGCATCGAGGTGAAGCCCAGCCGCAGCGTCCCCGGCCCGGTGGGGGAGCGGAGCGCGGCGGCGAGCCGGGGCAGCAGCGGCGCGAGGTCGGCGTAGAGGCGGCGGCCGGCGTCGGTGAGGGCGACCCGGCGGGTGGTGCGGTCCAGCAGCCGCACGCCGAGTGTGGTCTCCAGGGCCCGGACGGCCCGGGTCAGCGCGGGCTGGCCGATCCGCAGCCGGTCCGCGGCGTGGGTGAAGCTGCGCTCCTCCGCCACGGCGAGGAAGCCCCGCAGATGCCGTAGTTCGACTCCGTCGAGGGCCGGGTCGGTGAGCCGGTCGTCGGTGCCGGGGGCGGGCTCGCCGATGTCGTCATGGGCCGGACCCGCCGCGGTGCCGGCGCCGTCCTCGATACCGCGCAGACCATTCATGCCGCCCCAGCATAAGTGCTCCGTGCGGGCATTTCCCCGAACATCCGGAGACTGCCTACGTTTCCCCGCAAGCGGTCCGCCCCGGGCCGGGGAAGGTCCCCGGCCCGCCGGACCACCAGGGGAGATGAGCGCGGTGCGCAAGGTCTGGTTGCTGACGCTGGGGGCCTTCACCCTCGGCCTGGACGCGTATGTGATGGCGGGGCTGCTACCGGTCATCGCCGCGGACGTGGGCACCCGGGTGTCCCTCGCCGGCCAGCTGGTGACGGCCTTCACCCTGGCCTACGCGATCGCCGCGCCGCTGGTCGCCGGACTGCTCTCCGGCGTGCGGCCCCGGCTGCTGATCCTGGTCGCGCTGGCCGTCTTCACCCTCGGCAACGGCCTGACCGCGCTGGCCCCTTCGCTGGGCACGCTGCTGGCCGCCCGGGTCGTCGCGGGCGCCGGAGCCGGGGTCTACTCCGCGCTGTCCACTGCGGCCGCCGCGGCGCTCGCCCCCGCCGAGCAGCGCGGCCGGGCGCTGGCGCTCGTCATGGGCGGGATGAGCGCGGGCACCGTGCTGGGCGTGCCGATCGGGGTGCTGCTGGCCGAGCACACCGGCTGGCGGGCCACGCTCTGGCTGGTCACCGGGCTGGGCGCGGTCGCGTTCGGCGGGCTGGCGGCGCTGCTGCCGCAGGTCCCCGCGGCGCCCGCCGTCCCGGTGCGGGCCCGGCTGGCGGCCATCGCCGACCGCAACGTGGCGCCCGTCGTCACCGTCTCCTTCCTCGCCGCGGTGGCAAGCCTCGGCCTCTACACCTATCTCGCGCCGGTGCTGGCCGCGGCCGGCGGCGTCCACGAGGTCACCCCCTATCTGTGGGCCTGGGGCGCCGGCGGCGTCCTGGGGAGTGTGCTGGCCGGGCCGCTGGTGGACCGCACCGGGCGGGTGCGGACGCTGGCCGGCGCGGTGCTGCTGGTGGTCGCCGCCGCCCAGGCCCTGCTGCCCACCCTGGCGGACGTGGCGCTGCCCGGCGCGGCGGCCGCGCTGGTCGCCTGGGGCGCGGCCGGCTGGGCCTTCCAGGTGCCGCAGCAGCACCGGCTGCTCCAGGCGGGCGAGCAGCGCGGCACGGTCGCCCTCGCGCTGAACAACTCGGCCCTCTATCTGGGCAGTGCGGTCGGCTCGGCGCTCGGCGGACTGGCCCTGGCGGCGGGCCTGCCGCCGGCGGCGCTCCCCTGGGCGGCGGCCGGCGTCGCGGCCCTGGGACTGCTGGTGCATCTGGCGGCGGGCCGACGCTCCCGGCCCGCGCCGCGCGTGAGTACCCTTGGCACTTATGAGCACTCTTGAGCCCGAGCGCGGGGCAGGTACGGGGACCCTCGTAGAGCCGACACCGCAGGTGTCGCACGGCGACGGCGACCACGAGCGCTTCGCCCACTACGTCCAGAAGGACAAGATCATGGCGAGTGCGCTCGACGGCACTCCCGTCGTGGCGCTCTGCGGGAAGGTCTGGGTACCGGGCCGCGACCCGAAGAAGTACCCGGTCTGCCCGCTGTGCAAGGAGATCTTCGAATCCATGGGCGCCGGCGGCGACAAGGACAAGGACGGCGGGAAGAAGTAACCGCCGGCCGCGGCGCGCGCCTGCAAGGCGCGGCGCCCCGGCCCGCCGCCCCGCGCACGAGGGTCCGCACGGGCCCGGGTCCCTGGTGGGCCCGGGCCCGTCGCCGTGCCCGGCGCCTGTGCCGCCCCGGCCCGGGACGGGCCGGACGTCGGCACGGGCCGCCCGGGGCGGGTTTCTCCGCGCGGCGGCACGGTGAAGACTGACGTCGTGACAGATCTGGAGACCGCACCCCCCACGGGTCTGATCCCGGCCCCGCTCAGCCGCGACCCGGGCGACGCCGGAGCCCGCCCCCGGACCGTGCGGCTCGGCGCGGAGACCGCGCTGGCCGCCGCCCCCGGCACCGAGGACACCGCCCGCTGGCTGCGCGCCACGCTCGGCGCCGCCTTCGCCCTGCCGCTGCCGCCCGGCTCCGCCGAGGCACCGGACACCCTGGCGCTCGCCCTCGACCCGGCCCTCCCCGAGGAGGGCTACCGCCTCGACGCCGACGCCCGCTGGGGCGTGCGCCTGACCGGCGGCGGCCCGGCCGGCGTCTTCTGGGGCGCCCAGACGCTCCGTCAGCTCCTCGGCCCGGCCGCCTTCCGGCGCGCCCCGCTCGACCCGCGGCACACACCGGGCCTGCCCGAGCAGACAGTCGAGGACGCCCCCCGCTTCAGCTGGCGCGGCCTGATGCTGGACGTCGCCCGGCACTTCCTCCCCAAGGACGGGGTGCTGCGCTACCTGGACCTGATGGCCGCCCACAAGCTGAACGTCCTCCACCTCCATCTCACCGACGACCAGGGCTGGCGGATCGAGATCCTGCGGTATCCGCGGCTGACCGCGGTCGGCGCCTGGCGCGAGCGCACCCGGCTCGGCCACCGCGACTCCCCGCTCTGGGACCCGCGCCCGCACGGCGGCCACTACACCCAGGACGACATCCGCGAGATCGTCGCCTACGCCGCCGAGCGGCAGATCACCGTCGTCCCCGAGATCGATATCCCCGGCCACTCCCAGGCCGCCATCGCGGCATACCCGGAACTGGGCAACACCGACGTCATCGACACCACCTCCCTGAAGGTCTGGGACACCTGGGGCGTCAACCCCAACGTACTGGCACCCACCGACAACACCCTGCGCTTCTACGAGCACGTGCTGGAGGAGGTCCTCGGCCTCTTCCCGTCGACCTTCGTGCACCTCGGCGGCGACGAGTGCCCCAAGGACCAGTGGCGGGCCTCGCCCACCGCCCAGGCCCGGATCGCCGCGCTGGGCCTGGACGGCGAGGACGGCCTGCAGAGCTGGTTCGTCCGGCACTTCGACCGCTGGCTCACCGCCCGCGGCCGGCGCCTGGTCGGCTGGGACGAGATCCTCGAAGGGGGCCTGGCCGACGGTGCGACGGTCTCCTCCTGGCGCGGCTGCGCGGGCGGGATCGCCGCCGCCAAGGCCGGCCACGACGTCGTCATGTGCCCCGAGCAGCAGGTGTACCTGGACCACCGTCAGGACCCCTCCCCGGACGAGCCGGTGCCGATCGGCCACGTACGGACCCTGGAGGACGTCTACCGCTTCGAGCCGGTGCCACCGGAGCTGACGGGCGAACAGGCCGCGCGGATCCTCGGCACCCAGGCCAACGCCTGGACCGAGGTCATGGACAGCCCGCAGCGCCTCGACTACCAGGTCTTCCCGCGGCTGGCCGCGTTCGCCGAGGTCGCCTGGTCCCGGCTGCCCGCCCCGTCCGCCCGCGACTACCAGGACTTCACCCGCCGGATGGCCGACCACTACGCCCGCCTCGACGCCCTCGGGGTGGACTACCGCCCGCCCGGCGGCCCCCACCCCTGGCAGCGTCGCCCCGGCATCCTCGGACGCCCCTTCGACGGGTCGCCCCCAATCGTGTGAGCCCTCCGGCAAGCGGGGCGCCCGTCCCGCCGGACCCTGGAACGGTGGAGCACGTCCACCGGAACCGGCGGACGGAACCGGCACGGGCCCCGCACCCTCTTCGGGGACGAACACCGCTTCGCGCACCCTCGCGTACCGGGTCCGCGAAGATGTGCCAGAGTTGCCACGTCCGGGCCGTGAGCACGTACCGTACGGCGGAGCGGAACTGCCGGGACACCGGGGAAGGGGCAGCTGGGTTGACCACGCACGCACCGCACGCGTCGCAATCGGTGACGTTGCCGGCCTCGCTCGACGAGGCGGTGGCGGCACTCACCGCCATGCCCGCCGCCGTGCCCGTCGCGGGCGGCACGGATCTCATGGCGGCGGTCAACGCCGGACTCCTCAGACCCGCGGGCCTGGTGGGCCTCGGCCGGATCAGCGAGATCCGCGGCTGGCAGTACCTCGACGGCCATGCGCTGCTCGGCGCCGGCCTCACCCTCGCCCGTATGGGGCGCCCCGACTTCGCCGCCCTGATTCCCGGTCTGGCGGCCGCGGCCCGGGCGGCCGGCCCGCCGCAGATCCGCAACGCCGGGACCCTCGGCGGCAACATCGTCAGCTGCGCCCCCACCGGCGACACCCTCCCGGTGCTGGCCGCCCTGGAGGCCACGGTGATCATCGCCGGCCCCGGGGGCGCCCGCCGCGAGATCCCGGTCAGCCATCTGCTCACCGGCCGCGAGATGCTCGATCCCGGCGAACTCGTCGGCTTTGTACGGGTTCCGCTGCTGCACGCCCCGCAGACCTTCCTCAAGGCCACCGGGCGCACCGGCCCCGGCCGCGCCACCGCCTCCGTCGCGCTGGTCCTGGACCCGGCCCGGCGCTCGGTGCGCTGCGCCGTCGGCGCGGTCGCCGCGATGCCGCTGCGGCCCCTGGAGGCCGAGCAGTGGGTGGCCTCGCTCATCGACTGGGACGGCGAACGCGGCCTGGTCCCCGAGGCGCTGGCCGCCTTCGGCGACTACGTGGCCGCCGCCTGCATCCCCGACCCGGCGCCGCCGCAGGACGGCACCGAACCGGCGACCCTGCCGCCGGCCGCCCTGCACCTGCGCCGTACGGTGGCAGCACTGGCCCGCCGCGCACTTGGGAGGGCGCTCTCGTGAGCGATGCAGACAACCGCCATCCGCAGCAGCCGCACCCCGAGCAGGGTTGGCAGCCGCTGCCGCCGGGCGGCGAGTACGAGTCGGAGGCCACCGCCTTCGTCCAGCTCCCCGAAGGCTTCACCACCGGCGCGTACGGCGCCGGTTACCGCACGCCGGGCGCCGACCCGCTGGCCGCGCCCGGCCACGGCTACACCCCGCCGGCCTCGTTCCCCGCGCACTCGGCCGTGCCCCCGGTACCGGGCGCGGGCACCGACCCGGCGGCCACCGGGCAGTGGACGATGCCGTTCACCGACCCGTCCACCGGCTACGCCGACCCCGCGGCGGGCTACCCCGATCCCGCAGGACGGCAGGAGGCCGCACCGCACCAGGACCCGGCCGCCGCCTATCAGGCCAACACCCCCGAGGGCGCCCAGCCGTGGGGTGGCGAGCAGGTGCACTGGCCGGTCGCCGGCAGCCCGGAGGCGGCCGGCGGCGCGTGGACCGTCCCGGCGGCCGACGACGTCCTGGAGGAGTCCGGCGAGTACCGCGTCGGCGACGACCACCTGGCCGGCCACGGCGGCGCCGCGGCCTATCAGGGCGGCGGCTACCCCGGCGTGCCCTACGAGGGCGAAGGGGCCGCCGGCCGGGCCGACTCCGGGGAGACCGGCGCCACCGGCCACTGGAACTTCACCGCCGGCCTCGACGCCACCGGCGTGACCGCAGGGGCCCCCGGGACCGTCGACGCGGACCACGCCACCGGTGCCGCGGGGGGCGCCGCCGCGGGGGAGCCGTTCCCCGCGCCCGCCGACGCCCCCTACGCACCGGGCGCCACGCCGGCCCCCACGGGTGGTGCGACCGGCCACTGGTCGCTGCCCGCCGACGCGCTGGCCCAGTGGCCGCCGGCCGGGGGGACCCACCCGCAGGACGGGACCGCCGGCCAGGACATCGCCACCGAGGTGCCCGCCCCGGCGGGCGCCGAGGGCTGGTCGGTCCCGGTGGTGCAGGGCGAACAGCACGACACCACGGGGGAGTTCGCGCTCGGCGCCGTCGGCCACGACGCCGGAGCCGGTGCCCCCGCCGCTCCTGCCGCCGCCCCCGGCATGCCCGCCGGGGAGCACACCGCCGCCGGGCCCGCGGCGCTCGACACCCACGGCGCCCTCGCGACGCCGGAGGCCCCTGCGCAGGCCCCTGCCGCCGCCGTGGCCGCTCCGGAGGCCGTGGACGCCGGCCCGGTGCCGGCGGGGCCGCACGCGGCCGCGGAGGCCCCCGAGGCGCCCGCTCCGGACGCCGCGCGGGCCGAGCACCCGGCGGAGCCCGCCGCGGAGCCCGGTGCCTCCGCCGCCGGACCGGCCCCCGCCGGCGCCGAAGCGCCCGCGCCCGCCCGCGACATCGAGGACGCCCCGGCCGCCGTCGCCACGGCGCCCCCCGCGCCCGAGCCGCCCCCCGCCGCCCCGGAGGGCGCCGCCGCGCCGGACGCCCCGGAGGCCGTGGACGCCCCGGCCTTCCTCGACGGCCACGACGAACACGACGAACACGACGAACACCCCTCGGCCTCCTACATGCTGTGCGTCAACGGCATCGACCGCCCGGTCAAGGACGCCTGGATCGGCGAGTCGCTGCTCTACGTGCTGCGCGAGCGGCTCGGCCTGGCCGGGGCCAAGGACGGCTGCTCCCAAGGGGAGTGCGGGGCCTGCTCGGTCCAGGTGGACGGGCGGCTGGTCGCCTCCTGCCTGGTGCCCGCCGCCACCACGGCCGGCAGCGAGGTCCGCACCGTCGAGGGGCTCGCGCAGAACGGCGTCCCCTCCGACGTCCAGCAGGCGCTGGCCGCCTCCGGGGCGGTGCAGTGCGGCTACTGCGTACCGGGCATGGCGATGACCGTGCACGACCTCCTGGAGGGCAACCACGCCCCCACGGAACTGGAGACCCGCAAGGCGCTCTGCGGCAACCTCTGCCGCTGCTCGGGCTACCGCGGTGTCCTGGACGCCGTCGCCGACGTGGTGAAGTCCCGCGCCCAGGCCGGCGAGGCGGCCGAGGCCGCCGCCGCGGAGGCACCGGCCGAGACCGCCCGCATCCCCCACCAGGCGGGACCCGCCGACCCGATGGACGGGGCACCGCACAACCAGGATCCGCAGCCGGGAGGCGCTGGATGAGTGAGCGCGGCATCGGGTTCCCCCCGGCCGGCAGCCGGATGAGGACCGTCGACGGGCGCGCGCCCCGCGCAGGCGGGTGCGAGTGGAGCGGGGTCTCGGCATGAGTGGAACGACTGAAGGCGCCGTGACCGCGACGCCCGCGGCGGGCGTCCAGATCCCCGTCGAGCCGCCGCACGGGCTCGGCGTCTCCCTGATGCCCGCCGACGCGGGGGCCAAGACGGAGGGCACCTTCCCGTACGCCGCCGACCTGTGGGCCGAGGGCCTGCTGTGGGCGGCCGTGCTGCGCTCCCCGCACCCCCGGGCGCGGATCCGCTCCGTGGACATCCGGCACGCCACGGAGATGCCGGGCGTGCGCGCCGTCGTCACCCACGAGGACGTGCCCGGCGACAAGGGATACGGCCGGGGCACCGCCGACCGGCCGGTGTTCGCCCGGGACGAGGTCCGCTACCACGGCGAGCCGATCGCCGCGGTGGCCGCCGACCACCCCGACACGGCACGGCTGGCCGCCGCCGCCATCGTCGTCGAGTACGAGGTCCTGGAGGCCGTCACCGACCCCCAGCTCGCCTTCGAGGCCGAGCCGTTGCACCCCGACGGCAACCTCGTCCGGCACATCCCGCTCCGCTTCGGCGACGCCGAGGCGGTGGGCGAGGTGATGGTCGAGGGCTTCTACCGGATCGGCCGGCAGGACCCGGCGCCCATCGGGGCCGAGGCCGCCCTCGCGGTGCCGCGCCCGGACGGCGGGGTGGAGATCTACACGGCCTCCACGGACCCGCACGGCGACCGTGACCTGGCCGCGGCCTCCTTCGGCCTGGAGCGGGAACAGGTCAAGGTCGTGGTGACCGGCGTGCCCGGCGCCACCGCGGACCGCGAGGACCCCGGCATCCAGCTGTCCCTGGGGCTGCTGGCGCTCCGTACGGGCTGCCCGGTGAAGCTGGCCGCCACCCGGGAGGAGTCCTTCCTCGCGCACGCCCACCGGCACCCGACGCTGCTGCGCTACCGCCACCATGCCGACGCCGACGGCAAGTTGGTCAAGGTGGAGGCGCAGATCCTGATGGACGCGGGGGCCTACGCGGACACCTCCGCCGAGGCGCTGGCCGCCGCGGTCTCGTTCGCCTGCGGTCCGTACGTCGTCCCGCACGCCGTCGTCGAGGGCTGGGCGGTGCGCACCAACAACCCGCCGTCCGGGCACATGCGCGGCGAGGGCGCGCTCCAGGTCTGCGCCGCCTACGAGGGCCAGATGGACAAGCTCGCCGCCCACCTGGGACTGGAGCCGGACGAGATCCGCCGGCGCAACGTCATGGCCACCGGCGACCTGCTCCCCACCGGGCAGACCGTCACCTGCCCCGCCCCGGTGGGCGAGCTGCTGCGCGCCGTCACCGAGGCGCCGCTGCCCGAGCTGCCCAAGGACACCCCCGAGGCGGACTGGCTGCTGCCGGGCGGCCCCGAGGGCGCGGGCGAACCGGGCGCGGTCCGCCGCGGGGTCGGCTACGCCCTGGGCATGGTGCACATGCTGGGCGCGGAGGGCGCCGACGAGGTGTCCACGGCGACCGTCAAGGTCAGCGGCTCGGTCGCGACCGTCATCTGCGCGGCGGTGGAGACCGGTTCGGGGTTCTCCACACTGGCGCGGCAGATCGTCCAGGAGACCCTGGGCGTCGACGAGGTGCACGTCGCGGGCGTGGACACCGATCAGCCCCCGGCCGGCCGGGCCTGCCACGGGCGGCACACCTGGGTCTCCGGCGGCGCCGTCGAGCGGGCCGCGAAGATGGTCCGCACCCAGCTCCTCCAGCCGCTGGCCCACAAGTTCGGGATGTCCACCGAGCTGCTCCAGATCGCCGACGGCAAGATCACCTCGTACGACGGGGTGCTCAGCACCACCGTCGCCGAGGCGCTGGACGGCAAGGAACTGTGGGCCACCGCCCAGTGCCGGCCGCACCCCACCGAGCCGCTGGACGAGACGGGGCAGGGCGACGCGTTCGTCGGCCTCGCCTTCTGCGCCGTCCGCTGCGTCGCCGACGTGGACATCGAGCTGGGCACCGTCCGGGTGGTGGAGATGACCGTGGCCCAGGACGTGGGCCGGGTGCTCAACCCCCGTCAGCTGCGGGCCCGTATCGAGGCCGGGGTGACCCAGGGGCTGGGCGCCGCGCTGATGGAGAACCTCCGCACCACGCGCGGCCAGGTCCGCCACCCCGACCTGACCGGCTATGCGCTGCCGACCGCGCTGGACGCCCCGGACATCCGGATCGTCAAGCTGGTCGAGGAACGCGACGTGGTCGCGCCGTTCGGCGCCAAGGCGGCCAGCGCGGTGCCGGTGGTGACCGCGCCGGCCGCGGTCGCGTCGGCGGTCCGCGCCGCCACCGGCCGTCCGATCGGCCGGCTGCCGATCCGACCCCAGGCGGCCGTGGCGCAGCCGGTGCAGATGCCGGCGACCTCCCAGCCGCAGTGACGACGCCGCGCGGCGCGGGGCCGGCCTCGGCCCCGCACCGCGCGGTCCCGCCGATCCGCGCGCATCCCCTCCACGACCTGCGATTTCACTCTCCGTCACGGCGATTGTCAGTGCGGTCACCTACCGTTGTTTTCAGCGTGCGAATCCGCGCGCGGCGCCGGTGATCGGTGACGGCGACGACGTCGAGGCGACGTTGCCGGTGACCGGCGGACGGCCGACCGGCGGCAGGTGCCGCCGGACGCGAGGGGGGCGAGCAAGGTGCGCGAACTGCACGGGGGACGGGGACACGGCCGCACGGGAGCCGGAGCCGGCCGGGCCCGAACTCGCGGGCGCAACAGGGGAGTCGGCGCGGTCCGGAGCCTTCCGGCGCGCCTGAGGGCGGCCCCCGCCGTTGTCGGGGCCGCCGTCGGACGACTGCGCCGAAGCGCCCGCGCACGATGCGCCGAGGCGCTGCGCGGAAGGAGGCCGTGGCGGGATTCGAACCCACGTAACTCGCTTTGCAGGCGAGTCCCTGAACCACTCGGGCACACGGCCGGGATGCGGTGCGTCTCCGACTTTAGGCGGCCGGGCGGGGGGCCGGGCAAGGGTGGCGGGCGGGTTGCCATGAGGCTGCAACACGCGGTTCACACAAGGACGGTGGCCGGTGGGACGGCGGGCTCAGGGGGCGTGGAGGAAGCCCTCGACGAGCGGGCGGAAGAGGTCCGGTTCGTCGACCCAGGGGTAGTGGCCCACGAGGTGCAGCGGGCGCAGCCGGGCGTCCGGGAAGGAGGCGGCGACCAGCTCGCCCGCGCGCATGCCGGCGACCGCGTCACGGTCGCCGGTGACCACCAGGACCGGGCAGGTGACCCGCCGCAGTCCCGCCAGCAGCGCCCGCCGGGCGGCCTCGTCCACGCCCTGCCAGAAGCCGGCGCGCGGTACGGGCCCCAACTGCGCGCCCTCGGCGGCCGCGTGGGCCCGCTGCGGCGCCTCCCAGCGCCCGTAGGCCAGCGGTGCCGCGTCGTACAGCAGCTCGCGGACCTGCGCCGGGTCGGATGCCTCGGTCAGTTCCCGGACCGCCGCCGCGGCCCGCGGCCACCACTCCTCGTGCTTGCGGGCCTCGAAGATCTCCCGTGCGTCGTCGGGGAGTTCGCCCTGCAGCCGGGAGCCGGGGCAGACCAGCACCAGGCGGGTCAGCCGCTCGGGGTGGGCCGCGGCGTACGCCTGCGCCACCGTGGCCCCGGCGTCGTGGCCGAGCAGGGCGAAGCGCTCCAGGCCCAGGTGGGCGCGGAGTGCCTCGACGTCCTCGGCGAGGTGCGGGAAGGCGTACCGCCCGGGGTCCGTGGCGGCGGGCGAGGCGCCGGTGCCGCGGCCGTCCGGGACGATCAGCCGCCGGTGCTCCGCCAGGCCGCCGAGGTCTCCCAGGTAGGCGGCGTCCCGGCCCGGGCCGCCGGCCAGGCATACCAGGGGCGGCAGCGATGAGTCGGCGGGCCCGAGCACGCGGTGGTGCAGCTCGGCGCCGTCGTAGGTGCGGAAGTGCGGCATACGGACAGCTTGCCGGACGGTGCGCCGCCGCCCGGCGACCGGAACGCCGCGGCGGGGGCGGGCACGGGGGCGGCCGCGGCCGTCGGCGTAGGACCGACGACCGAGGGAATCCCCGACTCCGGACAGGGGCGCAGCCCCTTTACGGCCCTTACGCTGGCCCGATGACCGCTGACCCCTCCAGCCCGGCGGACGCGGCCCCCGCGGCCGCGACGGGCAGCACCGCCGCATCCGACACCGCCGTACCCGATATCGCTGTACCCGACATCGCCGGCACCGCCACCGCTCCGGAAGCGGACCGTACCCCCGCCGGGGAACGGATCCCGCCTGCGGGGCCGGCGGCCGAGGGCTCCGGCGGCGTCCTCGGCCGGGAGCACCGTGCCCTGACTCTCGGCATCATCTCCGTCGTCTCGCTCATCGCCTTCGAGGCGAGCGCGGTGAACACCGCCATGCCGGTGGCCGCCCGGGCCCTCGACGGCATCGGGCTCTACGCCTTCGCCTTCTCGGCGTTCTTCACGGCCAGCCTGTTCGCGATGGCGCTCTCGGGGGTGTGGAGCGACCGGCGCGGGCCGCTGGCGCCGCTGTTCAGCGGGATAGCGGCGTTCGGCGCGGGACTGGTGGTCGCCGGCGGGGCGCAGAGCATGGGGATGTTCGTCGCCGGGCGCGGTGTGCAGGGCCTGGGCGGCGGCCTGGCGGTGGTGGCGCTGTACGTCGTCGTCGGCCGCGGCTATCCCGAGCGGCTGCGGCCGGCGGTCATGGCGTCGTTCTCGGCGGCCTGGGTGGTGCCGGTGATCGTCGGACCGCTGGTCGCCGGGACGGTCACCGAACAGTTCGGCTGGCGCTGGGTGTTCCTCTCCATACCCGTGCTGATACTCCTGCCGCTCGGGGTGATGCTGCCGGCGCTGCGCAAGCTGCCGCGCACGGCCCCGGGGGCGGACGGCGGCCTCCGGCGGATCCTGGGCAGCCGCCGCTGCCGGCTGGCGCTGGCGGTCGCGGTGGGCGCGTCGCTGCTGCAGTACGCGGGCCAGCACCCGAGCCTGCTCGCGCTGCTGCCGGCCGCCGTCGGGCTGGTGCTGCTGGCCCCGGCGATCGTGCGGCTGCTTCCCCGCGGCACGTTCCGGGCCGGCCGCGGGCTGCCGACGGTGGTGCTGATGCGCGGTCTGGCCGCCGGGGCGCTGGTCGCCGCCGAGAGCTTCATTCCGCTGCTGCTGGTGACCCAGCGCGGGCTGTCCGCCACCCTCGCCGGCCTCTCCCTCACCGGCGGCGGACTGACCTGGGCGCTCGGCTCGTACGTGCAGAGCCGCCCGGGTCTGGAGGCCCACCGCGAGCGGCTGATGGGCCTGGGCATGGCCCTGCTGGCCACGGCGATCGTGCTGGTGCCGCTGGTGCTGGTCGACGGGGTGCCGGTCTGGACGGTCGCCGCGGCGTGGACGATAGGCGGCTTCGGCATGGGGCTGAACATCTCCAGCGGCGGTGTGCTGCTGCTCAAGCTCTCCCGGCCGGAGGAGGCGGGCAGCAACTCCGCCTCGCTGCAGATGTCCGACGCGCTGGGCAACGTGGCCTTCGTCGGTGTCGGCGGGGTGCTGTTCGTCGCCTTCGGCGGGGGCTCGATCGCCGCGGCCGGTGCCGCGCCGGGCGGTCCCGCGGGCGTCGGGGCGAGCCACCCCGCGGCCTTCCTGGCCGTCTTCGCGGCGATGGCGGTGGTGGCGGCGGCCGGTGCGCTGGTATCGGTCCGGCTGCGTCCGAAGGCCGGCCGGGCCGGGGGCCGGTGACCGTCCGGCGGGCCGGTGTGAGCTGTCTCCCACCCCGTCGCGGGAGCGGCCGTTCCGCGCCGGGCGGGCCGGGCGGCACCGGTAGGCTGACGCGGTTGCCGATCGCCGACCTCAGCCGACGGAGACCGTGACTACCACCAGCGCCACCAACAGCCATCACCTGTCCCCGGCCTTCCCGGGCCGGGCCCCGTGGGGTACCGCGAACAAGCTGCGTGCCTGGCAGCAGGCGGCCATGGACCGCTACATCCAGACCCAGCCCAGGGACTTCCTCGCCGTGGCCACCCCCGGCGCCGGCAAGACCACCTTCGCGCTCACCCTCGCCTCGTGGCTGCTGCACCACCACGTCGTGCAGCAGGTCACGGTGGTCGCGCCGACCGAGCACCTGAAGAAGCAGTGGGCGGAGGCCGCGGCCCGGATCGGCATCAAGCTCGACCCGGAGTACAGCGCGGGCCCGCTGGGCCGCGAGTACCACGGCATCGCGATCACCTACGCCGGTGTCGGGGTCCGCCCGATGCTGCACCGCAACCGCATCGAGCAGCGCAAGACCCTGGTGATCCTGGACGAGATCCACCACGCCGGCGACTCCAAGTCGTGGGGCGAGGCGTGCCTGGAGGCGTTCGAGCCGGCGACCCGGCGGCTGGCGCTGACCGGCACCCCGTTCCGCTCGGACACCAACCCGATCCCGTTCGTGGCCTACGAGGAGGGCAACGACGGGATCCGCCGGTCGTCGGCCGACTACACCTACGGCTACGGCAACGCGCTCTCCGACGGCGTGGTCCGCCCGGTCATCTTCCTCTCCTACAGCGGCAACATGCGCTGGCGCACCAAAGCCGGCGACGAGATCGCGGCCCGGCTGGGCGAGCCGATGACCAAGGACGCCGTCTCCCAGGCGTGGCGCACCGCGCTGGACCCGCGCGGCGAGTGGATGCCGAACGTGCTGCGGGCCGCCGACCGTCGGCTGACCGAGGTCCGCAAGGGCATCCCGGACGCCGGTGCGCTGGTCATCGCCTCCGACCAGGAGCAGGCCCGGGCGTACGCCAAGCTGATCCGGGAGATCACCGGCGAGGGCGCGACCCTGGTGCTGTCCGACGACGCGGGCGCCTCGCAGCGGATCGACGACTTCTCGCACTCCGACGACCGCTGGATGGTCGCGGTCCGGATGGTGTCCGAGGGCGTGGACGTGCCCCGGCTCGCGGTCGGCGTCTACGCCACCACGATCTCCACCCCGCTGTTCTTCGCGCAGGCCGTCGGCCGCTTCGTGCGGTCCCGCAAGCGCGGCGAGACCGCGTCCGTCTTCCTGCCCACCGTCCCGATGCTGCTCGGCTTCGCCAACGAGATGGAGGTCGAGCGCGACCACGTCCTGGACAAGCCGAAGAAGGACGGCGAGGAGGACCCGTACGCCGAGTCCGAGCAGGAGATGGACGAGGCGAACAAGCAGCAGGACGAGGACACCGGCGAGCAGGAGCAGTTCTCCTTCGAGGCGCTGGAGTCGGAGGCGGTCTTCGACCGGGTGCTCTACGACGGCGCCGAGTTCGGCATGCAGGCGCACGCGGGCAGCGAGGAGGAGCAGGACTACCTCGGCATCCCCGGGCTGCTGGAGCCCGACCAGGTGCAGCTGCTGCTCCAGAAGCGGCAGGCCCGGCAGATAGCGCACAGCAGGAAGAAGCCGGACAGCGAGGCGGACCTGCTGGAGATCCCCGCCGAGCGGCGGCCGGTGGTCACGCACAAGGAGCTGCTGGAGCTCCGCAAGCAGCTCAACACCCTGGTCGGCGCCTACGTCCACCAGAGCGGCAAGCCGCACGGAGTGATCCACACCGAGCTGCGCCGGGTGTGCGGCGGCCCGCCGAGCGCGGAGGCCACGGCCGGGCAGCTCAACGAGCGCATCCGGAAGGTGCGCGAGTGGGCGACGCGGATGCGCTGAGCGCGTGCCGCGGGGGAGGCCGGGCCGGCCGCCCGCCACCCGTCGCCACCGCCTCGCCGACCACCACCCGCCGCCGGTGTCCGTGGCGCAGCAGTTCCGTGGAGGCCCGGTGCGGGTTCGGTGGGGGAACGGTGCGGATGCGTGGCGCGGCCCCCTTCTACCGGATCGCAGGCCAAACTGCCACCCCGCAGCGGGGTGGCGCATCCTGACTCCTCCGAGGGCGGCTCACGGTGCGGACGAGCCCGGATATTCCGGGCGGCGACGCCCGGATTCTGGACGGACTCTTCCGCTGACCGGAGCGGATCGCTACTGTCCCGGTCACGCACACGCCCCGTGGCAGCGCCGCCGCGGAGCGCAGCCGGTGCACAGCGGCCGGCGGCTCCAGGGCGCTGTTTCCGGGACGGACAGCGCTCCGCGTACGGACGCCGCCACTCACTCCAGGAGGGGCGTCGTGACCGCAGAGACCTCTCAGACGCTCGACCGAGGACTGCGCGTCCTCAAACTTCTCGCCGACACCGACCACGGGCTGACCGTCACCGAGCTCTCGCAGAAGCTCGGCGTCAACCGCACCGTGGTCTACCGCCTGCTGGCCACGCTGGAGCAGCACGCCCTGGTGCGCCGGGACGCCGGCGGCCGGGCCCGCGTCGGGCTGGGCGTGCTGCGCCTGGGCCGCCAGGTCCACCCGCTGGTCAGGGAGGCCGCGCTGCCGGCGCTGCGCTCGCTCGCCGAGGACGTCGGGGCCACCGCGCACCTCACCCTCGTCGACGGCGCCGAGGCGCTGGCGGTCGCGGTCGTCGAGCCGACCTGGACCGACTACCACGTCGCCTACCGCGCCGGGTTCCGCCACCCGCTGGACCGCGGAGCCGCCGGCCGGGCCATCCTCAAGGCCCGCCAGGGCCGCCTCCACGACGGCGGACTCGCCCTGACGCACGGGGAGTTGGAGGCCGGTGCCAGCGGTGCCGCGGCACCGCTGCTCGGGGTCAGCGGCATAGAGGGCAGCGTCGGTGTGGTGCTGCTGGCGGACGACGTCGGGCAGCGGATCGGGTCGCGGGTGGTGGACGCGGCCCGGGAGGTCGCGGAAGCGCTGCGCTGAGCCGGCGGCTCGCACACGGCGGCCCGTACACGGCGGCGGCGCGCGGCGGCGGCGCGCACGTGGCCGGTGTGGGGACCCTGTGGCGCTGCCGTGTGGCCCGGCGCCGCACGGGGCGGACGGGGCGGGGGTCATTTAGGGTGGCGGGGTGTCCTCACGCGCCCGTGCCCTGCTGGTCTGCACCGCCCTCGTCCTCGCCGTCCTCGTGACCGCGGCCCTGGCGCCGCTGCCGTACGCGGTCGCCTATCCGGGCGTCACGGCCAACGTCCTGGGCGACGACAAGGGCAAGCCGGTGATCACCGTCTCCGGCGCCCGTACCCGCGACACCAGCGGGCAGCTGCGGATGACCTCCATCACCGCCACCGGACCGGACGCCTCGGTCCATCTGCCGGACGTCGTCCGGGCGTGGTTCCGCACCGACGAGGCGGTGATGCCGCGCGACTCGGTCTACCCGGTGGGCAACAGCACCGAGGAGATCGCCGAGCACAACGCCGAGCAGATGAAGCAGTCTCAGGACAGCGCCACCCGGGCCGCGCTGAGCCGGCTCGGCAAGTCCCCCAAGGACGTCAAGGTCACCCTGAGTCTGGCGGACATCGGCGGGCCCAGCGCGGGCCTGCTGTTCGCGCTGGGCATCGTCGACAAGCTCGACGGCGACGGCGCCGGGCACGACCTCACCGGCGGCCGGACCGTCTCGGGGACCGGCACCATCGACGCAGACGGCGCGGTCGGCGCGGTCGGCGGGGTGGCCCTGAAGACCCAGGCCGCGCGCCGCGACGGCGCGACGGTCTTCCTCGTGCCGCGCGCGGAGTGCTCGGACGCCCGCGCCGAACTCCCCGCCGGGATGCGGCTGATCCCGGTCACCACCCTGGACGGCGCGGTGGACGCCCTCAAGGCCCTCAACTCCGGTGGTGCGGTGCCCAGTTGCGCCGGTTGAGCCGGGAGCCCGAGGGTGGCCGGGGCCGCCCTCGGGGGTTCGCCCGGAGGTGCGCTCAGAGGGTCGCGATGGTCTCCTGGTCGGCGTAGCGGAAGCCGTCCTCGTCGAAGTAGAAGACGGTGACCTTCACCTCGTCGCCCTTGGCGAAGCCGCCCCCGCCCGTCTTGAGCTTCACCTGCGCGACGTGGTCGGCGTAGTCGCAGACGAGCTTGTCGCCCTTGACGGTGCCCGCGCCGCGCGTCGCCAGCTTGGACGAGGTGAGCTGCTCGGCGTTGGCGACCAGCTCGTGGTGCATGCCGGGGTCGCAGGAGTACGTGACGTTCACCTTCAGGCCCGGCGCGTCCAGCGCGACCTTGTCGATGTGGATCAGGTTGGCCTTGGCCGCGGCGGTCGGTGCGGCGGCCAGGGTGCCGGCGCCGACCAGGGCGGCGACGGTGGCGGCACCGGCGAGACGGTGCCGGAGGCGGGATGCCCTCATGGAGTTTTCTGCCCTTTCCCCCTGTCGCGGCCGTCCGTGCGACGACTGCGACACTTGTTCGCTTTCGGGTGGCGCAACCATACGTGATCTTGCGGGGGTCCGGGCCCTTTTCCGCACACTCGCCCCACCCGGCGGGCCTCAGCCGCCGCCCTCCCTGATGAACCCCTCCTTCAGCAGCCACTCCTTGGCGACCTGGTGCGGGTCCCGGCCCTCGACGTCCACCTCGGCGTTGAGCCTCTGCGCGACGGCGTTGTCCAGGGCCGCCGTGACCGGCGCGAGGACGTCGGCGATCCGCGGATGGCGCGCGATGCTGCGGGCGTTGATCTCCGGCGCGGCGTTGTAGTCGGGGAAGAAGTGCCGGTCGTCCGTCAGCACCGTCAGCCCCATCGCCTTGATCCGGCCGTCCGTGGTGAACACCTCCCCGAAGGTGCAGGACGTGCCCTTCGCCGTCTCGGTGTAGACCACGCCGCCGGTCATCCGCCGGACGTTGCCCGGCGGGATGCTCATCCCGTACGCCTTGGCCATGCCGGGCAGGCCGTCGTTGCGGGTGGCGAACTCGTTCTCCACGCACAGCGTGACCGCGCCGGGGTCCTTCTTCAGCAGCGCGGCGACGTCGGAGAGGGTGCGCACCCGGTACTTCTTCTCGTCGGCGGCGTTCAGCGCCAGCGCGTAGGTGTTGTTCAGCCGGGACTGCGGCAGCCAGACGATGCCGTTGCGGCGGTCGGCGTCCCGCACCGCCGCCCACTGCCGCTGCGGGTCCGGGATCGGTTTGACGTGCCCGAGGTGGGTGATCCAGCCGGTGCCGGTGTACTCGTACATCCCGTCCGCGGTGCCGGTGCGGACCGCCTCCCGGGCGCCGATGGTGCCCTGGATGTTGGTCTTGTCGACGACGGTGGCGCCGGCCGCCTTGAACACCAGCCCCATGATCTGGCCGAGGATGATGTTCTCGGTGAACTCCTTGGACGTGACGGTGAGCTCGGCGCCCTTCAACGGCAGTCCCCGGCCCACCGTCCCGGGCCGGACGTCGTCCGGCATCGGGCTGCCGCTGACCAGCCCGCAGCCGCCGAGCAGCGCCGCGGCCGACAGCACCGCGCCGGCCGCCGCGGGCCCGCCCCGGCGCCCCCGCGCCCGCCCCCTCACGTCGCCACCTCCAACCCGCGCGGCCGCAGCAGCAGTTCGGCCAGCGAGGCCAGCCACTCCACCAGCAGCGCCAGCGCCACCGTCAGCACCGAGCCCAGGATCAGCACCGGCATCCGCTGGGTGATGATCCCCGCCGAGATCAGGTCGCCCAGCCCGCCGCCCCCGCCGAACGTGGCCAGCGTCGCGGTGCCCACGTTCAGCACCAGCGCGGTCCGCACCCCGGCCAGGATCAGCGGGACGGCCAGCGGGAGTTCGACCCTGGCCAGCACGCCCAGCGAGGACATCCCGATCCCGCGGGCCGCCTCGGTCAGCGTCGGATCGATGCCGCGCAGCCCGGCGAGGGTGTTGGCCAGCACCGGCAGCACGGCGTAGACGACCATGCCGACGATCGCCGAACGGGCCCCGATGCCCAGCCAGATGACCAGCAGCACCAGCAGGCCGAGCGCCGGGACCGCCTGCCCGAGGTTGGCGAGCGCCATCGCCGGCGGGGTGGCCCGGCGCAGCCGCGGCCGGGTCAGCGCGATGCCCAGCGGAATCGCGATCACCAGCACGAACACCGTGGACACGGCGGTCAGTTCCAGGTGCTGGCGCACCGCCAGCCACACCTTGCCGTGGTCCACCGCCTGGTGCGCGATGGAGTCCAGGCGGGCGCCGCGGAACCACAGCCAGGTCGCCAGCAGCGCGGCGGTCAGGAAGGCCGGCATGAACGTCCACTTCTGCCAGCTGATCCGGCGCCCGCCCGGCGCGGCGGGCCCGACGGCCCTGCCGGCCCCGACGGGTGCCGTCCCGGACGCCGTCTCCGCGTCCCGCGGCGGCTCCGCCCCGCCGGTCCCCTCCGACGGCCCGCCGCGGCCCCCGCCGCCCGGGGACGCGCCCGGCCTCACGCCCGGCCTCCCGCGCCGCCCTGGGGCCCGCCGGCACCGTCCAGGCCCTCCTGGGCGAGCTGGGTCCGGTGGGCGCGCTGCGCCCGGAGCTGGTGCTGTTGCTCCAGGGCCTCCAGGCGGTCCTCCTCCAGCAGTTCGTGGACGTTGTTCATCAACGTCTCCATGTCGACCACACCGGTGTACTCCCCGCGCCGGCCGGTGACCGCGACCCGGCCCGCGCTGTCGGTCAGCACCGCCTCCAGGGCGTCGCGCAGCGTCGCGTCCCTGGTCACCGTGTCGGTGACGAGGGTGCCGGCCCGGGCCAGCGACTGCTTGGCCCGCGAGAGGTCGCCGCGGCGCAGCCACTTGTACGGGCGGCGGTGCCGGTCCAGCAGCAGCACCTCGTTGGTGTCGCCGTCCCGCAGCAGATCGAAGATCGACTCCAGCGGGTCGTCGAGCTGCGCGGTGGGGAAGTCGACCACCCCCACGTCCCGCACCCGCGTCAGGTTCAGCCGCTTCAGCGCCGCCCCGGCGCCCACGAAGCCGGAGACGAAGTCGTCCGCCGGGTTGGTGAGGATGGCCTCGGGGGTGTCGAACTGGGCGATGTGCGAGCGCTCGCGGAGCACCGCGATCCGGTCGCCCAGCTTGATCGCCTCGTCGAAGTCGTGGGTGACGAAGACGATGGTCTTGTGCAGCTCGTGCTGGAGCCGGATCAGCTCGTCCTGGAGGTGGTCGCGGGTGATCGGGTCCACGGCGCCGAACGGCTCGTCCATCAGCAGCACCGGCGGGTCGGCGGCGAGCGCCCGGGCCACCCCGACCCGCTGCTGCTGACCGCCGGAGAGCTGCCGCGGATAGCGGTGGTGGAACTCGCCCGGGTCCAGCCCGACGAGGTCGAGCATCTCCGCCACACGGTCCCTGGTCCGCGCCTTGGACCAGCCGGTCATCCGCGGCACCAGCGCGATGTTCTGCGCCACCGTCATGTGCGGGAAGAGCCCGGACGCCTGGATGGCATAGCCGACCTTGCGGCGCAGCCCGACCGGGTCGATGGCGGTGACGTCCTCGTCGCCGATCCGGATCCGCCCCGAGGTCGGCTCGATCAGCCGGTTGATCATCTTGAGCGTGGTGGACTTGCCGCAGCCGGACGGCCCCACGAACACCACCGTCTCGCCGGCCCCGATCTCCATGCTGACGTCCTCCACGGCCGGGGCGGGGGTGCCGGGGTAGACCTTCGTCAGATGTTCCAGCCGGATGGCGGCGCCCGTCGAGGCGGCCGGGCGCGCGGCCCGCTCCGTGGCGCCGGTGCTGCTCCGGCGGCTCCCGTTCGGCTCAGGCACGGATCCCCCTGGGAATGGTCAGGCGTCCGATCAGGACGTAGGCGGCGTCGAAGAGGAGGGCCAGCACGGCGATCCCGAGCGTGCCGGCGAGCACCTGGTTGAGCGAGTTGGCGCTGCCCAGCGAGGCGATCCCGCGGAAGATCTCGTTGCCCAGGCCGGGGCCCGAGGCGAAGGCGGCGACGGCCGCGATGCCCATCAGCATCTGGGTGGCGACCCGGATACCGGTGAGGATCGGCGGCCAGGCCAGCGGGAGTTCGACCCGGAGGAGCCGGGCGGCCCGCGACATCCCGATGCCCTTGGCCGCGTCCACCAGCGCCGGATCCACCCCGCGCAGCCCCACGATGGCGTTGCGCACCACCGGCAGCAGCCCGTACAGGGTCAGCGCGACGACGGTCGGCGCGACACCCAGGCCGACGATCGGGATCAGCAGGCCGATCAGGGCCAGCGACGGAATGGTCAGGATCGTCGCGGTGGCCGTCGTCGCCAGCGCCCCGGCCCACTCGCTGCGGTAGGTGGCGACGCCGATGACGACGCCCAGCACCGTCGCGATCACCATGCACTGGAAGACCGCGCTGGCGTGCTGGAACGTGTCCGTCAGCAGCTGGGTGTGCCGACTGCCGACGTACTCCCAGAAGCTCACCCGTCGCCTCCTGCCGTCCGTCACCGCTCCCGGCCGCCCGGAGCCGGCCGCGGCCGCCCGGAGCCGGCCGCGGCCCGCCGCCGTCAGCCTCCCGCGGCCTGCTTCACCAGCGGGATGATCCGGAGCGGAACCGGATTTTCCATGACGATCGCCGTCGATGCCCGCACAATGCCATCAAAGCCCACGACCAGGTCGATAACCCGCTGGAGATCGGCGTTCGACCGCGCGACGAGCCTGCAGAGCATGTCCCCGTGTCCGGTCGTTGTATGCAGCTCCAGCACTTCCGGAACGGACGCCAAGTGGGCCCGTACGTCGCTGCCTTGGCCCTGTTTGATCTCCAGGGTCGCGAACGCGGTCACCGGATAGCCCAGCGCTGCCGGGTCCACGTCCGGCCCGAACCCCCTGATCACGCCATTCGACTGAAGCCGGTCCAGCCGCGCTTGCACCGTCCCGCGGGCCACCCCCAGCCTGCGGGACGCCTCCAGCACGCCGATCCGCGGCTCCCGGGCGAGCAGTTCCAGCAGCGCCCCGTCCAAATGATCGATCGCCACGGCCGTCACCTCCGATTTCGATGGTCATCATGTACAGATCGCCCGGCGAAACCGTCGAGTTGCTGTGCATAGTGCCCAGCGATTGCACAAACTATTGCGCACCTTGTGGATCGGCGGGACTCTGCGGACATGGCAGAGACCACGATGCACACCCAGCCCACCACCCCCGCCACGGCCCGGCAGGCGGACCCCTTCCCGGTCAAGGGGATGGACGCGGTCGTCTTCGCCGTCGGCAACGCCAAGCAGGCCGCGCACTACTACGCCACCGCCTTCGGCATGCGGCGGGTGGCCTACCAGGGCCCGGAGACCGGCAGCCGAGAGACGGCCAGTTACGTCCTGGAGTCCGGCGGCGCCCGCTTCGTCTTCACCTCCGTGGTCAAGCCGACCACCGAGTGGGGCCGCTTCCTCGCCGACCACGTGGCCGCGCACGGCGACGGCGTCGTCGACCTGGCCATCGAGGTGCCGGACGCCCGCGCGGCGTACGCCTACGCCGTCGAGCACGGCGCGAGGGGCCTCACGGAGCCCTACGAGACCAAGGACGAGCACGGCACGGTCGTCCGCGCCGCGATCGCCACCTACGGCCAGACCCGGCACACCCTCGTGGAGCGCTCCGGCTACGACGGTCCGTACCTGCCGGGCTTCGTCGCCGCGCAGCCGCTGGTCGCCGCTCCGGCAAAACGTTTCTTCCAGGCGATCGACCACTGCGTCGGCAATGTCGAGCTCGGCATGATGGACGAGTGGGTGGCCTTCTACAACAAGGTCATGGGCTTCACCAACATGAAGGAGTTCGTCGGCGACGACATCGCCACCGAGTACTCGGCGCTGATGTCCAAGGTCGTCGCGGACGGCACCAAGAAGGTGAAGTTCCCGCTCAACGAGCCGGCCGTCGCCAAGAAGAAGTCCCAGATCGACGAGTACCTGGAGTTCTACGGCGGCCCCGGCGTCCAGCACATCGCGCTGGCCACCAACGACATCGTCGCCTCCGTGCGCCAGATGCGGGCGGCCGGCGTCGAGTTCCTCGACGTCCCCGACACCTACTACGACACCCTCGGCGAGTGGGTCGGCGAGACCCGCGTCCCCCTCGACGAGCTGCGCGAGCTGAAGATCCTCGCCGACCGCGACGAGGACGGCTACCTGCTCCAGATCTTCACCAAGCCGGTCCAGGACCGGCCGACCGTCTTCTTCGAGATGATCGAGCGGCACGGCTCCCTCGGCTTCGGCAAGGGCAACTTCAAGGCCCTCTTCGAGGCCATCGAGCGCGAACAGGACCGGCGCGGCAACCTCTGATCGCATACCGGTTCCCGGCCACTCCGCGGGGCGCTTCCCGGCCACTCCGTGGGCCGTACACGATCTTCCGTGTGCGGCCTGCCCGCCCGTCGCCCGACCTCCACCCCCAGAAGACAGCGCTGCGCGCTGGCCCCATGGCAGGGTGAGGGCATGGACCTCATCGAACGTCTGAGCGCCGGGCTGCCGGCGGAAGCGCTGCTCACCGACCCCGACGTCACCGGCTCCTACGCCCGGGATACGGCCAACTTCTGCGACGCCGGCAGCCCCGCCGTGGTCGTCCTGCCGCGCACCGTCGAGCAGGTCCAGCACGTGCTGCGCACGGCCACCGAGCTGCGCGTCCCGGTCGTCCCGCAGGGTGCCCGCACCGGCGTCGCCGGCGCCGCCAACGCCACCGACGGCTGCATCGTCCTCTCTCTGGTGAAGATGGACCGCATCCTGGAGATCAACCCCGTCGACCGGATCGCGGTGGTCGAACCGGGCGTCGTCAACGCCGTCCTCTCCCGCGCCGTCGGCGAGCACGGCCTCTACTACCCGCCGGACCCCTCCAGTTGGGAGACGTGCACCATCGGCGGCAACATCGGCACCGCCGCCGGCGGCCTGTGCTGCGTGAAGTACGGCGTCACCGCCGAGTACGTGCTCGGCCTGGAGGTGGTCCTCGCCGACGGCCGGCTGATCAGGACCGGCCGGCGCACCGCCAAGGGCGTGGCCGGCTACGACCTCACCCGCCTCTTCGTGGGCTCCGAGGGCAGCCTCGGCGTCGTCGTCCGGGCCACCCTGGCGCTGAAGCCCGCGCCGCCCCGACAGCTCGCCATGGTGGCCGAGTTCGACTCGGTGACGGCGGCCGGCGACGCGGTCTGCCGGATCATGGCCGAGGGCCACACCCCCTCCCTGCTGGAGCTGATGGACCGCACCAGCGTCCGCGCGGTCAACGCCATGGCGCAGATGGGCCTGCCGGACACCACCGAGGTGCTGCTGCTGGCCGCCTTCGACACCCCCGACCCGGCGGCCGACCTGGCCGCGGTCGGCGCGCTGTGCGAGGCGGCCGGCGCCACCCAGGTCGTCCCCGCCGACGACGCCGCCGAGTCCGAACTCCTCCTCCAGGCACGTCGGTTGGCCTTCACCGCCCTGGAGCGGATCAAGCCGGCGATGCTCATCGACGACGTCTGCGTGCCCCGTTCGCAGCTCGCCACGATGCTGGCGGGCGCCGCCGCCGTCGCCGAGAAGCACGACCTCACCATCGGCGTCTGCGCGCACGCCGGCGACGGCAACACCCATCCGCTGGTCTGCTTCGACCCGGCCGACCCGGACGAGGAGCGGCGCGCCCGCGAGTCCTTCGACGAGATCATGGCGCTCGGCCTCCGCCTCGGCGGCACCATCACCGGCGAACACGGCGTCGGCGTCCTGAAGAAGGACTGGCTGGCCCGCGAGCTCGGCCCCGACGGCGTGGCCCTGCACCGCGGCATCAAGCAGGTCTTCGACCCGCTGGGGATCCTGAACCCGGGGAAGTTGTTCTGAGGTTCCGAAAAGCCGCTCCGGGGTCCCGGCAACGGCTTCCGGGGTCCTGGAAGCCGTCCCGAAACCCCGGTGGGACGTGCCGCGTTCCTCATGACCGATATCCCCGCGGCGCCGCCGTACCGCGTGCCGTCATGCGCACACGGACCTCGCTCTGCACGGCCGGCAGGCGTTCCCGGCGCCGACCGCGGCCGTATCCCGTCCTGTGCCCGGCGGCTCGGCTCCCCGGACCGGCAGACGCCCGCCGGTCGGAGAGAGGAGCCGCCGATGACGGGGGACGGCCCGTGCCGCCCCGGACAGCACCGCCCCGCCCGGGCGCACTGACCGCCGCCGCGCCGGCCGTTGTCAGTGCCGGGGGATATAAGTGGTGACCATGAACGCTGCACCCCTGCACTGGAAACTCGTCGTCGACGCCCACGACCCGCATGCCCAGGCCGACTTCTGGGCGGGCGCGCTCCGTTACGAGATCGAGGACCACAGCGCCCTCGTCGGCCGGCTCCTCGGTCTCGGCGCCGTGACGGCCGAGAGCGTCGTCGACCACCACGGCCGGCGCGCCTGGCGGGACGCGGCGGCGGTCCGCCACCCCGACGACCCCTTCGACCCGGACAGCGGCACGGGGCTCGGGCGGCGGCTGCTCTTCAACCGCATACCGCGCGGGGAGACCGAGGCGGGGAAGAACCGGCTGCACATCGATCTGCACGGCCCTGCGGGGCGGCGGGACGCGGAGGCGGAGCGGCTCTGCGCCCTCGGCGCCCGGGTCCGGCGCAAGGTCGTCGAACCGGCCGGCGAGTGGGTGGTGATGACGGACCCGGAGGGCAATGAATTCTGCCTGCACTAGGGCGAGTTCCTCCTTGGGTCCGCATCGGGGCGGGGCCGGCGGCCGGCGGCCCCGAACTCCTCAGCCGTACGCCTCCAGCGCGTCCCGGAGGCGCTCCGCCGGGCCGTTCAGGAGCAGTGCGCGCAGGGTGCCCGGCGGGTCGCAGAGGTGGACGTACTCCTCGTCGTCCTCGTCGTCCCGGTCCTCGTCCCGGTCCTCGTCCTCGTCCGGTTCGGTGCGGGGGGCCTCGACCATGGGGACGTCGTAGGGGTTGTCGGGGTCGGTGGGGGGTTGCGGGCGGCAGCGCCAGACGGCGCCGCACGTTCTGACCTGGACCTCGCCGAGGTACCAGGCGGCGCCGGCCAGGAACGGTTCCTCCTTCGCGGCCACCATCTGCTCGTAGGTGGTGAAGCGGGCGCGCACCAGGGCTTCGAGCCGGTCCAGGGAGGCGGGGGAGAAGTCCCAGTCCGCGGGGGTGCCGCCCGCCGCCTCGGCCCAGGCGGGGAAGGCGTCGCGCCGTGCGGCGAGCCAGGTGTCGAGCCGGTGGTTGTGGTACCAGTCCGGGGCGCCCAGGTCGTCGGCCGCGGCCAGTTCCGCCGACTCCGCGTCCGTGAGCGGCGGGAGGGCCGGCGGAGCCAGGTGCTCCGGGCGGGCCTGGTCCCAGAGTTGTTCGGGCCAGGTCCCGCGTCCGGTGCGCACGCGGTGCGGGCGGGCGTCGGGGAAGCGGTCCACGATCTCCCGCAGGTCCTGGCCGGCGACCGCCTCGCGCAGCATCGCCCAGGGGTGTTCGGCGTGGCCGTCGTAGCGCAGCCGCTGGCTGACGAAGACGCTGCCGGTCCAGGGGTCGTCCGCCGCGTGCGACGTGCCCGGCGGGGCGTCGGGGTCGACCTCGCGGTACTGCCACAGGGCGCCCTTGTTGTGGACGACGTACTGGCCCACGTACCAGGCGGCCATGATCCAGAAGGGTTCGTCGGCGACCCGGTCGTAGTCCTCGACGGTGCGGAAGTGCTGGCGCAGCAGCGCCTCCATGGCGTCCAGGGAGGCCGGGGCGAAGAGCCAGCGGTCGCGGCCGCCGGCCTGCTCCGCCCACCAGCGGAGGTGGTCGACCATGCGCGCGTTCCGCCAGCGCTCCGGGGTGCGGCAGGCCGAGTGGACCGCCCCGGCGTGCACCCACGGCGTGCGGACCTGCTGCGGCCACCACTCGGGATGCTCCCGCTGACGGGCCCTGACCGCCCTGCGCAGCAGCCGCGCCGCCGTGGCGAGGACCTGCCCCGACGCCTCGCGCAGCGCCTGGCCGACGACGAGCAGTGGCACGACCGGCGGGTGGCCGAGGGCCGGGTCGGGGCGGACGACGGGCAGGCCGTCGGTGCCCGCGGTCGCGTCCCAGTCCCAGCGGCCGCCCGCCTCCTGGAGCAGGGTCTCGCCCAGGTAGGCGGCCACGGCCTCGATGTGGAGCGGGGTGGCGTCGTCGTCGCCGTCGTCGACGGAGCAGGAGTCGAGCAGTGCCCGCTCCACCTCCGGCAGGGAACGGGCGCTGTAGTCGTGCTCCCAGTCGTCGTGGACGAACTGCTCGGCGTAGAGGGTCATGAGGTCGTGCAGGCGCTCGATCCAGAGGTGGAGCCGGTGGGCGGGCGAGCCCTCCGGGGCGTGCCGGCCCGCCAGGTAGGCGGGTGTGCCGTCCGGCGCGGTGCCGGCCGCGTCCGGTATGAGGCCGTCCCCGCGGTCGTCCGTGCGCTCGTCCATGCGGTCGTCCATCGCGTTCCCCCGTGCAGTCGGTGATCGGAGTCGACCCTAGAGGAGCCGGCTCGTTCCGGTCGGGCAAGTCCCTTGGTTCTCAAGGGAGTCTGGGCGGGGGAGTGGCCGGGAGCGGGACGCGGGCCGTGCAGCAGGTCGTCGAGCCCTAGGATTTCTGGCATGAACACCTACACCGCGTTCGCCGTCTTCGTGCTGGCCGTCGCCATGCTCGTCACCTCCCTCGACCGCCGTACCAAGCCGCTGGAGCGGCGGTTGGCGCGGCTGGAGCGGAAGGTGGACCTGGTGATGGCCCACCTCGGGGTGGAGGAGGTGCCGGACGCGCGGATGGCCGAGATCGACGCGCTGCTCGCGCAGGACAAGAAGATCGCGGCGATCAAGCTCTACCGCGAGCTGACCGGCGCCGGTCTCGTCGAGGCGAAGGAGGCCGTCGAACGCCGGATGCGGTGAGCCCACGCCGGGAAGAGGATGTCGGTGAGGGCCCGGGGACCCGGCCCACCCCATGCGCGGCAGGGAGCGAGCGCCGATGTCAGCGAACCGGACGAGCGAGGCGACGGAAGCGGCCGCCGCCGACACCTACGACGTCATCGTGCTGGGCGGCGGGCCGACCGGCGAGAACCTCGCCGACCGGGTGCACGCCGGCGGTCTGAGCGCGGTGCTGGTGGAGCACGAACTCGTCGGCGGCGAGTGCTCCTACTGGGCCTGCATGCCCAGCAAGGCGCTGCTGCGTCCGGTCACCGCCCGCTCCGAGGCACGCCGGGTGCCGGGGCTGAGGGACGCGGCGGCCGGGCCGCTGGACGCGCCCGCCGTCCTCGCCCACCGCGACGCGATCGTCTCCTACTGGAAGGACGACGGGCAGGTCCGCTGGCTGGACTCCGCCGGCATCGACCTCGTCCGCGGCCGGGGGCGGCTGGTCGGGCCGCGGCGGGTGGCCGTCGACGGCGGACGGACACTGGTCGCCCGGCACGCGGTCGCGGTCTGCACCGGCAGCCGGCCGGTGCTGCCGGACGTCCCCGGGCTGGCCGAGGCCGGGCCGTGGACCAGCCGGGACGCCACCAGCGCCAAGTCCGTGCCGGGCCGGCTGGTGATCGTCGGCGGCGGGGTGGTGGGCGTCGAGATGGCGACCGCCTGGCGGGCGCTGGGCGCCGCGGTGACGCTCCTGGTGCGCGGCGACGGTCTGCTGCCCCGTATGGAGCCGTTCGCCGGGCAGTTGGTCGCCGAGTCGCTGGCCGAGGCGGGGGTGACCCTGCGGACCGGCGTGGCCGTGCGCGAGGTGCGGCGGGAGGCACCGGGCCGGCCGTTCACCGTCCACCTCGGCACGGGGGACGCGCTCATCGCCGACGAGCTGCTGATCGCGACCGGCCGCGCCCCGCGCACCGAGGACCTGGGGCTGGAGACCGTCGGCCTGACGCCGGGCGGCTGGCTGGAGGTGGACGAGACCCTGCGGGTCACCGGCGTGCCCGGCGGCTGGCTCTACGCCGCCGGCGACGTCAACCACCGCGCCCTCCTCACCCACCAGGGCAAGTACCAGGCCCGGATCGCCGGCGCCGCGATCGCCGCCCGGGCCCTCGGGGTCCCGGTCCTGGAGTCCGACCGCTGGGGCGCGCACAGCGCCAGCGCGGACCGGCACGCCGTCCCCCAGGTCGTCTTCAGCGACCCCGAGGCCGCCGCGGTGGGCCTGAGCGCCGCCGAGGCCGAGCGCGCCGGGTACCGGATCCGCGTCGTCGACCACGACCTGGGCGCGGTGGCCGGCGCGTTCCTGTACGCCGACGGCTACCGCGGCCGCGCCCGGATGGTCGTCGACCTGGACCGCGAGGTGCTGCTGGGCGCCACCTTCGTCGGGCCGGGCGTCGGCGAGCTGCTGCACTCGGCCACCGTCGCGGTCGCCGGCGAGGTCCCGATCGCACGCCTCTGGCACGCGGTCCCGGCCTACCCGACGATCAGCGAGGTCTGGCTGCGGCTGCTGGAGACGTACCGCGGCGACTGAACGGGGGCCGGGCCCCGTCCCCGCGCCGCGGTGGTCCCCCGCCGGCCGGGCGGCGCGCCGGATGCGGCGCGGCGCCACCCTCACGCCCCCGGCTCGGCCCCGTCCGCCGGCCAGGGGTCGGTCGGCCCGGCGTCGTCCCGGGAGGCCAGCGCGAGCAGCGCGCTCAGCCCTTTGTCGAGACCGAGGTGCGGGCCCTCCGAGCCCGGCGGCACGATCCGCAGGGTGCGCTCCAGCCAGGCCGACACCGCGGCGGCAGGCGCTTCCAGCAGCGCGTCGCCGTCCGGCGAGGACAGCGCCATGCAGACCAGGCTGCGGCCGTCCAGCTTCGTCGGCCAGACCCGCACGTCGCCCTCGCCGGACGGCCGGAACACGCCCTCGACGAGCAGTTCGCGGGCGAACGTCCAGTGGACCGGGGCGTCCGACCCGACGTGGAAGGTGACATGGACGGCGTACGGGTCGTCCGTCCGGTAGACCAGCCGGGCCGGCACCGGAATGCTGCGCTCCGGCGACAGGACCATGTTCAGTTCCAGTTCGCGTTCCACCGAGGTGTGCATCTCTCTCCGCCTCTCTCCGGCTCCCTGCGCGGGCCCGTGCGCGGACCCGCACCGGGAGAGAGCGGCCGGCGGCCGGACTCTTACACGACTTCGGAGAAGTTTTTTCCGCTGAGTTCCCTTGAGTTCCCTGTGGTTCCCGGGGCAGGGGAAGAACACGGTTGCGACCCGGGGCCCGATGGATGTGGACGCCCGGTTGCGGCAGACTGCACCCCGACACCCTCCAGGCCGAGAACAGATACGGGACTTCGGACATGAGCGCCCCTACCTCAGGATCCGCCGGCGGCAGCCCCACGCCAGGCTTCTACCCGGACCCGTCCATCCCCGGCTACATCCGGTACTGGAACGGTGCCGCATGGGTGCCGGGCACCAGCCGCCCGGCCCCCGCCGAGGGCGAGCCGATGCCGGCGCCGCCGCCCGGCACGGCTCCGGCGGCCCCCGCCGCCGTCGAGGAGACCGGCCCGGTCTTCCTGGACGAGGCCGGCCCGTCCGGCGCCGGACACGCGGTCGTGCGCCCGCACGACGACGCCGAGGCCCCCGGCGCGAGCGGCGGCGGCCCGGAGGGGGCGTCCGGCTGGCACGCCGACGCCGCCCGGCAGTCCGGCTTCGGCGAGGACGGCCGGGTCTCCTGGGGCGCGCCCGGCCAGGCCCCCGGCGGCGCGCCGGCCGGCGGCGCCTCCTGGGGCGCGCTCCCGCCGCAGCGCACGGCGGAGACCGACCGGGCCGCGGCCGGCGAGGCGCCCGGCGCCGCCCCGTCCGCGCCGGACGCCCCGGCCGACGGGACGGTCACCATCCGCGCCGTGGACCCCGGGGCCCGCCGCGGTTCCGGCGATCAGGGGACCACCGCGATCCGCGCGGTCCGGCCCCAGAACGCCGCCGCCGGGGACGCCGCCGGCAAGGCGCCCGCCGCGGACCACGGCACCACCGCCTTCCGCGCGGTCCGGCCGGACGCCGGCGAGGGCGGCCGCCCGGCGGCCCGCAACGAGACGATGGCCTTCCGGCTGCCGGCGGGCGAGCGGCCCGCGGCCGGCCCGGCCGGCGGCGCGCCGCAGTCCCTGCCCGCCACCGGGACGCCGTCCCAGCAGCCGTCCGCCCAGCAGCCGCCGGCCCCGCAGGCGCCCCGCCCGGCCCCGCCGCAGGCCGCCCAGCAGCCCCCGGCCGCCGCCCCGGCGCCCTCGCCCGCCTTCCCGGCGCAGGGCGCCGCCGGCGACGACGGCGTCATCCCCTGGAAGCCGCCGACCGCCGACGTCTTCTTCGCCGCCGCGCAGGCCGCCCAGGGCCACCCGGCGCCGCTCGGCCGCCGGCTGGCGGCCCGGCTGATCGACACCGCGGTGCTGGCCCTGGTCACCCTCGCGGTGGCGCTGCCCCTGTGGTCCACGGTCACC
Source organism: Streptomyces sp. BHT-5-2 (assembly GCF_019774615.1). Classification (NCBI taxonomy): domain Bacteria; kingdom Bacillati; phylum Actinomycetota; class Actinomycetes; order Kitasatosporales; family Streptomycetaceae; genus Streptomyces; species Streptomyces sp. BHT-5-2. The sequence goes on along the minus strand of NZ_CP081496.1, from coordinate 529,956 downwards.
GACCACATCGACGCCAAGGTCGAGGCGGCCAAGCAGTCCGGCCGCCAGGTGACGGTGTATCTGGTCGACGGCACCACCGCCCCCGTCTTCCTGACGATCCTGGCCGTCGTCCTGATCGGCGGCGGCCTCTACGAGGTGCTGCCGACCCTCAAGTGGGGCCGCACGCTGGGCAAGAAGCTCTGCGGCCTGCGGGTGCTGGACATCGAGAGCCACGACACGCCGGAGACCGCGCAGGCGGTCAAGCGCTGGCTGGTCTACGGCGTGCTCGGGGTCGTCGTGGTCGGCGTGGTCAACGCCCTGTGGTGCGTGTTCGACAAGCCGTGGCGGCAGTGCTGGCACGACAAGGCGGCCCGTACCTTCGTCGCCTCCGAGGCGGCGGCCGACTGACCGTCACCCGGTCGTTCCCCGGGCCGTCACCCGCCCTGACGGCCCGGGTACCCCGATCGGACTCCGCCGGATGCGGCGCCCGGCCGCAGGCGGTCGACTCGGGCCATGAGTACCGACCAGCCCCGGCCCGGCCCCGGTGAACCGCCCGAGAACGATCCGTTCCTGAAGCAGCCGCAGGAGCCCCCGGCGGGCGGCGCTCCGCACGACGACGCCCCGCGCAACGGCTCCCCGCACGGCGCCGGCCCGGGCGAGGGCGCCGGTCCTCCGCCGCCCGCCGGCCCCCCGCCGCCGGGCGGCGCTCCACCCCCGGGCGGCGCCCCGCCCCCGCCGCCCCCCGGTGCCGGCCCCCCGCCGTCCTACGGCGGCGGCCCGTACGGCGGGCCCTCGGGAGGCGGCCCCTACGGCTCGGGGGAGTACGGGGCCGATCCCCTGGCCGGAATGCCGCCGCTGGCCAACCGCGGCAAGCGGCTGCTGGCCCGGATCATCGACGCGATCATCATCGGCGTCCCGGTCACCCTGATCATGAGCGCGATCGTCGGCTGGGTGGACTACTTCAGCACCACCAGCGCGGAGACCAGCAAGCAGGCGACGGTGTCCGGCGTGGCGATGCTGGTGTACCTGATCTACGAGGGGGTGATGCTGAGCACCCGCGGTCAGACGGTCGGCAAGATGGCGATGCGGATCCGGGTCGCGATGCTCGCCGACGGCTCGATCCCGACCCCGCAGGCCGCCTGGACCCGGGCCGCGGTCTACACCCTGCCGGAGATCGTCCCGTGCTGCGGCTTCATCTTCTGGCTGGTCAACGTCCTGTGGTGCACCTGGGACCAGCCGTACCACCAGTGCCTGCACGACAAGGCGGCCCGCACGGTGGTGGTCGCGACGGACTGATTCCCTTACGGGAAGACTCCCTTACGGGGAGATTTCCGTAAGGGACAGGGGACCTGACGAGGCGTCAGGCGTCCGGGTTCAGCGGGTGTGCTCGCCGACCCGGGCCCCGGCGCGCGGCCGCTGCCGCTGCCCGGCCGGGGGCGGCACGGCCCGCAGCGGGGCGGCTCCCTCGGGGGCCGGGGCGCCCGCGCCGCCGCGGCGCACCACCCGCGACATCCCCGGCATGGGCACCGTCATGGCGACCAGCAGCCCGAGCCCGAGGCCGGCCAGGGCGATGACCGCGGCCCCGATCCCGGTCTGCGTCTGCGAGAGCAGCAGCATCGCGAGGGTGGAGAGAAAGACCGTGGCCGAACCGTAGACGAGCTGGGTGGCGGTCGGACGAGGCATGGCGGAATCCGTCCTCGGAGGGTCGGCGGGGGTGTGGGACGCCCGGCGGCGCGCCGCCGAACGAGCCTACGATTCCTTGTGCCCGGGCGGAACGGAAGGTAAGCGTGACCTTACCCACCGTCCCGGAGCACGGGGGCGCACGGCACGGTCGCGGAGCGGTCCGGCACGGCCGCCCGGGGCGGCATCCGGCCTGCTGGGCGGTGGGGCGCATGCCCGTCGGGCATATCCCTCCGGGCGGCCTGCCGGGCCGCCGAACCATCCGGAAGCTATGCGTCCGCTGTCCGATAGCTGTGAAAACCAAGCCGGATAACGTACTTGGGCGTGCACACACACGTCAAGATCTGTCTTTTCTTCCCCACATCCGGTCGAATGCCCTCCAGCATCGGCCAGTTGAAGGGGAGGACTTCGCCAAGTGAGACACCACCGAAGACTGTTCGGAACGGCCGCCCTGGCCACGGCAATCGCCGCCACCGGGGCGGCCGTTCTCTCGACCGGGGTGGCCGCGGCCGACGCCCGGCCGTCCGTCGCGTCCACCGTCCGCCAGGACCCGGCCCCCGAGCGGGCCGACGCCCACGACCTCAAGGGCCCGTTCAGCGACCGTCAGCGTGCCCAGCGCACCGAGGCGCTCCAGCAGGTCATATCCGGCGACGCCGAGGCGACCGAGCGCGGGGGCTCCAAGGTCGTCAGGCTCGGCAAGGGCAAGTACGTCGAGCTGGCCCGGGAGAAGACCGACAAGATCTTCACCATCCTCGTGGACTTCGGTGACAAGGTCGACGACACCACGATGTACGACCCGGACGGCGACGGTCCGCTGCCGCCGGTCAAGAAGTACGGCGGCACCCCCGGCCCGGCCCACAACCGGATAGCGAAGCCGGACCGCGCGAACGACAACAGCACGGCCTGGCAGGCGGATTACAACCGGCAGCACTACCAGGACCTCTACTTCTCGCACGACAAGAAGAAGGAGTCGCTGGCCAAGTACTACGAGAAGCAGTCCTCGGGCCGCTACTCCGTGAACGGCCAGGTCTCCGACTGGGTCCGGGTCCCGTGGAACGAGGCCCGCTACGGCTCCAACTACTGCGGCTCCACCAACTGCCCCAGCGCCTGGGACCTGATCCGCGACGCGGTCAACCAGTGGGTCACCGACCAGAAGGCCAAGGGCCGCACCGACGCCCAGATCAAGGCCGACCTGGCCCAGTACGACCAGTGGGACCGCAACGACTACAACCACAACGGCAACTTCAACGAGCCCGACGGCTACATCGACCACTTCCAGATCGTGCACGCCGGTGAGGACGAGTCGGCCGGCGGCGGCGCCCAGAAGACCGACGCCATCTGGGCGCACCGCTGGTACGCGTACGGCACCGACGCCGGCAAGACGGGCCCCGCGGGCAACAAGGCCGGCGGCACCCAGATCGGCGACACCGGCTTCTGGGTCGGCGACTACACCATGCAGCCGGAGAACGGCGGACTCGGCGTCTTCGCCCACGAGTACGGCCACGACCTGGGCCTGCCGGACGAGTACGACACCACCGGCAAGGGCGAATCCTCGGTGGACTTCTGGTCGTTGATGTCGGCCGGCTCCTGGCTCGGCCGCGGAAAGGGCGCCATCGGCGACCTGCCCGGCGACATGAGCGCCTGGGACAAGCTCCAACTGGGCTGGCTCAACTACGCCACCGCCAAGGCCGCCACGCCGTCCCGGCACACCCTGGGCGTCGCCGAGTACAACACCAGGAACAAGCAGGCGCTGGTCGTCGACCTGCCGGCCAAGAAGGTCACCACCGAGATCGTCAGGCCCGCCGAGGGCGCCACGCAGTGGTGGAGCGGGATGGGCGACGACCTCTCCAACACCCTGACCCGGACGGTGGACCTCACCGGCAAGTCCCGTGCGGCGCTCACCCTCAAGGGCTGGTGGGACACCGAGAAGGACTACGACTCCGTCTACACCGAGGTCTCCACCGACGGCGGTGCCGACTGGACGCCCCTGGACGGCACCGCGAACGGCGCGCCGCTGCCGCGCGACGCCTCCGGCAAGCCCGCGCTGACCGGCACCGTCACCGCCCCGCAGGACCTGGCCTTCCCGCTGGACGCCTACGCCGGCAAGAAGATCGGCCTGCGCTTCCGCTACCAGACCGACGGCGGCGTCGCCCTGAAGGGCTTCACCGCCGACGCCCTCACCGTCACCGCCGACGGCGCCCCGCTGTTCACCGACGACGCCGAGCACGGCGACAACGGCTGGACCAGCAAGGGCTTCTCGCGGATCGGCTCGTCCTTCACCAAGGACTACCCGCAGTACTACCTCGCCGAGAACCGCCAGTACGTGTCCTACGACAAGACCCTGAAGTCCGGCCCGTACAACTTCGGTTGGAAGACCTCCCGGCCGGGCTGGGTCGAGCACTTCCCCTTCCAGAACGGCGTGCTGATCTGGCTCTGGGACACCTCGCAGCGGGACAACAACGTCGGTGTGCACCCCGGCGTCGGGCGGATCCTCCCGGTCGACGCGCACCCGGCGGCCGAGCGCTGGGCCGACGGCACCCTGATGCGCAACCGCTTCCAGACCTACGACGCGACCTTCACCGGAGCCCGGACGGACGCCCTCACGCTCCACAAGGACGGCGCCACGGTGAAGATCAGGTCCAAGCCCGGGGTGCGGGTCTTCGACGACCGCCACGGCGTCTACTACGACAAGGCGAACCCCACCGGCGGGGTGATCGTTCCTGACACCAACACCAAGATCTCGATCACCAAGGAGGCCCGGGACGGCTCGACGGTGCTCCTCACGGTCGGCCCTGCGAGTAAGTAAAAAGTAAAAGTCGCAGGTCACGGCGTTGTCGGCCGCCGCCCCCTAGCGGGCGGCGGCCGATAGGCGTTTAGATGCGTCCTACAGTTCCTTGTTGACGCCGAGTCTCACGGGGGAGATATGACGAGGACCAGAGGCGGGTTCATCAGGCTTCCCGGCGGAAGCGTGGTGGTCGCCCTCTCGCTGCCCAGGCCGGACCACGGACCGCTCTGCGGGCCCTACGACGGCGGCTGCCGCATCCGGGTCCTGGTGCACGCGGTGAACCGCCAGCGCGCCCTGACCAGGCTGCGCAACCTCGGCCTGCGGGCCGTCTACCTGCGCGGCAACACCGAGCCGCCGACCCCCGACGAGGTCACCGCGGTCCTCCACCACCCCGACGGCCTGGTCTGGCGCGAGACCCCCGACGACGACACCGAGTCCTGGCACCCGATACGCGCCCTGCTGCGCCAGAGGACGTCCGGCGCCGCGACCAGCCCGTCCGGCACTCCGAGCCCGTCCGGCGTCTGAGGACGAGTGGCTGAGCGGGCCGCGACACGGGCCCGCTCAGCCCCCGGCCACCACCGGCTTGCCGCTCAGCTCCGCCCCCGCCGCGCGGAGCTCGGCGAGGGCCGCCTCGGTGCTCTCGGCGGCCACCCCGGCCGTCAGGTCCAGCAGCACCCGCGTGGCGAACCCTTCGTGGACGGCGTCCAGCGCGGTGGCCCGCACACAGTGATCCGTGGCGATACCCACCACGTCGACCTCGGTGACCCCCCGCTCGCGCAGCCACCGCGCGAGCGGGGTGCCGTGCTCGTCGGTGCCCTCGAAGCCGCTGTACGCGGCCGTGTGGGCGCCCTTGGAGAAGACCGCGTCGACCGCGCCGGAGGCGATCGCCGGTGCGAAGTTCGGGTGGAAGCCGCTGCCCTCGGTGCCGGCCACGCAGTGCGCGGGCCAGGATGCGCGGTAGTCGGGGCGGTCGGAGAAGTGGTCGCCCGGGTCGACGTGGTGGTCGCGGGTGGCCACCACGTGGCGGTAGCCGCTGCCGGCCGCGGCGCCCACCAGATCGGTGATGGCCGCCGCGACGTCCGCGCCGCCCGCGACCGCGAGGCTGCCGCCCTCACAGAAGTCGTTCTGTACGTCGACGACGATCAGTGCCCGGTGCATGGTGCGTGCCTTCCGGCTGGGGTTCGAAGGGGGCGCGAGGTCTGGTGTGACCGAGGGTAGCCACTGCGGGCGCGGCGCGGGAGGGGTGCGGGCGGCCCCGCCGCACCCCGCCCGCCGCCCGCGCGGCTCAGACGAACTCGGTGGGCAGCACCGGCTCCCCGCGGGAGAGCTGCGTGGCCGACAGCGGCAGCCCGGCGCGGGCCGCGATGTGGCGGTCCCGGGCGGCGTCCAGCGGCTCCCGGGCCACCACCTTGCCGCCGCTGACCAGCGGCACCTGGAGCAGCCGGTCGGTCAGCCCGGCCGGCACCGGGCCGGTGCCGACCACCTCGGCCTCCGCCACCCCGTGCTCGTCCGGCCGGCGCGCCGCCCACTTGCGGCCGCCCACCGAGGACTTGGCGCCCATCGACTTCTTCGCCACCGGCCGCAGCGGCGCGCCCGGCTCGTCGCTGTCCGCCCGCGCCACCAGCTTGTAGACCATCGAGCAGGTCGGGTGCCCGCTGCCGGTCACCAGCTGGGTGCCGACGCCGTACGCGTCCACCGGCGCGGCGGCCAGCGAGGCGATGGCGTACTCGTCCAGGTCGCTGGTGACCACGATCCTGGTCTTGGTGGCGCCCAGCTCGTCCAGCTGCTGGCGCACCCGGTGGGCGATCAGCAGCAGGTCGCCGGAGTCGATCCGCACCGCGCCGAGGCCCGGCCCGGCCACCTCCACGGCGGTGCGCACCGCCTCGGTGACGTCGAAGGTGTCCACCAGCAGCGTGGTCCCGCTGCCCAGCGTCTCGACCTGCGCGGTGAAGGCGTCCCGCTCGCTGTCGTGGAGCAGGGTGAAGGCGTGCGCGCTGGTGCCGACGGTGGGGATGTTGTAGCGGAAGCCGGCCGCGAGGTCGGAGGTGACGTGGAAGCCGCCGACGTACGCGGCGCGGGCCGCGGCCACCGCCGAGAGCTCGTGGGTGCGCCGGGCGCCCATCTCCATCAGCGGCCGGTCGCCGGCCGCCACCGCCATCCGGGAGGCGGCCGCGGCCACCGCCGAGTCGTGGTTGAGGATCGACAGGATCACCGTCTCCAGCACCACCGCCTCGGCGAAGGTGCCCTCGACGCGCATGATCGGCGAACCGGGGAAGTAGACCTCGCCCTCCGGGTAGCCCCAGATGTCGCCGCGGAAGCGGTAGTCGGCCAGCCAGTCCAGGGTCGGCCCGTCGAGGATGCCGCGCTCCCGCAGGAAGCCCAGGATGGTGTCGTCGAAGCGGAAGTTCTCCACCGTGTCCAGCACCCGCCCGGTGCCGGCCACCACGCCGTAGCGGCGCCCCTCCGGCAGCCGTCGGGTGAAGACCTCGAAGACCGACCGCCGGTCCGCGGTCCCGGACCGCAACGCGGCCTGCAGCATGGTGAGTTCGTACTGGTCGGTGAAGAGCGCAGTCGACGGCACGGCCACCGGCAGCCCCAGGTCTGCTGTGTTCATGGGGAAGATGCTACCCCTCATACTCGTCAGTTTGACGATAGTGGTCCGCGGTCCACCCGGCGCCCCTGCGCGCCACGCCCGTCGCGGCCCGTGCGCGGGGGCATTTGTGCGTCCCCCGCCCCCGGGTGGCAGCATGGGCCCTGTGAGCGCCCATCCGTCACCCATGAGCACCCTCCGCCCGCACCACGGCAGCCTCAGCGTCCCGGTCGAGATCGAGCGCCCGGAGGCCGAGGAGGCCGCCTTCGCGGTGCCGGAGCCGGACGTCCCGTGGGTCACGGTCGTTCACAACGACCCCGTCAATCTCATGAGCTATGTCTCCTACGTCTTCCAGACGTACTTCGGCTACTCCAAGGACAAGGCGCACCGGCTGATGCTCGACGTCCACCACAAGGGCCGCGCGATCGTCTCCAGCGGCAGCCGCGAGGAAATGGAACGCGACGTGCAGGCCATGCACGGCTACGGCCTGTGGGCCACGCTGCAGCAGGACCGCGGATGACCGGCCAGTTCGAACCGCTGCCCGGCGGCGGCGCCGCCGCCCCGCTCGACGAGGTCGAGATCTCCATCCTGCGCAGCCTGGCCGTCCAGCTGCTGGAGCTGATCGGCCCGGGCGACGAGCCCGCCGGCGGGGACGACCCGCTGGCCGCGCTGTTCGCCGAGGGCCCCAGTGAGCCGCCGTCCGACCCGGTGCTCGCCCGGCTCTTCCCCGACGCCTACGGCGGCCCCGACCTCGTACCGGACGACGATGTGCGCGCCGCCGCCGCGGAGTTCCGCCGCTACACCGAGAACGACCTGCGGGCCCGCAAGCGCGAGGACGCCCTGGCGCTGGTGCGCGCACTGGACGCGCTGACGGCGGAGAGCGGCGGCGCGGTGCTGCGGCTCAAGCCGGACGAGTGCCGGCAGTGGCTGGGCGCGCTCAACGACCTCCGGCTCGCCATCGGCACCCGGCTGGAGGTCACCGACGAGGAGGACGGCGGGGAGCTGCTGCGGCTGCCGGACAGCGATCCGCGCAAGCCGATGGTGCTGGCGTACTTCTGGCTCGGCGGCCTCCAGGAGACGCTCGTCGAGGCGCTGACCGGCTGATCACGGGGCCGGCGGGCGGCTCCGGCGCGGAACCGGCGCGGGCTCGCCCGGCCCCTTCCGCGTTCGCTCAGCGGAGGCTCAAATCCGGATAACGATCGCGTTACCACACCCGTGTGCTCTGTTGCGTATTTCGCCCTTTGTCCTGTTTTTCCTGCGCGGCAATTCGCATCCTCCCTGGTCGGTTTCCGGTGAGCCGTGATAAAAGTTCTCGACCTGCCGTCAGTGACGCCACCCCTGTCACTGCGGGAGCGCTGAGCCGGCCGACCGTCGGCGTGCAGGACTCCATCCGGGGGGATCGGGACCCGATCCGGGAAGAACCGGATCGGTATGGAGAAAGGCGCACCACTCATGACCTCTGTGCAGGTCGACAAGAATCGCGACGGCAACGAGGCCGCCGGCGAGGCCCCTGAAGAGGGCTATCAGCGGGGTCTGGGCAATCGCCAGATCCAGATGATCGCCATTGGTGGCGCCATCGGTACCGGTCTGTTCCTCGGAGCGGGCAAGGCCATTTCCAAGGCCGGACCGAGCATCATCCTGGCGTATGCCATCGTCGGTCTGGTCATCTTCCTCATCATGCGGGCCCTGGGCGAACTGCTCATGTACCGGCCCGTTTCCGGCTCGTTCTCCGAGTACGGCCGGGAGTTCCTCGGCCCGTTCATCGGCTTCGTCACGGGCTGGACGTACTGGCTCTTCTGGGTCGTCACCGGCATCACCGAAGTGACCGCCGCGGCCACCTATGTCCAGTACTGGAACGAGGGCATACCGCAATGGGTCTCGGCGCTGGTCTTCACCGTCGCGCTCTTCGGCATCAACCTGATCTCGGTGAAGATCTTCGGTGAACTGGAGTTCTGGTTCTCGATGGTCAAGGTCACCGCGATCATGGGCATGATCCTGATCGGCCTGGGCGTCATCACCCTCGGCTTCTCCAAGGCCGGGGACACTGCCTCGTTCACCCTGCTCTGGTCGCACGGCGGCTTCTTCCCCAAGGGCATCGGCGGCACGCTGATGACCCTGCAGATCGTGATGTTCGCCTTCCTCGCCGTCGAACTCGTCGGCGTCACCGCGGGCGAGGCGAGCAACCCGAAGAAGGTCCTGCCCAAGGCGATCAACACCGTGCCGTGGCGGATCGGCCTCTTCTACATCGGTGCGCTCATCATCATCCTGTCCGTCGTCAGCTGGACGGTCTTCAAGCCGGGCGTCAGCCCCTTCGTCGCCGCCTTCCAGCAGATCGGCCTGCCGGCCGGCGCGGGCATCGTCAACTTCGTCGTGCTGACCGCCGCGCTGTCCTCGGCCAACTCCGGGATGTACTCCACCGGCCGGATGCTGCGCGACCTCGCGCTCAACGGCCAGGGCCCGAAGTTCTTCACCAAGCTCAGCAAGAACGGCCTGCCCACCCGGGGCACCGGCATCTCGGTCGCGCTGATGCTGTTCGGCGTCTACATCAACTACCAGTGGCCGGGCGACGCGTTCAACTACGTCGTCTCCTTCGCCACCATCTCCGGCATGTGGGCCTGGATCGTCATCCTCCTCTCCCACCTGCGCTACCGGGCCAAGGCCGACCGCGGCGAGCTGCCGCAGTCCGACTTCAAGGCCCCCGGCGCCCCGTACACCTCGATCTTCGCGCTGGCCTTCATCGCCATGGTGATCGTGATGATGGGCGTCGACCCCGACACCCGGATCTCGCTCTACGCGGCCCCCCTGTGGGCCGTCATCATGGGCGTCGGCTACCTGGCGATCAAGCGCCGGGACGCCGCCCAGCTCAACGGCGCGTCCACGGAGCCGGCCGAGAAGGGCTGACATCCCACGGAGAACCGGCCGGAAACCACCGGCCGTCCAGCATGCGGGCCCGCGCGTACCACTCTTCGGTACAGCGCGGGCCCGCTGTCTGCCCGCCCGTCGCCCGCCACCACCCTCAACCGAGCGCTTCGCGCGCCTCTTATCCTTGGCCGCATGCTGACCCTCACCAAGGCCCTCCACGACCAGATCGTCGCGCACGCCCGGCAGGACCACCCCGACGAGGCGTGCGGCGTGGTCGCGGGCCCGGCCGGCAGCGGCCGCCCCGAGCGGTTCGTCCCGATGCTCAACGCCGCCCGCTCGCCCACCTTCTACGAGTTCGACTCCGCCGACCTGCTCAGGCTCTACCGCGAGATGGACGACCGGGACGAGGAACCGGTCATCATCTACCACTCGCACACCGCCACCGAGGCGTACCCCTCGCGCACCGACATCTCCTACGCCAACGAGCCCGGCGCGCACTACGTCCTGGTCTCCACCGCCGACACCGACGACGCCGGCCCCTTCCAGTTCCGCTCGTTCCGCATCGTGGACGGCGAGGTCACCGAGGAAGAGGTCCGGATAGTCGAGAGCCAAGTCTGAGGCGTGGGCCACCCCATACCGGAGCCCCGTCGCTCTCCGTACGTGCCGTGACCTGGGCGTTCGCCCCCGGTCGCGGCACGTACGGAGAACGGCACCGGCCCCGCGTCCCACCTGTCGTACAGCGGTCGACCGCATCCTGAGACGGGCTTCCAGAAGCCGGACCGGGAATCGATACGATGACCGCATGGTTGAGCGTGTCGTGTGCGGAACGAGCGAGCGGAGGCCGGGTGTGCAGGCGCACGCCCCGCTCGCCGTGCGTCGCTCCGCATCCGCCCTCCTGGGCGCCTTCGGCTGCGGAGCCGCCCGACTGCACGTCGACCTCTGCCGCCTCTCCAGCGCCATCTGTCCGCGCTGCGCCGCGAGCTGACCACCGCCTGCCGCGGCGCCGCGCCGCGCCCCCGCGGGCCCGCGCCCGGTGCGCACCGCACCGCCCGCACACCGCCGCGGTGCACCGCGCACACCCGCCCGCACCGCCCGCACACCGCACCCGCCACCGCACCCCGAACTCCGACAGGAGCACTCCCATGGCCATCGAGGTCCGCATCCCGACCATCCTGCGCAGCTACACCGACGGCCGGAAGGCCGTCGAGGGCAGCGGGGCCACGCTCGACGCACTCTTCAAGGACCTGGACGGCCGGCACGCCGGCATCCGCGCCCGCCTGGTCGACGACGCCGGGGAGCTGCGCCGCTTCGTGAACGTCTACCTCAACGACGAGGACGTGCGCTTCCTCGCCGGCATCGGCACCGAACTCGGCGACGGCGACAGCGTCACGATCCTGCCCGCCGTGGCCGGCGGAAGGGTCTGAGGGACCGTGCGGTACGACTCCCCGCTGGCGGCGGTCGGGAACACCCCTCTCGTCCGCCTCCCGCGCCTCTCGCCCTCCGAGGACGTCCGCATCTGGGCGAAGCTGGAGGACCGCAACCCCACGGGCTCGGTCAAGGACCGGCCCGCGCTCCACATGATCGAGCAGGCCGAGAAGGACGGCCGGCTCACCCCCGGCTGCACCATCCTGGAGCCCACCAGCGGCAACACCGGCATCTCACTGGCCATGGCGGCCAGGCTCAAGGGCTACCGCATCGTCTGCGTGATGCCCGAGAACACCTCCGCCGAGCGGCGCGAGCTGCTCGCCATGTGGGGCGCCGAGATCATCTCCTCGCCCGCCGCCGGCGGCTCCAACACCGCCGTGAAGGTCGCCAAGGAACTCGCCGCCGAGCACCCCGACTGGGTGATGCTCTACCAGTACGGGAACCCCGACAACGCCGGCGCGCACTACGCCACCACCGGCCCCGAGATCCTCGCCGACCTGCCCTCGGTCACCCACTTCGTGGCGGGCCTGGGCACCACCGGCACCCTGATGGGCGTCGGCCGCTATCTGCGCGAGCACGTCCCCGGCGTGCGGATCGTCGCCGCCGAACCCCGCTACGACGACGTCGTCTACGGCCTGCGCAACCTCGACGAGGGCTTCATCCCCGAGCTCTACGACGAGTCCGTCCTCACCACCCGCTTCTCCGTCGGCTCCGAGGACGCCGTCCGCCGCACCCGCGAACTCCTCGCGACCGAGGGCATCTTCGCCGGCATCTCCACCGGCGCGGCGCTGCACGCCGCCCTCGGTGTCGCCCGGAAGGCGGTCCGCGCCGGCGAGTCCGCCGACATCGTCTTCGTGGTCGCCGACGGCGGTTGGAAGTACCTCTCCACCGGCGTCTACACCGCCGAGTCGACCGAGGCGGCGATCGCCACGCTGCACGGCCAGCTCTGGGCCTGAAGGCCCCGCGACCCGAAGGGGTGGCCGCCGGCGTCCGCCGCGGCCACCCCTTCGCGCACCGCCCGCCGCCGGTCCCGCCGCGCGGCCGGCACCCCGGGACTTCCGCCCACCGGAAGCCGGCGCGCGGCGGCCCGCCGAACCCCCACCCGGACTGGTGATTCCGCCCACAGCTCGCCCCACCAAAGGCGCCTCACGCCCTTTTGCGCCTTACGCTCGTGGGCACCGCACCGACCGCCAAGGACCCGGCAGCAGCCCGCACAGCACCGTCGGGACCGCCCGTTTCGGCACCGCCGGCCGCCGCCCTCCCCCAGCTACCGCGGGTGGGGGTGCCCCCAACGTCAGCTGGGGGAGTGCCCCCAGCCCATGGAGGTTCACGCCCGCATGAAGCTCACCGTCGTCGGATGCTCGGGGTCGTTCCCCTCCGTGGAATCGGCCTGTTCGAGCTACCTCCTGGAGGCCGACGGCTTCAGGCTGCTCCTCGACATGGGCAACGGCGCCCTCGGCGAGCTGCAGCGCCACTGCGGTCTCTACGACCTGGACGCCGTGCTGCTGTCGCATCTGCACGCCGATCACTGCATCGACCTGTGCGGCTACTTCGTCGTCCGCTACTACCGCCCGGACGGCGGCCGTTGCGCGCCGATGCCGGTCCACGGCCCGGCCGGTACCGAGCGCCGGCTGACCGCCGCGCACGCCGACCTGCCGCACGAGGCGGCGATGAGCGAGGTCTTCGACTTCCGCACGCTCACCCCCGGCACCACCACCATCGGCCCGTTCACCGTCCGCACCGAGCTGGTCAGCCACCCCGTCGAGGCGTACGGCTTCCGCATCGAGCACGGCGGCCGCACCCTGACGTACTCCGGCGACACCGGGCCCTGCGCGGCGCTGGACCGGCTCGCCGAGGGCGCCGACCTCTTCCTGTGCGAGGCGTCCTTCACCCACGGCAAGGAGGACATCCCGGACCTCCACCTCAACGGCCGGGAGGCCGGCGAGCACGCCCGGCGGGCCGGCGCCGGCCGGCTGGTGCTGACCCACATCCCGCCGTGGACCGACCCGGACATCAGCGTCCGCGACGCCCAGAAGGTCTACGACGGGCCGGTCGAGGTCGCCAAGGCCGGCGCGGTCTACGAGGTCTGAGCGCCGGGCCGCCGGCGCCTACGCCTCCCCGGCGCCGCCGGCCCCGTCCAGTCGGGACAGCAGCTGCCGCAGCCCACCGAGGTCGTCGGCCAGGCCCCGGCCGGCGCCGCGGTCCGCGGCCTTCCGGCAGGCCGGCTCGACGAGTTCGTAGCGGCCGCTGGCCAGCGCGGCCGTGGCCTGCACCTCGAACAGCCGGCCCAGCAGGGCGCGGTTGTCCGGCGTCTCCCACCGCTCGGCCCCGCCGAGCTGCTCGGCGAGCGCGGAGAGCCGGGACAGCAGCCGGCTGGTCTCCAGCACCCCGCGGAAGTAGGCCGCCTCCACCCGGCCGCCGACCTCCTCCAGCCGCCCGGACCAGTGCAGGATCTCCTCGGCCCCGCCGAACCCCAGCGCCAGCTCGCACAGCAGCACCCAGGAGTCGTGCCGGCGCTCGCTCACGTAGTCGGCGGCGGTGGGCGGCAGCGCCTCCACGGCGCCGGCCAGTTCCGCGAAGCGCTCCCGCAGGACGTCCGGGGCGGCCGCCGCCGGGTCCAGGGTGTCGCGGATCGCGTGGTAGACCCACTTGGGGTTGTCGGGCTCGTCCCGGCGGGCCAGCGCCAGCAGGTGCCCGTTGCGCCGGTGCTTCTGCTTGCGGGCGATCTCCTGCGGGGTGTAGCCGGAGTGGTCCAGGCGCAGCGGCACATAGACGCGGGGCGGGTTGCCGCCCGCCGCGTCGTAGGGGCGCTCGTGGACGCGGCCCCGGAACGACAGGGACGTCGTCGCCCGGAGGATGCGGCGGTTCTCGGTGTAGACGGTGCCGTCGGTGTCCACGACGGTGGGGCAGACCACGAGGTCGGTGTCCGGCAGGACGTGGTCCAGCGCCCGGAGCACCCGGCGCAGGTGCCCGGCGTGCTCCGCGCACAGCACCTCGTCGGCGTCGACGAACATCACCCAGCCCGCCGCGACCTCGCGCAGGGCGAGGTTGCGGTGGTGCGCGAAGTCGTCGCACCAGGGCGCCTCGACGGTCCGCACGCGCGGGTGCGCCGCCTCGGCACGGCGCACGGTGTCGTCCGTGGAGCCGGAGTCGACCAGCAGGACGCGGTCGGCGTCCTCGGTGAGCGCGGCCACGCACGCCTCGACGAGCCCGGCCTCGTCCCGGGCGAGCACCGCGCCGGTGACGGTGGGGACGGGGGTGCGGGCGTAGCCGTCGACCAGCTCCCCGGCGCCGGCGGCGGCCAGCGGCGCCGCGGCGAGGTCCGGGCTCACCGCGGCGATCAGGCGCAGGTCCGCGAGGAGCGGCGCGGTGGGATCGGCGGCGGCGTGCCGCAGCAGGTCGGAGAGGTTCATGTGAGGGCTTTCTCGGGGACGTCCGTACGGGGCGGTGACGAGGGGGCCTCGTCCAGGCAGAAGGCGAGGTCGAACTCCGCGCCCCGGACGTCCCCGTGGGCGACGACGAGCTTGGTCGCGTCGAGCGCGGCCAGATCGGCCCAGATCTCCCGGAAGGTCTCCCGGTCGATGCCGCTGAAGCTCTCGTCGAAGAGGTAGACGCGCGGGGCGAGCAGCAGCGCGCGGGCCAGCGAGAGGCGCTGCAACTGCCCCCGGGACAGGCCGGTGCCGCCCTCGCGCAGCGGCTGGTCCAGCCCGTCCGGGAAGGCGTCCACGACCTGGAGGAAGCGGGCGGTGCGGCAGGCTTCCCGGATCTCCTCCTCCGGCCGCGCCACGCCGAGCGTGAGGTTCTCGCGCACGGACGCGGCGAGCACGGTGGGGGCCTCGGGGACGTAGAGGACATGGCGGCGCAGCGTGGGCTCGGCCATGTCCGAGACCTCGGCGCCGCCGAGCGTGATGCTTCCCTCGTAGCCGGGGGTGAGGCCGGCCACGGCGGTGAGCAGGGTGCTCTTGCCCGAGCCGTTGCTCCCGCGGATCAGCGCGCGCCGCCCGGCCGGGACGCGCAGGGACAGGCCGTCGACGGCCGGGCGCGGCGCGGCCGGGTGCGTGACGCGCAGCGCGTCGACCACGAGGTCGAGGGGGCCGGCCGGGACCGGGCTCCTGGGCCCGCCCAGTGCCAGGCGGGGGTCGTCCTTCTGGAGCGCGATGTCCCGGTAGCGGCCGAGCGCCGCCGAGGTGCGCTGCAGGGTGATCTGGAGGGAGGCGATCGACTCCATGGACGTGAGGAAGTAGCCGGCCATGGTCAGATACGAGAAAACCTGCCCGATGGTGAGTCCACCGCGGTGGACGTAGAGCAGCGCGACCCAGGTGACCACGATGGTGAACACCGACTGGTTCACGACCTTGATGACGCTGTTGAGGTTTTCCAGCCGGCCCAGCCGCTTTTCCGAGTCGATACGCCGGTCGAGCAGCGAGGTCAACCGCCGCCGGGCGTAGTCGCGCCGGCCGTAGGAGACGAGTTCGGCATGCCCCTGAAGGAGGTTGACGGCTTCCGATTTCAGAGTGGCATCGCGCTGCAGGGCCTCTTCCGCGGATTCCCGGATGGCCGGGAAGAGCAGATAGGAACTCAGCGCGTTGAAAATGACCGGCGGTATGAGGAAGAGGAAGAGGACCGCATTCGTGGCGAGGAGGTAGAGACCGACCGAGAGCACCACGAAGACATCGATCGCGGCGCCGATACTGGTCGTGGTGACCAGCCCCTGTATTTCCTGCACATCGTCGAGCCGGCTGACCAGGTCGCCCGTTCTACGGGTCCGGAAGAACGCCGGCGACAGATTCAGCAGCTTTTCCGTGTAGCGATTGGAGAGCCGGCGCTGCAACAGCTGACTGAGGGTCACCACCAGGCGCCCGCGGCCGTATTGGAGCCCGGCCGCGGCCAGCGCGACCGCGATGAACGCCCCGCAGAGCGCGGCCAGCGCGCCCATGCTGCCGTCCTGTACGACGGTGTCCACCGCCACCTGGACGAAGAGACCGATGGCCAGCGCCAGCAGCGAGACGACGATGGTGGCGAGCAGGATGAGCGTCAGCGCCCGCCGGTTCTCCCGGAGCGCGTCCCACAGCAGGCGCGGCGCGTGCAGGGCCTTCGCCCGGGCGCGCAGCGACGGCCCCCGGGTGGCGGGGGTGTCCGTGACCAGGGTCTCGCCGGTGAAGACCGCCGCCAGCTCCTCGGCCGAGACCCGGCGGACGCGGGAGAAGAGCGGGTCGCCGACCACGAACTCGCCCCGGTCGGTGACCTCGTGGACGACCACGAAGTGCCGGAAGCCGTCGTCGGTGAGCACGATCGCCGGCCCGGCCAGCCGCACGGCCCGGGCCAGCTCGTCGACACGGAGCCGGAGCAGCTCGGCGTCGACGCCGTAGCCGGCCAGCGTCTCCTTCAGGCCGAGCAGGCTGGAGCCGCCCTCGCCGAGGCCGATGGACTCCCTGAGGATCGCCGTGTCGACGAGGATTCCGTGGCGGCGGAGAATGCTGCGCGCACACGCGGGCCCGCAGTCGCTCTCGCCTTCCTGATGCGTGTGGAACTTCTGCCACTTCACCGAAGTGCTCCCGTGCGCTAAATGCAGAAAACAGGCGTGTGCCCTTTCTCAAGGAGAAGGGCACACGCCGGGAAGTGGACTTTAGCCCCACGGGTTCCCGTAGTAGTCGCAGCCGTTGCTCTTCCAGGTCTTGTACCAGTCGGTCATCGAACCGCCGCAGGCGAACGGGTTCAGCGACTGGGCGTAAATCGCCTGGCACTGGAGCTTCGACAGCCGCGGCTTGCCCTCGCCGGAAGCGGCGGCGGCTTCCTCGTCGGTGAGCGCGGTGAACTTCATGTCACGAAGAGCAGAAAGACTCATGACATTCCCCTCCTGATTCACAGGTGAACCAACTTGCGGACGGGAGTGGTCGTCCCCCGTCGACTCACCGGTAACTTATCCGCCGAATGCCGGCGAGGCAAGGCTCGATTTGCCTTTCCGGGGTGACCCGGATCTCCGTGGCGCAACTTCCGGGAAATAGTGGGAAGTTGGCTGCCGGAGAACCGGAAGACCCCGGGTTCCCTTCCGGCAAGGAAGGGAACCCGGGGTCAACGGCCGGGAATTACCGGCTACTTGGCCTCGGCCTTCTGGAGCTCCGCCAGCTCCTCGTCGGACTCGCGGCCCGGCGTGGGGAGGTTGAACTTGGTGATGGCGAAGCGGAAGACCACGTAGTAGACCGCGGCGAAGCACAGCCCCACCAGGGCCAGCCCCCACGGGTTGGACGCGATCCCCAGATTGAGGAGGAAGTCGATCGCGCCGGCCGAGAAGCCGAAGCCGTCCTTCATGCCCAGCGCCCACGTCAGCGCCATGGAGACACCGGTGAGCACCGCGTGGATCGCGTACAGCACCGGGGCGATGAACATGAACGTGAACTCGATCGGCTCGGTCACACCGGTGATGAACGCGGTGAGCGCGAGCGAGAGCATCATGCCGCCGACGACCTTGCGGCGCTCGGGACGGGCGCAGTGCACGATGGCCAGACAGGCGGCCGGCAGCGCGAACATCATGATCGGGAAGAAGCCGGTCATGAACTGGCCGGAGGTCGGGTCGCCGTGCAGGAAGCGCGCGATGTCGCCGTGGTTGCCGTTGTAGTCGCCCGCCTGGAACCACGGGAAGGAGTTCAGCAGGTGGTGCATGCCGACGGGGATCAGCGCCCGGTTGGCGACACCGAAGATGCCCGCACCGACCGCACCCGAGCCGACCAGCCACTCGCCGAAGTTGTGCAGACCCGTGCCGAGCACCGGCCAGATGAGACCGAAGACGACGCCTATGACCAGGCCCGCGAAGGCCGAAAGGATCGGCACCAGCCGGCGGCCGCCGAAGAAGCCCAGCCACTCGGGCAGCTTGGTGCGGTAGAAGCGCTGGTAGAGCAGGGCCACCACCAGGCCCATCACCACACCGCCGAGCACACCGGCGTTGACCGGCGCCGCACTCATGACGATCTTGCCGTCCACGACCGACGCGACCTTCGGCAGGTTCTTGTCGGTGAAGGTCGCCAGCACCTTCTGGAAGACGAGGTAGCCGGTCACCGCGGCCAGCGCGGTCGAACCGTCCGACTTCTTGGCGTAACCGATCGCGATGCCGACGGCGAACAGCAGCGGCATGTTGTCGAGGATCGCGCCGCCGCCGGCCGCCATATAACCGGCGATCTTGGTGATCACGGTCGGGAACGACTCCCGGCCGAGCATGTCGGCGTTGCCGAGCCGGACGAGCAGGGCGGCTGCGGGCAGCACGGCGACCGGCAGCATCAGGCTGCGGCCGATGCGCTGCATGACAGCCATCGCGCCGGAACCCTTCTTCTTCTTGTCGGCCGCGGGGGCGGCACTGGCCGTGGACACAACTTCCTCCAGTGGGCAAGGCGCCGCCCGGGCAAAAGGGGTGGGGGATGACGGCGTCTCGGGGACGCGGCCGACCGGCCGCATGATCCACACCAACCAAGTGGTGTAGACCTGTTGTAGCACGGCGGAGCCGCCACGAGGAACCTGCGGATAAACCCGTTCCCGCCACGACCCGTGGAAAGCCCACGGGCCCGCTCCCGGACGGGCCCTATTTCACGTTCTCGCGCTCCATCGCATCCCCCACCTCGTCCGGCTCCCGCCCCGGCGTCTGGAGATCGAATTTCGTGATCGCGAAACGGAACAGCACGTAGTAGAGCCCGGCGAAACACAGACCGATCGGAATGATCAACCAGGGCCGCGTCGCCAACCCCCAGTTGATGACGTAGTCGATCAGGCCGGCCGAGAAACTGAAACTGTCGTGCACCCCCAGCGCCCAGCTCACCGCCATCGACACCCCCGTCAGCACCGCATGCAGCACGTACAGCGCCGGCGCCACGAACATGAACCCGTATTCGATCGGCTCGGTGATCCCCGTGACACAGGAGGTCAGACCCACCGACAGCATCATCCCCGCGATCTCCTTGCGGCGATGCGGCCGCGCGCAGTGCGCCATCGCCAGCGCCGCCGCCGGCAACGCGAACATCATGATCGGAAAGAACCCGGTGGTGAACTGGCCCGCCGTCGGATCACCCGCCAGGAAACGGTTGATGTCACCGTGCACCACCGTCCCGTCCGGCTTGGTGAAACTCCCGAACTGGAACCACAGCGGAATGTTCAGGAACTGATGCAGCCCCACCACCAGCAGCGCACGGTTCGCCACCCCGAAAACCCCCGCACCCCACGCACCCAGCGCCGTCAGCCACTCACTGAAACGCATCAGCCCCGCACCCACCGGCGGCCACACGAACAGAGCGCACACCGCGAAGACCAGCCCCACGAACGCCATCACGATCGGCACCAACCGGCGGCCGTTGAAGAAACCCAGCCAGTCCACCAGCCGCACCCGATGGAACCGCTGCCACAACCAGGCCGAGAGGAACCCCATCACGATGCCGCCGAACACCCCCGGATTCTGGAACGCCGCCTGCGTGACCTTCGCCGAGGTGTCCACACACACCCCGTTCCACAGACCGGCCTGGGTGTACTTCTGCCCCACCGCACAAGCCGACGGGAACGCGTGCAGCACCGAGTAGTAGACGAGGAAACCGACCACCGCGGCCAGCGCCGTCGACCCGTCCGCCTTCTTCGCCATCCCGATGGCCACCCCGACGCAGAACAGCAACGGCAACCCCAGCCCCGAGTCCAGCAGCGCCCCGCCCGCCCCCGCGAACACCTTCGCGACCGCGTCCCAGCCGAGCCCCTTCGCACCGAAGACATCCGGCTGACCCAGCCGGTTCAGAATGCCCGCCGCCGGCAGCACCGCGATCGGCAACTGGAGACTGCGGCCCATCTTCTGCAGACCCTGGAAAAGGCCCGCCGCCCGGTCCCTGAGCGACCCCTCCGGCCCCTTACCGGACTCCGCGCCCGCTGCGTCCGCACTCATCCACGCCCTCCGGGTGCTCCCCGCGCCGCCCCGCCCCCGCCCGGCCCGCCGCTTGCCGCATACTGGTGGTGTAGACCACTTGTCGGAGGGGGCACTTCCGGAAACCCCCTCCGACATTCGCCATCTTTCGCCATGGAGCGGACGAGCGCCCCTGGAAGGGGGCTGAACGTGCGTTACCGTGTGAAATCCGCACGGCGGAAGCGCCGACGGCCGAGACAAGCAGGAGTGGACATGGCCAGCAAGGCTGAGAAGATCGTCGCCGGGCTCGGCGGCCTCGACAACATCGAAGAGGTCGAGGGCTGCATCACTCGCCTCCGCACCGAGGTCAACGACGCCTCCCTCGTCGACGAGGTCGCCCTCAAGGCCGCCGGCGCCCACGGCGTCGTCAAGATGGGCACCGCGATCCAGGTCGTCATCGGCACCGACGCCGACCCCATCGCCGCCGAGATCGAAGACATGATGTGAGCTGATCCCCCCACGGATCACCCCCGAGGGCCCCGCACCCGTGCACACCCACGCACCGGAACGGGGCCCTCGGCACAGCCGATAGGGTCGTCACCATGTCTCGCATCGACGGCCGCACCCCCGAACAGCTCCGCCCCGTCACCATCGAACGCGGCTGGAGCAAGCACGCCGAAGGCTCCGTCCTCGTCTCCTTCGGCGACACCAAGGTCTTCTGCACCGCCAGCGTCACCGAAGGCGTCCCCCGCTGGCGCAAGGGCACCGGCGAAGGCTGGGTCACCGCCGAATACGCGATGCTCCCCCGCTCCACCAACACCCGCGGCGACCGCGAATCCGTCCGCGGCAAGATCGGCGGCCGTACCCACGAGATCTCCCGCCTCATCGGCCGCTCGCTCCGCGCCGTCGTCGACTTCAAGGCCCTCGGCGAGAACACCGTCGTCCTCGACTGCGACGTCCTCCAGGCCGACGGCGGCACCCGCACCGCCGCCATCACCGGCGCCTACGTCGCCCTCGCCGACGCCATCACCTGGGCCCAGCACAAAAAGCTCATCAAGCACGGCCGCAAGCCCCTCACCGGCACCGTCAGCGCCGTCAGCGTCGGCATCGTCGACGGTCTCCCCCTCCTCGACCTCTGCTACGAGGAAGACGTCCGCGCCGAAACCGACATGAACGTCGTCTGCACCGGCGACGGCCGCTTCGTCGAGGTCCAGGGCACCGCCGAAGCCGCCCCCTTCGCCCGCACCGAACTCGACGCACTCCTCGACCTCGCCGTCACCGGCTGCGCCACCCTCGACACCGCCCAGCAGGAAGCACTCGCCCGCACCCTCTGACCGACCCCACCTCCGGGGCGGGCGGCCCTACCCCACCCCGCCCGCCCCCACCACCCACCGGGCACCCCACCCGCCGCGTTTCCTCCCCTGCCGAGCCCACCGCACCGCACCCCACCCCGGCGCCCGGCTCGTACGCATCCCCCGCACACCCCCGGGGAAGAAACGCCCCATGCCCCGCCCCCGCCCGCACCGCCCTGCCGCCGCACTGCTCGCCGCAACGGCCGCCACCGCCCTCGCCTTACCCCTGCTCACCTCCTGCGACACCGTCCGGAAAGCCGTCGACTGCGCCCACACCGCCGGCGCCGTCGTCGACGGAGCCGACAAACTCCGCAAGGCCGCCGACCACGCCCTCGACGACCCCAAGGAGACCGACCGGCTCCTCGACGGCCTCGACACCGACCTCGAGAACCTCGCCGCATCCGCCCACGACCCCGACCTCTCCAAGGCCATCGGCCGGATGAAGAACGGCATCGCACAGGCCCGCACCGCCCTCGACCACGACCAGGCCCCTGACCTCGCCCCCATCAGCCGGGCCGCCGGCGAGATCACCACCGTCTGCACCCCGGGCGACAAGGAATAATCACGCCCCATGGAGTCACAGACCGGCCGCCCGGCAGCCCCCCGCCGCCTCGTCCTCGCCACCCGCAACACCGGCAAGATCGCCGAACTCCGCGCCATCCTCGACGCGGCCGACCTCGACGTCGAACTCGTCGGCGCCGACGCCTACCCCGACGTCCCCGACGTCAAGGAGACCGGCGTCACCTTCGCCGAGAACGCCCTCCTCAAGGCACACGCCCTGGCCCGCGCCACCGGCCTGCCCGCCGTCGCCGACGACTCCGGCCTCTGCGTCGACGTCCTCGGCGGCGCCCCCGGCATCTTCTCCGCCCGCTGGGCCGGCCGGCACGGCGACGACCGGGCCAACCTCGACCTGCTGCTCGCCCAGCTCTCCGACATCGCCGACGAACACCGCGCCGCCCGCTTCGCCTGCGCCGCGGCCCTCGCCCTCCCCGACGGCACCGAACGCGTCGTCGAGGGCACCCTGGAGGGCATCCTGCGCCACACCCCCGCCGGCACCGGCGGCTTCGGCTACGACCCCGTCCTCCAGCCCCTCGGCGAGACCCGCACCTGCGCCGAACTGACCCCCGCGGAAAAGAACGCCATCAGCCACCGGGGCAAGGCGTTCCGCGCGTTGGCGCCGGTGGTGCGGGAGTTGGTGGGCTGAACCAATGAGTCAGGCCCCGTACCTTCGATCTGAAGGTACGGGGCCTGATCTACCTGTGGGCCCGGTGGGACTTGAACCCACGACATACCGGATCTAAACCGGCATCCTCTTGCCAGCTGGGATACGGGCCCGCAGCGCTCCTACTCTACTGGGCGCTACGGTCCGCTCGTCGCCCTCCCCTGCACCAGGTGCTGGTGATCGCGTGGCAGTTGGGGCACAGCAATCGGAGGTTCTCCCTGCGGTCGTCGCTCCAGTCCCCGCTGATGTGGTCGACCTCCAACGTCATGGGCTTCCCGAGCCATTCGGGGCCGACGCCGCACCTGGCGCACTGCTCGGGCACACCGACCTCCCGGAGCGCTCGTCGCAGCTGACGGGTTGTCGTGCGCCGTCTGCCGTCGTGCTGGACCAGGATCTCTTCGGGGCGCCTGGCAGGCACGGGGCCGGGCTTCCCGCGCAGATGCGCCTGCCCCAGGAAGTGCTCCGTCGGGAGTCGTTCTGCTGCGATCCACTCGCGCAGCATCGCGCGCTGGCGCGCATTGCCGGGCCGCCCTAAGCGGCGGAGTACTTCAGCGAGGGAAACCGACTCGGCCACTGCGGTGCGCAGAACCTCGGGTGTGGGGCGAGTTTTGCGCCGGGTCATACTGCCGCAGTGCCGGAAGTGCGAGATGTCGATCCCGAAGTGCTTGAAGCGCCGGCAGAGGTAGCGGCGGAGGCTGGTGTACGGCTGGGTGCCGAAGAACGCAATGACCTCGTCGATGTCGGAACATTGCGTGGCTGCTTCGGCCAGTCGCTCGCGGGTGTACTGCACGCCACTGCTCATGCCGCGTCACCCTTTGCGCGTCCCTTGCCCCGCCCTCGATAACTATCCGTCGTCGCATGGCAGTTGGGGCAGAGGAGTCGGAGGTTTCCGATCCGGTTGTCGCGCCAGTTGCCGTCGAGGTGGTCGACCTCCAGGGGGAGCGGTTCCCCCTGCCAGACCGCTTCGATTCCGCACAGGGCGCAGTGCTCGGCTACGCCCAGCTCACGCATCGCCCTCTTGAGGCGGCTGTTCGGAATGCGCGTGGCGTGCGCCGATGTGGCCTTGACGAGGATCTCCTCGGCCGTTCGGCGGCGTTGGTTGCACCTCATGTTCTCCGTGCGGGCCGCAGTCGTGAAGTGCGAAGTGTCGATCCCGTAAGCCCTGATCCGGCGGCTGATGTGGGTGTGGTGTCCGCCCACGACCTCCAGGCCGAGGTGGCGGAGGACTTCGCACATGTTCGTCGAGGCCGACACCGCGGTCCGGAGTACCTCCGGCGTCCACCGCACCCCCTCCCGCTCGAAGTGCGAGGTGCCCACCCCCAGTTTCCTCATCCGCTCCCGGAGGTAGTTCCGCTGCGCGCTCCGCGGATCCGCTCCCAGCCTCCCCAGCGCCTCCGACAGCGTCCGGGACGTCGCCGCCGCGGCCTCCAGTCGCTCCCGGGTGTACGGACTCACCGGCATGATGCCCCCTCAACTCCGGCGCACCAGGCCCACCCCGTGCGCTCTCTCGTCCTTCGAACTGAGCAACGATCGAACGCGGGGGTGGTCACGGTAGGTGAGCGGTTGAGCGGTCAGGGTCAGAAGCGCGGCTCCTGGGTGCGTTCGGCGATGAGGGCGAGCGCCTCCTCCTTGGTGGCGACGGAGGGCGGGGAGCCTTCGAGGGGCTGTCGGGCGGTCTCCTTCATGCAGGCGACGGCGATCACGCCGATGAGGGCGGCGCCCATCGTGTAGTAGGCGGGCACCATGACGTTCTTGTGGAAGGCGTTCATCAGGGCGGTGATGACCAGGGGTGTGGTGCCTCCGAAGAGGGAGACCGCGAGGTTGTAGCCGATGGAGAGGGAGCCGTAGCGGACGCTGGTGGGGAAGAGGGCGGGCAGTGCGGCGGACATGGTGCCCAGGAGGCAGAGGAGGGAGAGGCCCAGCAGGGCCGTGCCGCCTCCGACCGCGACCAAAGAGCCCCGCTTGACCAGGAGGAACGCGGGGATGGCGAGGACGAGGAAGCCGACCATCCCGCTCATCAGGAGCGGTTTGCGGCCGTAGCGGTCGTTGAGTTTGCCGACGGTGGGGAGCAGGCAGATCAGGACGACCATGGTGACCAGCAGGATCAGCAGGCCGTGGGACTCGTCGTAGTCGAGGGTGTCCGTGAGGTACGTCGGCATGTACGACAGCAGCATGTAGTCGGTGATGTTGTAGGCGCCGACGAGGGCGATGCACAGGATGAGCGCGGGCCAGTGGTGGGTGAGGATCTCGCCCAGTTTCCGGCCCGCGGAGTCGGCGGGGTGGCGGGCGGACTCGTCCTCGGTGTGGCCGGGGGTGTCGGCCGGGGCGTGGTTCTGTGCGGACTCGAACTTCTGGAAGGCCGGGGTCTCGTCGAGTCGCAGTCGCAGGTAGAGGCCGACGAGGCCGAGCGGGCCGGCGATCAGGAAGGGGACGCGCCAGCCCCAGGTGAGCATGGTGTCCGGGCCGAGTGCGGTGTTGAGGAGGAGGACGATGCCGGCGGCGCCGGTGTAGCCGATCAGGGTGCCCATTTCCAGGAAGCTGCCGAAGTAGCCGCGTTTCTTGTCGGGTGCGTACTCGGCGATGAACGTGGAGGCGCCGCCGTATTCGCCGCCGGTGGAGAAGCCCTGGATGAGGCGGAAGAGGATGAGGAGTGCCGGGGACCACAGGCCGATGGCGTCGTAAGAGGGGATGAGGCCGATGGAGAGGGTGCCCAGCGCCATCATGATCATGGTGAGGGCGAGGACCTTCTTGCGGCCGATGCGGTCGCCGAGGGGGCCGAAGTAGGCGCCGCCCAGTGGTCGGACGAGGAAGGCCACGGCGAAGGTGGCGAAGGAGGAGAGCAGGCTGGTGGTGGAGCTGCCGGTGGGGAAGAAGACCTTGCCGATGGTCAGGGCCAGGTAGCTGTAGATCCCGAAGTCGAACCACTCCATGGCGTTGCCGAGTGCGGCGGCCTTGACGGCGCGGCGGACGGTCGGTTCGTCGGTGACCGTGATGTCGGTGCGGCGGAGCCGGGGGTTGCGGCGTCGGTCGATGGCGCGGAAGAGCGCCCGGTGGCGTCTGCGCGCCGCTCGGTCCGACCGCGGTGCGGAGTGGCTTTCTTCGGGACTGAGGTGCGGCACGCGGTGGTCCTCCCGGTCGGTCGGCGCGCGGTTGGGCTGCGCGGGCGTGGGAACTACGACGTGTGCGCCTGCACGCTGGAGGGCGGGTCGAAACACTGTGGGTGGTGATCGCGAGGTATGTCACCTGGAATCCGTCCGTCCGGTGCATGTCGGAGGGGCGGAGGGTTGTCGTGCGGGGGCGGCTTGTTACAGGACTGGTACACAGCCGTGGGGTCACCGCGGCATTCGGGCAATCAGCCTGTGTCGGGGGGAGAGGAGAGTGGCGGTGGCGAAATGGCATCTTTTCCGGCGCAGGTCTGCCGAAGGGGTGCTTTCGTCGTCGGGAAGTGTGGGAAGTGGCAGCCGCCGGGCGGTGCCGTGTGTGCGGGCTCCGGGGGCCGGTGCGGGGCTGTCGCGGCGGTCGTTGTTTGCTTGGTGGGGTTGACGGGGCGAAGGTGCCCCGGGAGGAGTGTGTGATGACCGACCGCGAAGGGGCCCGCTGGAGGCGCGGGCGCACCGCCCTGGTGGCCTTTGTCGTGGTGACGGCGCTGGCGGCCGGCGGGGTGTGGTTCAGCCAGGCGTCGCAGCGTGCGTCGGCGGTGGATGCCGCGCCGAAGACCTCGGCCGTCCAGGGTGTGAAGTCCGACGGTGCGGTGAAGTCGGGTGCCCGGCCGACCGGCGGTCTTCCGGGTGTCCGGGACTGTGGGATCGGGGAGCCGGAGATCCGTCCTCAGGTGATCACGTTGACCTGCGCGGATGCCGGGATGGTGGCGACCGGTATCACCTGGGAGCGCTATGACGCCGACGAGGCCGAGGGGCACGGTGTGGTGCAGGTCGAGAAGACCGCGGCCGGGGTGGGCACGGATGCCGGGTACCGGGCGACGTTCCGGCTCTACGGCGCGAAGAAGGTCGACGGCGCGCGGGCCTTCACGGGCCTGGAGGTGACGTACGAGGGCTCCACGCCGCTCGGTGACACGACGGAGATGTATAACCTCGCGTGATGGGCATTCGAGGCCGGATCGCCCTGGCCATTTCGGGTATGACGGCGCTTGCGGTGGTGGTGCTCGGGTTCGCCGTGCACCACATCGCGGACGCCGAGCGGGAGCGGTCGGCCCGGGCGTATCAGGACGAGCGGCTGAGTTCGGCGCTGCAGATCTACGAGCGGGACGGGACGCTGGCGCTGGGTGCGCAGCTGGACGACGCGACGCTGCCGTCGCCGCTGCGGGAGGCCGTCTTCCATGATCGTTCGGGGACGTATCTCAGCGGTGGCGACGATCCGCGGGTGTGGGCGGCGACCGGGGTCGGTGGCGAGGGTGAGCGGCCGACGCGTTCGCTGTCGGTGTCGGCGGCGTACCCGGAGGACGATCCGGCGCAGGTGGCGCTGGACCGGGCGCTGCTGATCGCGGGGTGCGGCACGGTCGTGCTGATGGCGGTGGTGTCGTGGTTCGTGGCGCAGCGGCTGTCGCGGCGGTTGCGGTTGAGTGCGGCGGCGGCCCGGCGGATCGCGGCGGGTGAGCCGCCGGACGCGGATGCGTTGGCCGGTGACGGTCGGGACGAGGTGGCCGAGTTGGGCCGCAGTGTGCATCACATGGCGACGTCGCTGGCGGCGCGGGTGGAGGCGGAGCGGGAGTTCACCGCGGATGTGGCGCACGAGCTGCGGACGCCGGTGGCGGGTCTGGTGGCGGCGGCGGAGCTGTTGCCGGAGCCGCGGGCGGTGGAGCTGGTGCAGGACCGGGCGCAGGCGATGCGGCGTCTGGTGGAGGATCTGCTGGAGGTGTCGCGGCTGGACGCGGGGGTGGAGCGGGCCGATCTGGACGCCTGTGAACTGCCGTCGTTGGTGCGGGGGATCGTGCAGCGGGCGGCCCGGCAGCGTGGGGTGGACGACCTGTCGGTGTCGGTGGTGGTCGAGGGGGAGCCGCGGATCGTGGAGACGGACCGCCGGCGGGTGGAGCGGGTGCTGGTGAACCTGCTGGCGAACGCGGCCAAGCACGGGGAGCCGCCGATCGAGGTGGTGGTGGCCGGGGCGCGGATCGTGGTGCGGGATCACGGGCCGGGTTATCCGGCGGAGTTGTGTGCGGAGGGGCCGCGGCGGTTCCGTACGGCGGCGCCGGAGCGGGGTACGGGGCACGGGTTGGGGCTGACGATCGCCGCGGGGCAGGCGGAGGTGCTGGGGGCGCGGTTGGAGTTCGGTGCTGCTGCGGGCGGTGGTGCCGAGGCGGTGCTGGAGTTGCCGGACCGGGCGACGGTGACGGTGCCGGAGACGGCGGCGACGGCACCGTGAGTGGTGCGGCCGCCGCCGGCCGTGGCCCGGCGGGCGCGGGGGTGCCGGGGGCTACAGCGCCAGATCCTTGATGATCTTGGCGACGTGGCCGGTGGCCTTGACGTTGTAGAGGGCCCGTTCGACCTTGCCGTCCTCGTCGACGACCACGGTGGAGCGGATCACCCCGGTGACGGTCTTGCCGTAGAGCTTCTTCTCGCCGAAGGCGCCGTAGGCGGTGAGCACCTCTTTGTCGGGGTCGCCGAGCAGGGTGACCTTCAGGTCCTCCTTCTCGCGGAACTTGGCGAGCTTCTCCGGCTTGTCGGGGGAGATGCCGATGACGTCGTAGCCGTGGCCGGCGAGGAAGTCGAGGTTGTCGGTGAAGTCGCAGGCCTGCTTGGTGCAGCCGGGGGTCAGTGCCGCGGGGTAGAAGTAGACGATGACCTTGCGTCCCTTGTGGTCGGCGAGCGAGACCTGCTTGCCGTCGGCGTCGGGGAGCGTGAAGGCGGGTGCGGTGTCGCCGGGCTGGAGTCGCTCACTCATGGTGGGTCTCCGTCTCCTTGCGGTGGTGCTGCGGATGGTCGGACGTCCCCGACATTAGCCAGCGGGGGGCCTGGTGTGCGGCGGGGGCGTCGTGGCGGCGCGAAACGGGGGTGCTGTGGGGCGCACGCGGGTGCGAGCTGACAGACTGTCCTTCACGAATCGGCACATGATCGAAGTGGCCGGTTCCGTACGAGGCGGCCCCGGTACGCGTCCGGCCCCCGTACGCATCGGCACGAGATGACGGAGGCGGCGCGGTGTCGGAAGCCAGGACCCCTGCCCAGATCGAGGCGGACATCGTCCGCAGGCGGCAGGATCTCGCCGTGACGCTCGACGAGATCGGCGTTCGGCTGCACCCGAAGACGATCATGGACGAGGCGAAGGCGAAGGCGACGGCGGCGGTGGACCGTACGGCGGGGCGGGCCTATGTGGCCGTCAACCGCCTGGTTTCGGACGTGCGCGGCCAGCTGGTGTCCGAGGAGGGGGCGCCGCGTCTGGAGCGGATCGTCCCGGTGGCCGTGGTCGGGGTGGCGGTGGTCGGTCTGCTGGTGCTGGGTTCGAAGAAGCGGCGCAAGTAGCGCGTTCCCGGGGCCCGTCCGGTCCACCGGATCCGGCCCGCGGTGCGTGAGT
Organism: Streptomyces sp. BHT-5-2; assembly: GCF_019774615.1. Taxonomy (NCBI): domain Bacteria; kingdom Bacillati; phylum Actinomycetota; class Actinomycetes; order Kitasatosporales; family Streptomycetaceae; genus Streptomyces; species Streptomyces sp. BHT-5-2. Next base: position 500,673 of record NZ_CP081496.1, on the reverse strand, counting down.
GCCGCCGTGGGACAGGTACGGTCGTGCCGTGAGCCCGAATAACACCAAGGACACCCACGACAAGCTGCCGATCCGGATGCTGCACGACCGTGTGCTGGTCCGGACGGACATCCCCGAGGGCGAGCGCCGTTCGTCCGGCGGCATCGTCATTCCCGCGACCGCGGCGGTCGGCCGTCGCCTGGCCTGGGCCGAGGTGGTCGCGGTGGGGCAGAACGTACGGACCGTCGAGGTGGGCGACCGGGTGCTCTACGACCCCGAGGACCGGGCGGAGGTCGAGGTGCGCGGGGTGGCGTACGTGCTGATGCGCGAGCGTGATCTGCACGCGGTGGCCGCGGAGCGCCTGGAGGGCGCCGACGACTCGACCGGTCTGTATCTGTAGCGCCGCGTTCGTGGCCGAGGGGCTCCCCCGTCGGCGGTGATCCGTGTCACCGCCGGTGGGGGAGCCTTTTGCTAGCCTCGGGGGCACCCGACGAGACGCGCCGTACCGGGTCAGGACAAGACGACGCACCCCTGTTGAAGCTCTTTCACGGAGGTGCCGTCATGGCATGGATCCTGCTCCTCGTCGCCGGTCTGCTGGAGGTCGGCTGGTCGATCGGGATGAAGTTCACCGACGGGTTCACCCGGCTGTGGCCCAGTGTGGCCACCGGCGCCGGCATCGTCGCCAGCATGGTGCTGCTCTCCTACGCGGCCCGGACTCTGCCGATCGGCACCGCGTACGGCGTCTGGGTCGGCATCGGCGCAGCCGGGGCGGCGGTGGTCGGCATGCTCGTGCTCGGCGAGCCGATGACCGCCGCGCGGATCTTCTTCATCTGTCTGCTGCTGGTGGCGGTGGTGGGGTTGAAGGCCACGTCCGGCCACTGACGGCGCCACCGGCCGACGGCCGCCGCCCGCCGGCCGGTCAGCCGCCGCCCCAGTGCCGGGTCAGTTCTTCCGCGTCGGGCGGGACCACGGTCGGGAACTCCTCGGTGGGTTCGGTGGTGGGCGGCAGGTCGGTGGGGGTCGGGGGCAGGGTCGGCTCGCCGGTCGGGCCGGTGGGGGCGCCGGTCCCGGTGGGCGTCCCGGTGCCGCTGGGGGTGGGGCTGCCGGACGGGCCGGTGCCGGGGGAGGCCGAATCGCTCGGGGACGCCGACGCATCGGCGGACGGCGAGGCGGACGGGCTGGGTTCGGCGCCCTCCTGGAGCCGCAGGTCGAAGTTGCGGACCGGGTGGCCGGCCAGCGCCGCCGACGTGTAGTCGGCCCAGATCCGGGCGGGGAAGTCGCCGCCGTTGACGCGGTCCAGGCCGGCCGCGCCGTAGAGCGGTTCCTGGGCGGCGGTCTGCGGGTGCTGGCCCAGGACGGCCACGACGGTGGCCAGGTCGGGGGTGTAGCCGGCGAACCAGGCGGCCTTGTCCTGCTCGGCGGTGCCGGTCTTGCCGGCCGCCGGGCGCCCGGCGGCCTGCGCGGCGGTGCCGGTGCCGCCGTCGACGACGCTGCGCAGGATGTGGGTGGTGGTGTCGGCGGCGGCCCGCTCGACGGCGGTGGTCTGCTCGCGCTCCGGCAGGTCGATCTCCTCGCCGGCTTTGGTGACGTGGTCGACCAGGGTGTACGGGAGCTGCCGGCCGTGCCGCGCCAGGGTCGCGTAGACCTCGGTCATGTCCAGCACGCTGGGGGTCGCGGTGCCCAGGGCGATGGCGCCCCGGGAGGCGGCGAGGCCGGGGGCGTCGGCGGGGACCCCGAGGGCGACCGCGGTCTTGCGGACGGTGCCCGGGCCGACGTCGATGCCCATCTGGGCGTAGACCGCGTTGACGGACTTGTCGGTGGCCTCGGTGACGGTGATCGGGCCGTAGGAGCGGTCGTCCTCGTTGGCGGGGGCGAAGCCGGTGGGGCGGCCGTGACTGATCGTCATTCGCTTGTCGGTGCCGTCGTAGACGGTGCGGGGGGTGATCGGGGAGCCGTCCTGGGTGACGGAGTGGTGCTGGACGGCGGCGGCGAAGACCAGCGGCTTGAAGGTGGAGCCGACCTGGTAGTCGCGCCGGGTGGCGCTGTTGACGTACTGCTTGGCGTAGTCGACGCCGCCGTAGAGGGCGACGACCCGGCCGGTGGCGGGGTCGATGGAGGCGCCGCCGGCCCGGACCGCGCGGTCCACCGCGCGGTCGCCGTCGAGCCGGTCCATCAGCTGGGTGCGGACGGATCTGACGAAGGCGTTCTGCCGCTTGCGGTCGATGGTGGTGGTGATGCGGTAGCCGCCGGCCCGGAGGGTGTTCTCGTCGACGACGTCGTGGCCGGTGAGGTAGTCCCGGACGGCTTCGACGAGATAGCCGCGCTGCCCGGAGAGGCCGGCCGAGGCGCGGGCCTGGACGAGGGCGGGGAAGGTCATCGCGGCGCGTTCGGCGCGGCCCAGCCACTTCTGCTCGACCATGCCGTCCAGCACGTAGTTCCAGCGGGCCACGGCGCGCGGCCGGTTCTCGGGGTGGGCGGTGATGTCGTAGGCGCTGGGGGCGTTGAGGAGCGCGGCGAGGTAGGCGCCCTCGGCGGTGGTCAGGGCGCCGACGTTCTTGCCGTAGTACGCCTGGGCGGCGGCCTGGATGCCGTAGGCGTTGCGGCCGTAGTAGCTGGTGTTGAGGTAGCCCTGGAGGATCTGGTCCTTGGACTCCTCGCGGTCCAGCTTGATGGCGATGAAGAACTCCTTGGCCTTGCGGGTGAGGGTCTGTTCCTGGCCGAGGTAGTAGTTCTTGACGTACTGCTGGGTGACGGTGGAGCCGGACTGTCTGCCCTTGCCGATGACGGTGTTCCAGGCGGCCCGCAGCATCGCGGCCGGGTCGACCGCGGACTCGGCGTAGAAGTCCCGGTCCTCGGCGGCCAGTACGGCCCGCTGGACGGTCCTGGGCACCTGGCCGAGCGGGACGTTCTCGCGGTTGACGTCGCCGTCGCGGGCCAGTTCCGTGCCGTCGGAGTAGAGGTAGACGTTGCTCTGCGCCTTCGCGGCGCTGTTGGCGGGCGGGATGCCGACGAGGAGGTAGCCGGCGGTCAGCCCGCCCACGATCAGCAGCAGCAGGAGCAGTACGCCGCCCACCGTCATCCGCCAGGTCGGCAGGAGCCGGCGCCAGCCCGTGCGCCGGGGGCGGGCGGCGGCTGCCGCGTCGGTCTCGTCGGGCTCGCCGGGCTCGCTGCCCGTGCCGTCGTGCCGCGCGTCGTCGCTCATGTCTGTGTGACTCCTCGGCCACCGCCGGAGGTTGTACCGCGGCGGAGCGGTGTCGTGTCAGGACCTGTGTGGTGTCGGGCGGGTGCGGACCGGGTGCGGGTCGTACGGACCGCGGTGCGGTGTGCCGTGCGGTGCGCGCGTGCGGTGTTCCATGCGCTATGCCGGGAAAGGCAACTGACGCCCGGTAGAAAACTTTCGCATCATCTGTCCCGTTCGTCGGGGGTGGCACGCAACCGCGTCCGCCCCGCGAGCGGCCGAACGCGCCCCTGCCCCACCCGAACGAGTGATAAATCGATGGTGCCCACCGCGGGCGGACCCTAGGCTCCGATGCCCGCCGTCCGCACACCCCGGACGGAACGGCCACCAACGGACCGGCCACGAGCCGATCGACCAGGAGCGGGGGGAGCACGGCGTGTTGTACGTCGCGGTGGCGGCCGGCAGCTTCCGGCGGTACGCCACCTACCGCGCCGCCACCGTCGCCGGCATCGTCACCAACACCGTCTTCGGCTTCATCATCGCCTACACCTACCTCGCCCTGTGGGACCAGCGGCCGCACCTGGGCGGCTACGGCCCGGCCCAGGCGCTGACCTTCGCCTGGGCCGGACAGGCCCTGCTGGCCGTCGCCCTGATCGCCACCGGCGGCCTGGACGAGCTCCAGGAGCGGATCCGCAGCGGCGACATCGCGGTGGACCTCTACCGGCCCGCCGACCTCCAGCTGTGGTGGCTCGCCGCGGACCTGGGCCGGGCCGGCCTCCAACTGCTCGGCCGCGGCGTGGTGCCGCTCGCGGTGGGCGCCCTGGCCTTCCCGCTGGCGCTCCCCGGCGACCCGCCGACCTGGGGCTGGTTCCTGCTGTCGGCGCTGCTGGGCGTCGTGGTCAGCTTCGCGCTGCGCTACCTCGTCGCACTGTCGGCGTTCTGGCTGCTGGACAGCTCCGGACTGGCCATGGTCGGCGGGCTGTCCTGCATGTTCTTCTCCGGGATGGTGCTGCCGCTGCGGGTCTTCCCCGGCGGACTGGCCGACGCCGCCCAGCTGCTGCCGTGGGCCGCGCTGCTCCAGGTCCCGGCCGACATCCTGATCGGCGCCCGGACCGGCCCGGCGCTGCTGCGCGGACTGGCGTTCCAGGCGGCCTGGGCGGCGGCGCTGCTGGCCCTGGGGCGCCTGGTGCAGTCGGCCGCCACCCGCAAGGTGGTGGTCCAGGGTGGCTAGCCGGGACGGCGGCCCCGGCGCACCCGAGGGTCCGCTGCGCGCCCTCGGGCACGGGGTGTACGCGTACGGGCTGATCGCCTGGATGTGGGTGCGCTCCACGCTCGCCTACCGGACCTCGTTCGCCCTGATGACGTTCGGCAACTTCGCCGGCAGCGCACTGGACTTCGCCGCGATCCTGCTGATGTTCTCCCGGGTCCGCGCGCTCGGCGGCTTCACCCTCCCCGAGGTCGCCTTCCTCTACGGCACCTGCAGCCTCGCGCTGGGCCTCGCCGACCTGGTCGTCGGCAACGTGGAGCGGCTGGGCGCCCGGATCCGCGACGGCACCCTCGACACCCTGCTGCTGCGCCCCGCCCCGGTCTACGCCCAGATCGCCGCGGACCGCTTCGCGCTGCGCCGGCTGGGCCGCACCGCCCAGGGGCTGCTGGTGCTGCTGTGGTCGACCGGCCGGATCGCGGTGGACTGGACACCCGGCCGGATCCTGATGGTGCCGCTGATGACGGTGTGCGGCGCGGTGATCTTCGGCGCGGTCTACACCGCCGGCGCGGCCTTCCAGTTCTGGGCGCAGGACGCCGCCGAGCTCCAGAACTCCCTCACCTACGGCGGCAACACCCTGCTCCAGTACCCGCCGACGGTGTTCGCCCGCGACCTGGTCCGCGGCGTCACCTTCGTCGTCCCGCTGGCCTTCGTCAACTGGCTGCCCGCACTGTGGCTGCTGGGCCGCCCCTACCCCCTCGGCCTGCCGGTCTGGACGGCCTTCCTGGGCCCCGCGGTGGCCGCGCTGATGGCCGCGGGCGCCGCACTGGCCTGGCGGCACGGCGTCCGCGCCTACCGCAGCACCGGCAGCTGACCCCACGACACGAAGCACCACCACACCAAGTCATATGGAACGAAAGGGAGTTGCTGCCATGGACGCGGTGGGCGGGGATCCGCTGATCGAGCTGACGGGCGTCGAGAAGGTCTTCACCGTCCGCCGCCGGGCGGGCCGCTGGCGCCGCACCCGGCACCAGGTCCGTGCCGTCGACGGCCTCACCTTCCAGGTGCCGCGCGGCGAGATGGTCGGTTACATCGGGCCCAACGGCGCCGGGAAGTCCACCACCATCAAGATGCTCACCGGCATCCTGGTGCCCAGCGGCGGCCGGCTGCGGGTCGCCGGCATCGACCCCTCCCGGGAGCGCACCCGCCTCGCCCGCCGCATCGGCGTGGTCTTCGGACAGCGCACCACCCTGTGGTGGGACCTGCCGCTGAAGGACTCCTACGAGCTGGTGCGCCGGATGTACCGCGTCCCGGCCGCCGTCTTCCGCGCCAACCTCGACCGCTGCGTGGAACTCCTCGACCTCGCACCCCTGTTGGAGGTGCCGGTCCGCCAGCTCTCGCTCGGCCAGCGGATGCGCGGCGACATCGCCGCCGCGCTGCTGCACGACCCCGACGTGCTCTACCTCGACGAGCCCACCATCGGCCTGGACGTCGTCAGCAAGGCCAGGGTCCGCTCGTTCCTGCGCGAGGTCAACGCCGAACGCGGCGTCACGGTCCTGCTGACCACCCACGACCTCACCGACATCGAGCAGTTGTGCCGCCGGGTGATGGTCATCGACCACGGCCGGCTGGTCTTCGACGGGGACCTGGCCGGGCTGCGCGCCGCCGCGGACGGCGAGCGCACCCTGGTGGTGGACCTGGCCGAGGAACTCCCGCCCATCGAGGGCGTTCCCGGCGCCCGCACGGTGAAGGTGGAGGGCCCGCGGCAGTGGCTGGCGTTCCCCGCCGAGCGCAGCGCGGCCCCCCTGGTGACGGCGGTCGCCGCCCGCTATCCGCTGGTGGACCTCGCGGTGCGCGAACCCGACATCGAGACCCTGATCGCCGAGCTCTACGCGGGCGGCGGCGCGGCCCGCCGAGACCCCGGCACCCCGCCCCGGCGGCCCCGCACCGCACACCGCGGACTTTCCGCCCCTGATCCAACGGACACGCCCTAATCTGTCCGTATGACTGACGAACGGCTCCCCCAGCTGCGCGCCTCCGACGCCGACCGCGAGCGGGTGACCGAGATCCTGCGGGACGCCCTCGCCGAGGGCCGGCTGGACATGGCGGAGTTCGACGAGCGGTTCGACGCCGCCTACAAGGCCCGCACCTACGGGGAACTGGAGCGGCTCACCGCCGACCTGCCGGCGGCCGCCGCGCCCCCGCTCTCGCTCCGCAAGGAGCCGCTGCCCGACGGCGCGGTGGACTGGTCCGCGCGGATCCGCGAGGGCGCCCAGGGCTCCACGACCGGCATCGCCGTCATGGGCGGCTTCGAGCGCAAGGGCCGGTGGACGATCGGACGCCGCTTCACCGCGCTGTGCCTCATGGGCGGCGGCGAACTCGACCTGCGCGAGGCCGACTTCGCCGAGCGGGAGGTCCGGATCGACGTCTGGACGGTGATGGGCGGGGTCAACGTCGTCGTGCCGCCGGGCGTCGAGGTCGAGGTGCGCGGGCTGGGCATCATGGGCGGCTTCGACTCCCGGGAGGACGGGGTGCCGGGCCAGCCCGGCGCACCCCGGGTGATCGTCTCGGGGCTGGCCCTGATGGGCGGCGTCGGCGTGGAGCGCAAGCTGCCCAAGGAGGAGCAGCGGCGCCTCAAGGCCGAACACAAGGAGGAGCGGCGCCGGCTCAAGGAGGAGCGCCGGAAGCGCCGCGAACTGGACTGACCGGGACCGCCGGGCTCAGAGCGCGGCGGGCGCGGCCTGCCGCAGGCCGTCCACGTCCACCGCGTCGGCCATCGCACGGTAGCCGGCGTCGCTGGGGTGCAGATGGTCGCCGGAGTCGTACGCCGGCAGCAGCCGCAGCGGGTGCGCCGGATCGCGCAGCGCCCGGTCGAAGTCGACGACGTCGTCGTAGACGGCTCCGGAACGGATCAGGCGGTTGACCTGTTCGCGTACCGCGTTGAGCCGTCGGGAGTAGCCGCGGTGCCCGCCGAACGGCGTGAGGGTGCTGCCGGTGACCCGCAGCCCGCGGGCGTGCGCCCGCCGCACCACCTCCCGCATCCCCGCCACGACCTTCCGCGAGTCGAGCTGGCGCGGCGCCTTGAACAGGTCGTTCACGCCGATCTCGACCACCACCGCCTTCACGCCCGTACGGGACAGCACGTCACGGTCCAGACGGGAGAGCAGGCTGGGGCCGTTGGTGGGGGCGAGGCGGCTGCTGTCGGTGAGCAGGCGGTTGCCGCTGATGCCGGTGTTGAGGACGCCGTAGCGGGGGGCGCCCGGCTCGTCCCGCAGCCGGGCCGCCAGGAAGTCCGTCCAGCGGTGGTTGGCGCCGGGCGTGGAGGTGATGCCGTCGGTGATCGAGTCGCCGATCGCCACCACCGCACCGCGTGCCCTGGTGGTCCACACGTCCACGCCGGTCAGATAGCGCCAGTACGGACTCTGCTCCGTATAGGCGGTGCCCGCGGAGTCCTCCGTGCGGTCGCCGCGCGCCAGATAGGACGTCTGGCGGGCGTAGGGGTGGTAGGTGGCCGGCCCCGAGGGGGCCGGGGAGTACGTGGTGACCAGCAGGTCGGCGTTGCCGGGGACGGCCAGCCGGACCGGGTCGCTGGTGAGCTCGCCGCCGATCGGCAGCGTCACCGACGGCTTGCCGCCGAACGTCAGCCGGCGCATGCTGCCGGCCGTGGCGATCGGACTGCCGCTGCCCGCCGACAGGGCCAACGAGGCGTGGCTGAGCGGCAGCGGGCGGGTGCCGTAGAGGTTGGACAGCCGGATCCGGGCGCTGGAGCCGCCGACGCTGGTGTGCACGACGTTCCGGATCGACATCTGCGCATAGCCGTCCTTGGTGCCGGGCTCCGCCGAGGCCACCGCCGCCGACCAGGTGCCGACCCACTGCCCGGAGACCGCCGGCGCCGCCGAGGTCCGCGGCTCGGGCGGCGCGCCGCCCGGGAGGCCGGGAGTGCCGTCGAAACCGGCGAATATCGCCGCCGAGATCAGCACCACCACCGACGCCAGGCCGGCGAGCAGGGTGTATCCCACGCGTCTGGTCATGCCGGAGGGGTCTCCAGGGGGCTGGCGGAGCTGCGCGCTCCGGGCGGACTGGGGGCACTCCCACCCGGCGGTGGCCGGAGGAGGGCGGCGGGCCGCGGACGCCCGGTGAACAGCGTCGTCGCGGTCCGGCCGGTGATCAATGATCCCACGTACCCCCCTCAGGCCGCCCGGCGCCCTGCTCCGGATCGGGTGTCCCGGGCACCGGGAACTCGTGGCGGGTTCCGGTAGTAGGGCACTGTGGGACACATACGGGCGTACGGCCTGTACGGTCGGCGGGGGACACGGCGGGAGCGGTGGAGCGGATGGACGACACGACGACCGAGGGGGCGCGGGCCGCGGAGCCGGTGCCCGCGGCGGGCGGCGCCCCGGGCGGCCGCCCGGCGCCCGGCGGCTTCCGCTACAGCGCCGCCGACGCCGAGAAACGGCAGGCCGTCCGCCGGATGAAGACCCTGGCCACCGGGCTGCTGCTGGCCGTGGCCGTGGTCTACGCCCTGGCGAAGTGGGCCGGGGCGGCCGGCGCCGGCGCGTGGACGGGCTTCGTGGCGGCGGCCGCCGAGGCCGGCATGGTCGGCGCGCTGGCCGACTGGTTCGCGGTCACCGCGCTGTTCAAACGGCCCATGGGCCTGCCGATCCCGCACACCGCGATCATCCCCACCAAGAAGGACCAGCTCGGGCAGAGCCTGGGCGACTTCGTGGGGGAGAACTTCCTCTCCGGCGAGGTGGTCCGCCGCCGGCTGCGCTCGGTCGGCATCGGCGCCCGGCTCGGCCGCTGGCTCGCCGAGCCGGGCAACGCCGACCGGGTCACCGCCGAGCTGTCCACCGCGCTGCGCGGCGCGCTGACCGTACTGCGCGACTCCGACGTCCAGGCGGTCGTCGGCGAGGCCATCACCCGCCGCGCGGACGCCCAGGAGGTCGCGCCCGGCATCGGCGCCCTGCTGGAGAAGATCGTCGCCGAGGGCGGCCACACCCGGGTCGTGGACCTGGTCTGCGCCCGCGCCCACGACTGGCTGGTCGACCACGGCGACGCGGTGCTCGCCGCGGTCTCCGGCGGCGCCCCCGGATGGACCCCGCGCTTCGTCGACCGCAGGGTGGGCGACCGCGTCTACAAGGAACTCCTGCGCTTCGTCACCGAGATGCGCGACATGCCCGACCACCCGGCACGCGGCGCGGTGGACCGCTTCCTGACCGACTTCGCCGCCGACCTGCGCTCCGACCCCGGCACCCGCGAGAAGGTCGAACGGCTCAAGTCCGAGGTGCTGGGCCGCGGCGAGGTGCAGGACCTGATCGCCTCCGCCTGGGGCGCGGTCCGCGCGATGATCGTGGCCGCCGCCGAGGACGAACAGAGCGAGCTGCGGCTGCGGGTACGCGCCGCACTGCTCTCCCTGGGCGCCCGGCTGGCCACCGACGCCCGGCTCCGCGACAAGGTCGACGGCTGGCTGGAGGGCGCCGCGGTCTACGTCGTGACGACGTACCAGGGCGAGATCACCGCCCTGATCACCGACACCGTCGCCGGCTGGGACGCCGAACACACCTCCAAGAAGATCGAGGCCCACATCGGCCGCGACCTGCAGTTCATCCGCATCAACGGCACGGTGGTGGGCGCCCTGGCGGGCCTGTGCATCTATGCGGTCTCCCAAGCGGTGGGCGGCTGACGCCGCCGGTTTTCCCCACGTCGTCGGCGTGTCCGCCGTAGGGGTTCGCCTTGCTTGCGCCTGGCGGCGCGGGGCCGCTGCGCGGGGGCTGTTCCGGCCCGCTTCGCGGGCGTTGTTGGTCCGCTGCGCGGGGCCGGTCCGCTGCGCGGGGCGTTTCCGGCCCGCTGCGCGGGCGTTGCGGGTCCGCTGCGCGGGGCTGTCGGGTGCGGTGACGGGCCTCCGGGGCAGGGGTGTGCCGGACTGCTGCGCTTTACGTCCGGCACACCCCTGCCCCTCCGACCCGTCCCCTCCCGTTGGAGGGTGAATTCCAACCCAGTTGGGGCTGCACGCCCGGTGGGCGAGTGCCCCCCAGTGGACTGATGGGCGACCGTCCCTCAACGAGTGACCGTCAGCCCTCAACAAGCGACCGTCAGCGGACCAGCCGGCTCAGCCCCCACCCACCGTCTTATGACCCCCAACGGGAGGGGACGGGCCGGAGGGGGTGGTGTGTCGGACGTAAAGCGCAGCAGTCCGACACACCACCCCCGCAGGCCCGGCACCGCACCCAACAGCCCCGCGCAGCGGCAAACCAATGCCCGCGAAGCGGTGCCGGAACAGCCCCGCGCAGCGGACCGGCAATGCCCGCGCAGCGGCAACACAATCAATGCGCCGCAGGCGCAAAGGCCAAGCGCCGCCAGGCGCAAAAAGGCGAACCCCTACGGCGGGAAAGCCCACAACGTGGGAGGCAAGCCAAGCGCAGCGGATAGGCTAGGGCCACGTGCAAACCCAGTCACCGCCCCCGGGGTCCCGAAGGCGCAGCGCGCTGCTCTGGCTGCTGTTGCCCTACGTGCTGTTCCTGCTCGTGCTGCCGGCCGTCAACCGCGTCACCCCGACCGTGCTCGGCCTGCCGTTGCTCTTCTTCTGGATGCTGCTCGCGATCCTGCTGACCCCGGTGTCGGTGTGGCTGGCGCGCCGTGGCGACCTCCGGCGCGGCCACGGCCGGGACGGCGGCGGAACGACCGGGGGGTGCCCGTGAACGCCGCCGTCGCCACCGCGGTCTTCGCCGCGTTCATGCTGCTGACCGTCGTCCTGGGGCTGCTCGCGGTCCGCGGGCGGACGGCCGGCGGAGGGCTCACCGAGTGGTCGGTGGGCGGGCGGAGCCTGGGCGCCGTCTTCATCTGGGTGCTGATGGCCGGCGAGAGCTACACCAGCTTCAGCTACCTCGGCGCGGCCGGCTGGGGCTACAACTTCGGCGCCCCGGTGCTCTACGTCGTGGCCTACATGTCCTGCGGCTACGCCGTCGGCTATGTCGTCGGCCCGATGCTGTGGGCCTACGCCCGCCGGCACGGCCTGGTCGGCATCACCGACATCGTCGCCCACCGCTACCGCCGGCCCTGGCTCGGCGCCGCCGTCGCCGTCCTCGCCACTGTCTGCCTGCTGCCCTACATCCAGCTCCAGATCACCGGCATGGGCGTGGTCGTCTCGACCCTCTCCTACGGCACGATCAGCCTCGACTGGGCCTATTTCATCGGCTTCGCGGTGACCACCGGCTTCGTCGTCGTCAGCGGACTGCGCGGCAGCGCCTGGGTGTCGGTCCTCAAGGACATCCTGGTCGTCGTCACCCTCGGCTTCCTCGCGGTGTACGTCCCGCTGCACTACTTCGGCGGCTACGGACCCTTCCTGGACCGCGTCGTCGCCGAGAAGCCGCAGTGGCTGACCTTCCCCGGCCACGCCTCCAACGGCCTGGGCCAGACATGGTTCGTCACCACCACCGTGATCAACTCCCTGACGGTGGTGATCTTCCCGACGACGGTGGCCGGCTACCTGGGCGCCCGCAACGCCGACGCCCTGCGCCGCAACGCGATGTATCTGCCCTTCTACAACGTCCTGTTGTTCGTGCCGATGCTGCTGGGGCTGGCGGCGCTGTTCGTCGTGCCGGGTCTGACCGGCGCCGATTCCAACCTCGCACTGTTCAAGCTCGTCGTGGACTCCCTGCCGGCCTGGGCGGTCGGTGTGATCGGGGCGGCCGCGGCGCTCTCCTCGATCGTGCCGATGGCGGTCTTCATGCTGGTCATCGGCACGATGTGGGGGCGGAGCGTGCTCGGCGCGGTGCCGCGCCTGGCGTCCCGCCAGAAACTCTGGTCGCAGGTGGTCGTGGTGGTCGCCGGGGCCCTCGCGCTGATGCTCACCTACACCGCGCCCACCACCCTCGTCCGGCTCTCCCTGATCTCCTACGAGGGCATGGCCCAGCTGGTGCCGATGCTCCTCCTGGGGCTGCTGTGGCGGCGGTTGACGATGTACGCGGCGGTGAGCGGTCTGGCGGCGGGCTTCACCGTGGTGTGCGTCCTGGTCTTCGGCGGCCACGATCCCGTCTGGGGCGTGAACGCCGGCATCGTCGGGCTCGCGGTGAACGTCGTGGTGGCCCTGGCGGTCACCTGGCTCGGCTCGCGTGAACGCGGCGACGACCGCCCGGACGCCGAAGTGCTGGCGCTGGACGACGAGTTCCCTCGGGCCGGGGAGGCGGCCGGGGCCGGGGCGGCGGAGGCGCACGACACCCGGTGACGCCCGTGCCCGCCACCGGCCGCAGCTCACCGCCGTTCGCCGCCAGTCCCTGTCGTTCCCTGTCGTTCACTGCCGAGGGTGAATCCTCGAACTGGTTGTCGCGGCCGGTCGCGGGTGCGGTTACCCTGGAACGGACGGTCGGACCGGAATCGGATCGCCGACCGAGAGCGACGCAAGCGCGGGGGAGCGCGAAGGGGGGACACCGGATGTACCGCATCGTCGATGCCTGGCGGCTCTACACCGGCGCGCTGTTCTTCCTGCTCGCCGGACTCCTGCTCGCCCAGAGCGGGCTGACGACGTCCCTCGCCGCCGCCGCGACCACCGCCGCGGTGCTGCTGCTGTGCAGCGCCCTCGCCCTGGCCGCCACCGCCCGCCCGGTTCCACCGGGCCGCATACGCACGGCCATCCGCGACCGCGAGCGCCGTACGGCCTTCCTTCCGCAACGCGACCCCGACGCCGCCGGCCGCCCGCGCCCGCGAGCACCGGGCCGGGCCCTCCCGGCGGCCGCGTAGCCGCTCCGGCGCACCTCCCGACGTCCGGCTGCACTCGGGCACTTGCCCGGTCCCTGGCCTGCCCTGCCCTGCTCGGCCTGGCCCGGACCGTGCTCTGATCAGCCACGTCCCGACCCCCGACCGGTCCCACCGCTGCGCCGGTGCGTGCCCGCGCGGCTCGTCACGCCGTCTCTCCGTTCCGGCACGACGAGACCCGTGGAGGGCTCACCCATGTCCGTTTTCGACATCCTCGGCGCGGCGCTGGCGCGCGGTGCCCAGCTCATCGAACCGCTCTTCGGCGCCGCGGCCACCGCCGCCGCCATCGTCCTGTTCACCCTCGGCGTCCGCGCCGCCCTGCATCCGCTCGCCCGCGCGGCGGCCCGCGGCGAGAAGGCCCGCGCCGCCCTCGCCCCCCAGATCGCCGCCCTCCAGCGCAAACACGGCGGCGACCGGGAGCGCCTCCAGCAGGCGATGAGCGACCTCTACGCCAAGAGCGGCTCCTCGCCGCTGGCCGGCTGCCTGCCGAGCCTGCTCCAGATCCCGGTCTTCTTCGTGATGTACCACCTCTTCTCCACCGGCGGCGGCACCCTGCTGAACCACACCCTGCTGGGCGCGCCGCTCGGCGGCACCTGGCGCCGGGCCCTCGCCGACGGCGGACCGACCGGCCCTCAGAGCCTGGTCTACCTCGCGCTGTTCGCCCTGATCGCGGCGGTCGCCACCTGGAACTACCGCCGCGCCCGGGCCGCGGCGGCCGCCGCCCCGACCCCCGCCGCGTCCACCACGGCCCCGGGCCTGGGCGCACTCGGCAAGCTGATGCCGCTGCTGTCCTTCGGCACGCTGATCACGGTCGCGGTGGTCCCGCTGGCGGCCGGCCTCTACCTGGTGACGAGCACGACCTGGACGGCCTGCGAGCGCGCCCTCCTCCACCGCACCCGGAAGCCGGCGAACGCCGATGCCCCGGCAGCGGACGACAAGGCCACCGGCACCCGCAAGCCGGTGACGAGCACCACCGGGCAGCCGCGGCCGCAGCCCGACTCGACCCCCGCTGCCCCCTCCCCGGCGCCGCGGGCGGTGCGGCGGGGCGGCGCCAAGTCCCGGGCCGCGCGGCAGCAGGCGGCCCGGGCCAGGGCCAATGCCGCCGCGCGCCGACGGCCCGACGGCGCCCCGGTCGTCACTACCCCTCAGTAACGGTCCAGTCCGTGAACGGGGTCTTGCAGAGTGGACCCCGTTCTTGGAGGATCAGCCAAATCGCTCGATGGCCGTCCCCATCGGCCGGTCCGGGAGGCCCCTCCCGGACCGACCCTTCGACCACGGGAGTTGTGACGATGAAGCTGCTGCGTGTCGGACCGGTGGGGGCGGAACGCCCGGCGCTGCTCGACGGGACCGGTGTGCTGCGGGACCTGTCGGGCCTGGTCACGGACATCGACGGTGCACTGCTCGCGGACGACGCGGCACTCGCCCGGATCCGGGCCGCCGCGGCCGCCGGCGACCTGCCCGTACTGGACGGCGCCGGGCTCCGCATCGGACCGCCGGTCGCCCGGATCGGCAAGGTCGTGTGCATCGGGCTGAACTACCACGACCACGCCCGGGAGACCGGGGCCGCCACCCCCGCGGAGCCGATCGTCTTCCTGAAGGCCCCGGACACCGTCGTCGGCCCCGACGACGACGTGCTCATCCCGCGCGGCAGCGTCAAGACCGACTGGGAGGTCGAGCTGGCGGTGGTCATCGGCCGTACCGTCCGCTATCTGGAGAACGACGAGCAGGCGCGGGCGGCGGTGGCCGGTTACGCGGTGGCGCACGACGTGTCCGAGCGCGCCTTCCAGATCGAGCGCGGCGGCCAGTGGGACAAGGGCAAGAACTGCGAGACGTTCAACCCGCTGGGCCCGTGGCTGGTGACCGCCGACGAGGTACCGGACCCGCAGGCACTGGGCATCCGGCTGTGGGTCAACGGCGAGCTGAGACAGGACGGCTCGACCGCCGAGCAGATCTTCCCGGTGGCCGAAGTGGTCCGCTACGTGAGCCAGTTCATGACCCTCTACCCGGGCGACGTGATCAACACCGGCACCCCGGCGGGAGTGGCGATGGGCCAACCCGACCCCAAGCCGTATCTTCGGGCCGGCG
Organism: Streptomyces sp. BHT-5-2; assembly: GCF_019774615.1. Classification (NCBI taxonomy): domain Bacteria; kingdom Bacillati; phylum Actinomycetota; class Actinomycetes; order Kitasatosporales; family Streptomycetaceae; genus Streptomyces; species Streptomyces sp. BHT-5-2. The sequence continues at coordinate 485,476 of NZ_CP081496.1, read as the reverse complement.
ATGTGGTGGAACTGGAGATCGACGGGTTGGGGCGCCAAAGCCAGGCGCTGCGCTTGGCTTGATCCCCACGTTGTCGGCTGTCCCGCCGTAGGGGTTCGCCTTTTTTGCGCCTGGCGGCGCTTGGCCTTTGCGCCTGCGGCGCATTGATTGTGTTGCCGCTGCGCGGGCGTTGCCGGTCCGCTGCGCGGGGGCTGTTCCGGCCCGCTTCGCGGGCGTTGCGGGTCCGCTGCGCGGGGCTGTTGGGTGCGGTGCCGGGCCGGAGGGGGTGGTGTGTCGGACTGCTGCGCTTTACGTCCGACACACCACCCCCTCCGGCCCGTCCCCTCCCGTGGGTGGTCATAAGACGGTGGGTGGGGGCTGGCCCCAGTGGTCCGCTGACGGTTGCTTGTTGAGGGCCGACGGCTACTCGTTCGAGGACGGTCGCCCATCAGTCCAGAGCCCGCAGGGACCCGGCAACCGTTGCCCCGTCTACGGGTTTTCATGACCCACAACGGGAGGGGACGGGTCGGAGGGGCAGGGGTGTGCCGGACGTAAAGCGAAGCAGTCCGGCACACCCCTGCCCCGGAGGCCCGTCACCGCACCCGACAGCCCCGCGCAGCGGACCGGCCCCGCGCAGCGGACCAACAACGCCCGCGCAGCGGGCCGGAACAGCCCCCGCGCAGCGGACCCGCGCCGCAGGCGCAAAAGGCGAACCCCTACGGCGGGAAAGCCGAAGACGTGGGGCGCGGCCCCGCCAGGGCTACGTGGGGCGCGGCCCCGCCAGGAACCGTTCGAGGGCAGTCACGACCAGTGCGTGGTCCTCGGCCTGGGGGAGGCCGGAGACCGCGATCACGCCGATGACGCCCGTGCCGCGTACCCGGATGGGGAACGCCCCGCCGTGCGCGGCGAAGCGGTCCGGGTCCAGGTGGGAGGACTCCTCGAACGTCCGGCCCTTGGCGCGGAAGCGGGCGCCGACCAGGAACGACGACTCCGCGTACCGTTCGACGACGGCGGACTTGCGGGCGATCCAGGCGTCGTTGTCGGCGGAGGTGCCCGGCAGTGCGCAGTGGAAGAGTCGCTGGGCGCCGCGCCGGATGCCGATGGTCACCGCGGCGCCCCGTTCCCGCGCCAGTCCGGCCAGCAGCGAACCCAGTTCCCAGGCGTCCTCGTTGCCGAACGCGTCGAAGACCAGGCGGCGTTCGTGCGCTTCCAGGGTGCGTATTTCGTCCTCGACGGCCGGGGCGTTCATGCGCCGTCCCCGATGCGGACCGTGCGGCCCTCGGCCGCCGACGTCCTGGCGGCCTCCAGGACCCGCAGCGCGGCCGCGGCCTCGGCGGCGGTCACCGGCGGCTCGCCGCCGTCCCGCAGGGCGCGGACGATCGCGGCGTAGTACGCGGGGTAGTCGCCCGGCAGCGTCGGCACCGGGTCGCCGCCGCCCATCCGCGGGGACGCCCCGGCGCCGAGCCGGCCCCAGCAGGCCCTCGGTTCCACGCCCCACTCCGCGTCCTCGTCGCCCGGGCGCCGGCCCTCGCGCAGCGCCGCCTCCTGCGGGTCCAGGCCGTGCTTGGTGTAGCCGGCCTTGTCGCCCAGTACCCGGAAGCGGGGGCCCAGCAGGGGTGCGGTGGCGCTCACCCAGAGGTGGGAGCGGACGCCGTTGGCATGGGTGACGGCGAGGAAGGTGTCGTCGTCGGCCTCGGCGCCCGGGCGGCGGACGTCGGACTCGGCGTAGACCGAGGCCGCCGGGCCGAAGAGGGTCAGCGCCTGGTCGACGAGGTGGCTGCCGAGGTCGTAGAGGAGTCCGCCCAGCTCGGCCGGGTCGCCGGACTCGCGCCAGCCGCCCTTGGGCTGCGGCCGCCAGCGTTCGAAGCGGGACTCGAAGCGCTGCACCGCGCCGAGCGCGCCGTCCGCGAGGAGTTGGCGGACGGTGCGGAAGTCGTTGTCCCAGCGGCGGTTCTGGAAGACCGAGAGCAGCAGGCCGCGGCGGTCGGCGAGCGCGGCGAGCTGTTCGGCCTCGGCGGCGGTGGCGGCCAGCGGCTTGTCGACGACGACCGCGGCGCCGGCCTCCAGGGCGGCGGTGGCGAGCGGTACGTGCGTCTTGTTCGGCGAGGCCAGCACGATCAGGTCGAGGTCGCCGGCGGCGGCCCGGTCCAGGACCTCCTGGGCGGTGGCCACCGTGCGGACCTGCGGGTGCTCGGCGCGGGCCAGGGCCTGCCGCTCGGGGCTGCCGGTCGAGACGGTGTCGAGCAGCAGCCCGTCGGTGGCGGCGATCAGCGGGGCGTGGAAGACCGAGCCCGCCAGGCCGTAACCGATCAGGCCGACGCGGAAGGGGGCGGTGCGGGTCGCGGTCGCGGCGGGGGCGCCGGGTGCTTCGGGGTCGCTCATGCCTTCCACTTTCGCAACGCTGTTGCCAAAGTGCAAGCAGTGCGGAGAATGGGAGGGTGAGCAGCAACGATTCCGATCACCCGGACGGCGGCGGCGAGCGGCGGGAGGGCGCGCCGGGGGCGTCGGCCGCCCCGGGGACCCCCGCCCCGCCCGGCGCCAACCTCCTTGCCCTGCGCGGGCACAACGCCGCCCTGGTGCTGGGGCTGCTGCGTACCGCGGGGGAGGAGGGCGCGAGCCGGCTGGAGCTGGCCGAGCGGACCGGGCTCACCCCGCAGGCGGTCAGCAAGATCACTGCACGGCTGCGCGCCGGCGGCCTGGTCGCCGAGGCCGGCCGCCGGGCCTCCACGGGCGGCAAGCCCCGTACCGTGCTGCGGCTCGTCCCCGGCGCCCGGCACGCCGTCGGCGTCCACCTCGACCGCGACGAGATCATCTGCGTCCTGGCCGACCTCACCGGCCGGCCGGTCGCCGTCCGCCGTGCGCCGCTGGACTTCGGCGCCGGTGCCGGGCCCGTCCTGGCCACCGTCGCCCGGGAGGTCGCGGCGCTGCGGCGGGCGGCGGGCGGACCGCAGGTGCTCGGCGCGGGCGTGGCCTGCCCGGGGCCCCTGGACCATGCGACCGGCGTCCTGCGCCAGGTCACCGGCGCCCCCCGGTGGGACGGCTTCCCGCTGCGGGACGCGCTCGCCGCCCGCCTCGGCCTGCCCGTCGTCCTCGACAAGGACACCAACGCGGCGGCCCTCGGCCTCGGTCGCACGCCCGAGGAGGACGGCGGCTCGTTCGCCTATCTCCACCTGGGGACGGGGCTCGGCGCCGGGCTCGTCCTCGACGGCGGCCTCTACCGCGGGCCGCACACCGGGGCGGGCGAGTTCGGCCACCAGGTGGTGCAGCTGGACGGGCCGCGGTGCGGCTGCGGGCGGCGCGGCTGCGTCGAGGCGCTGTGCCTGGCCGCGGTGGCCCGCGGCGACCTGCCGGCGGCGGCCCGGGTGCTGGGCGTGGCCGCGGCCAACCTCGTCGAACTGCTCGACATCGACCGGGTGCTGCTCGGCGGCCGCACCGTCCTGGCCCACCCGGAGGTGTTCCGGGACGGCGTGGCCCGGGTCCTGGCCGACCATGCGGCGCTGCGCGGCCGGCCGGGCGCGGCCTCCGGCGGCGGTCCCGGGGCCGCCGCCGCGATACCGGTGGCGCCGGCCCGCGGCGGCTCCCGCGCGGTCGCGGACGGCGCGGCGGAGCTGGTGCTGAAGGGGCTGTTCCGCTAGGGGTATGCCGTAGGGGGTGAACCCCCGTGTGTCCGGGGCGAGTTGGCGCCCGCCGTCGTGCCGCCGCGCCGTCCTGTCGGATGCGAGCCGGACGCATATCGGGTGCGTACTGGATGCGAGCCGGACGCATATCGGGTGTGAACCGGCCGGGTACCGGCCGGGTACCGGCCGCGTCCCTGCCGCGCCCGAGGGTCCCCGCGTCCGCCCGCCCGCCCTGATGCGAAGATCCCCGGGTGGAGTTCCCGTACGGCCAGGATCCTGGCGCACCCGTCCGGTCCGGCATTCCCGAGCACGGACGCATCCCCAAGTACTACGCGGCGAAGGTCGATCTCGCCGCCCTGCTGGAGGAGTTGGGCGAGGGCGAACCGCTGCCCGCCGAGCGCGAACTGGCCCTGCGCTTCGAGGTGTCCCGCGAGACGCTGCGCCAGGCGCTCCGGGAGCTGGTGCTGGAGGGGCGACTGCGCCGGATGGGGCGCGGCACGGTCGTCGCCGGGCCCAAGATGGAGCAGCCGCTCTCGCTCGCCAGCTACACCGAGGGCGTCCGCCGCCAGGGCCGCAGGCCCGGCCGGCACCTCGTCTCGCTGGACCGCTTCGCCGCTCCGCCGGTGCTCGCCCGCGATCTGGGGCTCTCCGCGGGCGACGCGGTGTGGCACATGGAGCGGGTGCTGCTCGCCGACGACGAGCGGGTCGGCCTGGAGAGCACCTATGTCGCGGTGTCCCGGGTCCCGGACCTGGCGGCCGGCTTCGAGCCGGACTCGTCCTTCTACGCCTACCTCCGCGAGCGGCTCGGCATCGCCTTCGGGGACGCGGACGAGCGCCTGGAGACGGTCCTGGCCACTCCGCGCGAGGCGCTGCTGATCGGCACGCCGGGCGCGCTGCCGATGCTCCTCATCCACCGGCTGTCCCGGGACACCGAGGGCCGTCCGCTGGAGCGGGTCCGCTCGCTCTACCGGGGCGACCGGTTCTCGTTCACCACGCATCTGGGCGGCGGTGGGGCGCGGGGGCGGACCGAGGGCCCGTAGGGGGGGCGGGGGAGGAGCCCGTAGGGGGTGGGTGGGCCCCTGGCCGATGTCTACCCGGTGGGCGGGGGCGGGCAGTTGGGGTTCAGGTCACGAAATGATAACGGGTCTAGGCCAAGTTTGAAGGCGTGTTAACCGTCCCGTCGCCGAACCGTCCCCTCCGGGTCACCCGCCGCCGCGACCGTCTGGGGCATGCGAGTCATAGTCGTCGGAGCCGGCGTGCTGGGAACCCTGCACGCCTGGCACGCAGTTGAACGAGGGCACGAGGTCCTGCACATCGAGCGGGAGGCCGAGGCCCGCGGCGCCTCGGTCCGCAACTTCGGACAGATCTGGGTCAGCGGCCGGGCCGGCGGCGAGGAGCTGGACACCGCGCTGCGCGCCCGCGAACTCTGGGAGGGCATCGGCGCCCGCGTCCCCGGCATCGGCTTCCGCGCCATCGGTTCGCTGACCGTCGTCCGCAACGACACCGAGCGCGCCGTCGCCGAGGCCGCGACCCGTCGCCCGGACGCCGCCGCCCGCGGCTACCGCCTCCTCGACGCCGCGCAGGCCCGCGCCCTCAACCCCGCCCTGCGCGGCGAGTTCACCGGCGCCCTGTGGTGCGAACGGGACGCCGCGGTGGAACCCCGGGTCGCCCAACGCGCCCTGAAGGACGCCCTGTCGGCGTCCGGCCGGTACACCTACCTCGGCGGACGGGAGGTCCGCGACGTGGTCGGCGAGCGCGCGGTCCGCGACGACCACGGCGCCACCCACCACGGCGACGCGGTGATCCTGTGCACCGGCGCCTGGCTCGGCGGGCTGGTCCGCGAGCTCGTCCCCGACCTGCCGGTGCGCCGGGTGCGCCTGCAGATGATGCAGACCGACCCGCTCGGCGAGGCGCTCACCACCTCCGTCGCCGACGCCGACAGCTTCCGCTACTACCCCGCCTACCGCGGCGACGCCCTGGACGCCCTCGACGCAGGCCAGGCGCAGACCCCGACCGCCGCCGCCCACAAGATGCAGCTGCTGATGGTCCAGCGCGCCGACGGCGGCCTGACCATCGGCGACACCCACGAGTACGAGACCCCGTTCGCCTTCGACACCGTCGAGGAGCCCTACGAGCACCTCACCGGCGTCGTCGAGGCGATCCTGGGCCGCCCGCTGCCCCGCATCCGCCACCGCTGGGCCGGCGTCTACGCCCAGTGCACCGACACTCCCCCTGGCTCCGCCGGGGGTGCCCCCAGCCGGGTCGTCCACCGCCAGCAGGTCCGCGATGGCGTCTGGCTGGTCACCGGGCCCGGCGGACGCGGTATGACCTGCTCCCCGGCCATCGCCGAGACCACCGCGAAAGCACTGGGATGGTGAGCCCGTTGACGCACCCCGACCACACCCCCGGCACCCGCCGCCCCGAGGACGTCCGGCTCGTCGTCCTCGACATGGCCGGCACCACCGTCGCCGACGGCGGCCTGGTCGAGCGGGCCTTCGACGCCGCCGCCCGCCACATGGGCGTCGAGCCCGGCAGCCCCGCGCACGCCGAGCAACTCGCCCACGTCCGCGCCACCATGGGCGAGTCCAAGATCTCCGTCTTCCGGCACCTGTTCGCCGCCCCCGACGGCGATCCGCACGCCACCGAGGAGGCCGCCCGGCGCGCCAACCGCGCCTTCGAGGCGGCCTACGGCGACCTCGTCGACGACGGCCGGATCGCCCCCGTCCCCGGCGCCCGCGCCGCGATCGAGGCCCTCCAGGCCGCCGGCCGCACCGTCGTCCTCACCACCGGCTTCGCCCGGGTCACCCAGGACGCCATCCTCGACGCGCTCGGCTGGCGCGACCTGGTCCGGCTCACCCTCTGCCCGGCCGACGCCGGCGGCCGCGGCCGCCCGTACCCGGACATGGTGCTGGCCGCCCTGCTCCGCACCGGCGCCGCCGCCGACGTCGCGCAGATCGCGGTGGCCGGCGACACCTCCTACGACATGATCGCCGGCCGCCGCAGCGGCGCGTCGGTGATCGCCGGGGTGCGCACCGGCGCCCACGACGCGGCCCGGCTGTCGGCCGCCGGCGCCACCCACGTCCTCGGCTCGGTCGCCGAACTGCCCGCCCTGCTGGGAGTGGTGTGAGATGCCCGCCCCCGCTCCCACGTCCCCCTCCGCCAAGGCCCCCGCCCCCGCGGCCGCGCCCGCCGCCCCGCCCCCGGCCTCCGGCATCCGCTTCGACCACGTCACCGTCGCCTACGGGCGGCACGGCGAGCACACCGTCCTGGACTCCCTCGACCTGACCGTCGAACCGGGCGAGGTGATGGCCCTGATCGGCCCGTCCGGCTCCGGCAAGACCACCGCGCTGCGGGCGGTCGCCGGTTTCGTCCGCCCGGCCTCCGGGCGGGTCCTGATCGGCGGCCGGGACGTGACCGACCTGCCGCCCCACAAGCGCGGCATCGGCATGGTCGTGCAGCAGTACGCGCTCTTCCCGCACATGAAGGTCGCCGAGAACGTCGCCTTCGGCCTGAAGGCGCAGAAGGTCCCGCGCGCCGAGATCCCCGGCCGGGTCGCCGAGGCCCTGGAGATGACCGGCATGGCCGCCTACGCCGGCCGGCACCCCCGGGAACTCTCCGGCGGCCAGCAGCAGCGGGTCGCCATCGCCCGCGCGCTCGCCATCCGCCCCGGCGTGCTGCTGCTGGACGAGCCGCTGTCCGCGCTCGACGCCCGGCTGCGCTCCGGCATGCTCACCGAACTCGCCCGGCTGCACCGCGAGTTGCCGGACGTCTCGATCCTCTACGTCACCCACGACCAGGTCGAGGCGCTGACCCTCGCCGACCGGATCGCCGTCCTGGAGTCGGCCCGGCTGCGCGAGTGCGGCACCCCGCACGCGCTCTACCGCAGCCCGCGCACCGCGTTCACCGCGTCGTTCGTCGGGACCGCCAACCTCCTGCCGGTCACCGTGCGCGGCGCCGGCGGCGTGGAGTTCGCCGGCCGCCCGCTGGCCGTCGGCACCGGGGACGCCACCCCGGGCGCCACCGCCACGCTCTGCGTCCGCCCGCACCTCCTCGGCCTCGGCGCGGGCCCCGACCCGGACGGCAACACCCTGCGCGGCACCCTCACCGAGGTCCAGTGGCGCGGCGCCACCCACCGCCTGTACGTCGAGGTGGCCGGCCACCGCGTGCTGGCCGACGTGCGGGAGCTGCGCGAGACCCCGCCGCCGGGCACCGAACTCGCCCTGCACTTCGCCCCGCAGGACGCGGTCCTCGTCCCGGCGGGCCTCCGGGCGGACGCCCCGGCAGGCGTCCCGACCGGCACCCCGGCGGACGGCCCGGACGGCGGGGCACACCATGCCTGACCGCTCCCCGACGGCCGCCGGGCCGCGCCGCCCCCGGACCGCCGCCCTGTGGGCCCTGCCGCCCGTCGCCGCCCTCGCGCTGGTCTTCCTCTACCCGCTCGCCCTGGTGGCCCGCCAGTCCGTCACCCCGGAGAACGGCGGCGGACCGTCCACCGCCCCGTACACCGCCGTGCTGGCCACCGCCTCCTTCCGGGACGCGCTGGCCAACACCGTGCTGATCGCGGTCGGCGCCACCCTCGGCGCGCTCCTCCTCGGCCTGCTGCTCTCGCTGGTCATCGCCTTCGTCCCGTTCCCCGGCGGCCGGGCGCTGGCCCGCTTCGTCGACGTCTTCCTGGCCTTCCCGTCCTTCCTGATCACCCTCGCCCTGCTGTTCCTCTACGGCACCGCCGGTATCGCCAACGGACTGTGGACGGACGTCACCGGCGCCGCCCACGGGCCGCTGGACTTCCTGCACACCCCCTGGGGCGTGCTGCTGGCCGAGGTCACCTACTTCACGCCGTTCGTGATGCGCCCGCTGCTCGCCGCGTTCACGCAGGTGGAGACCGCGCAACTGGAGGTCGCCGGATCGCTGGGCGCCGGTCCGTGGCGGATCGTGCGGACGGTGATCCTGCCCGAGGCACTGCCCTCACTCGCCGCCGGCGGTGCCCTGGTCCTGGTGCTGTGCCTGAACGAGTTCGGGATCGTGCTGTTCACCGGCGCCAAGGACGTCGTCACGCTGCCGGTGCTCGTCTACTCCAAGGCGATCCTCGACGGCGACTACACCGGCGCCTGCGTCGTCGCGGTCGTCGACATCGCCCTGTCGGCCGCCCTCTACGCCCTCTACCGCACGGTGACGGCCCGCACCACCACCCGCCGCCGGCCCGCCCCGGCCGCGCCCGCAGCCGTCTCCACCGCGGACGCCCCCGCCCCGACCCCCGTCCCCGCCCTCGCCGCAGGAGGCGCCGACCGTGCTCGTCCATAGCGCCGCCGCCCGCCGCACCGTCCAGGCGGTGTTCCTCCTCCTCTTCGTCCCGGTCTTCGCCCTGCCCCTGCTGGTGATCCTCGCCGCCTCCCTCGCCGACGGCTGGAGCGGCGCCCTCCCCTCCGGCCCGACCCTGACGCACTATCAGGACATCGCCCAGGGCGACGCCCTGACCGCCCTGACCACCAGCGTCCTCACCGCCCTCGCCGCCAGTGCCGCGGCCCTGGCCGCCGGCACCTGGGCCGCCCTGGCCGCCGAGAAGCTCGGCCGGCGCGGCCGCCGGCTCCTCGACGCCCTCTTCCTCCTGCCGGTCGCCGTCCCCTCCGTCGTCGTCGGCCTCGCCCTCCTCGTCGCCTTCTCCCGGCCCCCGTTCCTCCTCAACGGCACCCCGCAGATCGTGATCATCGCCCACACCGTGCTGGTCACCGCCTTCGCCTACCAGTCCGTGACCGCCGCACTCGCCCGCCTCGACCCGGCGTACGAACAGAGCGCCGCCGGCCTCGGCGCCCGCCCCGCGTACGTCCTGTGGCGGGTCAAACTCCCCCTGCTGCTGCCGTCGTTGACCGCGGCCGCGGGCCTGTGCTTCGCCCTCTCCATGGGCGAGCTGAGCGCCACGATGATGCTCTACCCGCCCGACTGGACGCCGCTGCCGGTCCAGATCTTCGCCGCCACCGACCGCGGCGCCCTCTTCACCGGCGCCGCACTCGCCGTGGCCCTCATGGCCACCACCCTCCTCGTCCTGTTCGGCGTCTCCCGCGTCCGCACCAGGGCCACCTACCGCTGACCCCCGCGCCGCCCGCCCGTCCCCCAGGAGCACCCGCCATGCCCAGCCGCCCGCACCGCCTCCTCACCGCCGGCGCCGCCGTCGCCCTCCTCGCCGCCACCGGCACCGCCTGCGGCGCCTCCGCCGCCGACCCGCACGCCAAGGAGATCACCGTCTACAGCGCCGACGGCCTCAAGAGCGAGAAGGGCGACGGCTTCTACGACAAGGTCTTCGAGGACTTCCAGCGGCAGACCGGCATCAAGGTCGACTACGTGGAGTCCGGCTCCGGCGCCGCCGTCCAGCGCCTGGCCCGGGAACGCGCCAACACCAAGGCCGACGTCCTGGTCACCCTGCCGCCCTTCATCCAACAGGCCGACGGCAAGGGCCTGCTGGACACCTACCGCCCCCAGGGCTCCGACCAGGTCGCCGCCGCCGACAAGGACCCGGGCGGCAAGTGGGTCTCCGTCGTCGACAACTACTTCTGCTTCATCTACAACAAGAAGGAGCTGAAGCAGCCCCCGGCCACCTGGCAGGACCTCACCGACCACCGCTTCGCCGGCAAGCTGCAGTACTCCACCCCCGGCGTCGCCGGCGACGGCACCGCCGTCCTCGTCAAGGCCCTGCACGACTTCGGCGGCCAGGGCCCGGCCATGGCCTTCCTCAAGAAGCTCCAGGCCAACAACGTCGGCCCGTCCTCCTCCACCGGCCAGCTCGCCCCCAAGACCGACAAGGGCGAACTCCTGGTCGCCAACGGCGACGTCCAGATGAACTACGCCAACATGAAGACCATGCCCGACCAGGGCATCTTCTTCCCCGCCGGCAAGCCCGGCACCCGCCCCACCACCTTCGCCCTCCCCTACGCCGCCGGCCTGGTCAAGAACGCCCCGCACGCCGCCAACGCCAGGAAGTTCCTCGACTACCTCCTCAGCAAGCCCGTCCAGGAACAGGTCTCCGCCGTCGGCGGCGGCTTCGCCTCCCGCACGGACGTCAAGGCCACCGACCCCAACGCCACCGCCCTCGCCAGGATCATGACCGGCGTCGACGTCTTCCGGCCCGACTGGAACGACATCGACAAGAACCTCGACACCTACATCGGCGCCTGGAAGGCCGCGACCGGAAGCTGACCGCCACCGACCGGGACCGGCGGGCCACCGCTGACTTAGGCTGGGCCCGTCGGCCGCCCCGCGAGGGCACGGCCGACGGCCTGGCCAAGCGGCCGGCCCTGGTCGACACGCACCGCAGGAGTGGCAGTGGCAGAGCGCAAGCCGATCGAGTCCTGGCTCACCGACATGGACGGAGTCCTCATGCACGAGGGCGTGCCGGTCCCCGGCGCGGACGCCTTCATCAAGCGGCTCCGCGAGTCGGGCAAGCCCTTCCTCGTCCTGACCAACAACTCCATCTACACCCCCCGCGACCTGCACGCCCGCCTCGCCCGCATCGGCCTGGACGTCCCCTGGGAGTCGATCTGGACCTCGGCGCTGGCCACCGCGCAGTTCCTCGACGACCAGCGGCCCGGCGGCACCGCCTACGTCATCGGCGAGGCCGGCCTGACCACCGCCCTGCACGACATCGGCTACATCCTCACCGACCACGCCCCCGACTACGTCGTCCTCGGAGAGACCCGCACCTACAGCTTCGAGGCGCTCACCAAGGCCATCCGGCTGATCAACGACGGCGCCCGCTTCATCGCCACCAACCCCGACGAGACCGGCCCGTCGCGGGAGGGCGCGCTGCCCGCCACCGGATCGGTGGCCGCACTGATCACCAAGGCCACCGGCGTCGAGCCGTACTTCGTCGGCAAGCCCAACCCGCTGATGATGCGCCACGCGCTCAACGCCATCGGCGCCCACTCCGAGACCTCCGCCATGATCGGCGACCGGATGGACACCGACGTGGTCGCCGGCCTGGAGGCGGGCATGCGGACCTTCCTCGTCCTCACCGGCCTCACCCGCCCCGAGGACGTCGAGCGCCACCCCTTCCGCCCCTCCCGCGTCGTCGACTCCATCGCGGACCTCGTCGACCTGGTCTGACCCGTGGTGCGGGGCCGCCCCGCCCACCCGAACGGCGCAGCCCCGCCCCGCCCCGGATGCGCCCGGCGGCGGGTCGGCGGACCTTCGGAGGTAACCGGAGGTACACCATGCACTCACCGCAGCTCACACTCTGTGCCGCCCTCGCGGCGTGCGCGGTGACGACGGCACCCGCGTACGCCGCCGCCGACGGACACGGCACCCGCCCCGCCCCGGCCGCCTCCCACGGCCCGGTCGGCCACGTCCCGACGACCGCCCACGTCCCGGCTGCCCACGTCGCGATCGCCCTCGGCCAGGCCGGCCCCGGCGCGGCCCGCCCCGCGCCGGCCGGCCTCGGCGCCGGCCGGGTCGCGGACCCGGCCGGGACCGCACCCGCGGTGCGCCTGGCGCCCGCCCCGGTCGCCCGGTCCCGCCTCACCCCCGACCGCGTCACCGCCCGCCGCGAACTGAGCAGCACCTCCGCCGTCGCCCTCGTCCTGGCGGGCGGTGCGGTCCTGGTCATCGCCGGCCAGCTGCTCCGCCTCAGGCTCCGGCTCCGCCGCGAACGCCAGGGGAGCGGCGGTGCCGACGACGAGTGAACGGACGGCGGCGGCCCCGGAGCATGCCGTGGGGGAGAACACGCCGGGGGAGGACTTCACGGGGAAGGGTGTCACGGGGAAGGACTTCACGGGGAACGGCACCACAGGGGAGGGGCCGCGGCGCCCCGCTTCTTCGACGCCCGCCGGCCCCCGCCTCCTGGTGGGCATCGCCGGCGCCGCGCTGCTGGTGGTGTGCTGGCTCTGCGGCGGCGGCCCCGACCTGCCGGACGGTGGCCCGGCACGGCTCCCGGTGACCGGCGACGCCGCCGCCGTCGGCCGCCCCCTGCCCATGCGTCCGCGCCGCGTCCCGCAACCCCGGTGGACCGCGGCGCCGTACCGCAGCACGCGTACCGCAACACGACTGAGGCCCCCCGCAATGCGAGGGGCCTCAGTCCTACGTGCGCCGCCAGGGACTCGAACCCCGGACCCGCTGATTAAGAGTCAGCTGCTCTAACCAACTGAGCTAGCGGCGCGCGCTGACGAAGAAAACTCTACACGAACTCCGGGGGTGCTCCGTACCCACGAATACGCCCCCCACGCCCCAGGCGCCTGTGACCCCCGTCACCGACCTGGCCGACGCCGCCCCGGACGCCGCCCGCCAGGCCGTCGCCCAGCGCGCACCGACCGGCGCCCACCGACCGGCGCCTGTCGGTCGGTGGGCGCCGACCCACTGCCCCGGTCACTGCCCGTTGGTCTCGCCTCCTCCGGCAACCGGGCGCTGCCCACTGATCAGCGATAACGGGGCGCTGCCCGCCGGCCCGGCCCGCCGGCCCGGCCCGCCCTCGGGCCAACCCGTCCTCCTTTACCGCATCACAAGGGCGGCCGGCCCGGGGCGAAGGCCCTGTGACATCGGGACCTTCGCCTACGGGCGCGCCCACACCGGTCTGTGAAGATCGACTGCGGGGCAACGGTCGCGGGGCAACGACTGCGGCGCGGGGCCCCGCCGCCCGCCGTGAGCCGGTCGCCCCGTCAGCATGCGGTGTCGGCCGCCCGTTGAGAGGCTGGGCTCAGCGCCGGGGCACGGCGGGTCCGCGCCGGGGCGCGGACCCCACGAGCAGTCGGCCCGGAGGTGAACGGGAATGACGGTCCCGGGAAGCGCCGCCCATGCCGCCGTGAACCCCGCCCGCCGACCGGCCTGGGCAACCGTCGGCCGACGAGCCTGGACAGCAGCCCGACGACCAGCCCCGACGACGGTCCGGCGGCCGGCCCGGATGACGGCCCGACAGCCGCGCCCGCCGGTGGCCCACAGATCATGGCGTCCATCACTACTGCGCCCTCGCCTGCAACCCCATCCCGCGAGCCGACGTCTGCTAGGACGCGAGCCCCGAACCGGGGCCCCGGGACTCGCCCCTCTTCGGAAAGGTTGATCGTCGTGGTGTCGACAGCCAAGCGCACCCTTGAGATGCAGCTCCTCCTCGGGCCGGACGAAACGGTTCCGGTGGCCGGCCGGTTCAGCTACCGCAGCGACCGCCCCTACGAGGTCGAGGTTGCGTTCCTCAGCCGCGGCGAGACCGTGGCCACCTGGCTGTTCGCCCGCGAACTGCTGCTCCGCGGGCTGTGCGGGGAGGCCGGGGAAGGGGATGTGCGGGTGCGGCCCACCGGCCGTGCGGGCACCGCGCGCCATGTGCACATCGAACTCGCCACCGACGCCGGCGTCTGCGAACTGGCGGTGCGCGCCGCCGAGCTCACCGCCTGGCTGGAGCAGACCGCGGCGATCGTCCCGCCCGGCCACGAGGCCCGCTATCTCGATATGGACGCCCACCTGGCCCGCCTGCTGGCGGGGAAGTGCTGATGACTCCCACTCCCATGACGACGACGCCCGACACCCGCCTCGCCATACGCACGAGCGCCGCCGCCGGCACGGGCGGGCCGGTCGCCACCGCGACCGCCGACCCGGCCGTCCGCATCCCGGCGCAGGCCGGCCCGCCCGGCGCCGCCGACGCCGCGCCCGCCTGCGTCGACGGCGACGGCTCCGGCGCCCCGGCCGCGCACGACCCCTGTGCGCACGGCTTCCTCCCGGAGCGGCCTCCCGTCCGCTCCATGATCGGCACCTGGACCCGGCTGGACGCCATGGCCCGCGAGGCGGCCGTCGCGACCGGCCGCGGGGCCGCCGCCGAGATCGTCGACCGCGCCGACCGCGCCGAGGAGTTGACCGCACTGCGGCAGCGCGTCTCCCGCCTCTCGCCGCGCAACGCGGAGGCCGCCGCGATGCGCGTCGCGGTCATCGCGGTGTCCTGCGGCTGGGGCGCCCTCGACCCGCAGGCGCCGGCCGCCCGAGAGGTCGCCAACGAGGCGTTCCTGGAGCTCTGGGCGGCCATCGCGCACCGCATCGACCACGACCAGTTCGTCGCCCTGCCCACCCTCGCGCTCCACAACTGGGCCCCGGAACGCAAGCCCCGCCGCCACATCCCCATCGACCAGCTGGCCCGCACCGAACAGCTGGTGCCGATCGTGCGCTGGGCCCCGGAGGGTCAGCCGCTCAGCCGCCTGGACCGGCTGATGCTCGCCGCCACCCGGCTGGAGGCGCACGGCATCTGGCTCTTCCGCCTCGCCGACACCCTGGCCGGCCGCGCCCCCGACGACTCGTCCACCCCGACGGCGCTGCGCCGCCTGGTCCGCATCCAGCACGCCCTCCGCGCCCAACTCCACTCCGAGGCGGCGGAGCTGGCGATCGCGCCCGTCAACGACCAGCAGCGCGCGGTACTCGGCGCACTCGCCGAGCAGGGCGCCCTGGAACCGCCGGTCCTCCAGGCCGCGGACGCCGTCCTGGGTATCAGCGGACGCCGCCTCGGCGAGGGCCGCCGCCAGCATCTGCGCCGGCACCTCCCGGCCCAGCACCGCGCCTGGCTCAGCGCCATGGACCGGCACTGCGCCCCCGTCCGCACCCTCGCCCACCGCGGCGGCCCCGACGCCGCCGTCTACCGCGAGGCCCAGGAATCCCTCATCGCCCTGCGCCGCACCTACACCGCCCTCGTCCAAACCGCCGCCGCCCCCACCCCGGACCCTCTCCCCGAAGCGGCCTGACCCCGACCGCCGCCCGGCCCTGAGCGATGCCGGTCCCCGAGGTGAGGAGAGGAGGCCCCCGCCTCCCCGGACCCAGGGACGGGCCCCTCGCGAACCCGCTACCGCCGTTCTCGCCTTCCTCAGCGGCCTCAACATCCACCTCGTCATCCACCTCGTCATCCGCCTCGCCTCCCTCATCGTTCTCCCCGTTCTCCCCGTTCTTCCTGTTCTCCCTGATCGCGTCGATCTCTCGGTCGCTCGTGCTCGCGGCCTCTCGATCTCGTCGTTAAGAACGCTACGGACGGCGGGAGTCGGCGGCGTCACACCACGGGTTGGTCTTCCGCCGGGGCGAAAGGGTCCAGGGATGGGCCCGGGGATGGGGCCAGGGATGGACCCACGGTTTGACGAGCCCGCCGCCACCTCACCTCACCCACCCCTCCAAAGAACTGACGTAACGTCAGTTAACTTCCGCCGCCATGGTGGACGACAACATCCGCAGCGGCAGCCCGCTCGCCCGCGACGCCTGTACCGTCGCCGAGCTCGTCCAGGCGCAGTGGGGCGACCACCGCATCGCCCTGAAGTGCCCGGAGATGGCGCTCACCCACCACCAGGTCGCCGGCGCGGCCGCCGCGCGGGCCGCCCTTCTCGGGGAGCTGCTGCCGCGCGGCGCCGAGCCGCACATCGGGGTGCTGCTCGACAACGTCCCGGAGTTCCCGCTGCGGCTGGGCGCCGAGGCGCTCGCCGGGGTCGCCGTCGCCGGCATCAACCCCACTCGCCGCGGTCCGGAGCTGCTCCGCGACATCGCCCACACCGACTGCGCTGCTGATCACGGAGCGGACCCAGGTCCCGCTGCTGGCCGGCCTCGACCTGCCGCTCCCGCCCGAGCGCGTACTGATCACCGACGACCGCGCCTACCAGGAGCTGCTCGCCCCGTACGCGGACGCGCGGCCGGTGGACGTCGCCGCCGCCGCGCCCGCCGAGCCCCGGCCCGCCGACGCCCGTCCGGCCCCGCCCCGTGCCGCTACCGCCGCTTCACGGCCGGCGACCGCTCGGCCCTCCTGGCCCGCTACCGCGAGCACGACCGGGAGCACCTCCTGGAGCGCTGACGCCCCACGCGCCGCCGGGACGCACCCGGACCCCACGTACGCCGAAGGCCCTCACCGGAGTGAGGGCCTTCGACCGTCTGTGCGCCGCCAGGGACTCGAACCCCGGACCCGCTGATTAAGAGTCAGCTGCTCTAACCAACTGAGCTAGCGGCGCCTGCTGACGAAAGAAATACTACCTGGTCGAGAGGGGTGCTCATGACCACCCTCGTGATCATGCCCGGACGGACCCCGCCCGGGGCCGCTCCCGCCCTCAGATCGCCAGCGACAGCAGGACCGGCGCGGCCTTGCGGTTGAGGGTGTCGGCGGCCTGCCGCAGGCGGTGGGCGTGCTCCAGCGGCATGGACAGGGCCAGGCAGCCGACCGTCTTGCCGGCGGTGATCGGGACGGCGGCGCAGACCGTGCCGACCGCGTACTCCTGGAGGTCCAGGACGGGGACGGTCGGCGGCTGGCTGTCGAGCTTGTGGAACAGCACCTTCTCGTTGGTGATCGTCCGGGAGGTGAGCCGGGCGGTCTTGTGGCGTGAGAGGTGGTCCATCCGCCCGTCGTGGTCGAGCTGGGCCAGCAGGCACTTGCCGACGGCGCTGGCGTGCGCCGTGCGGCGGAACTCGGCCCACTCGTTGACCTTGGGCGCCAGTGGCCCGTCGGCGTAGTGGAGGATCTTCACCTCGCCGTCGATGTACCGGCTGATGTAGACCGCCGCTCCGACCGAGTCGCGCAGCTGGTCCAGCGTGCGCTGCAGCTTGTCGCGCAGGGCGCGGCCGCGGTCGGCGCCGGATCCCAGCAGGAGCAGCGACTCGCCGACGACGTACGCGCCGTCGGAGAGCTGTTGCGCGTAGCCTTCGCGGCGCAGCATCGACAGCAGCTGCGTGAGGTGGGCTGCCGGGAGGCCGGTCTCGCGGGCGACCTGTGCGTCGGTCACGCCGTTGGCGTGCCGGGAGATCGTCTCGAGTACGCGCAGGGCGTGCTGCACCGAATGGAACGGCGCGGTCGGCTCGGGCTTCAGCGCCACGGTGTCCCCCTAGGAGGTTGGTACCGCTTGCGTCGTGACCGTCGTGGCGGGCACGACCGCGTGGAACGCGGACCGCTTCCGGACAACGGGCTCGTATCACGATAGCGGTCAACCGGCCCCGATGGAGGGGGTCTTGACCGAAAACCGGATTGGTTCACGCGTCTGTGCAGGCGCCCTGCACTCTGGCATATGCCCAGGTCATGAGCTGGTCGGGAAAGTTCCCCCGGACCGGCGGCAACGGCGTACGGAAGGCGCGCGGCCGACCGGCTGGCGGCGGGGGTTGACGGCCGTTGGTGACGTGCGGAGTTGACGCGCCATCGGGTCTTTGTCCGGGGCCCGTACGCCCCGTTCTTCCATCTGCTGCTCGATTTTCCGTCTGAGGGGCGTATGCCTCATCCGCCACGTTCATCACACCCGCCGCAGCGGTCGCAGATGTCTCAAAATCCGCGGTGGGCGGGCCCCGGCACCTCGCCACCAGGAAGGCGGGCAGGCGGGCGGGGAGTGCCGGAGCGCGCACCACGTGCCGCGCTCCCGCACGCCCCGGGCGGCCCCGCCGGGACCGCGGCCCGCCGCGCCGCCTACAGCACCGCGCTCAGGAACTCCCGGGTCCGCTCGTGCTCCGGGGCGGTGAAGATCTGCTCCGGCGGGCCGAACTCGATGACCCGCCCCGCGTCGAACATCATCACGCAGTCGGAGATGTCCCGGGCGAAGTTCATCTCGTGCGTGACGCAGAGCATGGTGATGTCCGTGCTGTGCGCGATGTCCCGCAGCAGGTCCAGGACGCCGGCCACCAGCTCCGGGTCGAGGGCCGAGGTCACCTCGTCCAGCAGCAGCACCTGCGGGCGCATGGCCAGCGCCCGGGCGATGGCGACCCGCTGCTGCTGGCCGCCGGAGAGCTGCGTGGGGTACTTGTCGAGGTGGGCGGTGAGGCCCACCAGGTCCAGCAGCTCGCGGGCGCGGTGCTCGGCCTCGTCCTTGTCCAGGCCGAGGACGTGCACCGGGGCCTCGGTGATGTTCCGCAGCACCTTCATGTTGGGGAAGAGGTTGAACTGCTGGAAGACCATTCCGATGTTCTTGCGGATCTCCCGGCTGTGGCGGTCGCTCGCCGGGACGAGCCTGCCGCCCTTCTCCTCGTGGGTCAGATACCGGTCGCCCAGCCTGATGGTGCCCTCGTCCGGTTTGAGCAGCGTCATCATCAGCCGCAGGATCGTGGTCTTGCCGGAACCCGACGGGCCGATCAGCGTGACGTGCTTGCCCGGATAGACCTTCATGTCGAGTGCATCCAGGACGGTGTGCGCACCGAACCGCTTGGTGACCGCCTCGAAGCGGATCAGCTCGGTCTCCCCGGAGGACCCGGGCTCGCCGGCGGTGGGCGGGGTGTTCGGGGTGCTGTGGTCAGCGGACAAGGCGGCGCTCCAGGGCTCGCAGGAGAAGAGAAGCGGGGTAGGCGATGGCGATGAAGGCGACTCCGACGACCGTGTACGGCTCGACGGTCTGGAAGGTCTGGGAGGAGAACTGCCGGGCCTGGCCCAGCATCTCCAGCACGCCGATGGCGAAGAGCATCGGCGAGTCCTTCAGCATCGCGATGACGTAGTTGCCGAGCGCGGGCACCACCCGGCGGATCGCCTGCGGCAGGATCACCGCCGTCCAGGTGCGGCGGCGCGGCAGGCTGAGCGCGATCGCCGCCTCCCACTGGCCGGCCGGCACGCCGTCGATACCGGCGCGGTAGACCTCGGCGGTGTACGTCGAGTAGTGCAGGCCCAGCCCGATCACACCGGTGACCAGGGCGCTGAGCGTGATGCCCCACTCGGGCATCACATAGAACAGGAAGAACAGCTGCACCAGCAGCGGGGTGTTGCGCACGAACTCGGTGATCACGGTCACCGGCCAGCGCACCACCTTCAGGGACGAGCGCTGCGCCAGCGCCCACACCAGGCCGAGCGCGAAGGCGATCAGCGAGCCCAGCACCAGGGCCTGCAGCGTGACCAGCACGCCCTTCCAGAACGTCGGCAGAAAGGCGCCGACCGCGGACCAGTCGAACTTCATCGGGCCTCACCTTCCGCGGGAGCGGCGGCACCGGTGACCGCCGGACCGGTGACGGGGCCCGGCCGCGGCCGCAGCCGCAGCGGCGACCGCCCGGCCGGCGCCTGCCCGACGCCCGCCTTGGCGTGCCGCTCCACCGCCCGCATCCCGCGGGTCAGGACGAACGCCAGGACGAAGTACATCACCAGGATGATCGTGTAGACGGGGGCGCTCTGCGCGGTGGCGTTGCGCACCAGGGAGGCGCCGAAGGCGATGTCGCCGACGCCCAGGATCGACACCAGCGCGGTGCCCTTGAGCAGCTCGATCAGCAGGTTGTTGAACGGCGGGACCATGCCCGGCCACGCCTGCGGCAGGACGACCTTCCGCAGCTGCTGGGCCGGCGAGAAGCTCAGCGCGATGCCGGCCTCGCGCTGGCCCGGCGGCACCGCGGCGATCGCGCCCCGCACGACCTCGGAACCGTACGCGCCGTACGTCAGACCCAGCGTCAGCACCGCGGCCCACATCGGGACCAGCTGCCAGCCGAACCCCATGGGCAGCACGAAGAACATCCAGAACATCAGGATCAGCGCGGAGGTCCCGCGGAAGATCTCGAAATAGGCCCCGGACAGGAACCGCACGATCCACCGCCGGTGGGTGCGCGCGAGCCCGATGCCGAAGGCCACGACGGCGGCCAGCGCCGCGCTGTAGACGGTCAGCTGGACGGTGACCCACACGCCCTTGAGGAGGAGTTCCCACAGGCCCCAGGTGATGTCAGTCATGGCCGGCACTTCTCCTTGGCGGTGATCTTCGTCATCTGCTGCGTGGTGAAGCCGAAGGGCCGCATGAGGTCCAGGAGTTCCCCGGAGCGCTTCATCTTGTGCAGCTCGCGGTTGAACGCGTCGCGCAGATTGGTCTCCGGAGTCCGGAACGCGAAGCCGCCGACGTCGATCACCGGCTTCCCGTCCACGTACGGGGTGACCTCCGGTGTCGCCTCCGCCCGGGTCGTCCGCGACTGGCGGACGACGTTCCGCACCGTCACCGCGGTGCCGACGAAGACGTCCACCCGCCCCTGCTCGACCGCCAGCAGCCCCGCCAACTGGTCGGGCAGCGTGGTCATTCCCCTGACCCCCGCCGCCTTGGCGTAGTCGATCTCGGCGTAGCCGACACCGGTCGCCATCCGCGCCCCGGTCCGGGCGATGTCCTTGTAGGTGCGCAGCTTCAGCGGATTGCCCTTGCGGACGATGAAGGCGTCCAGCATCTGGTACTCGGGATCGGCGAAGATCACCTGTGCGCAGCGCTCGGGGTTGATGTACATCCCGGCCGCGACCACGTCGAACTGCTGGGAGTTCAGCCCCACGATCAGCGACCCGAAGTCGGTGGGGAAGGGCTCGACGCGCGGGACGCCGAGCCGCTTGAAGATCACCCGGGCGATGGTGGGCGCCGAACCGGTCATCTTGCCGTCGGTGCCGATGTAGCCGTACGGCTGCTCGCCGGCCACGCCGAGGGTGACCGAGCCCTTCCTGCGCAGCCGCTCCAGCAACTGCCCGCCGCCCGCCGCCTCCGTGGTCGGGACCCGGCTGCAGCCGCTCGCCGCGCCGATCGCACCCGCTGCGCCGAGCGCCGCCACCCCCGCGAGCAGCGACCGGCGGCGAAGGCCACTGGTCCGATGTCCGGTTATCTCGGGTCTCCGGGTGGTGAGTCGTATGCGGTGTGGTCCTTGATTGTCTGAGGCCGTGCTCTGTGGTGGAGCCATGGGCGCGCGGCTACCCGAAGCGTTCACGCCTATGCCGATCGTTTCGAGCCCTTCACACCGCCGCAGGAGATGTTCCGTACGCCGGTAATGCCCCCTACGCTCGGGATATGACCGATCGCTTCATCGAAGTCTCCCTGGACAAGCGCGGCGTCGGCTGCACGGCCAAGTTGCTCGACGATCGTGCCCCGCTCACCTGTGCCGCCGTCTGGGACGCGCTCCCGCTCGGCGGCGACGTCTACCACGCCAAGTACGCCCGCAACGAGATCTACACCCTGGTGCCGCCGTTCGCTCCGGAGGAACCGCCGCTGGAGAACCCCACCATCACCCCGATCCCCGGCGACCTGTGCTACTTCACCTTCAGCGACACCCAGTTGGGCACCGCCTCCTACGGCTACGAGCGCGATGCCGGGCACCGCGGCCGGGCCACCGTCGTCGACCTCGCGCTCTTCTACGAGCGCAACAACCTGCTGATCAACGGCGACGCGGGCTGGGTGCCCGGCATCGTCTGGGGCGCGGTCGTCGACGGCCTGGACCGGATGGCCGACGCCTGCCAGGACCTCTGGCGCGCCGGCGCCCTGGGCGAGACGCTCAACTTCCGGCGGGCCTGAGGGGGCTTACGGGCCGGAGGGTCTGACGGCCCTGACGGGTCTGACGGGTCTTCTGGCGTCCTTTCCTCGGAGGGGCGGACGCTCCCGGGGGAGGCGGCCCCCCCCGGGGGAGGCAGGCCCTCCGGGGGCGTCGACACCCGAACACCCTCCCGGGGCGCCGCCGCCGGAATACCCTCCGCCACCCCCGCGTTGTGGCCCCCGAGGGGGCCCGCCCACCCCCTACGGGAAGTGTTCGCCCCCTCCCTAGGTGACCCGCCCCCTCCCCGCCCCGCCCCTACGAAACCACCGGCCCCGGGATCTCCGCCGCCCCCGCCTCGTACAGCGCGTGCGCGGCACGCAGTACCAGCGCGTCCGCGTGCCGCGCGCCCACCAGTTGCACCCCGATCGGCAGCCCGGCGCCGTCCACCCCGCAGGGCACGGTCGCGGCGGGCTGCTGGGTGAGGTTGAACGGATACGTGAACGGCGTCCAGCCCGTCCACCGCGTGTGGCCGGAACCAGGCGGCACTTCCCGGCCGGCCGGGAACGCGGTGATCGGCTCCGTCGGCGTCACCAGCAGGTCGTACACGCTGTGGAAACGGCCCATCGCCCGCCCCAGCGCCATCCGTACGTCCACCGCCGCCAGATAGTCCAGCGCGCTGTAGCGGGCCCCCTCCTCGCAGATCTCCCGCAGTCCCGGATCCAGCAGCTCCCGGTCGGCCGGCCCCAGCGGCTGCACGAGCCGGGCCGCGCCGCTGAACCACAGCGTGTGGAAGGCCGCCACGGGATCCGCCACCCCCGGATCGATCTCCTCCACCTCCGCGCCCAGCCCCGCCAGCGTGTCCACCGCCCGGCGCACCGCGGCCGCCACCGCCGGCGCCACCGGCACGTCCCACCCCAGCGACGGGCTGTAGGCCACCCGCAGCCCCGTCACCTTCCCGGCCAGCGCCTCCCGGAACGACCCCGCCACCGGCGCCAGCTGCGACCAGTCCCGCCAGTCCGGGCCGCAGATCACATCCATCATCAGCGCCGCGTCCGCCGCGTCCCGCGTCATCGGCCCCACATGCGCCAGCGTCCCGAACGGGCTCGCCGGATACGCCGGCACCCGCCCGTACGTCGCCTTCAGCGCGAAGATCCCGCAGAACGACGCCGGGATCCGCACCGACCCGCCGCCGTCCGTCCCCAGACTCAGCGGCCCGGCCCCCAGCGCCACCGCCGCCGCACTGCCCCCGCTGGAGCCGCCCGCGGTGCGCCCCGGGTCGTACGGATTGCCCGTCACCCCGTGCCGCGGACTGTCGGTGACGCCCTTCCAGCCGAACTCCGGGGTGGTGGTCTTGCCGACGAACACCGCCCCGGACTCCCGCAGCCGGGCCACCGCCGGCGCGTCCTCGTCCCACGTCGCACCCTCGGCCCGGACCGTCCGCGAGCCGCGCAGCGTCGGCGCACCCCGCATCAGCAGCACGTCCTTGACGGTCACCGGCACGCCGTCCACCGGCCCGGCGGGCGCGCCGCGCCGCCAGCGCTCCGCCGACGCCGCGGCCTGCGCCAGCGCCTGCTCGGCGTCGATCCGGGTGAAGGCGTTGACGGCGGCCCGGGCGGTCTCGGCGCGCTCCAGCACGGCCCGGGTCGCCTCGACGGGGGAGAACTCGCCGGCGGCGTAACCGGCGAGCAGACGGGTGGCGGTGAGGTCGGCGAGGCGGGTCGGTCCGTTGGTCATGCGTCCTCCGAGCGTCGGCCGCCCCGGGCGGGGCGGCGGGCGGGGCACGGACCGCCGCGGGCCGGGCCCGGACGGCCCGCGCGGTCAGGTCACCGGTACATATCCGAGGCGTTTGTCGACCACGTTGCGCAGTGGCTCGCCGGCCGCCCACCGGTCGAAGTTGTCCTGGAACTGCTCGGCGAGCGCGTCCCGCCAGCCCAGGGTGTCGCCGCTCATGTGCGGCGAGACGATCAGATGCGGCACGTCCCACAGCGGGCTGTCCGCGCCCAGCGGCTCGTCCGCGAAGACGTCCAGTGCCGCCGCCGCGATCCGCCACTCCCGCAGCGCCGCGACCAGCGCGTCCTCGTCGACCAGCGGCCCGCGGGCGACGTTGACGAAGCGGGCCCGCCGCGGCATCAGGGCGAACGCCGCGGCCCCGAACATCCCCCGGGTCTCCTCCGTCAGGGGCGCCGCGCACACCACCCAATCCGCGTGCGGCAGCAGTCCGTTCAGGGCCCCCGCGGCGTGCACCCGGCCGAACTCCGGATCGCCGGTCCGCTCACGTCGCCCGACCAGGTCGACGCCGACACCCAGTGCCAGCAGGGTGCTGCCGACGGCCCGGCCGATCGGCCCCGACCCGACCACCACCGCCCGGGTGCCGGCCAGCCGCAGCGTCTCCCGGTGCTGCCAGCGCCGCTGCCGCTGCAGCTCCCAACTCCCGTAGAAGTCCTTGGCCATGGCGATCACCAGTCCGGCGACGTACTCGGCGATCGGCTGCTCGAAGACCCCGCGCGCGTTGGTGACGACGGTGTCGTCGGCGATCAGCGCCGGGCACAGCAGCCGGTCGACGCCGGCGCTGGCGGTGTGCACCCAGCGGGGCCGCGGGCCCTGCCCGGGCCAGCTCTCCCGGATCGCGTCGGAGGTGAAATCCCAGGCCAACAGCACGTCGGCGGTGGGGAGTAGACCGGCCAGGGACGGCTCGTCGGAGAAGACGATCTCGGCTCGGCCGGCGAGCCGGTCCAACCGCGGAGGCGGTTCGGAGCCCAGAACGAGGACGGTGGGGACGGTGGGGACGGTGGTGCTTCCGGGGTCGTCGGTGCTGTCGGTGCTAACGGACATAGGCCAGAGAAACCGTTCTGAAAACGAGTGCCCCGTATCGCGGAACAGGGCGCCGACAGATGCCTGAGATGCGAGGATTGACCACGCTAAGAAGTCGTATCTACCGTGTCAACAACGGCTCTGTCCCGACGTCCCCGGCTTGTCCGGCTGCACCACCTCTCCGGCCACTGGCCGTGCCCTCCCAGCCCTTCGCGCCTTCTAGGGGCCTTCATGGACGTCTCTTTCCTGGGTGGCCCACAGCCGCAGCTCGGCGTGGGTGTCGTCGCTCCCTTCGACTTCGCGCTCGACCGCGAGCTGTGGCGCTGGGTCCCCGACGACGTGTCCCTCCACCTGACCCGAACTCCCTTCGTGCCCGTCGAGGTCAGCCTCGACCTGGCCCGCCTGGTCAGCGAGCACGAGACCCTGGACGCCGCAGTCCAGGCACTGTGCGCGGTGTCTCCGCAGGTCATCGCCTACGCGTGCACCTCCGGCAGTTTCGTCGGCGGCATCGCGGGCGAACGCGCGATGTGCGCGGCCATGACCCAGGCGGGAGAGGTGCCGGCCCTGACCACCTCGGGCGCCGCGCTGGAGGCCCTCCGCGAGATCGGCGCCCGGCGCATCGCCGTCGTCACCCCGTACACCAAGTCCGTCACCCGATCCCTGGAGGAGTACCTCGCCCAGGCGGGCATCACCGTCACCGGCCGTGCCTATCTCGGACTCACCCGGCACATCTGGAAGGTCCCCTACCGCGACGTCGTCGACATGGCCCGCGCGGCCGTCGTCGGAGCCGCCGACGCCCTCTTCATCAGCTGCACCAACCTCCCCACCTACGACGTCATCCCCCAACTGGAGGCCGAGCTGCGGATGCCCGTGCTCTCGGCCAACCAGGTGACGATGTGGGCCGCGCTGCGCGCCATCGGAGTCCGCGCCGTCGGCCCGTACCAGGCGCTGCTCGACCCCGTCGCGCGCAGCGGCCCGGCGGCCATGACCGGCACCCAGCCACCGCCGCGGAGCGAAGGGGGACCAACTCCCGAGGCCGCCCTGGCCGGCCCGCCGGTCCCGCCCGACGCGGAAGCGGGCGACGGTCCCGAACCGCCCCCGTACCTCCCCGACGACCCGGGCCGGCGGCCCCCGGCCTGAGCCCGGCCCGCCGCACCACCGCACACCGCACCCACCACCCGCAAGGGAGACCTGCATGGCATCGGTCGGCTTCCTCTACCCCGGTCACTCCGCCGAGGACGACTACCCCCGGCTGGAGGCACTCCTGGGCGGCGCGGTCGGCCTGCCGCTCGTCCACACCGACATCGGCGAGGACGCCCACCGCGTCGACGCCCTGCTGGAGATGGGCTCCGCGGCCCGCCTCGCGGCCGGCGTCGCCGCGCTGCGGGACCGCGGCGCCGAGGCCGTCGTCTGGGCCTGTACGAGCGCCAGCTTCGTCTACGGCTGGGAGGGCGCCCAGGAGCAGGTGCGGGAGCTGTCGGCCACCGCCGGGCTGCCCGCCTCCAGCACCTCCTTCGCCTTCGCGCACGCCGTCCGGGCCCTCGGCGCCCGGCGGGTCGCGATCGCCGCCACCTATCCGGCCGACGTCGCCGAGTACTTCCACGCCTTCCTCAAGTCCGCCGGCACCGAGGTCGTCGCCACCCGGGGCAGCGGCATCATCACCGCCGCCGAGGTCGGCACCTGGGGCCGTGAGGAGGTCCTGGAGCTGGCCCGGGCCGGCGACCACCCCGACGCCGAGGCCGTCCTGCTGCCCGACACCGCCCTGCACACCGCCGCCCATCTGCCCGCCCTCGAAGCCGCACTCGGCAAACCGGTCCTCACCGCAAATCAGGTGACGGTCTGGGAGGGCCTGCGCCTGCTGGACCGCCCCCTGGCCTGCCCCGAGCTCGGCACGCTCTTCTCCCGCCCGGCCCGCTAGGTCCCGACCGACGGGTCCGCCAGACCCCGACCGGCGGGTCCGCCAGACCCCGACCGGCGGGTCCGCACGGGCCCGCCCCGCCCCTCCCGGCGCCCGGCCCACCGCCTTACGGCACACGGCCCCCGGGCGCCTCCCACCGCTTCCCGCCCCTCACCCGTCCGGACGCATCGCCCCACCCGGGAATAACCGGAGAACTGCTCCGGTTACCCCCTCGCAGACCCGCAGACCACCGACGTCAGAAGCGCGACGCGAGGAGGACCCGCACCGTGAGCGGCGAAGACCAGCAGACCCCGGGCACCGACGGCAAAACCGGGGACGACGGCATACGCGGCACCGCCCTGGGCACCGCACCCGTCCCCCTGTCCGTGCTCGACCTCGTGACGGTCGGCGCCGGCAGCACCGCCACCGCCGCGGTCCGCACCGCCGCCGACATCGCCCGCACCGCCGAGCGCCGCGGCTACCACCGCTACTGGGTCGCCGAGCACCACTCCATGCCCGGCGTCGCCTCCTCCTCGCCCGCGGTGCTCCTGGCCCACCTCGCCGCACACACCGAGCGCATCCGCCTCGGCTCCGGCGGCGTGATGCTGCCCAACCACGCCCCCTTGGTCATCGCCGAGCAGTTCGGCACCCTGGAGGCGATGGCCCCCGGCCGCGTCGACCTGGGCCTGGGCCGCGCCCCCGGCACCGACGGCGCCACCGCCGCCGCCCTCCGCCGCACCGAGAGCCTCCACGAAGGTGCCGATCAATTCCCGCAGCAGCTCGCCGAGTTGACCCGGTTCCTCGACGACGACTTCCCCGACGGCCACCCCTACGCGCGCATCCACGCCGTCCCCGGCCCGATCCAGTCGACCTCCCCCGGCGGCGTCCAGTCCCCGCACCGCCCGCCCCTGTGGCTGCTCGGCTCCTCCGGCTTCAGCGCCCGCCTCGCCGGCACCCTCGGCCTGCCGTTCGCCTTCGCCCACCACTTCTCCGCGGCCAACACCGTCCCCGCCCTCGACCTCTACCGCGCGTCCTTCCGCCCCTCCGAGGTCCTCGCCGAGCCGTACGCCCTGATCGGCGTCTCCGCGCTGGCCGCCGAGGACGAACAGCAGGCGCTCCGCCAGGTCCGCACCGGCGCCCTCGCCATGCTCCGGCTGCGCACCGGCCGCCCCGGCCTGGTCCCCACCCCCGAGGAGGCCGCCGCCCACCACTTCAGCGCCGTCGAGCAGGACTTCGTCGACGGCTGGCTCGGCAACGTCGTCCACGGCACCCCCGACGCCGTCCGCCAGGGCCTCGACGACCTCGTCAAGCGCACCGGCGCCGACGAGCTGATGCTCACCGCCAACGCCCACACCGGCGAGGCCCGCCGCCGCTCCTACGACCTCATAGCCGACGCCTACGGGCTCCCGCAGCACTGAGGCGGCGGCGCGGGGCGCGCGGCGGCTCAGCCGCAGGCGCGCCCCGCGTCCAGCAGCGCCTCCACCCGGTCCGGTGCCACCGGCCGGGAGTAGAGCCAGCCCTGCCCGGTGTCACAGCCGATCCGGCGCAGCCGCTCGGCCTGCTCGGCGCTCTCCACGCACTCCGCCGTCACCGTCAGCCCCAGCCGGTGCGCCAGCGCGACCAGCGCCTCGACGATCATCTCGTCCGCCGGATTCGGGTGCTCCTGCGACCGGAAGCCGTGCACGAACGACCCGTCCAGCTTCAGCACCGACACCGGCAGCCGGCTCAGATAGGCGAGGTTGGAGTAGCCGGTGCCGAAGTCGTCGATGGCGATCCGCACCCCCATGTCGCTGAGCGCCTGCAGCGCCTGCAGCGGCCGTCCCGCCGACCCCATCACCGCGGACTCGGTCAGCTCCAGCTGGAGCAGCCGCGGCGGCAGCCCGGTCTCCGCCAGGATCCCGGCGACGTCCGCCACCAGGTCGGAGTCCCACACCTGACGCACGGCCACATTCACACTGACGAACAGCGGCTGGTCCCCGGGGTGCGCCAACTGCCAGGCCCGCGCCTGATAGCAGGCCCGCTCCAGCACCCAGCGGCCCAGCTCCACGATCGCGCCGTTCTCCTCGGCCAGCGCGATGAACCGATTCGGCGACAGCACCCCGAACTGCGGATGCCGCCACCGCACCAGCGCCTCCACCCCCTGCGCCCGGCCGTCCCCCAGCCCGACCAGCGGCTGGTACTCCAGCGTGAACTCCCCGCGGTCCACCGCCGGCCGCAGCGTGCTGGACAGCGCCTGCCGGGTCATCCGGTGGGCGTTGCGCTCCGGGTCGAAGAGCGTCCACCGGGCCTTGCCGTCCTCCTTCGCCCAGTACAGCGTGGTGTCCGCGGCCTGCATCAGCCCCGTCGCGGTGGTCCCGTTCGCCGCCCGCTCCACCACGCCGATGCTCGCCGACACCGACATCCGCTGCCCGGCCAGGTCGAACGGCCGCTGCAGCGCGTCCAGCGCCGACTGCGCCAGCTCCGCCAGCTGGTCGGTGCCGGTGGAGTCCTCCACCAGCAGCGCGAACTCGTCCCCGCCCAGCCGCGCCACCAGATGCCCGCCACGGCCCGGCCCGCGCTCCGCGGCCCGCTCGGCGCAGCGCGTCAGCCGCTGCGCCACCGCGCTCAGCAGCCGGTCGCCGACCCGGTGCCCCAGGGTGTCGTTGACCGCCTTGAAGCCGTCCAGGTCCAGATAGCACAGCCCGATCCGGCCGGTGCCGGCCCGCTCGAACGAGGCCGCCTCCAGCGCCGCCGAGAGCCGCTCGAAGAACAGCGTGCGGTTGGGCAGCCGGGTCACCGGATCGTGCATCTGCAGATGCCGGAGCCGGGCCAGCAGATCGTGCCGGTCGCTGATGTCCGCCGCCGACAGCAGCACCCGCTCCTCGCCGCCCAACGGCCCCTCGGTCACCGGCTCGACGGTCACCTCCACCCATACGGAGGTCCCGTCGGAGCGTTTCAGCCGTCGGGTGCAGCGCAGCCGCTCGCTGCGGCCGCACAGCACCTCGCGGTACGCGCTCCACACCCGCGGGTCGGCGCCCAGGTCGGTGAGGTCGGCGGCGGTGGCGGCGACCAGCTCGTCCGGGTCGGCGCCCACCAGGGCACCCAGCGCGGGATTGGCGGCGAGCACCAGCCCGTCGCGGTTGAGGACGGCCATCGGCAGGCTCGCGGCG
This sequence comes from Streptomyces sp. BHT-5-2, assembly GCF_019774615.1. Classification (NCBI taxonomy): domain Bacteria; kingdom Bacillati; phylum Actinomycetota; class Actinomycetes; order Kitasatosporales; family Streptomycetaceae; genus Streptomyces; species Streptomyces sp. BHT-5-2. The sequence goes on along the minus strand of NZ_CP081496.1, from coordinate 455,894 downwards.
AGGAAGGCGGCGCGGTAGTCGCCGAGCGAGGCGGCGGTGCCGTCGCAGCGCGCCGCGGCGTCGCAGGGCGGGGAGGCGGACCGGGCGACGGGGTCTTTGGTCGAACCATCACGCTCCGTCACCGATGGCAGTGTTGCTCCGGACGTGCGGCCCGGGCTGTCGGGGTGTCCGCTCACTGCTCGCTCCCGCATGGCGCTTGTCTCGTGACGGAGGGGGGACCTCGCCCTGGAAAGTGTGGCGATCATAGAGGCTGGCACGAGGGCCGATCCAGCGACGAAGCCGTGACCATCCGCACGCATGACGGAAGTTCAGCCAAATCTGCCCGGCTCTGTTCGCCCCTATTGCACCTTTAGTCGCTTGTGACTTTCCGTTACGAGACGGGGGAGGCGCGCGGGTCACCCCTTCGGGCTGCCATATCAGGACGAAGAGCATGAAATCACCTCAGGGTAAGTGGGTGTCCCGAATCCACCCCTGGAGGTCCACGTGCCGCGCGCCCAGACACCCCACGGGGTGGATCGCCGACGCATGCGGCGCGTCGCAGCCATCGCCACCTCCCTGAGCGCGCTCATCGCGACCTCCATCGTCACCGGCCCCGCCACCGCCTCCGAAGCCGCCCTCTCCTGCGCCCTGGGACGCACCGACGCCCACCACTCCGAAGGCGTCGACAGCTGGAACGGCGACTACCCCCGCCCCGACCACCGCCTCGACGCGGTGATGATCTACCTCTCCTTCCCCGACGCCCGCCCCACCTCCACCCCCCAACAGCTCTCCGGCGACTACTTCCCCGCCACCGACCGCTTCTTCGAGCGCGCCTCCTACGGCAGGTTCCGCCTCCGCACCCACGTCCACCACCACTGGGTCCGCATGCCGCACCCCTCCACCTGGTACGGCATACAACGCGACTGGGACACCGGACGGCGCTCCGCCTACCTCCGCGACGCGGTCGCCGCCGCCGACCCCGTCATCGACTTCAGCCGCTACGACCTCGTCTACCTCGCCGCCGACCCCGGCGCCCCCGGCGTCGACTCCGACGCCACCAAAGTCGTCAACCTCGACCAGCCGATGCACGTCGACGGCGTCGACATCAGCCGCTTCGTCACCGTCTTCGAGCACAGCCCGCCCGACCGCAACGTCCTCGCCCACGAAACCGGCCACGTCTTCGACCTGCCGGACCTCTACCACCGCCCCGAGAACGGCCACGGCGACTGGGACACCTACGTGGGCGACTGGGACCTCATGGGCAGCCAGTTCGGACTCGCCCCCGACCCCTTCGCCTGGCACAAGTGGCGCCTGGGCTGGATCACCGACAGCCAGGTCGACTGCGTCTCCCTGGACCGCCCCCGGATGCACGCACTGCGCCCCCTCTCGGCGCCCGACGACCCCGCCGACCGCCACCGCCCCCGCCTCCTGGTGGTCCGCACCGGCCCCGAGACCGCCCTCGCCATGGAAGCCCGCGCCGCCGAGGGCAACGACCGCTCCATCTGCACCGAGGGCGTCCTCGTCTACCGCATCCGCAGCTCCACCGCGTCCGGCTCCGGCCCCGTCCGGGTCCTCGACGGCCACCCCGGCACCTCCGCCTGCTGGGGCACCTCCGTCTATCCGCCGCTCGCCGACGCCCCGCTCGGCGTCGGGGAGAGCCTCAACGACACCGAGGACGGCGTACGCGTCCAGGTCGGGGGCCGGTCCGCCGACGGCGAATGGGCGGTCAAGGTCACCCACAGCACCGCTTAGTACGCGGCGCCGCCCAGCGCACGGCAAGCCCTGTACACGGCAACGGACCCCACGTACGACGAAGGCCCCCACCGGAGTGAGGGCCTTCGACCGTCTGTGCGCCGCCAGGGACTCGAACCCCGGACCCGCTGATTAAGAGTCAGCTGCTCTAACCAACTGAGCTAGCGGCGCCTGCTGACGGGGAAAACATTAGCATCCTGGCCGGGGAGGGCAAAAATCGATTCCCCTCAGCCGCCCGTCCGCCCCGTATCCACACCCTGAACAGCCAGTTCATGGTGCTCGCGGGCAGTCTCCCGATCGGCCCCCAGCCCACCCCGCGCGGCCCGCACACACGCCCACAACAACACCTCGGGCCCCGGCAACCACGGCTCCCGCACATCCGGCGCAACCAGCCAACGCGAGGCGGCGCCGCCCTCCCGAACCCCGGAACCGGTGAGGCCGTCACCGCCGCCGAACCCGAACCCGGCACCGACGAAGCCGACGCCGTCCTCGGCGAACCCGCAACCGGCGAAGCTGCCACCGCCCTCGGCGCCCCCGGAGGCGGCGAACCCGACGCCGACCTCGGCGAAACCGGGACGGGTGGACCCGGGACCGGACTCGGCGGGCCGGGGAGTGGTGAACCCGCGCCCGGCCGCCTGCCCCCGCCGACCACCCGCCCCGCCCGTCCTCGCCGCGCCCGTTCCCGTCCCACCCTCGGTGTGACCCGCGGCCTGGGGATGCAACGGATGCAACGGCGGTACCGTCACCGCGTCCCCGCTGCCGTGGCACAACAGGGGCGGGACCGCGCTGCCCCACTCCTCCCAGGCCAGCAGCGCGGGCAGCCGCTGGGCCGTCCCGGGGGCCGCGAACAGCAGGATCCGGCCGCGGTGCATGGCCACCGGCCCCGACCCGGGGCCGGCCGACCACAGCCGGTCCACCATGCGCCGCCCGAAGAGCGCCGGGGCGTTGATCACGTCGAAGACCGTCCCGCACGGCAGCGTGCTCGGCGCGGTGGGCCGCTCCGCCCACAGCCGGTGCTGGCCCTCCGGGTGCGGGCTGGCGGAGGCGAGCCAGTCGGCCCCGGCGAGCGTGACGTACGCCGTGGTGGGGAAGGCCAGGTTCCGCGGAGTCTCAGGCAGCCATTCGCTCATGGGACCGGTCTATCGACTCCCCGCGCCCCGCCAGAGCCGATTGGCGGAAACCGGGACAGGACGGCGCGCCGGGGAGTATCTTCTCCTCCCGCATATGCCAGGGGCCCATGATCTTGACCCAAGAGCCGAGAGATACCCCTTGAGCACCATGTGACTCCCGTGACGGGAAGGCGCCGGTGACGGGAAGGTCCCGGCACGGCCCCGCCGCGGGAAGACCCCCGTCACGGGAAGACCCGCGCTGCGGGAAGGGGAGGCGGGCGGCCGCGCGGACGGCACCGCCGCGGACGCCGGTCCCGGCGTCGTCTGGCGGCAACCGGAGCCCGCGGCTCGGCTGACCGGGGCCCGCGGCTCAGTCGGCGTCGGGCGGCACCGTGCTGCCGCTGCGCAGCAGGCTCCGGCCGAACTCGACCATCTTCTGCGCGTAGTCCTCGGTCCAGTCGGCCCGCTCGGCGACCTCCGCCAGCGGCAGCCGGTCGAAGCGACGGGGGTCGGCCAGCTGGGCCGCGGCCATCGCCTGGAACTCCGTCGCGCGGTCGGCGGCGGCGCGGAAGGCGAGCGTGAGCTCGGTCGCGCGGCCGAGGAGCGCACCGGGATCCTCCATCGACTCCAGCCCGAAGAAGTGCTCGGGGTCGGCGGTGGCCTCGGGCGGCTCGAACAACAACTGCGCGGGCCTCATGCGGCGGGGGGCGGGCGCCGTACCGCGGGGATCGGGAGCCGGCTGCGGCTCGGACATGTACCTACCTCCATCGTTGTGTGCCGCATTCCATTGTCCCGCCCGGCGCAAGGGGGCCGGTGGGCGCTTCCCGCGTCAGGGTCGGGGGGGCTGGATGGGAGGCGGGGCGGTGGGGAGGTGGGTTGGGTCGAGGCTCTCGTTGGCGTTGGCGTTGGCGTTGGCTGGCTCTGGCTCTGGCTCTGGTTTTGGTTCTGGTTTTGGTTTTGGCGGTGCGGTGGGTTGGGCGGGGCCTGGTGGGACGCCGTGGGGGCCGCCTGCCTCCTTCCTTGTTCCGGCAACGATTACGGAGCGTGAGAAGTTCCTGACTCGATCACTTAGTGTAGTTGGGTGGGCGGGGTGGCGTTAGGGATGTGGATGGCGGCGGATAGATGGGGAGGACGAGTGAAGGGGAGGGTGATGAACGGGGTGGGGGTGTGCGGGCCTGCGGGGTGATCGGTTGAGGCCGGGTCGCGCCCTGGGCCCTGTCGTCGAACTCCCGTCTGCCGTCCGGCGCCCGGCACGCACTCTCGCCGCACCGGACACCGCCCGGTCCGCCCTCCGGGCGAGCGACGGGAGTTCGACGACAGGATGACGACAGGATTCAGGGGCGTAGGGGGATTCGGTGTTCGTTCAGGTGGGAGAGGACGGCGTGGTTCGCTTCCCAGCCGTCGGGGAACTTCACGGTGACGCCCAGTTGGACGGGTTCCGTGGCGGGGTGCTCGTCGAGGAGTTCGGCGACGCCGGCGCGGCAGACGACGATGCAGGAGTGCCGGTGCCGGGAGGCGAGCACGCACAGCCGTCCGGTCTCCAGATGGAAGGCGGTCGCGTCGGGGCGGCCGGAGAGCGGGTGGAGGACGACGGTGACGTCGAACTCGCGGCCCTGGAGGCGGTTGGCGGTGTCGACGGCCACGCCGGTCACGCCGAGTTCGGCGAGGGCGGCGCGGACGGCCGCGGCCTGGTCGCGGTGGGCGGTGCCGACCGCGATCCGGGCGGCGGTCAGCGGCGCGGGTGCGTCGGCCTGTTCGCTGGTGGCGGCCCCGCCGCGGTCCAGGAGGCGGCGGACGACCAGGGCGAGGGCGCGTACCGCCTCCGGGTCGGTGCGCGGGGTGCGCCGGGCGGGTAGTTCCAGCAGCCCCCAGCCGGACTCCGCGGCCTCGTCCAGGACGCGGTCCACGGCCGAGCCGTCGCCGGCCACGCCGAACGCCAGCCGTCGGTCGCCGGGCCCGGTGCCGCTGCGGAACGGGGTGTACGGGTAGAACGCGCCGGACACCAGGGGCGCGGCGGAGGCCGGCAGCCGCCAGGAGACGGGGAGGCGGTGCTGCGGCAGGTCGGGGTTGTGCGCGAGGAGGGTGGAGACGGCGCTGGCGGACGGGTCGTAGGAGAGGCCGGCCCACTGGTCGGCGCCGACCACGCTGAACGGGTCCAACTGGCCCGGGTCGCCGACGAAGAGCGCCCGCTCGAAGAGGCCGGCGACGCTCAGCAGCGCGTCCGAGCGCATCTGGTACGCCTCGTCCACGATGGCGTGCCGCCAGGGCTCCTCGACCTTGGTCCAGGCCCACTTGGCGGCGGTGGAGACGACGACGTCCATGGCGGCGAGGTCGGCGATCCGGGCGGAGGTGCGGACGGCGGGGAGCTCCGCGAGGGCGGGGTCGAAGGCGCCGGGTTCGCTGGAGTGGAGCCGGCCCACGGGGAGGTCGGGGTCCTTCGCGGCGAGGCGCAGGACGAGGTCGTCCACCTGGGCGTTGGTCTGCGCGACGATCATCAGCCGGCGGCCGGCGGCGGCGAGTTCGCGGGCGGCGCGGACGACCAGGGTGGACTTCCCGGCGCCCGGCGGGGAGTCCACGACCACGCCGCGGCGGTTGCTGTGCAGCGTGTCGCGGAGGATCGCGTCGGTGGCCTCGGCGGCCGCCGCGGCGGGGTCGGCCGGCGGCGGCACGGACAGGGGCGGAGGGGGAGGGGGCGTCATGCCGGGGCGTTCTCCGGGGAGTTGGCGGGCGGTGGGTGGTGGGGGACGGCGCGCGGACGTCCGGCCGGGGACCGGTGCGGGAGCCCGCATCTTGCAGAGGGTCCACATCTCGCAGAGAGCCCACGTCTTGCAGGGGCCCCGCATCTCACGGAGAGCCCACACCTCGCAGGGGCCCCATACCTCGCGAGGGTCCCGCACCTCACAGGAGATTCGCCCCTCACAGGAAGTCCTCCGCCGTCACCGCGTCCTCGGCCGCGGCCGGTGGTGGCACGTCGGCGGTGTCGGCCGGCGGGCCGCCGTGGGTCCAGGGGGTGTCCTCCGGTTCCGGGAGGGTGGGGCCGCCGCGCGGGGCGTGTTCGAAGAGGGTCCAGCACAGGATGTCGCCGGGTTCCGGGACCGAGCCCGGTTCGGGGGTGCGGCCGCGGCCCATGCCACCGGTGAGCCGGAGCACCGGCGCGCCCGGGTCGTCGTCGGCGTGGGCGACGAACTCGGCGGTCTGGCTGCGGCCGTCGGCGAGCGCGCGGTGGAGCTTGGTGCCCTCGGCCAGCGGGGGGCGGTCGCCGGTGTGCAGCGTCACCAGGGGGCGCGGCATCGGCCGGGCGCCCTCGGAGAACGCCGTCTCGACGGCGGTGACCGTGCCCCGCAGTGCCTCGCCGGTCAGCCGCCGGGCGGCCATCACCAGAGGGTCGTCCAGGGCTTCCTGGGCGTCCAGTTGGGCCTGTGCGGCCTCGCGGGCGGCGAGTTTCCGGGCGGCGGTGACCGCGTCGTCCCGGGTGGGCTGCGGGGGTTCGCCGGCGCGGATCCGGTCGCGGTGGGCGGTGTACGACCAGCGGTCGCGCTTCCACCGGTCGGGGACGCGGGCGCCCTCGGGGAGCGCGCGGAGCAGGTCGACGCCCTGCCAGACGGCGTCCCAGGTGGGCCGCAGCCGGCTCTCGACGAGGGCGCGGATCTCTTCCGCGGCACCGGGGCTTCCGGCGTCGTGACGGGCGATGGCGGGGGCCAGCAGCCGGTTGTCGAAGGCGGGGTCGGTGGCGGGGCCGGCCGGCGGGCAGTGCAGTTGGCCGTCCGCGTCGCGGGCCCCTTCGGCGAACGCGGCGGCCTCCTGGGCCGGTACGCCGGGCGGCGGCGCGATCCAGGCGAGCAGCGCGCCCAGGTGCTGGTCCTCCAGGGCGCTCTGGCCGGTCGCCCAGTGGCGGGTCAGCAGACCCGTCATGGACTGCAGCAGGCAGGAGCCGGGCACCCGGGCCCGCTCGCCGAGGTGGGTGAGCCAGCGGCCCAGCAGCGGGACGTGCGGCGGCGCCGGGTGGGGCGTCTCCGGGTCCTGTTCGGCCGTCCGCCGGAACCGCATCGAGCGGCCCAGCAGCCGGACGTACTCGACGCCGGCGGCGCCGGGCACGATCAACTGCGGGGCGTCGGTGCACAGTTCGACCTGCACGGGGACCTTCTTGCCGGTCTCGGCGTCGGTCTCCTTGCGCTCCTCGTACTCGACGTCGTCGGCGAAGCCCTCCACGTAGGGCAGCACCGCCTCGGCCAGGTCGGCGAGGAAGGCGAACCGCAGGTCGCGGTCGCGGGGCTGGGGGACGGTCAGCAGCAGGGGCTTCTCCCGGTCGGTGCCGACCAGTGCGCCCAGCGGGGCGCCGGCCTCGCCGGCGGTGGTCAACGGGACGAGGACCAGCGGGTGTTCGGCGAGGTGGCGGTGGCGGACCGTGGTCAGCGGCCGGGCGCGGCCGGCGGCCACCGCCTCCATCCGGGCCAGTGTCTCGACGAGCGTCATGCGTCCTTCCCCTTCCCGTCCCGGGGCGCGGGTACGGGGGCGGCGCCGGAGAGTGCCTCGGCGCGCAGTGCGGCGGCGGTGCGGAGGGCTTGGACGGCGGGGTCGTCGAGGGCACCGGCGTCCGTGTCCGGTGTGCCGGCGGCGGCCGCCAGGGCCTCCTCGATGGTGCGCAGTCCGCCCAGTTCGCCCCGTACGGAGCGGCCCAGGGTCTCCACCGCGCCTTCCTGGCGGGCCCGCCCGCGGCAGTGGAAGGCGAGTTCGCAGGCGGCCAGGCACTCGGGGGCGTAGGCGGCGGGGACCGCTTCGACGGCCTCGGTCAGTTCCGGGGCCGGGCGGGTCGCGGTCCGGCCGTCGTCGGCGAGCCGGAGGTCGAAGGTGGTGCCCGCGGGGAGCGTGGCGGCGATCTCCTCGACGCGGGTGAGCCGGGCCAGCTGGCGGCGGGTGGTGGCGAGCTGCTTGCGGACGTCGACGGGGGCGGCGGTGGGGAGGTTGGAGAAGTCCTTGGGGCAGACCAGCAGCATCCGGTCGCGGACCCGTACGGGGCGGCCGGTGTGTGCCGCGGCGTGCTCGGCGACCGCCTCCAGGGCGAGGACGTACACGGCCGCCTGCCGGGCCGCGGCGCCGACCTTGGCGGCGTCCGCGGCGCCGTCGATCAGGGGGAAGGACTTGATCTCGACGACGGTCCAGGTGCCGTCCGGGTGCACCACCACGGCGTCCGGCTCGACGTAGGCGGGGGAGCCGGCGACGTCCATGGCCAGCAGCGGGTGGTCCAGCAGTGCCCAGCCGCCGGCGGCGGCCGCCTCGCGCAGGGCCAGCGCGGTGCGGGCGGCCCGGCCCTCGGGTCCGGCCGCGGACAGGTCGGGGCGGGCCACCGCGTCGTCCTCGGGGACGGCGGTGCCCGGTGCGAGCCGCTCGCAGAGCAGCCGCAGCAGCTCCGCGCCGCCGTCGGCCTTCACCCGGGCCTCGAAGGAGTTGCCGCGGGCCAGCGCGAACTGTGACTGGCCGTAGGGGGCGGGGGAGCCCAGTGCGTGGGCCAGCGCGCCCTTGTCGACGCCCGCGCCGTCCAGGAGTGCCCGGCGCCGGCAGCCGGGGTTGGCGGCGAGCGCGGCGAGGGCGCGGGCGTCCAGGGACCGGGGGCGCACGCCGGGGCCGCGCAGTTCGGTCAGGCGCTGCCGCAGACTGGGGACCTTGGTCGTGGCCGCCGCGGGCCGGCTTTCGCGGGAAACGTTCACCTGCCGAAGTCTGGCATCCGGGGCCCCTGGTGCGGGCACGGTCCCCCGAGGTCGTCGAAGGCCCCCGGCGGGTTCCGCGGCGGGTGCGCGATGATGGAGGGGCCGCGGTCAGCGCCGCCCGCGCCCCGCCCAGCACGACGAGAAGCCGGGACACCGGCGAGAGGTACGACCCATGGCACCGCGCATACTCCTGGCCCGGCACGGACAGACGGAGTGGTCCGTCTCCGGCCGGCACACCGGACGCACCGACATTCCCCTGCTGGACGAGGGGCGGCGGGGCGCCAAGCTGCTGGGGGAGCGGCTGCACCGCGCCCCCTTCGACGGCCTGCCGGACGTCGAGGTCCGCACCAGCCCCCTGGTGCGCGCCAAGGAGACCTGCGAGCTGGCGGGCTTCGGGGGGCGGGCGCAGGAGTGGGACGCGCTGATGGAGGTCGACTACGGCGCGTACGAGGGGCTGACGCCGGCGCAGATCAAGGCCGACCGGCCGGACTGGCTGATCTGGCGGGACGGGGTGCCGGCGGGCGAGACGCTCGCCGAGGTCTGCGCGCGGGCCGACGCGGTGGTCGACTGGGCGCGCTCGGCCGACCGCGACGTGCTGGTCTTCGCGCACGGCCACATCCTGCGGGTGCTGGGCGCGCGCTGGCTGGGGCTGGACGTCTCCTTCGCGGCGCGGCTCCGGCTGGCGCCGACGTCGCTGTCGGTGCTCGGCTGGGCGTACGGCGAGCCGGCCGTGGTGAGCTGGAACGAGACCGGCCACCTGGACTGAGCCGGCGACGCACCGTGCGGGGCGCGGCGGCGGCCGGACCGCGGGTCAGACCGGGCGGTGTGCGGTGGGCGCGCCGGCCGCCCGGTGCCGGCGCAGGAAGTCGGCGACCGGGCCGCAGCTGCGGTAGGGGCGGAGTGCGGTCGCCACGCCGTCGAGCATCGTCCGGATGCGGGCCGAGCGGACCTGTTCCAGCAGGGCGAGGGTGCGCAGGGCGGCCGCGGCGGCCTCCTCGGCGGCGCCGCCGGCCGCGAGGTTGCCGGCCAGTTCGGTGCTGAACAGCGCGATGTTGCGGGTGAAGTGCGGGTCCTGCCGGGCCACCGCGCGCCGGGCGTGGTCGGCCGCGCGGCCGTGTTCGCCCAGTGCCGACCAGCACTGGGCGGTGAGGCCGGCGAGTTCGGCCTCGCCGTAGAAGCTCATCCACTCGGGGTCGTGGTCGCCGGGGCCGGCAGCGAAGAGCCGCTCGGCGCGGGCCAGTGCCTGGGTGCAGCCGGTGCGGTCGCCGAGCCCGGCCCAGCCGCCGGCCTCGCGCAGTGCCAGCAGCGACCGCAGCCGTGGTGAGCCGAGCCGTTTCGCGGCCTGTTGGGCGGCCTGTGCGGCCCGTACGGCCTCGCGCGGCCGGCCGGCGTCGCGGGCCAGGAAGGCGGTGTTGCAGAACGCGTGCGCCTCCAGGGCGGCGTCGCCGCAGACCCGGGCGGTGGACAGGGCTTCGGCGTAGTGCGAGCGGGCGTCGTCGAAGCGGCCGGAGTCGTGTGCCAACCAGCCGACGGAGATGGCGAGTTCGCCGGCGCCGGCGTGCAGCCGGTCGTAGACGGCGCGGCGTTGGACGCCGGCGTCGAGCAGTTCGTAGGCGGCGCGCAGGGGTTGGACGGCGCGGTGGTAGAGGCCGTCGGCGCCGTGCCGGTCGTCGAGCAGACGGATCCGGCGGACGGCCTCCTCGACGGCGGTGGCCTCGGTGGCGCCGGCCCGGGCGCCGGGTGCGGTACGGGGTCCGGGCACGGTCGCCGACGGGGGGAACGGTGCGTGCGCCGGGGGACAGAGGCCGGCCAGGCCCAGGGCGGCCGCCGGGCCGCCGGTGATGAACGCGCGACGTAGCACGTCGCTCTCCTCGCAGTTCTGGATACGGGTATCGCGGTGGTCGGGGTCGATCGCCAGGGACGCGGCGCCCGTACGCGCCCCCCGTCCGCGTACCGTCTCCCGCGGCGCGAACCCCATGTCGGGCAGCGTCAGCCCGGGGAACATGTGCCGGAACACCCGTTCGTAGGCGTAGTTCGGGCACCGGATCTCCCCGGACTCGACGCGGCCCACATAGCGGGCGTCGCACGAGACCTGCTCGCCGATCTCACGGGCGGCCCGTCGGACCGCCGCCGCGAACTCGCCGGGCGACAGCCGGCCGCGCAGCTGTCGGAAGGCGGAGTTCGGGCGGGCGGGTACGGTGCGGGACGACGCTGAACGCTGAGCTTGCGACGCCATGGCGGACCTCTCCGTGCCCCAGGGCCCGCCCGGTGGTTTCACGGCCGGGTCCGACCCCGATCCACCGGCAGGCCCTCCTCCGTGCCATCGTGTGACCTGGGGCGCTTCTGACGGATCCCCGTGGACGTCACGGGGATCCGTCAGAAGCGCCCCAGCCGCATCCTGGCGGTGCGGCGGGACGACGGTACCGGCTGTGACGGGTCCACCACCCTGAGTTTGGCTACAAACCGGAATATCTCACCCGCGATCCGCCATGAAGTGCCATCCTTTGCAGCGTTCCGCCGCCGTAGCTGTTGACGCGTTTCCCCGTTGGAGACGGTGTAAAGGGTGTGGCGCGTGCAGGAGGAGGGGTTCTCCGTGTGGGAGACCGGCGTCAGCAGGGGCGGCAAGGAGTCCGCGGGCCGGATCGCGGCCCGCGAGGGGCGCACCGCCCCGGGGATCGTCGCCCAGCCCTGTGACCTGGTCACGGTCCCGGCCCGGCAGGGGCTGGAGGCGGTGGACATCCTGCGGCTGCGGGACGGCGTCGGCCCGGTCCTGCACGACGGTGCCTGCGACACCCTCGGTTTCCTGGTCCCGCCGGGGACGGCCGACGGCTGGGACGTGCCGGGCAGCGCCTGCACCCAGACCTCCGGGCGCGGGATCTCCCTGGCCGGACCGGCGGACGGGCCGCACGCCGGACCCGGCGGCGCCGTGCCGGAGCCGCCGGTGCAGGGGACCGGCTGGCTGGTGCCCCCGGAGGGGGCCTACGCCGATGCCACCGACCCGGTGGTGCTGCGGGCGGCGCTGGGCGAGGCGGCCCGCACGATCGAGGCGGTCGACCGCTGCCAGTGAGGCGGGGGTGGCACGCGGTGCGGCGGCGGGGCGCCCCCGGGCCGTCCCGCCGCCGCACCGCTCCCGGCCGGTCAGCGGTTGGAGAGCGAGTGCCCGTCCGGGGCCGGCGCGGGTGAGGGGTCGGGCAGCGAGAAGCCCGGGGGCAGGCCCGGGGGGCCGGCGGGCAGGTCGGCGGGTTCCGGCGCCGGGTGGTTCCGGCGGGCGGTGGCCAGCGCCTGCTCGTAGACGGCCGTCAGCTCCCGGGCGCTGCGGTCGATGTCGTAGCGGTGCACCACCGGAGGCACCGGCAGGCGGCCCGGTTCGGTGCGCCGCAAGTCCCTGAGCACGGCGGTCAGTTCGTGGACGCCGTGGCCGAAGCGGCGGGCGCCGGGGGCCTGGTCCTCGGGGAGGTCGTCGACGGCCGGGCAGCTGCCGTGGAGGACGTGCAGTCCGGACGCCAGGGCCTCCAGGACGGCCAGGCCGAACGCCTGGTCGGGGGCGGGCGAGACGAAGGCGTCGGCGGCCGACAGCATGCGGGGGACGCCCGGGCCGTCGCCGGGGACCGGTCCGGGCTCGCCGCCGTCGGCGCCGAGCAGGTGGATCCGGTCGCCGGAGCCGAACTGCCCGGCTGTCCGCCGCAGCAGTTCCAGTTCGGGCCCGTCGCCGGCCAGCAGCAGGTGGACGCCGGGGAGTTGGGTCACCGCCCGGACCAGGACGTCGAACCGCTCGCCGGGCACCAGCCGGCCGGCGCCGCCGACCACGAAGGTGTCGGGCGACAGGCCGAAGCGGGCCCGGAGGGTGGCCCGGGCGGCCGGATCGTAGGCGAAGCGGTGCGCCTCGATGCCGTTGGGCACCACGTGGATCCGCCGCTCGGGGATGCCCCAGCGGCGGAGCCGGGCGGCGACGGTGTCGGAGACCGCGACGGTCGCCGAGCCCAGCCGCTCGGTGGCCCGGTACAGGGTGCGGACGCCGCGGGTCAGCCGGCGGCCCTCGATGACGGCGTCGCCCAGCGAGTGCTCGGTGGCGACGATCGCGCGGACGCCGGCCCGCCGGGCGGCGATCCGGCCGTAGACGCAGGCCCGGTAGAGGTGGGTGTGGACGAGGTCGGGGGCGGTGTCGCGGATCAGGGCGGTCAGGCGGGTGAGTGCGGACAGGTCCCGGTTGCCGGTCATGCCGAGGTGGGTGACGGGGGTGCCGTCCGCCTCGATGGCCTCGGCGAGCGGGCCGGGGTTGGTCAGGGTGACGACCTCGCAGTGGGCGGGCAGCCGGCGCAGCAGCAGCCGCAGCTGCTGTGCGGCGCCGCCCACTTCGAGGCCGGTGATGACGTGCAGGACTTTCACCGGATCCCTCCAAGGGGTAGCGGCCAGGGTGGCCTGGTCAGCGGTCGGGTCGGCCTCGTCGGGGGCGGGCGCACGGCGGTGCGGCGGCTGCGGGGTGCGGGCGGCCGGCGTGGTCATCGGGCCGCCCGGCGCGGCAGCGGCCGGCACGCGGCCCGCAGCAGGATCCGCAGGTCCTGCCCCGGCGACCAGCCGTCGATGTAGAGGTTGTCGAAGCGGGCCCGCTCCTCGGCGGGGGCGCCGTCGCGCAGCCCGTGCACCTGTGCCAGGCCGGTGAGGCCGGGCGGCATCCGGTGCCGGGCGGCGTAGTCGGGGTGGCGGCGGGCGAACTCCGCGGCCCGGGCCGGCCGTTCGGGGCGCGGCCCGACCAGGCTCAGGTCGCCGCGCAGGACGTTCCACAGCTGCGGCAGCCCGTCCAGACGGGTGCGGCGCAGCCACCGTCCGAGGCGGCCGGGCCGGGCGCCGGGGCGGGCGGTGCGGAACCGCAGCACGGCGCAGCGGCGGCCGTCCCGGCCCAGGCGCTCCAGCCGGCGGATCACGCCGGGCCCGTCGGTGATCCGCAGGGCCAGCGCGCAGCCGAGCAGCAGCGGCGCCGCCGGCAGCAGCGCCGCGGACGCCAGGACGAGGTCCAGGGCCCGCTTGGCGGGGCCGCCGGGCCGGGCGCCGGCGGCCTCCCACGGCCGGCAGGCGAAGCCCCACAGGTGGCCGGTGCCCGCTCCGGCGGGCCGGCCGTCGCGGGCCGCGGCGGCGCCGGCCAGCCAGACGGCCGTGCCCTGGCCGAGGAACCGGCGGAGCAGCGCCGCGGCGTACGGGTCGCTCTCCGGCGGCTGCAGGAACACCGCGTCGCGGACGGTGTGGCGGATGACGGCGCGGGTGACCGCGTCGGACGAGCGGAGCGCCGGCGGCGTCGCGCCCGCCGGGTCGGTGCGCGGGGCGGCCGGCCCGGTCGGCACCACGCCCACCGGGCGCAGCCCGTACTCCGGGTGCGTCCGCAGCGCCGCGGCCAGCTGCCGGGCGACGGGTTCGGGGCCGACGAGGAGCGCCGACCGGGGCCGGCGCCGGGCGACGGCGCGCCGCACCCGGTACACGGCGGCCCGCCCGGCCGCGGCCAGCGCCGTCTGGGCGGCCACCGCGGCCGGCAGGGCGACCGGGCCGAGCGCCTGCCCGGGGCGGAGCGCGGCCAGCGCCGCGGCCGCCGCGCACCAGGTGGTCGCGGCCCGGCCGAGCAGCGGCCCCAGTTCGTCGAGGGCGGCCGGTGCCGGGCCCGGGCGGTGGTGCCCGGCGCGGAAGGTGAGCAGCAGCAGGAGCGGCACCAGGCCGGCGAGCAGCGCCGGGTCGGCGCCCACGAGGAGCGCGGCACCGGCGGCGGCCAGGGCGTCGGCCGCGGTCAGCAGGGCGGGGGCGGCCCGGCGCGGCGCGGTCCGGGCGGGGAGGACCGGCGGGGGCGGAAGCGCCGGGCGGGCGGACGGGGCGGCGGGGCGGGGCAGTGCGCCGGCCGGCGGCCGGGGGCGGCCTCCCGGGCCGGCGGGGGGCGCGTCCGCGCGTTCGGCCGTCATCGTCCGCCCCGCGCCAGGGCCAGGGCGGGCGGCACGGCGAGCAGCTCCCGGTAGAGGTTGAGCACCGCGCCCGCCGTGCGCCGCCCGTCGTGCGCCATCCGTACGTGGTCCCGCAGCCGTTCGCCGAGCGCGGCGCGCCGGTCCGCGTCGGTCAGCAGGGCGCTGACGGCCCGGGCCAGCGCGGCCGGGTCGTCCGGCGGCACCAGGCAGTCGTCGTCGGCGCCGGCCGGCAGGCACTCCCGGGCCCCGCCGACGTCGCTGAGCACCACGGCCCGGCCGCAGGCCATCGCCTCCAGGGGGACCAGCGCCATCCCCTCCCACCGGGACGGCACCACCACCAGGTCCGCGGCCCGGTACCAGGGGACGGGGCTGTCGGCGGCGCCCGCGAAGAGCACCCCGGGCGGCGCGGCCCGGCGCAGCGCCGCCAGGTCCGGCCCGTCGCCGACCAGCACCAGCCGCGCGTCCGGCACCTTGGTGGCCACCGCGGGCCAGGCCCGCAGCAGCGTCGACTGCCCCTTCTGGGGGCACAGCCGCGCCACGCACACCACCAGCGGCGCGCCGGCCGGCACCGTCCCGCGCAGCGCGGGCAGCGAGGTCCGCAGGATCTCCCGGGTCTCGTCGTCGGTGGGCGAGAAGCGCCGCAGGTCCACGCCGTTGGGGATCACCACCCACCGGCCGGCGACCCCGGCGGCGGTGCCGCGGGTCCGCTGCGCCTCGCTGACGCACAGCATCCGGTGCGTCCAGCGCGCCGCGCGCCGCTCCCAGACCGGCGCCGTCCGGGCGAGCAGCCCGCCGACCGCCTCGAACGGCCAGCAGTGCGGCTGGTGGACGGTCGGGATGCGTCCGCGCACCGCGCGCCGGGCGACGAACCCGGCCCGGGCGCCGTGGACGTGCACGAGGTGCGGGCCGGTGTGCCGGACCAGCCGGGCCAGCCGCCGCGACGCGGACAGCGCCGACCCCAGGGTGCCGCGGGCGTGCCACAGCACCACCTCGGCGCCCGCGGTCGCGGCCTCGGCGTGCAGGGTGCCGCCGGGCGGCGCGGCCACCACCACTCGCAGTCCGGCCGCGACCTGGGACCGCACCAGGCCGGCGACGACCCGGGCGATCCCGCCGTCGACCGGCTGGGACACATGCAGGACGGTGAGCCGCTCCTGGGACGGCGGGTCTTGTGGCGGCACGCGCACTGCTCCCCTGATTACCGGGCTGTCAGGACTCCGCGGGAATTGTCGACGCCGCCGCTCAGCGCCCGAGATCGGCCTGGACGAAGAGCGCGCCGAGCAAATAACCCGCCTTTCGGGTGGTGAAGCGGAATGCCAGCCGATCGCCCCCGGACCGGAGCGCCGGCGTGAGGTCGAAGACCTCGGAACCGAAACCGATGCCCTTCCGGTGAGCGGCTGCGCCGGGCGCCCGTCGACCGAAATCCAGATCTGCGGAACGGACCGCGCGATTCGCCGGACCGGCGGAATCGCGTCGCGCGACCGGAGTAATGCGACCGGTCCGAGCCGAGACTTTCCCGTGGTTTTCCCGCGTTCCGTGGTATGCCACGACGCCGGCCCGTCCCCGGGAATGCGCCGGAATGCCCAGCCCGGCCAGTTCCACCGCGAACGTCCGGCGGCGGCCGCCCAGCGCCTCGAATCCGTCCCAGAGCGCGAGCCGCCGCAGCGGCTCCGCGGGGTTCTCGTAGGCGACGACCAGCACCCAGCCGCCCCGGGCCCGGGCCCCGGCCCGGGAGCTGCCGGAGCCCGCCCGCGCCACCGTGTAGGTGCCCGCGCCACCGCGCCGCACCAGGGGGGTGACGTCGGCGGCGGCCTGGTAGTCGTCGCTGCGGGCGGTGGTGCGGCGGCCGATCGGGCCCTCCGCGCGGATCCGCTCGTAGGAGCCGCGGGGGCTGCCGAGCAGCACCTGACCGGCGTCCTCGGCCGCCCGGTGCCCGCCGGCCCGCAGGTCGCCGCCCCAGTAGAGCCGGGCGTAGCGCACCCGGGAGCCGGCCGGCAGCCGCAGCCGGGCGCTGCTGGAGCCGTCGGTGCGCGGATCGCCGTCGACGTCGCGGCGCGCGGTGCGGCGGGCGTGCCGGGGCGCCGCACAGGCCGGGCCGGCCGGCCCCGTGCGCCGCGCCGCCGGCCGGCAGACCACCGCGGCCCGCCCGGTCCGCGCGATACCGCCGTGCCCGGTCATGTGGAAGCGCTCGGCGAAAGGAATTCGGGAGGATTCCCCGGGCGGCGGGGCGGCCGCGGCCGAAGTCAGTGCGGCCGACAAAGCCAGGGCCGCGAGCGCGCATACGGCGCCGCGCCCGGTCAGCTCCCTCGACTTCGGCATGTCGTCCTCTCCGACTCCGACTCCGACTTCAATCAGTCAAACAGGAGAGCACTCTGGCAGAAATCATGTTGGAAATCGCGGCAGGCGCGCCGCAGCGTCGTCCGGGGTTTCCGTCGGCCGCCTGCCAGCCAGTCAGCCTAATGAATCCGCTTAAGTGGTAACGCCCGTATCCGTAACCCATATTGTTCGTTGTGTCCGATGCCCCATACGCGAACTGAAAAGGAGAATGGGATGAAGCGGTTCGTCAAGACCGCCGCGATGGCTGCGGCCTCCTCAGCCCTGGTGCTGGGCGGCGCGGGCGTCGCGACCGCCTACGAGGGCGGTCACCACGGCCGTAGCCACCACGGACGGTTCGACGAGGGCGGGCGCCACCACGGCCACGGAGCGCACGCCAAGGGCTTCGCGGCGAAGTCGCCGGGCGTCCTCAGCGGCAACGTAATCCAGATCCCGATCGACATTCCGATCAACGCGTGCGGCAACAGCATCGACTTCATCGGGCTGCTGAACCCGGGGTTCGGAAACATCTGCGTCAACAAGTGACCCGGTGCCGGTCCGAGGGGACATCGGACCGGCCCGGGCCCCGGCACACCAGGCGGACTGCCCGCGGCCCCGGCCGACGGGCGGTCCGCCGCCTGCTTTGCACCTCCTGACCTGCGGATTCCGCCCGACGGTGGGACGCCATACTGGAGTCATGGCGAGAAGCAGAAGCGGGCGCGGCGGCCCGGAACCCGTCACCGGGACGGTCGGCGGCGGCGTCGCGGAACTGCGGCCCGACCGGGACCGGCCGCGCGGCTGGACGCTGCTGATCGACGGCGCCCCGCAGTCCCATGTGGACCTCGACGACCCGGCGCACCTGGAGTTCTCCTACCAGCGGCGGCTGGGCCACATCGCCGACCTGGCGGCCCCGCCCGCCGCGCCGCTGCGCGTCGTCCACCTCGGCGGCGGCGCGCTGACCCTGGCGCGGTATGTCGCCGCGACCCGGCCGCGCTCCACCCAGCAGGTCGTGGAGATAGACGCCCCGCTGGTCGACCTCGTCCGCGAGCGGCTGCCGCTGGAGCGGACCTGGCGGATACGGGTGCGCGGCGCCGACGCCCGGGCCGGCCTGGCCAGGGTCCCGGACGGCTGGGCGGACCTGGTCATCGGCGACGTCTTCGCCGGCGCCCGTACGCCCGCGCATCTGACCAGCGTCGAGTTCGTGGCGGAGGTGCACCGGGCGCTGCGGCCGGGCGGCTGGTACGCGGCCAACCTCGCCGACGGGCCGCCGCTGTCGTTCCTGCGCGGCCAGATCGCCACCGTCCACACCGTCTTCCCGGAGCTGGCGCTGACCGCCGAGCCGGCCGTGCTGCGGGGCCGGCGGTTCGGCAACGCCGTGCTGCTCGCCGCCGACGGGCCGCTGCCGGTCGGCGAGCTGACCCGGCGGGCGGCCGGCGACCCGCACGCCGGCCGGGTCGAACACGGCCGGGCGCTGCGGGACTTCACCGGCGGCGCGGTCCCGGTCACCGACGCCACCGCGGTCGCCTCCCCGGCCCCGCCCGACGGCGTCTTCACCTGACGGACGACCGTCAGTCCGGCTGACGGACCGTCGACTCGCCTGCTATGCCGTGCGGTTGGTGATCTGGACGAACGGCGGGTGGCCGTTCCAGCTGCAGATCACCGACGAGTGCGAGCCGCCGCCGGTGAAGTCGACCCGGAGCCAGCCCTGCTGCTTCCACACCTGCATCTGCCAGCCCGCGTTGGGCGTCGCGGACACCAGCTCGGCGGCGTCGGCTCCCAGGGAGAGCACCACCCGGCCGCCGGCCGTGGCGTAGCTGCGGACCCGGTCGCCGGCGGACGCCGGGGCGCCGGCGCCGGGGGTGTCGGAGGGGGTGGGGGAGGGGCTGTCGACGGGGCGGGACGGAGGGCTGCTCCGTGGCGGCCGGTCGTCGTCGGAGGGGGAGGGGCTCGCGGACGGCGGGTCGGAGGGCTTGGGCCGGTGGGTGGAGGAGACCTGCGGCAGGGCCGAGGCCGCCACCTGGTCGGACAGCGGCAGTGCCCGCGGCGCGTCGTAGGCCGTGCCGGACAGCACGGTGTGCACCCCGAACCACGACAGGGCGACCGCGGCGCCGGTCGCCAGCGTCCAGGCCGCCGCATGGACCAGACCTCGTCCCGAACTCCCTCGCTCCATGCGCCCTATGGGACCACGCCGGCCGGGCGGAAGGACAACCCCGTGCGCACGGGCTTGACGGCCGGTGGACGGGAACGCAGCGCCGTGTCCCCGGCCCGCGGCGGCACCACGGCAACCGCCACAAGAGGGACGGGGCGTATGTATGCGGAGAATTCCGGGCACAGTGAGCGGACCATCGTCCACGTCTCCGGGAGGCTCCTGAAATGCGCCGTATCGCAGCCGTCGTTGTCGGAACGCTCGTCGCGCTGGGGGTGTTCACCGCATCCGCGAGCGCCGAACCGGACCCCATGGCGGGGGACGGCGCGTACGGCACCCGGATCATCGACCAGCAGGCCGGCGACACCAGCATGGTGATGCCGCACTAGGGCCCGCGCCGGAAGTCCCGTCGTCCGCCCGAAGAGCCGCCCCGCGCCGTCCGGTTGTCAACCGTGCGCGGGGCGGCTCCCTCGTATGGCGTACGGTGCCGCCCATGGTTCGAGTGCTCGTGGTCGAGGACGACCAGTTCGTACGCTCCGCGCTCATCCGGCACCTGACCGACGCCGGGCACGCGGTGCGCAGCGTCGGGACGGCGCTGGAGGCGCTGCGCGAGGTGGCGCAGGTCGGCTTCGACCTGGTCGTCCTCGACCTCGGTCTGCCCGACCTGGACGGCGGCGAGGCGCTGAAGATGCTGCGCGGCCTCACCGACGTCCCGGTGATCATCGCCACCGCCCGGGACGACGAGACCGAGATCGTCCGGCTGCTCAACGACGGCGCCGACGACTACCTCACCAAGCCGTTCTCGGTCGAGCACCTCTCGGCCCGGATGGCGGCCGTGCTGCGCCGCTCCCGGGGCGCGGCGCCCGGCGCGGAACCGCCCTCACGGGTGATCCGGGTCGGCGGGCTCGCCATCGATCCGCTGCGCCGCCAGGCCGAGTTGGACGGCACCGCCCTGGACCTCACCCGCCGCGAGTTCGACCTGCTGGCCTTCCTCGCCGAGCGCCCCGGCGTGGTCGTCGCCCGCCGGGAACTCCTCGCCGAGGTCTGGCGGCAGTCCTACGGGGAAGACCAGACCATCGACGTCCACCTGTCCTGGCTGCGCCGCAAACTGGGCGAGACCGCCGCCCGCCCCCGGTACCTGCACACCCTGCGCGGCGTCGGCGTGAAGCTGGAGCCGCCGCGATGAGCGACGCGCGCGAGGCCGCCCGGCCGCGGACGACGGTGATGGCCGCGCCTCTGCGCCTCGTGGGCGGAGAAGCGAAGAGTCAGACGCAGTGCGACGCGCGCGAGGCCGCCCGGCCGCGGACGACGGTGATGGCCGCGCCTCTGCGCCTCGTGGGCGGAGAAGCGAAGAGCCAGACGCAGTGCGACGCGCGCGAGGCCGCCCGGCCGCGGACGACGGTGATGGCCGCGCCTGCGCGCCTCGTGGGCGGAGCGGCGAACGGCCGGACGCCGTGAGGTGGGCCCTGGTCAAGGTGGCCCTGGCGGTCACCACGATGGTCGTGGTCGCGTTCGCGGTCCCGCTGGGGCTGGTGGTCCGGGAGATGGCGTCCGACCGCGCCTATTCCAACGCCGAGCGGCAGGCCGCCGCCCTCGGCCCCGTCCTCGCCATCACCACCGACCGCACCCAGCTGGAACGCGCCCTGGCCAGCGCCGAGACCGGCCCCGGCGACCGGATCGGCATCCATGTGCCGGCCGGCGGCGCGGGCGGCGGCCCCGCCGAGATCGGCGCCCGCCGGGCCGCCCCGGCCGATGTCGCCGTCGCCGTCCGGCTCGGCCGGGCCTCCATCGCCGACGTCCCCGGCGGCACCTCGCTGCTCCAGCCCACCGCGGTCGCCTCCGGCATCGCGGTCGTCGAGGTGTACGTCCCCGACGACGCGCTCACCAACGGCGTGGCCACCTCCTGGGCGGTGCTGGCCGGCGTCGGCCTGGCGCTGGTCGTCGGCTCGGTCGCGGTCGCCGACCGGCTCGGCACCCGGCTGGTGCGCCCCGCCGAGCGGCTCTCCGCGGCCGCCCACGACCTGGGCCGCGGCGACCTCGGCGTCCGCGTCCGGGAGGACGGGCCGAAGGAACTGCGCTCGGCGGCCAGCGCCTTCAACTCCATGGCCGACCAGGTCGTCCAACTCCTCGCCAACGAACGCGAACTGGCCGCCGACCTCTCGCACCGGCTGCGCACCCCGCTGACCGTGCTCCGGCTCAACGCCGCCTCCCTCGGCGACGGCCCGGCCGCCGAGCAGACCCGCGCCGCCGTCGAACAGTTGGAGCGCGAGGTCGACCGGATCATCCGCACCGCCCGCGCCCAGCGGGAGCACACCGTGGCCACCGCCGCCGCGGTCGGCTGCGACGCGGCCGAGGTGATCCGCGAGCGGATGGACTTCTGGTCGGCGCTGGCCGAGGACGAGGGCCGCACCGCCCGGGTCGCCGGCGCGGACCGCCCGGCGCGGGTGCCGGTCGCCCGCGCCGACCTCGCCGCGGCCCTGGACGCCATGCTCGGCAACGTCTTCCGGCACACCCCCGAGGGCACCGCCTTCGCCGTCGACGTGCACAACGCCGACGACGCGGTGATCGTGCTGGTCTCGGACGCCGGCCCCGGCATCGCCGACCCGGCCGCCGCGCTGCGTCGTGGCCACGGCGGTGGAGGCGACGGTTCCACCGGCCTCGGGCTGGACATCGTGCGGCGGCTGGCGGAGTCCACCGGCGGCGACGTCCGGATCGGGCACTCCGTGCTGGGCGGCACCGAGGTGCGGGTCTGGCTGGCCCTCGACGGGCGGCGGGACCGGCTCGGCGGCCGGCGCGCCCACCGGCTGCGGCGCCGGATCGGTGCCCGGGTGTTCGGCACCCGGGGCCGGCGGGCCGTCCGCGCCGCCGCCCGGGGCCCCCGCTCTTAACCGGCCCCTTCCGCTTCCTTAAGGCGGCCATAATTCCGCCAACCGCCGTACAGAACCCGGCATTTGTCCGTTTCGCTGCCGATAGCGTGCGAGGCGCACCTCCCCCTCGGTGCGCCCCCACCCCCATGTGACGACAGGCAGGCACGAGATGAGTTCCTCCGCACACCGGCGCCGGCCCAGCCGCCGGACCAAGCTGATCGGCACGGCGGTGGCCGGCACGCTGGCGGTCGGCGGCGGGTTCGCCGTCGCCGGCGTCGCGACGGCCACCAAGGCCCCCCGGCCCGCCCCCGCCACCGGCGCCCCCACCGGCACCGCCGCCAAGGCCGGCTTCGCCCCGTACGTCGACACCTCCCTCACCCCCGCCTACGACCTGACCGGCACCGCGCAGAAGACCGGGGTGAAGCACTTCACCCTCGCCTTCCTCACCTCCGGCGGCGGCTGCGTCCCCAAGTGGGGCGGCACCGGCGACCTCGGCGGCGACGCGGTCGCCAAGCAGATACCGGCGCTGCGCAAGGCCGGCGGCGACGTCCGGGTCTCCTTCGGCGGCGCCAACGGCACCGAACTGGCCGCCGCCTGCTCCTCGGTGTCCGACCTCGCCGCCGCCTACGGCAAGGCCGTCGACCAGTTCAAGCTCACCAAGGTGGACTTCGACATCGAGGGCGGCGCGCTGCCCGACACGGCCGCCAACACCCGCCGCGCCCGGGCCGTCGCGCAACTGCAGAAGCAGCACCCGGGCCTCGACGTCTCCTTCACCCTCCCGGTGATGCCCGAGGGCCTCACCCAGGACGGCGTCAACCTCCTGGCCAACGCCAAGCAGAACGGCGCGCGGATCTCCGCCGTCAACATCATGGCGATGGACTACGGAGCCTCGTACCACGGCAACATGGCCACCTACGCCACCCAGGCCGCCACCGCCACCCAGGGCCAGCTGAAGAAGGCCCTCGGGCTGAACGACGCGGACGCCTGGCGGACCGTGGCGGTCACCCCGATGATCGGCGTCAACGACGTGCAGGGCGAGGTGTTCAAGCCCGCCGACGCCGCCACCCTGGTGAAGTTCGCGCAGAGCAGGCACCTGGCATGGCTGGCCATGTGGTCCGCCACCCGCGACCGACCCTGCCCCGGTGGCCCCTCCAACTCCGCCCAGCCGACGTGCAGTTCCCTCGACCAGGCTCCGCTGGCCTTCACCAAGGCGTTCGGCGCCTACACCGGCTGACCCCCCACCGGTCCGGGCCCGCGGGCGCCCCGGACTGCCCCCGAGGCGGGGCGCGACGGCACCACCCCCCACCCGTCGCGCCCCGCCGCCTCTCTCCGCCGCACCGGTTTTCCGAGTGGCCGCACCTCCTGGTCCGCCTCCTCGCCGTGCCCGGCGGCGGCAGCTCAGCCGCCGCCCCGCACGGCGTCCCGGAACGCGATCGGCGTGAGCCCGGCCTGCCGCTGGAAGAACTTGCTGAAGTTGGTGGCGTCCGCGAAACCCAGCCGGTCCGCGATCCGCGACGCCGACTGGTCGCCGTGCGCCAGCAGCCGCTTGGCCTCCAGCACCACCCGGCGGTCGATGAACTCCTTCGCCCCGACCCCGGCCGCCGCCTCCGTGGCCCGCGACAGGGTCCGCGGCGCATAGCCCAGCGACCGGGCGTAGTCCGCGACCCGGCGGCTGCGGGCGAACCCCCGCTCCACCGCGTCCCGGAACCGCAGATACGTCTCGCTCGCCTCGCACGTCCCGTCCTGCGGGGCGTCCTCGGCGCCGCCCGGATGCGCGGCCCGCAGCACCAGGACGGCCAGCAGATGCCGCAGCACCTCCAGGTGCACCTCCAGCGGCAGCCCGCCCAGCGCCCCGAACTCCCGGTGCAGTTGCGTCAGCGCCTCGTCCAGCGCCCGGGCCGCGGCGCCCTCGGGGTGCCGCACCGCCGGCCCGTACCAGTCCTCGATCCGGGCCGCGGCCGCGGTCGCCGGGTCCAGGAAACCGGACTCGAAGAGCACCAGCCGCCCCTCCGCACCCGTCAGGTCCCCGAAGTGCTGCACCTGCCCGGGCCGCGACCACAGCAGGTCGCCGGGGGCCAGCAGGTGCTCCCGGAAGTCGACGCAGTGCACCAGCCGCCCGCGGTCCAGGAGCAGCAGGTGGTGGAAGCCGGGCCGGTGCGGGGTCGACAGCCCGCAGGCGTCCGCGCGCTCCCGCAGCTCGGCGAGGGTCAGCACCTCCACCCCGGCGGGCCGCCCCGCCGGTGCGGAGAACGCCACCGCACGGATCGCCGCTGCGTCCTCTCGGGGGTCCTGTCGCTTTCTCACCATGACCCGTCGCCTCGCTACCCCGGAATCTCCCGCTGATACCCCTAGCGTAGGAGACGTCAGCACGGCTGATGGCGGAAAACGGCAGCCGCATCCGGCGGCCGGAACACCGCGCTCCGCACCCGGGCGCACCCCGCCCGCATCGAACCACCGGGAGAACCCAGCATGTCCAAGATCGCTCTGTTCGGGGCCAACGGCACCATCGGCAGCCGCATCCTCGACGAGGCCCTGCGCCGCGGCCACCAGGTCACCGCGGTCGTCCGCGACCCCGCCAAGGTCACCACGACCCACCCGGCGCTCACCGTGGTCTACGGCGACGCGCTCGACTCGGAGTCCGTCACCGAGGTGGCCAAGGGGCAGGACGTGGTGGTCAGCGCGGTCGGCGGCGGCGACGGCGCCGGTCACATCGCCACCATCCGGCCCGCCGCCGAGGCGCTGGTCGAGGGGTTGCGGAGGCTGGGCGGCGACGCGCCTCGCCTGATCACGGTCGGCGGCGCCGGCTCGCTCCGCAAGCCCGACGGCGTCCAGGTCTGGGACACCGAGGGCCTCCCGGTCCCGCTGCTCCAGATCATGCACGCGCACGGCGACGCGCTGGACTTCTACCGCACCGTCTCCGACGTCCGCTGGACCAACCTCAGCCCGGCCGCCTCCATCGAGCCCGGCGAGCGCACCGGCAGCTACCGCACCGCCGCCGAGGACCTGATCGTCGCGGCCGACGGCAGCAGCCGGATCTCCACCGAGGACTACGCCGTCGCGCTCCTCGACGAGCTGGAGCAGCCCCACCACATCGGCGAGCGCTTCACCGTCGGCTACTGAGCATCGGCGCCCGCCTCCCGCGGCGGCACCCGGCCGGGAAACACCCGAGGCCCCCGATCCGTGGATCGGGGGCCTCGACAGTGGGGTGAGTAACGGGACTCGAACCCGCGACATCCTGGACCACAACCAGGTGCTCTACCAGCTGAGCTATACCCACCAAGACCGGTGCTGTGTGGTTCCTTTTCCCCACCGGCTGAGAAAAAGTGTACAGGTTCCAAAGGGGTGCTCGCTCCCAGGTTTCGTGCCCCTGGGAGCGAGCTGCGTCACTGTGCCGCCGACTCCGGTTCGGAGGGCAGCTTGTGCTTGGCCGCGATGGCCTTCGCGGTCTCCGAGTCCGGCCCGGGCTGGGGCACGAACACGGCCTCCCGGTAGTAGCGCAACTCCGCGATGGACTCGCGGATGTCGGCCAGCGCCCGGTGGTTGCCGTTCTTGTCCGGACTGTTGAAGTACGCCCGCGGGAACCAGCGCCGGGCCAGTTCCTTCACGGACGACACATCGACGATCCGGTAGTGCAGGTAGCTCTCCAGCGTCGGCATGTCGCGCAGCAGGAAGCCGCGGTCGGTGCCGACGGAGTTTCCGCACAGCGGCGCCTTCCCCGGCTCCGGCACATGCTGGCGGATGTACTCCAGCACCTGTGCCTCGGCCGACTCCAGCGTCGTCCCGGCATCCAGCTCGGCCAGCAGCCCGGAGGCGGTGTGCATCTGCCGCACCACCTCCGGCATGGTGGTCAGCGCCTCGGCCGGGGGACGGATCACCACATCCACTCCGTCACCCAGCACGTTCAGTTCCGAATCGGTGACCAGGGCGGCCACCTCGATGAGCGCGTCACTCGCCAGCGAGAGTCCGGTCATCTCGCAGTCGATCCACACCATGCGATCGTTCATACGTCTCACCCTACGGGGCGCTCCCGCTGACCGGGCAGTACGGGCCTGGCGGCCCCCCGCCCGACCGGGGTCTCCGGAAGCCGTGCGGCGTACCCCTCCGGCGCCGGCTTGCCCGCGTCGGCCACCTCGGCCAGCGCGTGCCCGCCCAGCGCGGCGGCGGAGAACCGCTCGCTGCCCAGTGCCGCCCGCTCGCGCTCGGGACGCTCGGCCCGCTCCGGGCGCAGCGCGGGCTCCGGTGCGCCGCTCTGCGGCCGGCGGGCGCGGTAGGCCGCCCGGTAGGCCGCGGGCGAGGCGCCCAGCTGCCGCCGGAAGTGGCCGCGCAGCGCGACCGGCGAGCGGAACCCGCAGCGGCCGGCGACCTCGTCCACGGAGTAGTCGGAGGTCTCCAGCAGCCGTTGGGCCTGGAGGACCCGCTGGGTGATCAGCCACTGGAGCGGAGCGCTGCCCGTGAGGGAGCGGAACCGCCGGTCGAAGGTGCGTCGGCTCATGTACGCCCGCGCGGCGAGCGTCTCCACGTCGAACTGCTCGTGGAGGTGCTCCAGTGCCCAGGCGACGACCTCGGCGAGCGGGTCGGCGCCGA
Source organism: Streptomyces sp. BHT-5-2 (assembly GCF_019774615.1). NCBI lineage: Bacteria > Bacillati > Actinomycetota > Actinomycetes > Kitasatosporales > Streptomycetaceae > Streptomyces > Streptomyces sp. BHT-5-2. The sequence continues at coordinate 429,503 of NZ_CP081496.1, read as the reverse complement.
TCTCCTCCGGTAACGACCTGTCCAGGTAGCGCTGGTGCCCGAGGTCGGACGCGGTCCGCCGGGGCGGGACGACCAGCCGGCGGGCGAGCGCGTTGGCCGCGTCGGCGCCGTGGTCGGTGCGCACGATGTGCAGGCACAGGTCGATGCCCGCGGCGGTGCCCGCGGAGGTGAGCACGTCCCCGTCGTCGACGAAGAGTTCGCGCGGGTCCACATGGACGGACGGGTAGCGCTTGGCGAGCGTCGGCGCGTACATCCAGTGGGTGGTGGCCGGTCGGCCGTCGAGCAGTCCGGCCGCGGCGAGGACGAACGCCCCCGTGCACAGCCCGACGATCCTGGCCCCTTCCTCGTGGGCCCGGCGCAGTGCGTCGAGCGCCGCGGGCGGCGGGGCCTGGGTGATGGAACGCCAGGCCGGTACGACGACCGTCCCGGCACGGGAGATCGCCTCCAGCCCGTAGGGGGCGGAAAGTTCGAGCCCCCCGGTCGTGCGCAAAGGCGCGTCTTCGCCGGCGCACACAAGTAGCCGGTACCTCGGAACACCGGCGTCCTGTCGGTCGATACCGAAGACCGAGAGCGGAATGGAGCTCTCGAAAATGGGTCCGCCGCTGAAGAGGAGCACCGCGACTATTTCGCGGCGTCGTCGGGCGGCGAGCTTGCGTGCGGCATCTGGTACGGCAGCGGAGTCCTGGCTCATGGCGCTTAAGCCCCCCTCGGTCGTCTCGCCCTCTCGGTCCTGCACAGTTCCCCCGCCGTCACTGACCAAGATCGAATCTACTGTGTCCCGTGAGGATGGAGTGCCAAGTTCACCACCCGCTGGTATGTCGATATGGCAACTTGGCGCGAAGCATTCGATCACGAAGCGTTCCACTCGTCGGGCCTGCATGGGAAGTGCGCGTCTCGGCTCTGCCCGTTCGCAATAGGGCACAACCATGCCCACCGGTCCTTTCCTCCCTGCTCACGCCTGGGTTGTGGGGGGTCCGGGGCACCGTGGGGATCCGGACCGGAAGTTGGCTGAAAACGGTCGTGCGCAGACTTGCGGACGCCTCAACCGGCCGGCGTGCGCCCCTTGTAGAGGTGTCCGCCCCCTTGTACTCCCGCCCCGGTACGTCCCGTTCCGTCCCCAAGTTGTCCCATGCCTCCGGCACCGGGCGTGGGCCTGTGCGCCGGGACCGCCGCAACACTCCGCACTGCGCGCGGGTCGCCGCCGCGGGGCCGGCGGCGGCGCCGGGCGGGCCGCTCCGGACGAGCCCGCCGGGTGATCGCGGAGCCGGGCGCCGGTGCGCGGCCGGCGGCGCCCGGGGGTACGACGCGGCTCACCGGGTCGGGTGATCCACGGCGCGGTGCCGGCGCGGCGGGGATCACCGTGGACGGGCCGCCGCCGCGACGCCGTCGGCGATCACGGGCGCCGCCGGGGGTACGTACGGGGGCAGGACGGGGCATTGCCATCCGCGCCACGCTCCGGCATGCTCCGGGGAACGCTTGCGGCCCCGGACCGCCCTGTGCGGGCCTCCGATGGCCCGTGGGCGTTCTGGGCAGTGGAGGAGTAGCGCCGTACTCTTGGGGTATCGGCTTGGAAAGATGATTCCCAGTCGTATCGTTCCTCTTTGAACTATGGCTCCCGCTCCTTGATCGAGCCGCCCAGGTCAACTGCCGGATCAAGTCAATCGCCGTTCCCCGTTCGCCCCTCCGCTAAAGAGGACGTTCTCGCCGAGACACCCATGGCCGGTCACGAAACCCCCGAACCCGCGGACCGCAAGCAGGTCGCCGATCCGACGGCGGACCTCGAAGCGGCGGAACAGAAGCGCCACTCCTGCGATCCCGCCTTCCGGCACGGCGTCGTCGTCGGCTTCGACGGCTCCACGTCGAGCGAACGCGCGTTGGCGTATGCAATCGGTATGGCGCGGCGCCTGGGCTCCGGCCTGATCCTCGTCCACGTGGCCAACCGGCTGCCGACGACGGTGTGGGCGGGCTGCGAACCCCCGGTCTTCGTCGACGTCCCCGACCACCGCACCGAGGTGCTCGGGCTGGAGCTCGCCTGCGCCGACCACCTCTCCGAGGTCCCCTGGATCCTCGTCGAGCGCGGCGGCGACATCTGCCACGAACTGGAGGAGGTCGGCCGCGAGTACGAGGCCGACGCCATCGTGGTCGGCTCCACGCACGGTCTCGTCGGGCGGATCTTCGGGTCGGTGGCCGGCCGGCTGGCGCGCCGCGCCCAGCGCCCGGTCATGGTCATTCCCTGACGCCCGCAAGCGTCCCGCCCCGAGCCGGACGGCGCCGAACTCCCCTGTCCGCGGGCCCCGTTGATCGACTCTCCTCGGCATGTCCACAGTTGAGGGGGCGTCATGGGGATTGTGGGCAGCGGACTTCCGGTTGCCGGCCGGAGGTTGGCCGGGTGCCGGTGACGGGTAGAAAACGGTCACCGCGACGTGCTGCCGGCCGGGAAGTGACGGATCCCGGGGCGGCGGCATCCCGCCGGCGCAATGGGCGACGCCGGCGAAGGGGAGGCGCCGGCTCCGCGTGCGTACGGTGGCACGCACGCGGAGCCGGCGCTCGCCCTTTGCGCCCGAGCCGGCGCCGCTTTCGCGGAGGGGGCCGGGCGCCGTGGGGGTTGCTCAGTTGTCGCTTCGGTGGGACGGGGGATGCGTTTCACCGAAGCGTGGGGTGTCTCCCGTTGCTGTGCGGTGGACTACTCCACCGTCACCGACTTGGCGAGGTTGCGGGGCTTGTCGATGTCCCGGCCCAGGGCCAACGCGGTGTGGTAGGCGAGGAGTTGCAGCGGGATGCCCATCAGGATCGGGTCCAGCTCGGGCTCGTTCTTCGGGACCACGATGGTGTGGTCGGCCTTCTCCTGCTCCTGGTGGGCGACGGCGAGGATCCGGCCGCTGCGGGCCTTGATCTCCTCCAGCGCGGCGCGGTTCTTCTCCAGCAGGTCGTCGTCCGGGACGATCGCCACGGTCGGCATGGCGGGCTCGATGAGCGCCAGCGGGCCGTGCTTGAGCTCCGAGGCCGGGTACGCCTCGGCGTGGATGTACGAGACCTCCTTGAGCTTCAGGGACGCCTCGCGGGCCACCGGGTAGCCGCGCACCCGGCCGATGAACATCATCGACTTGGCGTCGGCGTACAGCGCCGAGAGCTTCTTGATGTCGTCCTCGCCCTTGAGGATCTCGTCGATCTGGCCGGGCAGCTTCCGCAGGCCCTCGATGATCCGCTTGCCGTCCGCGACCGACAGGTCCCGGATCCGGCCCAGGTGCAGGGCGAGCAGCGCGAAGGAGACCACCATGTTGGTGAAGCACTTGGTGGAGACCACGCAGACCTCCGGGCCGGCGTGCACGTAGATGCCGCCGTCGGTCTCCCGGGCGATCGCCGAGCCGACCACGTTCACCAGGCCCAGGACCCGCGCGCCCTTGCGCTTGAGCTCCTGGACGGCGGCCAGCACGTCGTAGGTCTCACCGGACTGGGAGACCGCGACGTAGAGGGTGTCGGGGTCCACGACCGGGTCGCGGTAGCGGAACTCGGAGGCCGGCTCGGCGTCCGAGGGGATGCGGGCCAGCTCCTCGATCATCTGGGCGCCGATCTGGCCGGCGTGGTACGAGGTGCCGCAGCCCAGGATCTTCACCCGGCGCACCGCGCGGGCCTCGCGGGCGTCGAGGTTGAGACCGCCGAGGTGGACGGTGGAGAAGCGGTCGTCGATCCGGCCGCGCAGCGCCCGGTCCACCGCCTCCGCCTGCTCGGAGATCTCCTTGTGCATGTAGGTGTCGTGGCCGCCCAGGTCGTAGGACTCGGCCGCGTACTCGACGGTCTCCGGCGTCGCCGTCGTCCGCGAGCCCTCGGTGGTGTAGGTGCGGTAGTCGTCGGCCTTGAGGGTGGCCATCTCGCCGTCGTCGAGGGTGACGACCTGGCGGGTGTGCGAGACCAGCGCGGCGACGTCGGAGGAGACGAACATCTCGTGCTCGCCGATGCCCAGGACGACCGGGGAGCCGTTGCGGGCGACCACGATGCGGTCGGCAAAGTCGGCGTGCAGGACGGCGATGCCGTAGGTGCCCTCGACGTGGCGGAGCGCCTCGCGGACCTTCTCCTCCAGCGTGGCGGCGGCGGAGCCGCCGATCAGGTGGGCCAGGACCTCGGTGTCGGTCTCGGAGGCGAAGACCACGCCGTCGGCGGTCAGCCGGGCGCGCAGGTCGGCGGCGTTGTCGATGATGCCGTTGTGGACGACCGCGACCTTGCCCTCGGTGTCGAGGTGCGGGTGGGCGTTCTCGTCGGTGGGGGCGCCGTGGGTGGCCCAGCGGGTGTGCGCGATGCCGGTGGAGCCCGCGAAGCGCTTCGGCAGCCGGGACTCCAGCTCCCGCACCCGGCCCTTGGCCTTGGCGGTCTTCAGCCCGCCCGCGGCCTTGCCGGTGCCCTTGGCGTGGATGGCGATACCGGCCGAGTCGTAGCCGCGGTACTCCAGGCGCTGAAGGCCCTCAAGCAGCAGCGGCGCGACGTCGCGCTTGCCGATGTATCCGACGATCCCGCACATACGGTGACCCTTCTCGTTGGCGTTCATGGGTGCCCGGCCGTCCGGCCGGTGCTGGTGTGAGTCCTCGCGGTCAGCCGTAGACCAGGCGGCGCAGCTGGCGCAGCGAGAGCGACGGGGGCGACACGGCGCGGTGCGGCAGCTCGTGTGCGATCCGCTCGAAGATCACCTCGTTCCGCAGCCCCTGGGACTGCAGCTCGCGGTGTCTGCGGCGGACGTAGCCCTCCGTGCTCTCGTCGAAGTACGCCAGCACGTCCTGCACCACCCGGGCGGCCTCGCCGCGCTGGAGCGGCGTGCTGCGGACCAGGTGGTCGATGAGGTCCTCGTGGGACGGACGGCGTTCGAGCACCCGTAGATACTGCGGGGCCGCGGCGGGATTCGCAAGAAATCTGCCCGATATCGGGCAGGTATCGCGGATCATGCCGGAATCCGGTCCAGACCTTGACCGGTTCCCGGGCCCGCGGTACGCATGGTCACCGCCCGGTCGCTCCATGCCATACGGACGGTGCGCCCGCGCCGGGACGCGCCGCCCGCCGAACGCCCCGCGGCACCCGCCGCCGACCCAGCTCGCCGAAGGGACCGTCCATGAGACGACGCAGACTCCTGTTCTCGCTGCTGCTGGTCGCGGCTGCCGGGACGGTGACCACCGCGGCCCTGCCGCAGCAGCACGCCGCGGCCGCCGCCCCCGTCCCGCTCGGCCGGGTGATCCCGGCACCCGCCTCCGTCCGCCCGGCCGGCGGCGCCTACACACTCGGCGAACGCACCCGGATCCGGGTGCCCGGCAACTCCGGTGAGGCCCGCCGGATCGGCGGCTACCTCGCGGACCTGCTGCGGCCGGCCACCGGCCTCCCACTGCCGGTCACCACCCGCGGCGGCCCGGACGGCATCGTCCTGCGGCTCGGCGGCCGGGACAGCCGCGGGCTCGGCACGGAGGGCTACCGGCTGACCTCCGGCGGCCGCGCGGTCACCATCAGCGCCGCCCACCCGGCCGGCCTCTTCCACGGCGTCCAGACCCTCCGCCAGCTGCTGCCGGCCGCCGTCGAGAAGCGCACCCGCCAGCCCGGCCCCTGGCGCGTCGCCGGCGGCACCATCGCCGACAGCCCGCGCTACGCCTACCGCGGCGCGATGCTGGACGTCTCCCGGCACTTCTTCACCGTCGCGCAGGTCAAGCGGTACATCGACCAGCTCGCCCAGTACAAGATCAACCAGCTGCATCTGCACCTCTCCGACGACCAGGGCTGGCGGATCGCGATCGACTCCTGGCCGCGGCTGGCGACGTACGGCGGTTCCACCCAGGTCGGCGGCGGGCCCGGCGGCCACTACACCAAGGACGACTACCGCGAGATCGTCCGCTACGCCGCGGACCGCTATCTGACCGTGGTCCCCGAGATCGACATGCCCGGCCACACCAACGCCGCGCTCGCCTCCTACGCCGACCTCAACTGCGACGGCCAGGCGCCGCCCCTCTACACCGGCACCAAGGTCGGCTTCAGCTCGCTGTGCGTGCCCAAGAAGACCACCTACGACTTCGTCGACGACGTCGTCCGGGAGATCGCCGCCCTCACGCCCGGCCGCTACCTCCACATCGGCGGCGACGAGGCGCACTCCACCAGCCACGCGGACTACGTCGCCTTCATGGACAAGGTGCAGCCGGTGGTCGCCAAGTACGGCAAGACCGTGATCGGCTGGCACCAGCTGACCGGGGCGCACCCGGCCAGGGGCGCGCTCGCCCAGTACTGGGGCTACGACCGGACGGGCGCGGCGGAGCGCGCGCAGGTCGTCGACGCGGCGAAGCACGGCACCGGGCTGATCCTCTCGCCCGCCGACCGCGCCTACCTCGACATGAAGTACGACAGGGACACCCCGCTGGGCCTGGACTGGGCCGGCCTCGTGGACGTCCGGCGCGCCTACGACTGGGACCCGGGCGGCTACCTGGCGGGCGTGCCCGGCACGGCGGTCCGGGGCGTCGAGGCGCCCCTGTGGTCGGAGACGCTCACGACCTCGGCCGACGTCGAGTACATGGCCTTCCCCAGGCTCCCCGGCATCGCCGAACTGGGCTGGTCCCCGGCCCACACGCACGACTGGAACGCCTACCGGACCCGCCTCGCCGCCCAGGGCCCCCGCTGGGACGCCCAGGGCGTCAACTACTACCGGGCGCCGGGGGTGCCGTGGGGCGACGGGCGGTGAGGTGACGCCTGCGCGGCGGGGCCGGGAACGCCGTCCCGGATCCGCCGCCGCGTCCCGCGCCGGCTCCGGAGCGACGGAGCGGGCTCAGGCCCGCGCCGGGGTCGCCCGCTCGTCCGCGTCCGCGAGCCAGAAGTACACCGGCGGCAGCCCGAGTTCGATCGCCATCAGCACCACCTGGAAGCCGTCCGGCCACCCCGCCACCGCGATCGACAGCACCCGGCTGAGTCCGCCCAGCAGGAACACCCCGGTCAGCAGCCGCACCGCCACCGCCGGGATGGGCATCCGCCGGGCGGCCCACAGCCAGGCCAGCCCGTACCCGGCGAAGATCGCGCCCATGAACCGGCCGAAGCTGTCGACCGTCGCGTCGCCGTCTCCGGCGCCCGGGATCGCCGACATCCCGGCGACCACGTGGAGCAGTCCGATCGCCACGCACGCGATGCCCATCACCCACGCGAGTACCCGCAGAGTCCTGGCCATGGCCCGGATCACCGCCCTCTCCACGCTTAGTTGACACGTGTCTACCAAGGTAGCGGTCACTAGTAGACGCGTGTCAAGTAACCTTCTTCCATGCCGCCCCGCCAGCGCCTCACCCCCGCCGACCGCCGCGCCCAGCTCCTCGCCGTCGGCGCGCAGCTCTTCGCCGCCCGCCCGTACGAAGAGGTGCTGATGGAGGACATCGCCGGACGGGCAGGGGTGTCCCGCGCGCTGCTCTACCGTCACTTCCCGAACAAACGTGACCTTTTCGCGGCGGTCTACCAGCAGGCGGCCGACCAGCTGCTGGTCAAGAGCCGGTTCGACCCCGCCGACACCCTGGTCGAGCAACTCGTCGAGGGCATGGAGGCCCACCTCGACTACTTCGTCGCGAACCGCAACGCCGTCCTTGCCGGCAACCGCGTTCTCGCCGGCGACCCCGTCATCCAGACGATCATCGCGAACGAGCTCGACGCCCTCCGGGCCCGCCTGCTGGGGGTCCTCCCCCTCGCGGACGACGCCGCCCGTGAGGCCGTGTCCCAGGTGCTCAAGAGCTGGCTGGTGTTCGTCCGGGTGCTCGTCGTCGACTGGCTCACCAGGGAAACCTGCACCCGGGCCGAACTCCGCGACGTGTGCGTGGGTGCCGTCCTCGGCGCCATCCGTCCGCTGCTTCCCACGGATCCCGCGCCCGACTGGCCTCGTTGACCTGCGCCCTTCGCCGTGGGTGCCTGTGCCGGTGCCCTTCGCCGTGGGTGCCGGCGGCGGGGCGGGCGAGGCGGGCGGGCCCCGGAATATCCTTCCGGGGCCTGCGCGTTGGGGCCCCGCAGGGGGCGTTGTGGACCCCTACGGGATCCGTTCGGGCACCCCCGAGGGGGTCGCCCCCCCCCGAGGCCCCGAGGCCCCGAGGCCCCGGAGCTGCCGGTCGCTACAGCCCCAACTCCCGGGCGATCAGCATGCGTTGGACTTCGCTGGTGCCCTCGCCGATTTCGAGGATCTTGGCGTCGCGCCACATGCGGGCGACCGGGTACTCGTTCATGAAGCCGTAGCCGCCGTGGATCTGGGTGCCCTCGCGGGCGTTGTCCACCGCGACCTCGGAGGAGTGGAGCTTGGCGAGCGCGGCCTCCTTCTTGAACGGCTCGCCGTGCACCAGCCGGGAGGCGGCGTCGCGCCAGGCCAGCCGGGCGGTGTGGGCGCGCATCTCCATGTCGGCGAGCTTGAACTGCACGGCCTGGTTGGCGCCGATGGGGCGGCCGAAGGCGTGGCGCTCCCTGGCGTACTTCAGCGACTCGTCGACGCAGCCCTGGGCCAGGCCCGTGGCCACCGCGGCGATGGCGATCCGGCCCTCGTCGAGGATGCGCAGGAACTGGGCGTAGCCGCGGCCCTCCTCGCCCACGAGGTTGGCGGCCGGGACGCGGACGTCGGCGAAGGACAGCTCGCGGGTGTCGGAGGCGTTCCAGCCGACCTTGGAGTACGGGGCGGCGACCGTGAAGCCGGGGGTGCCGGACGGCACGATGATCGCGGAGATCAGGGGCGAGCCGTCGGGCCGGCGGCCGGTGACCGCGGTGACCGTCACCAGGCCGGTGAGGTCGGTGCCGGAGTTGGTGATGAAGCACTTGGTGCCGTTGATCACCCAGCTGTCGCCGTCCCGGACGGCGGTGGTGCGGGTGGCGCCGGCGTCCGAGCCGCCGTCCGGCTCGGTGAGGCCGAACGCGCCGAGCATCTCGCCGCTGCACAGCTTCGGCAGCCAGGCGCGCTTCTGCTCCTCGGTGCCGAAACGGTAGAGGGGCATCGCGCCGAGCGAGACCCCGGCCTCCAGGGTGATGGCCACCGAGGAGTCGACCCGGGCCAGCTCCTCCAGGGCGATGCCGAGTGCGAGGTAGTCGCCGCCCATCCCGCCGTACTCCTCGGGGAACGGCAGGCCGAACAGGCCCATCTGGCCCATCTGGCGGACGATGTCGTAGGGGAAGGCGTGCCGTTCGTAGTAGTCGCCGATCTGCGGGGCGACGACGTCGTGTGCGAACGCCTCGACCGTGCGCCGGAGTTCTTCCAGCTCGTCGGGCAGGCGGTGGTCCAGGGACATGGGTCACTCCTTGTGGGAGAGGGCACGGACGGTGCGCGAGGGGCTGGGGCGGCCCAGGACGTCGGCCAGCCAGACGCTGGTCTCGACCAGCCGCCCCAGATCGACACCGGTCTCGATGCCGAGGCCGTGCAGCATCCATACGAGGTCTTCGGTGGCGAGGTTGCCGGTGGCGCTCCTGGCGTAGGGGCAGCCGCCCAGGCCGCCCGCGGAGGCGTCGACGGTGGTGACGCCGTGCTGGAGCGCGGCGAAGGTGTTGGCGAGGGCCTGCCCGTAGGTGTCGTGGAAGTGCACGCCCAGCCGGGAGGTGGGTACCCGGGCCTCGTTGAGCGCGGCGAGCAGGTGCTGGACGTGGCCGGGGGTGGCCACGCCGATGGTGTCGCCGAGGCTCAGCTCGTCGCAGCCGAGGTCGAGCAGGGCCCGGCAGACCCGGACGACCTGGGTGATCGGCACCGGGCCCTCCCAGGGGTCGCCGAAGCACATCGACAGATAGCCGCGGACGTGGATCTTCTCGTCCCGGGCGCGGCGGACGACCGGCTCGAACATGGCCAGTGCCTCGTCGACGGTGCGGTTGAGGTTGGCCCTGGCGAACGACTCGGTGGCGCTGCCGATCACCGCGATCCGGCGGGCGCCCAGCGCCAGCGCGCGTTCCAGTCCCCGCTCGTTGGGCACCAGCACCGGCAGCCGCCGCGGGTCCAGGTCGTCCACCATCGGGAACAGCCGCTCGGCGTCGGCGAGTTGGGGAACCCACTTGGGGTGCACGAAGCTGGTGGCCTCGATCACCGGCAGGCCCGCGGCGGCCAGCCGGCGGATGAACTCCGCCTTGACCTCGGTGGGGACGACCGTCTGCTCGTTCTGGAGGCCGTCGCGGGGGCCGACCTCGTGGATCCGTACGCGGGTGGGCAGGCCCTCCGCGGGCACCTCCATGGGGAGCCCGGTCACCGGGGGCGTGGTCGTGCCGCTCATGCCGTGGCCTCCTCGTCCGTGCGCGGGGTGGTGCCGTCCGGGGGCGGGGCGTCGTCCTCGTGGGGGGCGACGACGGCCAGCACCTGGTCCATGGCGACCGTGCTGCCGGGGGAGACGTCCAGCTCGGTGACCGTGCCGGCGTGCGGCGCGGAGATCACGTGCTCCATCTTCATCGCCTCCACCACCAGCAGGCCCTGCCCGGCGGTGACCTCGTCGCCGACGGCGACCTTGACGACGGTGACGGTGCCGGGCATCGGGGCGGCGAGGGCGTCCACGCCGTGCCCGCGGGCCGCCGCGCGCAGTGCCTCGGCCACCGGGTCGTGGTCGGTGACGTGCCAGGCGTCGCCGTCCCGGCCCAGCCAGTCGCCGCCGCGGTGGAAGGTGTGCCGGACGCCGTCGACGGTGACCCGCACCTCGTCGTCGGTGACCGCGAAGTGCTCCGGGGCGGCGCCGGGCCGGACGTCGTAGGCCACCGGGTCGTGGCCGGGGACCCGCAGCCAGTGCCGCACCGGGGCGGGCGTGCCGCCGAGCCGGAAGCCGGTGGGGGTGGCGAACGGGTCGCGCCAGCCGTGCTCGCCGGGGGCCGGCTCCAGGGCGGCCTGGCGGACCGCGGCGGCCGCCGCGTAGACCTCGTCCGGCACCGCGGTGTCGACGAGGTCGGCCGCGACCCGCTCGACGAGGCCGGTGTCCAGCTCGCCGGAGACCACGTCCGGGTGGGCCAGCAGCCGGCGCAGGAAGCCGGCGTTGGTGGGCACGCCCAGGGTGACCGTGGCGGCCAGCGCGGCCCGCAGCTTCCGCAGGGCGCTCGCCCGGTCCGGGCCGTGTGCGACGACCTTGGCGAGCATCGGGTCGTAGCGGCTGCCGACCTCGGCGCCCTCGGTGAGGCCGGAGTCGGTGCGCTCCCCGTCGCCGTGCGGCTCGCGCAGGGTGAGGACCGTGCCGCCGGTCGGCAGGAAGGCGGGGGCGCCCCCCTTGACGGACAGGGTCTCGGCGCAGATCCGGGCCTCCACGGCGTGCCCGGTGAAGGCGAGGTCCTCCTGGGCCCAGGGGAGTCGCTCGCCGGCGGCGACCCTCAGCTGCCATTCGACGAGGTCGAGTCCCGTGATGAGCTCGGTGACGGGGTGCTCCACCTGGAGACGGGTGTTCATCTCCATGAAGCAGTAGCCGGCCGGGTCCTTGCCGGGGACGATGAACTCGACGGTGCCGGCGCCGCGGTAGCCGCAGGAGCGGGCCGCCTGGACGGCCGCCGCGCCCATCGCGGCGCGGGTGGCCTCGTCCAGCAGCACCGAGGGGGCCTCCTCGATGATCTTCTGGTGGCGGCGCTGGAGGGAGCACTCGCGCTCGCCGAGGTGGAGGACGGTGCCGTGGCCGTCGGCCAGCACCTGGATCTCGATGTGCCGGGGGCGGTCGATCCAGCGCTCCACCAGCAGGGTGTCGTCCCCGAAGGACGAGCGGGCCTCGCGGCGGGCGGCGGCGATGTCATCGGCCAGTTCGGCGGCGTCCCGGACCAGGCGCATGCCCTTGCCGCCGCCGCCGGCCGACGGCTTCAGCAGCACCGGCACGCCGATCTCCCGGGCGGCGGCGGCCAGTTGGGCGTCGCTCAGCCCACTGCCCGAGGAACCGGGGACGACCGGGACGCCGGCGGCGCGGACCGTCTCCTTGGCCCGGATCTTGTCGCCCATCAGCTCGATGGCGTCCGCGGGCGGCCCGATGAACACCAGCCCGGCGTCGGTGCAGGCGCGGGCGAAGGCGGCGTTCTCGGCGAGGAAGCCGTAGCCGGGGTGGACGGCCCGGGCGCCGGTGCGGGCGGCGGCGTCCAGCAGGTGCTCGATCGACAGATAGCTCTCCGCGGCCGGGGCCGGGCCGATCCGGACCGCGGTGTCGGCCTCGCGGACGTGCCGGGCGTCGGCGTCCGCGTCGCTGTACACCGCGACCGAGCGGATGCCGAGGGCGCGCAGCGTCCGGATGACGCGGACCGCGATCTCCCCGCGGTTGGCGACCAGGACGGTGTCGAACAGGCCGGTGTCGAAGGTGGTCATAGGTCCTCTCACATCCGGAAGACGCCGAAGCCCGGCGCTGCGCCGTCCCGTTGGGGGAGCGGGGCGTTGGCGCACGCGGTCAGTGCCAGGCCCAGCACCTGGCGGGTCTCCAGCGGGTCGATGACGCCGTCGTCCCAGAGCCGGGCGGTCGCGTAGTAGGCGTTGCCCTGGGTCTCGTACTGGGCGCGGATCGGGTCCTTGAAGGCGGCCTCGTCCTCGGTGCTCCACTCCTCGCCGCGCGCCTCCAACTGGTCGCGCTTGACGGTGGCGAGGACGGAGGCGGCCTGCTCGCCGCCCATCACGGAGATCTTGGCGTTGGGCCACATCCACAGGAAGCGGGGGGAGTAGGCGCGGCCGCACATCGAGTAGTTGCCCGCGCCGTAGGAGCCGCCGACGACGACGGTCAGCTTGGGGACGCGGGTGCAGGCGACGGCGGTGACCATCTTGGCGCCGTGCTTGGCGATGCCGCCCGCCTCGTAGTCGCGGCCGACCATGAAGCCGGAGATGTTCTGAAGGAAGAGCAGCGGGATGCCGCGCTGGTCGCACAGCTCGACGAAGTGGGCGCCCTTCTGGGCGGATTCGGAGAACAGGATGCCGTTGTTGGCGACGATCCCCACCGGGTGCCCGTGGATGTGGGCGAAGCCGGTGACCAGGGTGGTGCCGTACTCGGCCTTGAACTCGGCGAAGCGGGAGCCGTCGGTGATCCGGGCGATCACCTCGCGGACGTCGTAGGGCGTGCGGGAGTCGACCGGCACCGCGCCGTAGAGCCCCGCCGGGTCGGCCTTGGGCTCCTCGACGGGCCGGACGGCCCAGGGGAGCGGCGGGCGGTCGCCGAGGGTGGCGACGATGGTGCGGACGATCCGCAGGGCGTGCGCGTCGTCCTCGGCGAGGTGGTCGGTGACGCCGGAGGTGCGGGAGTGCACCTCACCGCCGCCCAGCTCCTCGGCGCTGACGACCTCGCCGGTGGCGGCCTTCACCAGCGGGGGGCCGCCGAGGAAGATCGTGCCCTGGTTGCGGACGATGACCGCCTCGTCGCTCATCGCCGGGACGTAGGCGCCGCCGGCGGTGCAGGAGCCGAGGACCGCGGCGATCTGCGGGATGCGGGCGGCGGACATCCGCGCCTGGTTGTAGAAGATCCGGCCGAAGTGCTCGCGGTCGGGGAAGACCTCGTCCTGCATGGGCAGGAAGGCGCCGCCGGAGTCGACGAGGTACAGGCACGGGAGGCGGTTCTCCAGCGCCACCTCCTGGGCGCGCAGGTGCTTCTTGACCGTCATCGGGTAGTACGTGCCGCCCTTGACCGTGGCGTCGTTGGCGACGATCACGGTCTCCCGGCCGCTGACCCGGCCGATGCCGGCGATCACCCCGGCGGCCGGCGCGGCCCCGTCGTACATCCCGTCCGCGGCCAGCGGCGCCAGCTCCAGGAAGGGGGAGCCGGGGTCCAGCAGGGCGTCGACGCGGTCGCGGGGCAGCAGCTTGCCGCGGGCCGTGTGCCGCGCCCGGGCCTTCTCGCCGCCGCCCAGCCGGGCCGCGGCCAGCTTCTCGCGGAGCTGCTCGGACAGCTCGCGGTGGGCGGCCTCGTTGGCCCGCCAGGCGTCGGACGCCGGGTCGTCGGTGCCCGCCAGCACCGGTGCCTGCTCGATGGCCTCCATCGCCATGGGCCCCCTCGCTCGGTCGGCTGCCCCGGAGCACCGCGGGGCGTGCTCGGGGCCATACGCGTTAATGGTCGTTAACCTCTCGTCCTTCAGGTTAACGACCACTAACCCGCCTGTCTACAATCGACCCCATGAGCAACGCGCACGCCCCCGCCCCGACCAGCCGCCGCGAGCAGATCCTCAAGGAGGCCGCCCGGCTCTTCGCCGAGCGCGGCTTCCACGGCGTCGGCGTGGACGAGATAGGGGCGGCCGTGGGCATCTCCGGCCCCGGGCTCTACCGGCACTTCGCCGGCAAGGACGCGATGCTCGCCGAGCTGCTCGTCGGGATCAGCGAACGGCTGCTGGCCGGCGGCCGGATGCGGGTCGACGAGGGCGGGGAGAGCCCCGCGGCGGTGCTCGACGCGCTGATCGACGGGCACATCGACTTCGCCCTCGACGACCGCCCCCTGATCACCCTGCACGACCGCGAGCTGGACCGGCTGCGGGAGGCCGACCGCAAGCGGGTCCGGCAGCTCCAGCGGCAGTACGTCGAGCTGTGGGTGGAGGTCGTCCGGCAGGTCCACCCCGCGCCCGCGGAGTCCGAGGTGCGGGCGGCGGTGCACGCGGTCTTCGGGCTGCTGAACTCCACCCCGCACCTGGGGCGCCCCGGCTCGCTGCCGGGCCGCACGGAGATGGCGCACCTGCTGCACCGGCTGGCGCTGGGCGCGTTCGCGGCGGTCGATGCGGACGGGGCCGCAGGGGTCGCCGAGGGCGTCGTGGCCGCGCACCGGGCGGGCTGACGGCGGGGCTCCCACCGGCCGGCAACGGCCCCGCCGCACCTCTGGACAGTGCAGGTGACCGGCCGGTAGCTTTCGCTGAGCAAACGCTTAGTGTGGTGGGTGAAGGAGGCCAAGGGCATGCGCCGGACGGTGTTCAACGAGGATCACGAGGCGTTCCGCGAGACCATACGCGCCTTCGTCGAGGCCGAGGTCGTACCGGTCTACGACGACTGGTACGCCGCCGGCCAAGTGCCCCGCGACTTCTACTACAAACTCGCCGAGCTGGGCATCTTCGGCATCCGCGTCCCCGAGGAGTACGGCGGCGCCGGCATCGACTCGCACAAGTTCGAGGCCGTGATGTACGAGGAGACGGCCCGCGCCGGCGTCACCTTCGGCGGCTCCGGCGTCCATGTGCTGCTCGGCCTGCCGTACATCGAGATGCTCGCCACCGAGGAGCAGAAGAAGCGCTACCTCCCCAAGTTCGTCTCCGGCGAGGAGATGTGGGCCCTGGCGATGACCGAGCCCGGCACCGGCTCCGACCTCGCCGGCATGAAGACCACCGCCAAGCTCTCCGCCGACGGCACCCACTACGTCCTCAACGGCTCCAAGACCTTCATCACCGGCGGCGTGCACGCCGACCGCGTCATCGTCTGCGCCCGCACCTCCGCGCCGCGCGAGGACGACCGCCGCCACGGCATCTCCCTCTTCGCCGTCGACACCACGTCCGAGGGCTACTCGATCGGCCGCAAGCTCGACAAGCTCGGCCTGAAGGTCTCCGACACCGCCGAGCTGGCGTTCGTCGACGTCAAGGTGCCCGTCGAGGACCTGCTCGGCGAGGAGAACAAGGGCTTCTCCTACCTCGGCCGCAACCTCCCCTCCGAGCGCTGGGGCATCGCCTTCGGCGCCTACGCGCAGGCCAAGGCCGCCGTCCGCTTCGCCCAGAGTTACGTCCAGGAGCGCACCGTCTTCGGCAAGACCGTCGCCTCCTTCCAGAACACCAAGTTCGAACTGGCCGCCTGCCAGGCCGAGGTGGACGCCGCCGAGGCGGTCGCCGACCGCGCCCTGGAGGCCCTGGACGCCGGCGAACTGACCGCCGCCGAGGCCGCCTCCGCCAAGCTCTTCTGCACCGAGGTCGCCCACCGCGTCATCGACCGCTGCCTCCAACTCCACGGCGGCTACGGCTTCATGAACGAGTACCCCATCGCCCGCCTCTACGCCGACAACCGCGTCAACCGCATCTACGGCGGCACCAGCGAGGTCATGAAGTCCATCATCGCCAAGTCCATGGGCCTGTAGGGGCACGGGGACCCACGCACGTGAACGACGCACTCCGGTCGCTGCTCGAACTGCTGGACCTGGAACGGATCGAGCAGGACATCTTCCGCGGGCAGAGCCGCGCCTCCGTGGTGCCCCGGGTCTTCGGCGGCCAGGTCGCCGCCCAGGCCCTGGTCGCGGCCGGCCACACGGTCCCCGCCGAACGGCCACCGCACTCCCTGCACGCGTACTTCCTGCACCCCGGCGACCCCGGCGCGCCGATCGTCTACACCGTCGACCGGATCCGCGACGGCCGGTCCTTCACCACCCGCCGGGTCGTCGCCGTCCAGCACGGCCGGCAGATCTTCCACCTCACCGCGTCATTCCACGCGTACGAGTACGAGGAGGGGGCGGGGGCGCTGGAGCACCAGGAGCCGATGCCGGCCGCGCCCGACCCGCTGGAACTGCCCACCGCCGCCGAGACGCTGCCCCGGCACGCCGAGCGGTACCTCTCGCCGGAGGTGGCCGAGCGGCTGCTGGAGGCCCGGGCCGCGATCGACCTGCGGTACGCCGACGAGCCGCCCTACGCCACCGTCGGCCGGCCGCGCGAGCCCCGCTCCCAGGTGTGGTTCCGCACCCAGGGCAAGCTCGACGATGCCGGTGACGGCATCCCCCGCCCGCTCCTCGACGTCTGCCTGGTCACCTACGTCTCCGACATGACGCTGCTGGACTCGATCCTGCTGGCGCACGGCCGCGGCGGCTGGGCGGTCGGCGACGTGGTCGGCGCGAGTCTGGACCACGCGATGTGGTTCCACCGCCCGCTGCGCGCCGACGAGTGGCTGCTCTACGACCAGGAGTCGCCCACCTCCCGGTCCGGCCGCGGGCTCGGCCAGGGACGCATCTTCACGGCGGACGGACAGCTGGCGGTGACGGTGATCCAGGAGGGGGTCGTGCGGGTGCCGCGGGGGTAGGGGGCGCGGCTGCTGTCGGCGGATGACGGACGGCGGGCGTCAGGGGGCGGGTTCCAAGGGCGGTGTCAGGGGTTGTCGGGGGCGTCTCAGAGACAGGGGCGTCTCAGGGGTCGGTCAGGGGTGATCCCTGATGTCATCCGGCGCCGTCCCGCGGAGAGTTGACGGTAGTTCACCGTCCCTTCCGGTCCTGTGGCCGGCGCCCTTGGGAGCAGCCCGATGCGACTCCGCCGTTCCGCCCCACGCCGTTCCGCCCCACGCCGGTCCGTCCGCCGTCGGCTGGCCGTCGCCGGCGTCGCCCTCGCCGTGATCGCCGCAGGGGCCTGCGCGCCCGCCGTGATGGCGTCCCCTGCCGTTCCGCACCGGACGGCTGCCGGCGCCCCGTTCGATCCCGCACCGATGCGGGAACTGCTCGCCCGTCTGCCCGATCGCGTCGTCGCCGGCGCGCTGGTCAGGGTGGCGGGGGACGGCCGGGCGACGCCGTGGACCGGCACCGCGGGGGAGGTGTCCCCCGACGCCCACTTCCGCATCGGCAGCGTGACGAAGATCTTCACCAGCACGATCGTGCTCCAGTTGGTCGCCGAGCGCCGGATCGCCCTCGACGCTCCCGTCCGCCGCTATCTGCCCGACCTCGTTCCCGCCGCCTACGGCACCGTCACCGTGCACGAACTCCTGGACCACACCAGCGGCCTGCCGGCCCCGGCCGGCATACCGGGGCCCGCGGACGGGCCGGGGTGGTGGCGCAAGGGCGTCTCGCCGCAGGACGTGGTGCGCAACGCCTTCGCGGCCGCCGCGGGCCGGAAGCCGGGGCAGCGGCCCGTACCCGGCCGCGTCCAGCAGTACAACGGCGTCAACACCTTCGTCCTCGGCCTGCTGGTCGAGAAGGTGACCGGCCGCACCTTCGGCGACGCACTCACCCGCCGTATCATCCGGCCGCTGGGGCTGCGCCACACCGGCCTCCCCGCGCGGGACGACATGTCCCTACCCGTCCCGCACGCCCGCGTGTACGTCGGCGAGGACGAGGTGACCGAGCAGAGCCCCTGGGCCTGGGCCGAGGGCGGCATGATCTCCACCGCCGCCGATCTGGACCGGTTTACGACCGCCCTGTTCCGCGGCCGGCTCCTCCCGCCCGCCCAGCAGAAGCTGGTGTTCACCGTGCCCGCGGTGGACAGCGCGCCGACCAACACCAACTGCATCAACGGGAAGAGCTGCTTCAGCGCCGGCGGCCTGATGCGGATCGTGCTCGACAACGGCGTCACCGTCTGGGGCAAGACCGGTTCCCTGCCCGGGTGGACCAACGGTGTCTTCACCACCCGCGACCTGAAGCGCCGCGTGGCCTACTCCCTCAACCCCACGGGCACGACCTCCGAACGCCCCTACGTGATGGCGGTCCTGAACGCCGCCTTCAAGAACGCCGGTTTCAGGGACACGACCTTCAAGGACGCCGGCTGAACCACCGGGGCGGGCAGGCCGGTTCAGAGCAGGTCCGCCGCCGCCAGGAGGTAGCGGGTCGGCGGGTCGTAGTGGCGGGGGCTCAGGACGTGGTCGTCGAGGGGGACGGTGACCTGGACGGTGCCCTCGGCCTCGGCGAGGAAGAGGGCGGGGTCGTTGCAGTCGGCGAAGCCGATCGTGGGGATGCCGCGCTGGCCCGCGCAGCCGGCCCAGCCGTGGTCGGCCATGACCAGGTCCGGCAGCGGGCGGCCGGCGCGCTCCAGGCCGTCCAGGATCGCGGCCATCGGCTCCGGGGAGTGGGTGTGCCACAGCGTCGCCCCGCGCTCCAGCACCGCCACGTCGCCGAACTGGAACACCATCCCGTCGGCGGCCTGCAGCCCGTCGGGGACGACCATGATCTCGCAGTCGCGCTCGCGCAGGGCCTGGGCGGTGGCACGGTGGACGTCCAGCAGGCCGCCGGGGTGGCCGGTGGCGAACAGGACGCGCTGGCGGTCGGCGGCCGCCTTGCGCAGCACCGCGGCGGCGCGCTCCAGCGCGTCCACGGTCAGCTCCGGGTCGATGGTGTCCTGGCCCTGCCGGTGGTCCGGGTCGTCGTTGACGCCGCAGCGCTCCGCCATCACGGCCAGCACGTCCTGCTCGTCCGTCCAGCGGTCGCCCAGCTCCAGGCCGAACCAGTAGTGGCGGTCGCCGTTCGCGAGCCGGCGGTAGTGCAGCAGGTTGTTCTCGCGCGGGGTGGCGACGGCCCCCGCGATCCGGGTGCGGACGAGATGGTCGATGAGTTCGGCACGCGAGGGGGCCGGAGCGGCTATCGGCATAGCGTCATTGTGCCCGGCGGGCCCCGGCGGGGCGGGGCGTTCCACAGCCCGGACACCGACGGAAACCGACAGAAACCGACGGAAGGGGGCGACGTGGCGGGGCGGGGCGGCGCCGCGGGCGGGAAGCGGCGGCAAGCGGCGGGAAGCGGTGCGGAGCGCGGTGGCAGACGGATGGACCGAATACGGATGGACAGAATGTCGAACGGAATTGCGGCGAGGCCCGCAAATGTCCATGTGCCGGGAGGGGGCCGGTGCCTACGCTCGGCGCCATGACCACCGCATCGCACGAGCCCGTGGGCCCCGTCGACTCCTCCCGCATTCCGCGCTACGCCGGGCCCGCGACCTTCGCCCGGCTGCCCCGCCTCGACGAGGTCGGCGGCCGGACCGATGTCGCCGTCGTCGGTGTCCCCTTCGACACCGGCGTCTCCTACCGCCCGGGCGCCCGCTTCGGCGGCAACGCGATCCGTGAGGCGTCGCGGCTGCTGCGGCCCTACAACCCGGCGCAGGACGCCTCGCCGTTCGCGCTGGCGCAGGTCGCCGACGCCGGGGACATCGCGGCCAACCCGTTCGACATCCACGAGGCCGTGGAGACCATCGAGGCCGCCGCGGACGACATCCTGGGCACCGGCGCCCGCATGATGACGCTCGGCGGCGACCACACCATCGCCCTGCCGCTGCTCCGCTCGGTCGCCAGGAAGCACGGCCCGGTGGCGCTGCTGCACTTCGACGCGCACCTCGACACCTGGGACACCTACTTCGGCGCCGAGTACACCCACGGCACCCCGTTCCGCCGCGCCGTCGAGGAGGGCATCCTCGACACCTCCGCCCTCTCCCACGTCGGCACCCGCGGTCCGCTCTACGGCAAGAAGGACCTCACCGACGACGAGAAGATGGGTTTCGGCATCGTCACCTCCGCGGACGTCTACCGCCGCGGCGCCGACGAGGTCGCCGACCAGCTGCGGCAGCGCATCGGCGACCGGCCGCTGTACATCTCGATCGACATCGACTGCCTGGACCCGGCGCACGCCCCCGGCACCGGCACCCCCGAGGCCGGCGGCATGACCTCGCGGGAGCTGCTGGAGATCCTGCGCGGACTGGCGTCCTGCAACCTGGTGTCCGCGGACGTGGTGGAGGTGGCCCCCGCCTACGACCACGCCGAGATCACCGCCGTGGCCGCCTCGCACACCGCCTACGAGCTGACCACGATCATGTCCCGGCAGATCGCGGACGCCCGGGGCTGACCCGCGCGCACAGCACGACCGCCGGCGGGCCTCGGGCCTGCCGGCGGTCTTTTCACGGGCGGGTAGCGCCCCCGCTCATGCGCTCATTCAGGCCGCCACGCGGCCCTGCACCAGCTGGGACAGGGCGGCGTGCACCTCCTCGACCGACCGCTGGGGCTGGAACGACTGCCAGTCCAGCGCCGCGACCAGCACCATCCCCAGCAGCGCGGAGGCGGTGAGCGGCACATCGAGTTCGTCGCTCAACTCCCCGGCGCGCACCGCGTCCTGCAGCACCGACTCCACGACCGCCAGGGCGCGGCCCCGGACGGAGGTGAGGGTGGCGCGCCAGGTGCGGTTGGTGCGCCACAGCTCGGCGACGTAGAGCTGGGTGAGGGCGGGGGAGCCGGCGATGAAGTCCAGGCCGGCGCGGATCATCGCGTCGAGCGCGTCGACCCGGCTGCCGCCGCGGGCCGCGGTGTCGTCCGCGGCGGTGCGCAGCGAGGCGGCGAGCAGGTCGACGCCGTCCCGCAGCAGTTCCTCGTAGAGGACGTTCTTGCTGCTGAAGTTGTAGTAGACGGTGCCCTTGGCGACGCCCGCGCGCTCGGCGATCTCCTCGACCGTGGTGGCGGAGAAGCCCTGTTCGGCGATGAGCGTGACGGCGGCGTCGAAGAGCCGGCGCCGGGTGGGGGTGCGGCGGGGGGCGGCGCCGGAGATGGCGCCGCCCCCGTTGCCGGAGCGGGTGCTCACAGGCTGAGCTCCGGGTGCAGGTCCTTCATCCGCACCACCTGGCGGCTGCGCGCCGCGAGGGCGGTGAGGGCCAGCGCGCCCACCGTGAACGCGGCGAGCACGATGCTGCCCTGCCAGACGACGTCCAGGTCACCGCCGGTGATCAGCCGGCGCAGGCCGTCGACGACGTAGCTCATCGGCAGGAACGGGTGGATCCAGGAGAAGAACCCCGGACTGGTCTGCACCGGGTAGGTGCCGCCCGCCGACGTCAGCTGGAGCATCAGGACGACCAGCGTCAACACCCGGCCGGCCGGCCCGAAGAAGGCGCTCAGCAGCTGGATGAGGGCGGTGAAGCAGGCGGTGCCCAGCATCAGGAACCCGATCGTGGCGCCCGCGCGCTCCATCTCCAGACCCAGCGCCCAGTGCAGCACGGCCATCAGGGCCAGCACCTGGACGACGCCGATGGCGAACGCCGGCAGCCAGGAGCCGAGCGCGATCCGCCAGCCGGGCGCGCCCGCGGCCAGCGCCCGCTTGCCGAGCGGCGCGAGCAGCATGTACGCGACCATCGCGCCGACCCAGAGGGAGAGCGGGATGAAGTACGGGGCGAGGCCGGTGCCGTAGTTGGGCGCCTTGTGCATCGACTTGGCGGCCAGCTTGACCGGGTCGGACATCACGTCGGTGCGGGTGTCCCGGTCCTTCTTGTCGTAGTCCGGGATCTTGGCGACACCACTGTGCAGCCCGGTGGCCAGCTGGTTGGCGCCGTCCTTGAGCTTGTACAGACCGCCGCTGAGCTTCTCGGCGCCGTCGTGGGCGGTGCCGAGACCGTTGTGCAGCTGGCCTGCGCCGTTGGCGAGGTCACCGGCGCCGTTGGCCAACTGGCCTGCGCCGTTGGCGAGGTCACCGGCGCCCTTGTGCAGCTGGCCTGCGCCGTTGGCGAGGTCACCGGCACCGTTGTGGAGCTGGCCTGCGCCGTCGGCGAGCTGGCCGGCACCGTTGGCGAGGGCACCGAGACCGCCGGCGAACTGCCCGGCGCCCTGGGCGACCTGGTGCGCACCGGTGTTGAGCTTGTTGAGCTGGGCGAGCTGACCGTCGGCGTTCTTCACGATGTCGGGCACCTGGTCGGCGACCATCTGGGCACCCTGTTGCACCTCGCGCAGCTTGGCGCGCAGCTGGCCGAAGTCCGCCTGTGAGATGGCGTTGTCGACCTTCTTCGCCAGGTCGGCCGCGTCGGCGGTGCCGACCGCGATCCCCTTCAGGCGCGCGCAGTCCGCGTCGGTGTTCCCGCCGGTGCACCGCGCCTCGTACAGCGCCTGGGCATCGTCGGCGCTCTTGCGCGTCTGGGCGGCGGCCTTGGACGAGTTCGCGGGGAGCTTGGACAGGAGGTCGTCCACGTCCTCGGTCACTTTGACGACGAACCGTGCGCCGTCGGCGATCTCCTTGCCGTGCTGCTTGAGGTAGGGCAGGTCCTTCTTGGCGAGGCCGCCGATCTGGTCGACGAGCTGCTGGGTGCCGTCCGCGACCTGACTCGCGCCCTGGCTGAGCTCCTTGGCCTTGGCAGCGGCCTGGGCCGCGCCGTTGCTGAGGTCGCCGGCGCCCTTGTCGAGCTTGCCCGCGCCGTTGCTGAGGTCGCCGGCGCCCTTGTCCAGCTTCCCGGCGCCGTTGCTGAGGTCGCCGGCGCCCTTGTCCAGCTTCCCGGCGCCGTTGCTGAGGTCCCCCGCCCCCTTGTCGAGCTTGCCCGCGCCGTCGTTCAACTTGCCCAGCCCGTCGGCCAGTTCGCCCGTCTTCTCGCGGGCGGTGCCCAGGCCGTCGTTGACCTTGCCGGCGCCGTCGGCGGCCTTGGCGGTCTCGTCGTGCAGGTCCGAGAACGACACGAAGATCTTGTCGAGGAAGGCCCGGCTGGACTTCGCCGAGGTCTTGGCGCGGATCTCGGAGAACACCGTCTTGGAGATCGAGCCGACGATGTAGTTGTTGGCGTCGTTGGTGCGGACCTGGAGCGC
The DNA here is from genome assembly GCF_019774615.1 of Streptomyces sp. BHT-5-2. NCBI lineage: Bacteria > Bacillati > Actinomycetota > Actinomycetes > Kitasatosporales > Streptomycetaceae > Streptomyces > Streptomyces sp. BHT-5-2. The sequence goes on along the minus strand of NZ_CP081496.1, from coordinate 406,411 downwards.
ACCGGTCTGCGGGTCGTCACCGCCGCTGGAGGCGATCCGCTCGCTGAAGTCCTTGGGGACGGTCAGCGAGAGGTAGTAGTCGCCCTTCTCCAGACCCTTGGCGGCGTCGGCGGCGCTGACCTCCTCCCAGTCGAAGGTCTTGCTGTCCTTGACGTTGCGGGCCAGGTCGGCGCCGGCGGTCAGCTTCTTGCCGCCGGAGGTGGCGCCCTGGTCCTCGTTGACGAGGGCGACCGGGATCTTGTCCAGGCGGCTGTAGGGGTCCCAGAAGGAGCAGAGGTAGAGCGCTCCGTACAGCAGCGGGATGAGCATCAGGGCGACCAGGCCCAGCCGGGGGAGCTTGCCCCGGCCGAACCGCCGCAACTCAAGCGCGGCCAGTCTCGGCGAACGCATGCGCCGCTTCCTCCTCGTGGGTGTCGGGCCGGTGGGTGTCGGTGGCGGTCGCCGGTGCCGCGGCGGTGGAGACGCACAGGGCGTCCGCCGGTGCGTCGGAGGCGACCGCGACCACGGTGGTGCCGCCCAGCGCCAGATCCCGCAGCATCTGCCAGGCGGCGGCGCGCTCGTCGGAGGAGAGCTTGAGGTCGAGGTCGTCGACGGCCAGCAGGTGCGGCCGGTGCATCACCGCGAGCGCCACCGACAGCCGCAGCGCCTCCAGTCGTTCCAGGTCGCGGACGCAGGTCCGCAGGCCCTTCGGCAGGGTCTCCGGGTCGAGTCCGGCGGCCGCCAGCGCGGCGTCGACCAGCGCCTTGGTGGCCTCCTTGCGGCGGCGGCCGAAGAGGAGCGCGGCGCCCCGGTGGCCCAGGAGGGCCTGTTCCCGGAGGTGTTCGGCGACGGTGAGGGCGGGTTCGAGGTCGGCGATGCCGGGCACGTGCGCGATCGCGGTACAGCCGCGGACCGTCCCCATGCGCTTGGGCAGCGGGAAGCCGGCGACGGTGGCCTGGCCCTCGGCGATCCGCATGCGTCCGGTGAGCGCGAGCAGCAGGCAGGTGCGGCCGGAGCCCGACGGACCCTGCACCGCGATCAGCGACCCGGGGTCGGCGGTGACGTCGACGCCCCGAAAGGCCCACCCGCGTGGGCCCTTCACTCCTATTCCCCGGGCGTTGACGGCCGCCCCCTGGCGGGTGGTCTCCACAACCCCTCCTTTTGATCTGACTGGTCAGTCTAAAAGTGTGCCGTACGCGGGCCGCATTGACCAATCCGGGGGCGCACACGGGGCCGGAAAACGCGGGTCGCGGCCGGAAATCGATGGATCGTGCATTCAACGGTGACCCGCGTCACCGGCGGCTCGTAGGGTGCGCTGACGTTGGGCAGAGCCGAGGCTGGGTCCGTGCCCCAAGGGCGCGTACCGGCCGCAGGGACGGAGCAGCATGGACCACACGGAACGGACGGCGCGGCAGGGCGCGCGGAACGACGACACGGCGCGCCCGGAGCCGCCGGCCGCCCCTCCACGGGCGACCCGTAGGCGACGCGGGACGCTCGCCGCCCTGATAGCCGGCACCCTCGTCGCGGCCCTCGCCCCGGCGACCGCCGCCACCGCGGGGACCCCCGGGCCGGCGGCCGCCGGGTCCGCCTCCTGCACCGCCGACGGCTGGGCCCCCACCGCCACCGCCATCGACCCCAAGGACAGCCACCACGCCTACGTCGGCAACGGCTACCTCGGCCAGCGGGTCCCGCCCAACGGCATGGGCTACGCCGCCCCCGGCGGCACCACCGGCTGGCCCCTGAAGACCCCCGAGTACGACGGGTCCTTCGTCTCCGGCCTCTACGCCAAGGGCCCCGCCGACCTCAAGGGCCGCCAGGCGATAGCCGCCCTGCCCACCTGGACCACCCTCGACGTCACCACCGGCGGCCCGCACCCCGAGACCTTCTCCTCGGCCACCGCACCCGGCCGCATCAGCAACTACCGCCAGACCCTCTCCCTGCGCTGCGGCTTCGTCCGCACCTCGCTGACCTGGACCGCCGCCGACGGCCGGGCCACCGACCTGGTCTACGACGTGCTCGCCGACCGCGCCGACGCGCACACCGCCGCGGTCCGGCTGCGGATGACCCCGCACTGGACCGGCCGGACGACCGTCACCGACACCCTCGACGGCCGCGGCGCCCGCCGCATGCAGCCGTCCGGACCCACCCCCCGCGACCGCACCGCCCCACCCGGCACCGTCACCGTCGGCTTCCGCACCGACGGCACCGGCACCGAGGGCGCCGTCGCCTCCACCCTCCGCGCCGGCCGCGGCATACCGGACACCCGCCCCAGCCCCGAGCCGCCCGCCAGGGCCACCGGCTCCGGCGCCACCACCGCCGAACAGCTCAGCGCCCACCAGCGCCTGACCTTCCCGGTCCACCGCGGCCGCACCTACGAACTGACCAAGTACGTCGGCGTGGACACCGCGCTCACCTCCCACGGCCCCCGCACCACCGCCGAGAACGCCTCCCGCCGCGCCGCCGACTCCGGCTGGGCCGACCTCACCGCCCGGCACCGCGCCGCCTGGCAGAAGCTCTGGCGCAGCGACATCGAGGTCGCCGGACAGCCCGAGCTCCAGTCCTGGATCCGCTCCGCCGAGTACGGACTCCTGGCCGCGACCCGCCGAGGCAGCGCCAACAGCATCGGCCCCACCGGCCTGACCAGCGACAACTACGCCGGCGAGATCTTCTGGGACGCCGAGACCTGGATGTACCCCGGACTCCTGGCCACCCACCCCGACCTCGCCCGGTCCATCGTCGACTACCGCTACCGCACCCGGGACGCCGCCCGCGCCAACGCCCGCCGCCTCGGCTACCAGGGCCTCTTCTACTCCTGGACCAGCGGCGGCACCGGCGACCTGTGGACCGAGTGCCACAGCTGGGACCCGCCGCACTGCAAGACCCAGAACCACCTCATGGGCGACATCTCGCTGGCCGCCTGGCAGTACTACCTCGCCACCAAGGACACCGCCTGGCTGAAGTCCCGCGGCTGGCCCGTCCTTTCGGGCATCGCCGACTTCTGGGCCTCCCGCGCCACCCGCAACGCCGACGGCAGCTACTCGATCAAGAACGTCGCCGGCCCCGACGAGTACAGCAACGGCGTCGACGACGCGGTCTTCACCAACGCCGGCGCCGCCACCGCCCTGCGCGACGCCGCCCGCGCCGCCACCCTCCTGGGCCGACCCGTCCCTGCCGCCTGGAAGACCGTCGCCGACAAGCTGCGCATCCCCTACGACGGCAACCGCAAGATCTTCGAGCAGTACGCCGGCTACAAGGGCACCACCATCAAGCAGGCCGACACCGTGCTCCTGATGTACCCGCTGCAGTGGCCCATGACCCGGCAGCAGGCCGCCGCCACCCTCGACTACTACGCCGCCCGCACCGACCCCGACGGCCCCGCCATGACCGACTCGGTGCACGCCGTCGACGCCGCCGCCCTCGGCGAACCCGGCTGCGCCACCTACACCTACCTCCAGCGCGCCATCAGGCCGTTCGTCCGCGGGCCGTTCGCGGAGTTCTCCGAGGCCCGCGGCGACAAGGCCGGCGCCGGCGACCCGCACGCCGGCCGCCCCGCCCAGGACTTCCTCACCGGCAAGGGCGGCTTCCTCCAGGTCTTCACCAACGGCCTGACCGGCCTGCGGATGACCGAGGACCGGGTACGCCTGGACCCGATGCTGCCGCCGCAGCTCTCCGCCGGCGTCACCCTGCGCGGACTGCACTGGCAGGGCCGCACCTTCGACGTCGCGCTCGGCGCCCACCAGACCACCGTCCGCCTCACCTCCGGGCCCGCCCTGCCGCTCGCCACCCCCGAGGGCGACAAGCTCGTCAGCCGCGGCGTCCCCACCGTCCTCAAGACCCGCCGGCCCGACCTCGCCGCCACCACCGACGCCGCCCGGTGCACCACCGCCACCGCCGGCTCCGAGGAACCCGGCATGTACGCCGGCGCCGCCGTCGACGGCAACACCACCACCGCCTGGGTCCCGGACGCTGCCGACGGCACCCTCACCGTCGACCTCGGCCGCACCGTCACCATCGGCCGGATCACCCCGCACTGGACCGCCACCCGCCCGACGTCCTACACCGTCCAGATCTCGCGCGACGGCCGCCACTGGACCGGCACCGACGCCGCGGGCCGCAGCACCGCCCGCTACGTCCGCGTCACCGTCCACGGCGACCACCGCCCCGCACCCGGCGGCAAACCCGCCCCGCGCCCGGGCATCACCGAGCTGACGGTGACACGGGCGCAGTGACCCGAGCCCGGGACCCCCTAGGGGTCCCGGGCCCGTCCTGCGGGATGTCCCGGATTTCTCCGGCCGGACTGTTACGGCGGGATGAAATCCGGGGCCCTCGGCGTTGGCCCGTGCGGCAGACGACGCATGGGAGGCATCGGGTGGCGGGGACGGACACGACACACAAGGGATGGGCACGGCGGCTGGGCCGGGACTGCTGGCGCCACCGCAAGGACGTGCTGCTGGCGCTCGGCGCCTCGCTCGCCGGGATGGCGGTCACGGCCCTCGTCCCGCTCATCCCCAAGCTGATCATCGACGACGTGATCGTCCGGCACGAGCGGGCCCTCGCCCCCTGGGCCACCCTCCTCGTCGCCGCCGCCCTCGTCGTCTACGTCCTCACCTACCTCCGCCGCTTCTACGGCGGCCGGCTCGCCCTGGACGTCCAGCACGACCTGCGCACCCGCATGTTCGACGCGATAGCCGGCCTCGACGGCCGCCGCCAGGACGAACTCAGCACCGGCCAGGTCGTCGGCCGCGCCACCAGCGACCTCCAGCTCATCCAGAGCCTGCTCTTCATCCTCCCGATGATGATCGGGAACATCCTCCTCTTCGCCGTCTCGCTCGCCGTGATGGCCGTCCTCTCCCCGCTCCTGACGGTCATCGCGCTGGCCGTCGCCCCCGCCCTGTGGATCATCGCCCGCCGCAGCCGCACCCGCCTCTTCCCCGCCACCTGGTACGCCCAGGGCCAGGCCGCCGCGGTCGCCTCCGTCGTGGACGGCGCGGTCTCCGGCGTCCGGGTCGTCAAGGGCTTCGGCCAGGAGGAGCAGGAGACCGGCAAACTCCGCGCCGTCGGCCGCCGGCTGTTCGCCGCCCGGCTGCGCACCGTCCGGCTCAACGCCCGCTACACCCCCGCCCTCCAGGCCGTCCCCTCCCTCGGCCAGGTCGCGATGCTGGCACTCGGCGGCTGGATGGCCACCCGGGGCCACATCACCCTCGGCACCTTCGTCGCCTTCTCCACCTACCTCGCGCAACTGGTCGGCCCCGTCCGGATGCTCGCCATGATGCTCACCGTCGGCCAGCAGGCCCGCGCCGGCGTCGAGCGGGTCTACGAACTCATCGACACCGAGCCGACCATAGAGGAGCACCCGGACGCCCGCGCCCTGCCCGCCGACGCCCCCGCGACCGTCGTCTTCGACCACGTCACCTTCGGCTACGGCCCGCACCACGACCCCGCCGCCGACGAGACCGCCGACCGCCCGGACCGGCCCGTCCGCCCGGTGCTCGACGAATTCTCACTGCGCATGGACGCCGGCGAGACGGTCGCCGTCATCGGCGCCTCCGGCAGCGGCAAGTCCACCGTCTCCCTGCTGCTGCCCCGCTTCTACGACGTCACCGCCGGCCGCGTCCTCGTCGGCGGCCACGACGTCCGCGACCTCACCCTGGAATCCCTGCGCGCCGCCATCGGCCTCGTCCCCGAGAGCAGCTTCCTCTTCTCCGACTCCATACGGGACAACATCGCCTACGGTCACCCCGAGGCCACCGACGAGCAGATCCGCGCCGCCGCCCGCGCCGCCCAGGCCGACGGCTTCATCACGGCGCTGCCGAACGGCTACGACACCGAAGTCGGCGAACAGGGCCTGACCCTCTCCGGCGGCCAGCGGCAGCGCATCGCCCTGGCCCGCGCCATCCTCACCGACCCCCGGCTGCTGGTCCTCGACGACGCCACCTCCGCCGTCGACGCCCGCGTCGAGCACGAGATCCACGAGGCGCTGCGCGGCGTCATGGCCGGCCGCACCACCCTCCTGATCGCCCACCGTGCCTCCACCCTGGCACTCGCCGACCGGATCGCGGTCCTCGACGGCGGCCGGCTCGTCGACGTCGGCACCCAGGAGGAACTGGCCGGCCGCTGCGCCCTCTACCGCCGGCTGCTGACCGACCCCGAGGAACTCGGCGGCGTCCCCCACGACCCGGCGGGCGCCGCAGGCCGCGCCGTGCACGACGACGGCACCGGCGGCGTCTTCGACGGCGAGTACGCCGCCTCCGGCACCGCCGCACTGCTGGAGCCCGCCACCGACGGCGACCGGCCGCACCCCGCCGCCGGCCCCCGCCGCCCCGAACCCCTCATCGACGCCGCCCCGGACGCACCCGCCGACCCCGACGCCGCGGCCGCCACCGGCAGCATCACCCCCGAACTCTGGGTCCGCCGCGAGGAGGAGGCCGAGGCGGGCGCCGCCGGCCCCGCCCCCCGCGGCACCCCCGCCACCGGCCCCGGCATCGCCACCGCCATGGCCGGCAGCCCCGCCACCCCCGAACTCCTCGCCCAGGTCGCCGCGCTGCCCCCCGCCGCCGACACCCCCGACGTCGACGAGACCGCCGCCGTCCGCCCCGAGCCCTCCTACGGCCTGCGCCGCCTGCTGCACGGCTTCGGCCGCCCGCTCCTGGTGGCCCTCCTCCTCGTCGCCGTGGACGCGGTCGCCTCCCTGCTGCTCCCGGTCCTCATCCGGCAGGGCATCGACGACGGCGTCCGCCGCGGCATCCTCGCCGGCGTCTGGACCGCCGCCGGGCTCGCACTGGCCGTGGTCGCCGTCCAATGGGTCGCACAGATCGGCGCCAACCGCATGACCGGCCGCACCGGCGAACGCGTCCTGTACGCCCTCCGCCTGAAGATCTTCGCCCAGCTCCAGCGCCTCGGCCTCGACTACTACGAGCGCGAACTCACCGGCCGGATCATGACCCGGATGACCACCGACGTCGACGCGCTGTCCACCTTCCTCCAGACCGGCCTGGTCACCGCCGTCGTCTCGGTCCTCACCTTCTTCGGCATACTCGTCGCCCTCTTCGCCATCGACGTCCAGCTCGCCCTGGTCGTCTTCGCCACCCTGCCCCCGCTCGCCCTGGCCACCTACGTCTTCCGCAAGCGCAGCGTCAAGGCGTACGAGCTCGCCCGTGAACGCATCAGCACCGTCAACGGCGCCCTCCAGGAGAGCGTCGCCGGACTCCGGATCGTCCAGGCGTTCCGCCGCGAGGGCCACGGCGCCGAACGGTACGCCGCACACAGCGACGCCTACCGCCGGGCGCGGGTGCGCGGCCAGTTCCTGATATCCGTCTACTTCCCGTTCGTCCAGCTGCTGTCCTCCGTGGCGGCCGCCCTGGTCCTGGTCGTCGGCGCCGACCGGATCGGCGCACACACCCTCACCGCCGGCGCCCTGGTCGCCTACCTCCTCTACATCGACCTGTTCTTCGCCCCCGTCCAGCAGCTCTCCCAGGTCTTCGACGGCTACCAGCAGGCGTCCGTCTCGCTCGGCCGGATCGGCGAACTGCTCGCCCGGCCCACCTCCACCCCGCCCGCCGAACACCCCCGCCCCGTCCCCGCGCTCCGCGGCGCCCTCTCCTTCGAGGACGTCCACTTCCACTACGGCGACCACGACGAACCGGCCCTGACCGGCATCGACCTCACCATCCCCGCCGGCCAGACCGTCGCCTTCGTCGGCGAGACCGGCGCCGGCAAGTCCACCCTCGTCAAACTCGTCGCCCGCTTCTACGACCCGACCTCCGGCACGGTCCGCGTCGACGGCACCGACCTGCGCGAACTGGACCTGACCGGCTACCGCCGCCGGCTCGGCGTCGTCCCCCAGGAGTCCTACCTCTTCCCCGGCACCGTCCGCGACGCCATCGCCTACGGCCGCCCGGACGCCACCGACGCCGAAGTGGAGGCCGCCGCCCGCGCCGTCGGCGCCCACCCCATGATCGCCACCCTCGACGGCGGCTACCTCCACCAGGTCGCCGAACGCGGCCGCAACCTCTCCGCCGGACAGCGCCAACTCCTCGCCCTGGCCCGCGCCGAACTCACCGACCCCGACGTCCTGCTGCTCGACGAGGCCACCGCCGCCCTGGACCTGGCCACCGAAGCCGTCGTCAACCAGGCCACCGACCGGCTCACCGGCGGCACCACCGGAGCCCGCACCGCCCGCCCGTCGCCCGACCGCCACCCCTCCTCGAGCGCCGGCGCGCGCACCACCTTGATCGTCGCCCACCGCCTCACCACCGCCGCCCGCGCCGACCGCGTCGTCGTCCTCGACCACGGCCGGATCGTCGAGGACGGCACCCACGCCCAACTCCTCGCCCGCGACGGCCGTTACGCACAGCTGTGGCGGACCTTCACCGGCGAGGAGGAGCCCCTCACGGTGTGATCTCAGCGCCCCAATGGGGGCTGGTGGTGCCCCCGCCGCGCGGATAGGTTCGGCCCGACCTCTGTCACCCCAAGGGGAGGGCCCATGCGCAAGGGCAGAAGATGGCTGCTGACGCTCGCCGTACTCATAAGTGCGGCGAGCGTCGGCGCACCAGCGGGAGCGGCCACCACCGCCGGACCCGGCACCACCGACATCAAGGACCGGATCCTCGCGATCCCCGGAATGCGCCTCGTCGAGGAGAAACCGGTCGACGACTACCGCTACTTCGTCCTCGAATACACCCAGCCGATCGACCACCGGCACCCGGAGAAGGGCACGTTCCAGCAGCGGCTGACCCTGCTCCACAAGTCCGTGGACCGCCCGACGGTGTTCTTCACCTCCGGCTACAACGTCAGCACCACCCCGTCCCGCAGCGAACCCACCAAGATCATCGACGGTAACCAGGTCTCCCTGGAATACCGCTACTTCACCCCGTCCCGCCCGGTGCCCACCGACTGGAAGAAACTCGACATCCAGCAGGCCGCCACCGACCAGCACCGCGTCTTCCAGGCGCTGCACACGCTCTACCCCAAGAACTGGATCGCCACCGGCGGCAGCAAGGGCGGCATGACCGCCACCTACTACCGCCGCTTCTTCCCGCACGACATGAACGGCACCGTCGCCTACGTCGCCCCCAACAACACCGACCGCGACGACACCACCCCCTACGACCGCTTCTTCGCCACCGTCGGCACCCCCGAGTGCCGCGCCGCCGTCGGCCGCATCGAACGCGAGGCACTGCTCCGCCGCGACGAGATGGTCAACCGCTACGAGAAGTGGGCCGGCGAGAACAAGCGCACCTTCAGCCTCATCGGCACCGCCGACCGCGCCTACGAAGTCCTCGTCACCGACCTGGTCTTCGGCTTCTGGCAGTACCAGCCCGCCAAGACCGCCTGCGCCCAGGTGCCCGCACCCACCGCCTCCACCGACACCCTGTGGACCTGGATCGACAAGGTCGGCGGCTTCGACTCCTACACCGACCAGGGCCTGGCGAAGTTCGAGCCGTACTACTACCAGGCGGGCACCCAGCTCGGCGAGCCCAAGTACCACTACCCCAACCTCCGCGGCCTGCTGCGCTACCCGGGCATCAACGACTCCCGCAGCTTCGTGCCCCGGTCGATCCCCATGCGCTTCGACCGGCGCGCCATGCCCGACGTCGACCGCTGGGTCCGGCATCACGCCACCCGCATGATGTTCGTCAACGGGCAGTACGACCCCTGGAGCGCCAAGCACTTCGAACTCGGCCGCGGCGCCCGGGACTCGTACCTCTTCACCGTGCCCGGCGGCAACCACGGCGCCGACATCGCGACGCTCAAGGACGCCGACCGCACCAAGGCCACCGCCGAACTGCTCACCTGGGCCGGGCTCCCGGTGCCCGCCGACGGCCGGGCCGTCGCCCAGGCCCCGGCCGACAGCCGCCTCGACCGCTCGCAGCTCTCCCGGAGCACGACCCTGCGGCCGTGACGCGGCCCTAGGCCCGCGCCCCCCCGCGCGCCCTGCCGGACGGCACACGGGCGCCCGGACGCGCGGCGGGTGCGTGTCCTCCCGAGGCGAGGACACGCACCCACCGGCCCGCCGCCCTCAGTACCGCAGCCCGTGCCCGATCTGGTACAGCGCGGTCTGCGGCGCGTCCGCGCGCATTATCGGCACCGGCAGCCGGCCCTTCGGATCCCGCCGCCCGGCGATCACCCGGGCCGCCGCCCGCAGCTCCACATCCGTCCACGAATAGCTGGCCAGCGCCGCCTCCACACCGTCCAGCAGGGCGATGTCGTACGGATTGCGGATCGCCAGCTGCACCACCGGCTTCCCCGTGGCCAGCAGCTCCGCGACCAGCGTCCGCTGCGCCGACGACGCGGTGACGTCGTACGTCGCCACCACCGCCGCGTCCCGCCGGCCCAGCGCCGCCCGCGCCCGGGCGATCGCCTGCCGGGACGGCGCCGTCCCGGTGGACAGCGCGGTGGCCTCGAACCCCAGCCGGGTCAGCTCCCGCGCCAGGACCTCGGTCGGCGGGCCGCCGGTGCCGGTCGGCGCGGCCGGGTCCACCCCGGCCACCAGCAGCCGCCCGGTCCGCCGCCGGGACAGCGGCAGCAGCCCGCCGTCGTTCCGCAGCAGCGTCGTGGTGCGGTCCGCGATCCGGTCCGCGGCGACCCGGTGGGCCCGCGTCCCCACCACCCGGTCCACCTGCTGCCGCGAGGTGTACGGGTCGTCGAACAGCCCCCGGCGTTCCTTCAGCAACAGGATCCGCAGCAGCTTGGCGTCGATCTCCCGCTCGCTCAGTTCCCCGTCCCGCAGCGCCCGGACGACCGCGCCGTGCGCGACCGACAGATCCGGCGGGTTCAGCAACTGGTCCACCCCGGCCCTCAGCGCCAGCACCGGCACCCGGTCGTCCCCGTATTTCACCCGGACGCCCTCCATGCCGAGCGAATCGGTCACCACCACCCCGTCGTAACCCAGCCGCTCCCGCAGGATGCCGGTGACGATCGGCCGGGACAGCGTCGCCGGATCACCACTGGGGTCGAGGGCCGGCACCACGATGTGCGCCGTCATCACCGAGTCGATCCCGGCGGCGATCGCCGCCTTGAAGGGCGGCGCGTCCAGCCGCTCCCACTCCTCGGCGCTGTGGTGGATGTACGGCAGCCCGACGTGGCTGTCGGTATCGGTGTCCCCGTGCCCGGGGAAGTGCTTGGCACACGCCGCCACCCCCGCGTCCTGATAGCCGCCCACCTGGGCCGCGACCATACGGGCCACCGCCTCCGGGTCGGCCCCGAAGGAGCGGACGCCGATGACCGGGTTGGCGGGGTTCACATTGACGTCCGCGTCCGGCGCGTAGTCCTGCCGGAGGCCCATCGCCCGCAACTCCTGCCCGGAGATCCGCCCGGCCGTTCGGGCGTCCTCCACGGACCCGCCGGCACCCAGCGCCATCGCCCCGGGCAGCAGCGTCGCCGGCTCCCCGATCCTCGCCACTATGCCGTGCTCCTGGTCGGTGGAGATCAGCACCGGGACGGGCACGCGCAGGTCGGCGGCGGCATCCTGGATGCCGTTGGACAACTCGGCGATCTGGTGCGGGTCGCGGGTGTTGTGCGCCCAGCCGAAGTAGATGATGCCGCCGACGTGGTACCTGGCGATCAGCTCGGCGGCGTTGTCGACCCCGATCTCCTTGCGGTTGGCCGCGACGTCGGCGGGGTCCGGGTCGGTGGCGGACTCCCCGTACACCCGCATCACGAAGAGTTGCCCCGCCTTCTCCTCCGGCGACATCCGGGCGATGAGCCGGCGCAGCCGGTCCAGGGTGGCGCGCGAGGGCTGCGGAGTGGGGGAGGGGACGGAGTGCGCGGGGCCGGCGCCCAGGGCGGCGGTCGCTGCGGCTGCGGCGGCGGTGGTCAGGACGGTACGTCTGGAGTGCATCTGCGCTCCTTCCGGGGGGCTTCCTCGAACGCGTGAAGGAAACTTCCAAGGAGACACGGATAGCCGGAAAACAACTGCCGGTCAATGACGGTGGACGTCGGCGTCGTTCAGGGATTGCGGTGGCGGGTGGGGTGTGGTGGGGTTGCGGTGGGGCGGGGTTGGGCTCGCGCGTGCTTCCTTATACTTGCAACGATTACGGAGAGTGATTTGTTCCTTACGGTGGGCCTGTCTGCGGTGGCGGCCTGATCCTGGCGGTGGCGGTGACGGTGTTGCTTGTCTCTGTGTTGTCGGGTGCTGGGTGAGGTGCTGTTCCTGTCTGTATGGCCTGGCCCGTCCCGGCCAGGTTTGCCGCGCACCTGGGGCATCGGCCCTGGTCCGGTCTGCCGCGCACCTGGGGCATCGCCTCGACTGGCGTGCCGCCGCTCGTGCTTGTGCGGGCCGGTGCCCGTCTGCCCCGTCTTCATGGGGCCGGCCCGCCTGCCTTGGTGTGCATCCGTTTCCTCTTCCTCGAGTCAGCCTTGGTTGCTCGCCTCCTCGGTCAGCCGGTCCAGGTGTGCCCGGCCCTGCTTCAGCAGGGCCGGGAGTTCCGCCGCGTTCGGATACCAGCGCTTCTCGTATTCCCAGCACCACCAGTCGATGCGCCCGGGATCGAGTGTCGTCACCACTGTCGTCACCACTTCCGCTAGTGGCAGTGCTCCGGCTCCCAGCTGAAGCGGCGTCAGGTCGTGAGGCGATGCCACGTCTTTGACCTGTACGTATCCGAGATGTCGGCCCAGTGCGGCGCGGGTCGCCGTGGGGGCCTCCCCGCCGAGCCAGCTGTGCAGCACATCCCACAGCGCGCCCACGTGTGGATCGTCCACCGCGTCCAGGATCCGGGCCGCTGCTGCTCCGGTGCGGTGCGAGTCATGGGTCTCCAGCAGTACCCGCACCCCGCGCTCGGCGGCCAGTGGTGCCACCGCGGCCAGTCGCCGGACTGCGTCCGCCGCCGCGTGCTCCGCCGGACGGTCGCCGCCGCCGGGGAAGACCCGGACGTACCGGGCACCCAAGTCGGCTGCCAGCAGGACCAGTTCGGTCAGTTCGTGCGCCAGCGCCGCCTCGGCCGCCGCCCCGGGACACTCCGCCGCGACCTTGGCGTACCCGGCGACGGCCAGGACCTGCACGCCCGCGTCCGCGAAGCGCCCGCGCACCGCCGCGCGTTCCCGTATGCCCAGCAGTGGGTGGACCGGCTCCTCGGGGTGGGCCCGCAGCTCCACCCCCTGATATCCGTACTGGGCGGCCAGCCGCACCACCTCATCCACCGGCATTCCCGGCACCCCGAGCGTCGAAAAAGCAGGCCGGATGCCGACCAGTGCGCCGCGATCCTCGTCCATATCGCCTCCCGTCGTGTCCCGTCGTATCCGTCCCGCTCGTCCCGCCTGTCCTGTCTGGCCCGTCTGTTCGTTCCGTTCGTCCCGCCTGTCCAGCCTGTGCCTTCTGTTCGTCCCGCCCGTCAGTCCTGTCTTCCGGCGCCTTTGTCCGCGTCCGCATCCCCGTCCGCGTCCCCGTCCGCCCCGTTGACCTTCAGTGCCGTGCTGGGTGTGTCACGTCAGCCGCCAGACCTGCCCGAGCCGGTCCCACCCGAAACCGCGCCGCGGACGCCCTCGACGGCGGTCGCCCCGGACCGCACCGGCCCCGTCGACTCCCGGACCAGCAGCTCCGCGGGCAGCGTCGCCACCCCGCCCGGCGGTGGCGCCACCCGCCCCACCGCCAGCCGCCCGGCCCGCGCCCCGGCCTCCCGCAGCGGCAGTCGCACGGTGGTGAGCGCGGGCGTGGCGTCGGCGCTGAACGGCAGATCGCCGAAACCGGCGACCGAGACGTCCTCGGGTATTCGCAGGCCCCGGTCGCGCAGCGCCGCGCACACGCCCAGGGCGGCGGTGTCGTTGGCCGCCACGACGGCCGTCAGCGCAGGTTCCCGGCGCAGCAGCTCCAGGGCCGCGTCATAGCCCGAGGCGCGGTCGTAGGCCCCGGGGACCGTCCGCTCCGGTGCGTCCGCTATGCCGTGTGCGGCGAGCGCGTCGCGGTGGCCGGCCAGGCGCTCGGCGGTGGTGGTGCGGCCGGCCGGGCCCGCGACGCAGCCGATCCGGAGGTGTCCCAGCGCCAGCAGATGCCCCGTCAGCCGCCGGGCGCCGCCGCGGTTGTCGAACGCCAGGGTGATGGGTGGTGTGGCGGCTCGGGGCCGTCCGGTGAGACGTGGAGGTCTCCTCTTCGTCTTTGCCTCCTGCCCGTCCTGGGCGCTGGGCGGCTCCGGGCGGGGGCGGCCGCACAGCACCACCCTGGTGCCCGCCTCGGTCAGTCGAGCCAATCGGGCGGCGAGTGCCCGAGCGTGCCCCGGATCCTCCTGGGCGCCGCCGGTCAGCACCACCGCGGCCGCCCGCTGCCGCTGGAGACGGGTGAGATAGTCCAGCTCGCGCTCGGGGGAGCCGCCTGTACTGCACACCACCGCCAGCTTCTCGCCCCAGGGGCCGGCGGTCCCGCCCAACTCCCCCTGGACGGCGCCCGCCAGCACCCCGAAGAACGGGTCGGCGATGTCGTGGACCAGGATGCCCACCAGGTCCGAACCGGCGCCGGCCAGTGCGCTCGCCGGGCCGTCGACGACGTACTCCAGCTCCGCCACCGCCTGCAGCACCCGGCCGCGGGTGCCCTCCGTCACCCGATAGCGTCCGCCGAGCACCCGCGAGACGGTCGCCGACGACACCCCCGCGCGTGCCGCCACATCCGCCAGCGTCACCGCCATCACGCACCTCCCGCACGTCTCGATGTCCGCTCAATGCCTGCCGAACACACCCTTGTTGGCGACCTGCCACGCAGGCTAGCGTCCGTTCTCGAAGAAAGCGCTTACTGTCCACAGGCACCCCTCCGCACCTCCCACTCCGCACCCACTCCGCCCACCGAGCGCGAGAGAGGCCGGGCCGTGACACGCAGGACCGTACGCATCGCCATGAACGGCGTGACCGGGCGCATGGGCCACCGCCAGCACCTGGTCCGCTCCCTTCTCGCCCTGCGTGACCAGGGTGGACTCCCGCTCGACGACTCCACGGTGATCTGGCCGGAGCCGGTGTTGGTCGGCCGCTCCGGGCCGCGGGTCCGGGCGCTGGCAGACCGGTACGGCCTCGCCTGGAGCACCGATCTCGACACCGTCCTCGCCGACGACACCGTCGAGATCTACTTCGACGCCCAGGTGACCGCCGCCCGCGTACCGGCCGTGAAGAAAGCGCTTGCCGCCGGTAAGCACCTCTACGTGGAGAAGCCCACCGCCACCCGCACGACCGAGGCCCTGGAACTCGCCCGGCTCGCCCAGGAGGCCGGCGTCAAACACGGCGTCGTCCAGGACAAGCTCTTCCTCCCGGGGCTACGGAAACTCCGGCGCCTCCTGGACGGCGGCTTCTTCGGCCGGGTCCTGTCCGTGCGGGGCGAGTTCGGCTACTGGGTCTTCGAGGGCGACCGGCAGTCGGCCCAGCGCCCCTCCTGGAACTACCGTGCCGAGGACGGCGGCGGCATCGCCTCCGACATGTTCCCGCACTGGGAGTACGTGCTGCGCGAGCTGTTCGGGCCGGTCCGCGCCGTCCAGGCCCGGGTCGCCACCCACCTCCCGCGCCGCTGGGACGAGTCCGGCGCCCCCTACGAGGCCACCGCCGACGACGCGGCGTACGCCCTCTTCGAACTGGACGGCGGCGTCCTGGCCCAGATCAACTCCTCCTGGGCGGTCCGGGTGCACCGCGACGAACTCCTGGAGTTCCAGGTCGACGGAACCGAGGGCTCCGCCGTCGCCGGCCTGCGCCGCTGCCGCGTCCAGCACCGCGCCACCACCCCCAAACCCGTCTGGAACCCCGACCTCCCTTCCACCGAGCCGTTCCGCGACCAGTGGCAGGAGGTTCCCGACAACGGGGAGTTCGACAACGCCTTCAAGGCCCAGTGGGAGCTCTTTCTCCGGCATGTGGTGGCCGACGGGCCCTGGCACTGGGACCTCTGGGCGGGCGCCCGCGGCGTCCAGCTCGCCGAACTGGGCCTGCGCTCCTCGGCGGAGGGCCGCCGGCTGCCCGTTCCGGAGCCGTCCCGGTGACCGCGCCGGGGCCCGCCTCCCCGTCCGGGACGTCGCCGCGGCCGCGCTCCCGTACGGTCTTCGCCGCCGCCCATGTGGTCGCCGACCCGCGCGCCGACACCACACCGGACGGCCCGGCCGCCCTCGACTGGGACGCCACCCTCGCCTTCCGCCACCACCTGTGGGCGCACGGGCTGGGCGTGGCCGAGGCGATGGACACCGCGCAGCGCGGCATGGGCCTGGACTGGCCGCGCGCCGCCGAGCTGATCCGCCGTACGGCCGCCGAGGCCCGTACCGTCGGCGGCCTTCTGGCCTGCGGCATCGGTACCGACCAACTCCCGCCGTCCGGTGCCACGTTGGCCGATGTCCGGGCCGCCTACGAGGAGCAGCTCGCCGTGGCCGAGGACGCCGGCGCCCGGCCCGTCCTGATGGCGTCCCGCCAGCTCGCCGCGCTCGGCGCCGGCCCGGACGCCTACCGCGACCTCTACGGCCACCTGCTGCGCCAGACCTCCCGTCCGGTGATCCTGCACTGGCTCGGCCCGATGTTCGACCCGGCGCTGGCCGGTTACTGGGGCGGTGGGGACCTCGACGCCGCCACGGAGACCCTGCTCGGCATCGTCGCCGACCATCCCGGCGCGGTGGACGGTGTCAAGGTCTCCCTCCTGGACGCCTCCCGGGAGGTACGGCTGCGCCGCCGGCTGGCGGCAGTCGGGGCGGACGCAAGGACCTCGGGCAAGGAGGAGGGTGCGGGCGTGCGCTGCTACACGGGCGACGACTTCCACTATCCGGAGCTGATCGCCGGCGACGCCCACGGCTTCAGCGACGCCCTGTTGGGCGTCTTCGACCCGCTCGCCCCACTGGCCGCCGAGGCCCTGTGCCGTCTCGACGCCGGCGACCCGGCCGGCTTCCGCGCCGTCCTCGATCCGACCCTGCCCCTGGCCCGGCATCTCTTCGCGCCGCCCACCCGCTACTACAAGACCGGCGTGGTCCTGCTCGCCTGGCTGGCCGGGCACCAGTCGCACTTCACCATGGTCGGTGGTCTGCAGTCCGCCCGCTCCCTGCCGCATCTGCGCCGCGCCCACGAACTCGGCGCCGCGCTGGGCCTGTTCCCCGACCCGGACCTGGCCGCCGCCAAAATGCGCGCGCTGCTGGCCGTCCATGGTTGCGAGGAGGCGGGCAGCCTGTGACGTACACCGAGCCGCCGCCCCTGCTCTCCCGTCTGAGCCTCAATCAGGAGACGATCCGGCAGTGGTCGCTGCCCGAACTCGCCGACGGCTGCGCCCGGGCGGGCCTGCGGGGCGTCGGCCTGTGGCGGGCTCCGGTGCGCGCCTACGGGGTGCGCGCCGCGGCCCGTCTCGTACGGGACGCCGGGCTGGCCGTCACCAGTCTCTGCCGGGGCGGCTTCTTCACGGCCGAGGATCGGGGGGAGCGCCGGGCGGCCCTGGCCGACAACCGGGCGGCCGTCGAGGAGGCGGCGGCCCTGGGGACCGACACCCTGGTCCTGGTCTCCGGCGGGCTGCCGCCGGGCAGCCGGGATCTGCCCGGCGCCCGGGAGCGGGTCGCCGACGCGCTCGCCGAACTGGCCCCGTACGCGGCAGAGCGCGGCGTGCGGCTGGCCCTGGAACCGCTCCACCCGATGTACGCGGCGGACCGGTGCGTGGTCTCCACGCTCGCCCAGGCCCTGGATCTGGCGGAGCGGTTCCCCGCCGACCAGGTGGGCGTGGTGGTGGACACCTACCACCTTTGGTGGGACGACACGCTCGCCGCGCAGCTCGCCCGCGCCGCCCACCCCTGCCGCATCGCCGCCTTTCAGCTCGCCGACTGGATCACCCCGCTCCCGGAGGGGGTCCTGCTGGGGCGCGGGCAGTTGGGCGACGGCGCGGTGGATCTGCGCTGGTTCCGTGAACGGGTCGACGCGGCCGGCTACCGGGGACCCATCGAGGTGGAGATCTTCAATCCGGCCCTGTGGTCCCGCGACGGCGCAGAGGTTCTCACGGAGGTCGTCGCCCGTTTCACCGCCCATGTCGCTTGACGCCCGCCGCCGTCGCCCGCCCGGCTCCCGCACCGTCCCCGCCGCGCTGTCAGCGCCCGGCGGTACCGTCGAGGCATGGTCAACGCAGCCGTGGTGGAAGGGGTCCTGGAGCGGATCACCTACGCCAACGAGGAGAACGGTTACACCGTCGCCCGGGTCGACACCGGCCGTGGCTCCGGTGAGCTGCTGACCGTCGTCGGCGCACTGCTGGGCGCGCAGCCGGGGGAGTCGCTCCGGCTGGAGGGCCGCTGGGGCTCCCACCCCCAGTACGGCAAGCAGTTCACGGTGGAGAACTACACCACCGTCCTGCCCGCGACCGTCCAGGGCATCCGCCGCTATCTGGGCTCGGGCCTGATCAAGGGCATCGGTCCCCGGATCGCCGACCGCATCACGGAGCACTTCGGCATCGACACCCTCGACGTCATCGAGAAGGACCCGGGGCGCCTGATCGAGGTGCCCGGTCTGGGGCCCAAGCGCACCAGGCTGATCGGCGCCGCCTGGGAGGAGCAGAAGGCCATCAAGGAGGTCATGGTCTTCCTCCAGGGCGTCGGTGTGTCCACGTCCATCGCGGTGCGGATCTACAAGAAGTACGGCGACGCGTCGATCTCCGTGGTGCGGAATCAGCCCTACCGCCTGGCGGCCGACGTCTGGGGCATCGGTTTCCTGACCGCCGACCGGATCGCCCAGTCGGTGGGCATCCCGCACGACAGCCCGGAGCGGGTCAAGTGCGGCCTCCAGTACGCCCTGTCGCAGTCCACGGACCAGGGGCACTGCTTCCTGCCCGAGGAGCAACTGATCGCGGACGCGGTGAAGTTGCTCCAGGTGGACACCGGTCTGGTCATCGACTGCCTGGCCGAGCTGGCCGAGGATCCGGAGGGCGTGGTCCGGGAGAAGGTCCCCGGTGCGGAGGGCGGCGATCCGGTCACCGGGGTGTATCTGGTGCCGTTCCACCGCGCGGAGATCTCCCTGGCCGGGCGGCTGACCCGCCTGCTGCGCACCGGCGACGACCGGATGCCGTCCTTCCAGGGGGTCGACTGGGACCGGGCGCTGGCCTGGCTGGCGCGGCGCACCGGGGCGCGGTTGGCCGCCGAGCAGCAGGCGGCGGTCCGTCTGGCGCTGACGAGCAAGGTCGCGGTGCTCACGGGCGGTCCGGGCTGCGGCAAGTCCTTCACGGTCCGTTCGGTGGTCGAGCTGGCCCGAGCCAAGCAGGCCCGGGTGGTGCTGGCGGCGCCCACGGGCCGGGCGGCCAAGCGGCTGGCGGAGTTGACGGGGGCGGACGCCTCCACCGTGCACCGCCTGCTGGAGCTCAAGCCGGGCGGGGACGCCGCCTACGACGCGGACCGTCCGCTGGACGCCGATCTGGTGGTGGTCGACGAGGCGTCGATGCTGGATCTGCTGTTGGCGAACAAGCTCGTCAAGGCGGTCCCGCCGGGCGCCCATCTGCTCCTGGTGGGGGATGTGGACCAGCTGCCGTCGGTGGGCGCCGGCGAGGTCCTGCGCGATCTGTTGGCCGAACCGGGCCCGATCCCCGCGGTGCGGCTGACGAAGATCTTCCGCCAGGCCCAGGAGTCCGGTGTGGTCACCAACGCGCACCGCATCAATTCCGGAGTCCCCCCGCTGACCAGCGGCCTGAAGGACTTCTTCCTGTTCCCCGAGGAGGACGCGGAGGAGGCCGCCCGGTTGACGGTGGACGTGGTGGCGCGCCGTATCCCGGCGAGGTTCGGCCTCGATCCGCGCCGGGACGTCCAGGTGCTGGCCCCCATGCACCGTGGCCCGGCCGGTGCGGGGGCGCTCAACGGCCTGCTCCAGCAGGCGGTGACCCCGGCGCGTCCGGATCTGCCCGAGCGCCGCTTCGGCGGCCGGGTCTTCCGCGTCGGCGACAAGGTCACCCAGATCCGGAACAACTACGAGAAGGGCCGCAACGGCGTCTTCAACGGCACGGTGGGGGTGGTCACGGCCCTGGACGCCGTCGAGCAGCAGCTGACGGTCCTCACGGACGAGGACGAGGAGGTGCCGTACGACTTCGACGAACTGGACGAACTCGCCCATGCCTACGCGGTGACGATCCATCGCTCCCAGGGGAGCGAGTATCCGGCCGTGGTGATTCCGGTCACCACCAGCGCCTGGATGATGCTCCAGCGCAATCTGCTCTATACCGCCGTCACCCGGGCGAAGCGCCTGGTGGTGCTGGTGGGCTCGCGCAGGGCCCTCGGCCAGGCCGTACGCACGGTATCCGCCGGTCGTAGGCATACCGCGCTGGATCACCGGCTCACCGGAGCGATGTGAGGTCTCCCCTCTTTCCCAATCGGGGCGAACGGGAGCAGGATGGACTCCAACGCGGCACTGAGTGCCGCGATGAGGCCCTATGGCCGACCCCGAGTGCACATCCAAGGTCCAAATGGGGGAAGGTATAGGCAGTCAGGGCACCTCGAAGAAGAGGCACAACGTCGGTGAGGGATGACGTGAGCGACAACTCTGTAGTACTGCGTTACGGGGACGGCGAATACAGCTACCCGGTCGTCGACAGCACGGTCGGCGACAAGGGCTTCGACATCTCGAAGCTGCGCGCCCAGACCGGTCTGGTGACCCTGGATTCCGGTTATGGCAACACCGCGGCGTATAAATCCGCGATTACCTACCTCGACGGTGAAAAGGGCATCCTGCGTTACCGCGGTTACCCGATCGAGCAGCTCGCCGAGCGCAGCACGTTCGTGGAGACCGCCTACCTCCTCATCAACGGTGAGCTGCCCACCGTCGACGAGCTGGCGACTTTCAAGCAGGACATCACCTACCACACCCTGCTCCATGAGGACGTCAAGCGCTTCTACGACGGCTTCCCCCGGGACGCCCACCCGATGGCCATGCTGTCCTCCGTGGTCAGCGCGCTGTCGACGTTCTACCAGGACAGCCACAACCCGTTCGACGAGCGGCAGCGGAACATCTCCACGATCCGCCTGCTGGCCAAGCTGCCGACGATCGCGGCCTACGCCTACAAGAAGATGGTGGGCCACCCGGTCGTCTACCCGAGCAACGACCTCGGTTACGTCGAGAACTTCCTGCGGATGACCTTCTCGGTCCCCGCCGCCGAGTACGAGCTGGACCCGGTCGTGGTCAGCGCGCTCGACAAGCTGCTGATCCTGCACGCGGACCACGAGCAGAACTGCTCGACCTCCACCGTGCGCCTGGTCGGCTCCTCGCAGGCGAACCTCTTCGCCTCGATCTCGGCGGGCATCAACGCCCTCTGGGGCCCCCTGCACGGCGGCGCCAACCAGTCGGTGCTGGAGATGCTGGAGGGCATCCGGGACGCCGGCGGCGACGTCGACACCTTCATCCGCAAGGTGAAGAACAAGGAAGACGGCGTGAAGCTCATGGGCTTCGGGCACCGCGTCTACAAGAACTTCGACCCCCGGGCGAAGATCATCAAGGCCGCGGCGCACGACGTCCTCTCGGCGCTGGGCAAGGAGGACGAGCTCCTCGACATCGCCCTGAAGCTGGAGGAGCACGCGCTGGCCGACGACTACTTCGTCGAGCGCAAGCTCTACCCGAACGTCGACTTCTACACCGGCCTGATCTACCGGGCGATGGGCTTCCCGACCGAGATGTTCACCGTGCTCTTCGCGCTCGGCCGGCTCCCCGGCTGGATCGCCCAGTGGCACGAGATGATCACCGAGCCCGGTTCCCGCATCGGCCGCCCGCGCCAGGTCTACACCGGTGTGGTCGAGCGCGACTTCGTGCCCGTCCAGGAGCGCTGAGTCCGGTCCTCGCGCAGCGGCCGGACGAGCCCGGCTGCTACGCACTGGTGATCGATAATCGCGTAAACGCGGAGCGCCCGGCGCCGGTCAGGCCGGTGCCGGGGCCGCGTGCGTGCGCGCACAACGAAAAGCGCCCCGCCTCCGGATCCCCCCACGGGTCCAGAGTGCGGGGCGCTTCCCATGTCCCGGTGCGGATTCCCCCCACGGGATCCGGCCGGGCGTTCCGGGTTGCACCGCGCTCTGCCGGGACGCGCACATACGGGAGGGCCGCTCAAAGCTCCCCGGGCGCGTCGCCCCGGCCAACGCGGAGCCGAGCGCGGTCCCCCAAGACCTTGCACGGCTTTCGCAGTGCAAGCCCCGCCGGGGTGCCTGCACTGCCCGGTTAGACTCGCGACCCCCCTCGATGGTTACGTTCCGAAGAGTGTGATCTGAGTCTCATGCCATATGGGGTCGAATACGGTCAAGGACTTCCATTTGGAGATCGACGCCCCGAGGTATGGGTGTTGTGTCAGTTGTAAGGGCCATGTGAATTTTCGTGGCCGTGTTCTGACGTTGTGGCCGTTCGTCGCTGATCGCCCCGGTCTGCGGTGATTACCGTGGGTGCCCGGTTGGGGGAGTGCTTCCCGGGACGCGCGAGGCGCAGGCCGCCCCGCCGGAGCGGGTGCGCCCTGCGCCTCGTGAACGAGCGTGACGGCGTCGTGCCGGAGCTCAGACCTGGCCCACGAGCTCGTAGCCCGCCTCGTCCACCGCCGCGCGCACCGCCGCCTCGTCCAGCGGTGCCTGCGAGGTGACGGTCACCAGGCCGCTCGACGCGACCGCCTGCACCGCGCTCACCCCGGCGATCTCGCCGATCTCGGACGACACTGCGCCCTCGCAGTGCCCGCAGGTCATGCCCGTGACCTTGTAGGTGGTGGTCACCGTGCCGGCCTGGACAGTGCCGCCGCCGGACTGGCGGGAGGCGTCAGGGGTGCAGCAGGAGCTGTTCTCGGTCATGGATTCTCCTCGTGGTGCCGTGTGTGCCGACATGTGCCGGTACGGGCGATCTGGCCGTTGCGCTCAGTGTGGTGCCCGAGTGGTGGGGGAGAGCGTGGTGGCGCGGCCGGTGTCGTCCTCCCGGCTTTCGCAACCTTATACCCCCTAGGGGTATGAATCCAGCCCCGGGGGTCCTCGGTCGCACGCGTTGCCGCTCACCCCACCGCGCGTCAGCCTGGGGAGATGTACTCGGGGCGCGGATCCTAGGAGGCGGCCGGATGGACGGCATATTCGCCCTCTACGGCCTGCTGGCGCTCACCACCCTGCCGCCGCTGGTCCCCAACTTCGCCCTCCTGGTCTCCGCCGGCGTCCTCGCCTCCGAAGGGCACCTCGCCCTGCCCCTCGTCCTGGCCGTCGTGGCGGGCAGCGCCCTGCTCGGCGACGCCCTGATGTACCTCGCCGCCCGGCGGTTCGGCGGTCCGGTCCGCACCTGGATGCTCCGCCGCCCGCGCCGCCGCACGGCACTCGAATGGACCAGTCGGCGGATCCGGTGCCACGGGGTCCCCTTCGTGATCGCCGTGCGGTTCCTGCCCAGTGGGCGGATCGTCGGCCCCCTGGCCTCCGGGGTGCTGCGGTACTCCCCGCGCAAGTACCTGATCGGCGCCGGCCTCGCCGAATCCCTGTGGGCGGCCTACTCCATCGGCCTCGGCTACCTCGGCAGCGCCGCCGCTGCCGGCAACCGCCTCTGCGCTGCGGGCATCGGCCTCGGCGTCTCCGCCCTCGTCGCCATGGCCGGCGGCGGCGTCCAATGGGCCGCCCGCCGCCGTACCCTGCGCGCCCGGAGCGACCGCTGCGTGACCGGCGAACTCCCGCTCGCCGACCGCGGGACGGCCCGTGGGCCGGGGGGCGGGACCGGTCGTGAAGCCGGCTGCGAGGAGGGCGACGACCAGGCGTCCTCCAGCACCCCGGCATGACTGTCAGTGGTCGCCCGTAACGTTGGGGTCATGACGACGGAACGAGAAGACGCAGCAGGCAGGGAAGCGGTCAGGACCGGAGCAGGGGTGCGGATCGAGCCGTGGACGGAAGCCGGTTTCGACCTGCTCCGCAAGGCCAACGCCCCCGAGATGACCCGGTACTTGGGCGGGCCGGAGACCGCGGAGCAGCTCATCCGGCGCCACCGCAGATACCTCGACGCCGAAGGGCCGGGGCGGATGTACCGCATCCTGCTCCTGCCGGACGGCGAGGCCGTGGGCACGGTCGGCTTCTGGCAGCGGGAATGGCAGGGAGCGACCGTCTACGAGACGGGCTGGGGCGTGCTGCCCGGATTCCAGGGCCGCGGCATCGCGACGACCGCGGTCCGGCAGGTCCTCGCCGCGGCCGCCGCCGAAGGACTGCACCGCACCGTCCACGCCTTCCCCTCGGTGGCCAACACCGCGTCCAACGCACTGTGCCGCAAGGCCGGCTTCACCCTCGGGGGAGAGCGCGAACTCGAATACCCCAAGGGCCGTCTCATACGGGTCAACGACTGGTGGGTGGCGCTGCCGGAGCGCACGGGCGGAGCGACGACCGGATGACGCGGTCGGGCGCCGCCGGGTGGGCGGGGCCTCGTCCCGGGCACCCGGTCCCGCCCCTGGGGCGCCCGAGCCCGAGCCCGCCTCGCCTCAGCGCAGCAGACCGATGGCGGCGAGGGCGGTGAAGGCGAGCACCAGCCGCTCGAAGGCGCCCTGGTCGATGCGGTGCACCAGCGCGCGCCCGGCACCCGCACCGACGACCACGGCGAGCGCCAGCCACGCGTCCAGCGCGAGCCCGTCCGCCGTCACCAGCCCCAGCCCTGCGCTGAACGGCACCTTGACGAGATTGACGATCAGAAAGAACCACGCCCCCGTCCCCAGAAACCCGAGCATCCCGAAACCGGAGGAGAGGAGGTACAGCGACATCGCCGGACCCCCGGCGTTGGCGACCATGGTGGCGAAGCCGGCGATCAGCCCGAAGAGCACTGTCCGCAGGCGGTGTTGACGGGGCGTCGGGGTAGTCCCGGTGCTGGCGGGGCTCTCCTGACTCTCCTGGCTCCCCTGAGTCTCCTGATCTTCCCGGCCCTCTTGGCCCTTTCGGCTCTCTCGGCTCTCCTGACTTTCCCGGGCTCGCTTCTGGGCAGGTGTGCGGGGGCGACGGCCGGCCCGGAGCCCGGCCAGGGCGCGGGAGTCGGCGCGGAATCGGGAGCGGGACCGGGACCAGGAGCGGGAGTGGGTGCCGGCGCGAGTTCGTTGCCACCCGTGGTGCACCACCATCGTCAGCAGGAGCACGCCGATGGTGCGCCGCATGACGACGTCATCGGTCCGCGCGACGAACACCACCCCGAGCAACACCCCGGCCGCCACCGACGGCAGCAGCCGGAGCAGCACGGCCCGGTCGGCGTGCCCCCGATAGGCGCGGACGGCCAGTACATCGCCTACGAGCAGCAGCGGAAGGAGGACACCGGTGGATTCCCTGGCCGGGAGCACGGCCGCGAAGAGCGCCACGCTCAGCGCTCCCACGCCGCTGACGGCGGTCTTGGAGAACCCCACCAGCAGCGCGGCGAGCATCAGTGTGGCCCATGGCAGTACGCCCAGCGGCAGTGCGCCCGACTCCGTTCCGGGGGCGGCCGCGAGATGCTGCACCATACCGATGGCAGCGGTCCAGGAGCCGGTCCTGGAGTCGGCTCCTGGACCGGTCACGCGCCGGGGGCCGCCCCGCCGCCCGCGGCGGCCCGGACGTCCGCGACGGCCACCGGTCGACCGGTCCGCCGCGAGCGGTCGCACGCCTCCGCGACATACAGCGCCTCCAGCGCCTCGGCGGGGGTGCAGGGGCTGGGCGTACGGCCCGCGGCCACCTCGACGAAGACCCCCAGCTCGGTCACGTACGCGTCGTGGAAGCGCTCCATGAACGTGGCGTACGGGGCATCGGCCCGCGGCCAGGACAGCTTGGCCTCGGCGGACGGCATCGGTGCCCGGTCGTCCAGGCCGACGAACCGGGCGCCCCGGGAACCGCAGACCTCCAGCCGGACGTCATGGCCCGCGCCGTTGTAGCGGGTCGCGGTGACCGTGGCCAGGGTGTCGTCGTCGAAGCGCAGCAACGCGGCGCAGGTGTCCACGTCGTCGCCGTCGGCGAAGAAGTCCGCGCCGCGGTTGGCGCCCTGGGCGTAGACCGAGACCACCTCGCGGCCGGTCAGCCAGCGCATGATGTCGAAGTCGTGGATGCTGCAGTCCCGGAACAGCCCGCCGGAGGTGGGGATGAAGGCCGCCGGCGGCGGGGACTGGTCGCTGGTGCAGGCGCGCAGGGTGTGCAGCCAGCCCAGCTCGCCGGAGCGGAACGCCGCACGGGCCGCGCGGTACCCGGCGTCGAACCGCCGCTGGAACCCGATCTGTACGGGCACGGTGCTGGCTTCGGCGCGTTCGACGATGGCGCGGGTGCCCGGCACGTCCAGGGCCACCGGCTTTTCGCAGAACACCGGTACGCCTGCGTCCAGGGCCTGATGGATCAGCGCGGCGTGCGCGCTGGTCGCGGCGGTGATCACCACGCCGTCCACGCCTTCCGCGTACATCGCCTCGATGCTGCCGGTCGCCCGTACGCCCAGGGTGTCGGCGAGTGCGGCGGCCCGCGCCGGATCCGCGTCGGCGACGACGAGGCCGGTGACGCCGGGCACGTTCTGCAGGGTCGCGGCATGGAACGCACCGATATGCCCGGTGCCGATGAGACCGATCTTCATGGGGTTCCCTTCGGGAGGCGGAGGAGGGAGGAGAGGGAGAAAGGGGGGCGGGGGAAGGGCGTGTGGGAGGTGGTGGAGGAGGGGCGGGAGGGGGAGGGAGAGCCAGGAGGGGCGGGCCATGGGCGGCCGGGAGGCTGGGGGCGGCGCGAGACGGGTGTGGGGTGGCATGGGGTCACGCGGCGTTGGAACGGTCCAAAAGTTGCCTCCCGGGAACCCTGCATGTCCGTATGTCCGCATGTCAACCCTTGGGTGGGGGTCAACTGCGGGAACGCGGTGGTGTGTTCGTGCATACGTTGACGCCGACCTGCGCCGATGGAAGGATCCCGCCCATGGAACGGTCCAACGAGTCACCGGGCGAATCCCTCGCGGAGCGTCCCGGCGCAGACCGGCCTCCGACGATTCGCGGTGTCGCCGAGCGCGCCGGTGTCTCCAAGTCGCTGGTCTCGCTCGTGCTCCAGGGCTCGCCGCGGGTCAGCGACGCCAGACGGCAGGCCGTGCTGGCCGCCATCGACGAACTGGGCTACCGGCCCAATGCCGCCGCCCGCAGCCTGGTGGCCCGCCGCACCCACACCGTCGGCGTCCTGCTGAACGACATGCGCAACCCCTGGTTCGTTGACGTCCTGGACGGTCTCAACTCCCTGCTGCACGCCCAGGGTCTGCGCATGCTGATGGCCGACGGCCGGCTGGACCGGCGGACCGGCCAGGAGTTCGCCCGCACCTTCCAGGAACTGCGGGTCGACGGTCTGGTCGTCGTCGGCACCCTCCCGGACACCACCGGTCTCGCCGAGGTCGCCGAGCGGCTGCCGACCGTCATCGCCGGCAACCACGAACCCCGGCTGCCGCGGGCCGACATCGTCGCCAACGACGACGAGCGCGGCGCCCGCCTCGCCACCGAGCACCTCATCGGCCTCGGGCACCGACGGATCGCCCATGTCGCCGGACAGGGCCTGGTCGGCGAGCTGCGCCGGCGCGGCTTCGAGGCGGCGATGCGCGACCACGGGCTTACCGCGCAGGCCCAGGTGGCGAGCGGCGACGGGACGGAGGAGGGTGGCTACCGCGCCGCGGTACGGCTGCTCAGCCCGGCCCGGGGCGGTCGCCGGCCCACCGCCGTCTTCGCGTTCAACGACCTCTCCGGGATCGGTGCGTTGTCCGCCGCCGGGGAACTGGGGCTCGACGTGCCCGCCGACCTCTCCCTCGTCGGCTACGACAACACCTACCTCTCCCGCATCCGCCACCTCTGGCTGAACTCGGTCAACAACGCCAGCCACGAGGTGGGACGCCGCGCCGCGCGCTGTCTGCTGGACCGGATGGCGCGCCCCGACGCGCCCGCCGACCATCAACTCGTCACTCCGGAACTGGAGGTCAGAGGCTCCACGGCGCCGCCTCGGGAGGCGGCCGCGCCGTAGCGGCGCGGCGGGCCCGGCTCAGGTGTTCACCACCGGCCGCGTTGGCGTGGGCGCTGCGCCACCCAGGCTCTTACGGTGTCGGCGAACCAGTACGGTCTGCCGCCCTCCACCAGATCCGGATCCGGCAGCAGACCGTGCTTGCGGTAGGAACGCACGGTGTCCGGCTGCACCTGGATATGGGCGGCGATCTCCTTGTACGACCAGAGCCTGCGGTCGGTCATCTTGCGCACCTCCTTGGCACCGCACACAGGGTCGGCCCGGCGAGCCGGCGCGGGGCTGTGTGCGGGGGCGTCACTCACCCTGTGCCTGGGCAACGACACCGTCCGACCACCCGCGAGGCGCTGTTGAGGGTCTGTGACGGAAGGCGTGCGCAACAGTGACAGCCGTGACGGGGGAGGAACGCACGGGCGTACGAGACGGGTCGGACGGGGCGCCGGGGAGCCGGAATGCCACGTCCACGTGGTGGTGCGGTGGCGCGCTCGGGGGTCGGGGGTCGGGGGTCAGGAGTACAGGGCGTGCCAGGTCTTCTTGTCGACCCTGCCGTCGGTGGGCAGCCGGTGCCCGGACTGGACCTTCTCCACCGCGGTGCGGGTCTTCGCTCCGAAGGAGCCGGTGACGTCCTTCCAGGTGAGGTGGTGACGGTTCGCCAGGAGGCACTGCACCTGTAGGACGCGGTTGCCGTGCTGGCCGGGGACCGTGAGCGCGGTCCCCTTGTAGTAGGCGCAGGCGGCCAGTGCGGTGGGCCGTGCGGCGTCCGGCCGGGTCGGTGCGGCGGCCGTCGCCGGGCCGGTGAGGAGCCCGGCGGTGAGCAGGCCCGCGGCCGCCGTGAGCGCGCCTGCCCGCCGGGTGGTCCGGCCTGCGCCTTCTACGGTTCCCGTTCCCGTTCCTGATCCCGTGCCCCTGCGCGTGCTCGTACCCATGCCCATGCCCGTACCTCCGCCCGTGCCCGCAGCCGTGTCGGCTTTCACGGCTTCCATTGCTTCCCCCCGTTGGATGCGTTGCATGTGAGCGCACCCGTTTGCACGAGGGGAGGGTCGCGGGCCGTGGCCGTCAGGCCCGTTGGTCGTGTTCGGCCGGACCGGTGGGGGCGGGCCTCGGGGCGGGCTCGTCCGTGGCCGGTTCCCCGGTCCCCGTCGAGCTCCGCCGCAGTTCCTGTTCCAGGTCCTCCAGGGCCAGCCCCTTCGTCTCCGGTGCGTACCGCTTGCAGAAGAGCAGCGAGAGCACGCACATCGCGCTGAAGAGCCAGAACGTGGCCCCGGCGCCGACCGCGTCGAGCAGTACCGGGAAGAACAGTGCGATCCCGAAGTTGACCAGCCACATCACGAACACCGCGGCGCCCATGGCCAGTCCGCGCACCTTCAACGGGAACATCTCGGCCAGCAGCAGCCAGACGCCGGTGTTGAGGGTGGCCTGCATGAAGCCCATGTACAGGACCATCAGGCCGAGGACCAGGTAGCTGACGGCGGTGGAGTGCGGCAGGTGGAACGCCGCCCCCAGCAGGACCAGCGACACCGCCATGCCGGAGAGTCCCCACAGGAGCATCGGGCGGCGGCCCACCCGGTCGATCAGGGACATGCCGATCGCGGTGGCGACGACCGAGACGGCGCCCACCGCGATGGTGGCGGTGATCGCGGCGCCGGTGCCCAGGCCGGTCGTCGCCAGGATCTTGGGGGCGAAGTAGATGACCGCGTTGACCCCGGTGATCTGCTGGACGATCGCCAGCCCGATGCCGACCAGCAGCAGCCGTCGCACCCAGGGGAGTTGAAGTTCCCGCCAGGCGCCGCGCCGGGCGTCGGCCTCCAGGTTGCGGGCCCGGTCGATACGGGCCAGTTCGGCGGGGACCTCGTCGGCGGCCAGCGTACGGCGCAGCACCGCGGCAGCCTCGTCCTGCCGGCCCCGGCTGATGTACCAGCGTGGTGTGTCGGGCAGGAAGAGGACGCCGAGGAACAGCGCCACCGCGGGCAGCGCGGCCAGTCCCAGCATCCAGCGCCACGCCTCCCAGTGCGCCAGGACGGCGTTGACGAGGTACGCCAGCAGCTGACCGCTGACGATCATCAGGGAGTTGAACGACACCAGCCGGCCACGGATGTGCGACGGCGCGATCTCGGACAGGTAGAGCGGGGTGATGACGGACGCGCTGCCCACCGCGAGGCCCAGTACGAAGCGTGCGGCGGTCATGAACGGCACGGTCGGCGCCAGCGCGACGGCCAGCGCCCCGCCGATGAAGACCGCGCCCGACCACAGCAGCGAGTTGCGCCGCCCGAGCGCGTCGGACATCCGACCGCCGGCCAGCGAGCCGAACGCCGCGCCGATCAGGAGCGCGCTGGTGATGACGCCCTCGCTGAGGGAGGTGAGGCCGAAGTGCTGCTCCATGAAGGGCAGTGCGCCGGACACCACCCCGGTGTCGTAGCCGAACAGGGCCCCGCCGAGGGCCGCGATGGCGGCGATGGCGACGATGAAGCGTCTGGTGTCGCGGGCCCCCTGGGGGCTGCCGGCGTTCCCGTTCGCCTTCGGGCCGGCGGGGGGCGCGGACCGACTGGTCGGTGCTGCCATCGTCAGCTCCCGTTCGCCGGGGCGGACGGCGGGAGCGACGGCGGGGCGGACGGCGGGTCGGGTGGTGGTGGCGGGTCGGATATCGGGGCGTGCGCGGCGGACATGGTGCGGCCTTTCGGGTGGCTGTCGGTGGTCGGTCGGCGGCTGGTCGGCTCGGTGGGGCGGTGCGGGGCGGGTCGTGTTCGGTCGAGGGTTCGGGGGGTCAGCGGTAGAGGTCCGGTCGCTCGACGAGTTCCACGGCGACCCGTTCCCCGGTGGCCTGTGCCCGCACGCCCGCCTCGCACACCGCGGCGGCCGCATAGCCGTCCCAGCAGCTGGGGCCCTCGACCTCGCCGCGCCGGGTGGCGTCGACCCAGTGCTGCACCTGCCGGTCGTAGGCGTCCTCGAAGCGCTCCACGAAGCCGGGGGTGATGGTGCCGCCCCAGTGGCCGGCGGTGTTGACGAACACCCCGTGGTCGTCGCCGATCCGGGCGGTGCCGCCTTCGCAGACCGCCTCGCAGCCGACCTGGTAGCCGAAGCCGCAGTTGACGAAAAGCTCGGTGTCCACGACCTGTCCGCCGGCGGTCTCGAAGAGGATCAGCTGCGGGTCGCTCAGCCCGTCCGGCGCGTTGCCGGTCGGTGCCGGCCGCAGTACGCGTACGGCGGTGATCTCCTCGTCCAGCAGCCAGCGCGTCACATCGATCTCGTGCACCACCGAGTCGTTGATCATCATCGCGTTGGTGAAGCCGGGCGGGGTGTCGGCGTTGCGGTGCTTGTTGTGCAGCATCAGCGGGCGGCCGTAAGTGCCGCCGTCCAGCAGGGACTTCAGGGTGCGGTAGCCGGCGTCGTAGCGGCGCATGAAGCCGACCTGGACGCGCCGGTGGCCCAGTTTCCGCTCGGCCGTGAGGACGCGCAGCGCGGAGGCGGCGTCGGGGGTCAGCGGTTTCTCGCAGAGCACCGGCAGGTCGCGGGCGAAGGCGTCGAGCAGCGCCGCCTCGTGGGCCGGGCCCGGCGAGGCGATGAGTACCGCGTCCACGCCGGGGTCGTCCATGGCGGCGGCCGGGTCGGTGTAGGCGGTGGCGCCCTCGATGCCGTCGGCGAGGCGGCCCGCCCGGTCGGCGTCGAGGTCGGCAACGGCCGCCACCCTGGCCCCGCTGATCACCTCGTCGAGGCGCCGCACGTGGTCGGCCCCCATGCGTCCGGTGCCGATGACCGCCACGCCCAGCGTCCCGCGCGGCTCCTTCGCACGCGTCTCGTCCCTCTCGTCCATCCCGTTCACCTCTTGCCTCTCCCTCGTGTCGTCCGTCTCGGCCATCTGTGGTGCCTCTCGGCCCTCCGTCCCGCGTGTCACGGGTGTTGCCGGCCGGCTCACGCGCCGCAGGACCGCAGGAAGCGGCGGGTCCGCTGGGCGATCGGGAACGGCCGGTCGGGCGGGCAGGGGTACATGTCCTGCTCGACGATGGCGAAGAGGTCGACGTCCAGTTCCTGGGCGGCCTCCAGTACGGGCGGCAGCGCCGGGACGCCCAGCGGGGGTTCGCACATCACGCCCTGCTGGACGGCCGGGCCGAAGGGGGTGCCGTTGGCGACGACGTCGGCGAGGATGTCGGGGTCCACCTGCTTGAGGTGGAGGTATCCGATCCGTTCGCCGTAGGTGCGGATCAGTTTGACGCTGTCGCCGCCGCAGTAGGCGTAGTGGCCGGTGTCCAGGCAGAGGTTGACCAGGTCGGAGTCGGTGACGTCGAGGAAGCGCTCGACGTGCTCCTCGGTGTCGATGTGGGTGTCGGCGTGCGGGTGGACGACGATGTCCAGGCCGAACTCGTCGCGGACCCGCTTGCCCAGGCGCTCCATGCCGGTGGTCAGGTGCTTCCACTGCTCGACGGTCAGCTCGGGCGGTTCGATGATCTCGGCGGTCTTGTCGTCCCGCCAGAAGGAGGGGATGACGACCAGGTGCCGGGCGTCCATGGCCCGGGCGAGGGTGGCGACCTCGGTGACGTGGGCCCAGGTCCGGTCCCAGACGGACGGGCCGTGGTGCATCGAGGTGAAGATGGTGCCGGCCGAGACCTTGAGGCCGCGGCGGGTGGTCTCCTCGCGCAGGGTGGCGGGGTCGGTCGGCAGGTAGCCGTACGGGCCGAGTTCGATCCACTCGTAGCCGGCCTCGGCGACCTCGTCCAGGAAGCGCTGCCAGGGGACCTGTTGTGCGTCGTCGGGGAACCAGACGCCCCAGGAGTCGGGGGCGGAACCGATGCGGAGGCGGTCCAGGGCGGGCGAGGCGGCACGGGGTGCGGACATGCTGCGGCTCTCCTCTCGCCGGTCGGCGGTGACCGGGAGGCGCTGGGGTGGGTTGTGGGGCACAGCCTCTCTGCCGCCCTGGGGAGTGTCAAGACTTCGTCCTGACATAAGGACTTAAGGACTTGGGGTGGGAAGGGCGGTGGGAGGCGGGCGGTTGTGGCGAGTATGGCGGGGTTCGTGGCCGGGATGAGGTGGTTGACGTCATAATGTAAGGACAAAGTGTTGACAGGCTTTGCGGGTGGCCGTTAGACCTTTGGTCGGAGCGGGAACCGGTGGGCAGTGCCGCCGGTTCCGATCGACCGACCCGCCGCGCCGGCCTCCCCCAGCTCTCGGCCTCCCTTGAGCACGGGGACCCCCTCGCCGCGCCGGGCGACCCGAAGGGGCGTCTATGACCGAGCCGTACGACCTGATCACCATGGGGCGCATCGGGGTGGACATCTACCCGTTGCAGGCCGGGGTGTCGCTCGCCCAGGTGGAGACGTTCGGGAAGTTCCTCGGCGGGTCCGCCACCAACGTGGCGGTGGCGGCCGCCCGGTTGGGGCGCCGCTGCGCCGTCGTCAGCCGTACCGGGCGGGACCCGTTCGGGGACTACGTCCACCAGGCGCTGCGCGACTTCGGCGTCGACGACCGCTGGGTGACCCCGGTGGCGGACCTCCCGACCCCCGTCACCTTCTGCGAGATCTTCCCGCCGGACGACTTCCCGCTCTACTTCTACCGCCGCCCCAAGGCCCCCGACCTGGTCATCCACCCCGAGGAGCTGGACCGGGAGGCGATCGCCGCGGCCCGGATCTTCTGGATCACCGGCACCGGACTGTGCGAGGAGCCGAGCCGCGGCGCCACCCTGGCCGCGCTGGAGGCCCGCGACCGCCGGGGCATCACCGTCTTCGACCTGGACTGGCGGCCGATGTTCTGGGGCGGGGAGGGCGGCGCCTCCGGGGACGGCGGGGCGACCGGTGCCGCCGCGCGCGCAGCCGCCCGGCCGTACTACGAGGCCGCGCTGCGGCACGCGACGGTCGCGGTCGGCAACGTCGACGAGGCCGAGGTCGCCACCGGCCTGCGCGACCCGAAGGCGTGCGCCGAGGCGCTGCTCGACATGGGCGTCGAACTGGCCGTCGTCAAACAGGGGCCGAAGGGGGTGCTCGCCGTCCACCGGGACGGACGCACCGCCGAGGTGCCGCCGACCCCCGTCGAGGTCGTCAACGGGCTGGGGGCCGGCGACGCGTTCGGCGGGGCGCTGTGCCACGGGCTGCTGGCCGGCCGGGAGTTGGAGCCGATGATGCGGTACGCCAACGCCGCCGGGGCGATCGTCGCCTCCCGGCTGGCGTGTTCGTCCGCGATGCCGACCGCCGGCGAGGTCGAGGCGTTCCTCGCGGGGCGCTGAGCGGACCGGTGGCGGGGTGCGGGCCCGAAGAGCGCCCGCAGTCCCACCGCCCGCCCGTCCCGCCCCACCACCCCCACTCGTGTCCTCCAGAAGGTGAGTTGAGCCTTGACCCCTCGGATCAGTGACCTCCCGGCGCTGCGGGCCCGGCATCCCGAAGCCGTCGCGGAGGCCGCCGCGCGCCGCGCCCGGCGCCCGCTGCTCGGCGAGAGCGGCCGGCTGATGATCGTCGCCGCCGACCACCCGGCCCGGGGCGCGCTCGCCGTCGGCGACCGCCGGTTGGCCATGGCCAACCGCCTCGACCTGCTCGAACGGCTGGTCCTGGCGCTGTCCCGGCCCGGCGTCGACGGGGTGCTGGCCACCGCCGACATCCTGGAGGACCTGCTGCTGCTCGGCGCCCTCGAAGGCAAGGTCGTCATGGGCTCGATGAACCGGGGCGGCATCGCGGGCGCCGCCTTCGAGATGGACGACCGCTTCACCGGCCACCGCCCCCAGGACATCGCCCGGCTCCGCTTCGACGCGGGCAAGCTCCTGCTGCGCATCGACTACGACGACCCCGGGTCGCTGACCACCCTGGAGGCCACCGCCCGGGCCATCGACGCGATGGCGGAGCGTGGACTCCCCACGTTCGTCGAGCCGTTCCTGTCCCGGCGGGTGGACGGGGTGGTCCGCAACGACCTCGGTCCGGAGGCCGTCACCCGCTCCGTCGCCATCGCCTCCGGCCTCGGCGGCACCTCCGCCTACACCTGGCTCAAGCTCCCGGTCACCGACGACCCCGACGCGATGGCCCGGGTCTGCGAGACCTCCACACTGCCCACCGTGCTCCTGGGCGGCGATGTCGGTGGCACGGTGGAGGAGCAGGAGGCCGCCTACGAGAAGTGGCGCAAGGCGCTCCGGCTGCCGACCGTGCACGGCCTGGTCGTCGGCCGCTCGCTGCTCTACCCGGCGGACGGCGATGTGGCGGCCGCGGTCGACACGGCCGTGGGGCTTCTGTAGCGCCGCCGCGCCGCCGGAGAACTTCACTGTCAGTGGTGAGTAGGAGACTTGCAGTCATGAGTGCTGAGTTTGCAGATGCCGCGGTCGCCGCGGACGACCGCACCGCCCGCGGGGGCGCCGGCCGGCCCGCCGGTCCCGCGTCCGGCGGTGGCTTCCACCTCGCGGCCGGCCGGGCCGCCGACGGGCCGTACGCCCTCGACGTCTCGCCGGAGAAGGCCGGCTGGGGCCACTCCTCGCTGCGGATCCTCGAACTCCCGCCGGGCGGCCACCACTCCTTCGCCACCGGCGACAGCGAGTGGATCGTGCTGCCGCTCTCCGGCGGCTGCACGGTCCGGACGCACGACGCCGAAGCGGCCGTGGACGGCGGCGGGACGTTCGAACTGGCCGGGCGGGAGAGCGTGTTCAGCGGAGTGACGGACTTCGCGTACGTGCCGCGGGACGCGCGGGTCCGGATCGACAGCCGGGCCGGCGGCCGGTTCGCGCTCACCGGGGCGCGCTGCGAGCGCCGGCTGCCGGCCCGTCACGGCGCCGCCTGTGACGTGCCCGTGGAGCTGCGCGGCACCGGCACCTGCTCCCGGCAGGTCAACAACTTCGGCGCGGCCGGCGTGTTCGAGTGCGACCGGCTGATCGCGGTGGAAGTGCTCACCCCCGGCGGCAACTGGTCCTCCTATCCGCCGCACAAGCACGACGAGTGCCGCCCCGGGGAGGAGTCCGAGCTGGAGGAGATCTACTACTTCGAGATCGCCGCCGCCCACGGCACGGCGGGGCTGGGCTACCAGCGGGTGACGCCCTCCGGACACGGGCGGGGCACCGACGTCCTCGCCGAGGTCCGCACCGGCGACGTGGTGCTGATCCCCGACGGATGGCACGGCCCGTCCATCGCCGCGCCCGGACACGACATGTACTACCTCAACGTCATGGCGGGGCCGGGCGAGAAGCGCGAGTGGCTGATCTGCGACCACCCCGACCACGGCTGGATCCGCGCGACCTGGCCGCAGCAGCCGGTCGACCCCCGACTCCCTCTCTACCAAGCACCGGCAGGAGACCCGCGATGACCGCGCCCATCCACGAACCGACGACCGACGCGACGAGCGGGGCGCCCGGCACCCGCCGGCTCACCGTGGCGCAGGCCCTGGTGGAGTTCCTCGCCCACCAGTTCACCGAGCGGGACGGCCGCCGGCACCGCCTGATCACCGCCTGCTGGGGCATCTTCGGGCACGGCAACGTCGCCGGTCTCGGGCAGGCGCTGCTGGAGTCCGGCAGCGCGGCCCCCCTGGGCCCGGCCGACGGGCCGCCGAGGCTCCCCTACCTCCAGGGGCGCAACGAACAGGCCATGGTGCACGCCGCGGTGGGCTACGCCCGGCAGTGCGACCGGCTCTCCGCGCAGGCCGTGACGACGTCCATCGGGCCGGGCGCCACCAACCTCGTCACCGGTGCCGCGCTGGCCACCGTCAACCGCATCCCGGTGCTGCTGCTGCCCGGCGACGTCTTCGCCACCCGCCCCGCCGACCCGGTGCTCCAGCAGCTCGAAGTCCCCGCCGCGGGCGATGTGTCGGTCAACGACGCGCTGCGCCCGGTCTCCCGCTACTTCGACCGGATCACCCGCCCCGAGGCGCTGATCCCGGCGGCCCTCCAGGCCATGCGGGTGCTCGCCGACCCGGTCGAGACCGGCGCGGTCACCCTCGCCCTGCCGCAGGACGTGCAGGCCGAGGCGTACGACTGGCCGGTGGAGTTCTTCGCCGACCGGGTGTGGCGGGTGCCCCGTCCCGCGCCCGACGCCGACGCCCTGGCCGACGCCGTCCGGGCCGTGCGGGCGGCCCGCCGGCCGCTGATCGTCGCGGGCGGCGGCGTCCACCACAGCGAGGCGGAGGAGTCGCTGCGGGCCTTCGCCGAGGCCACCGGCATCCCCGTGGCGTCCACCCAGGCGGGCAAGGGCTCGCTGGCGTACGACCACCCGGCGGACGTCGGCGGCATCGGCCACACCGGCACCGCCACCGCCGACGGACTGGCCCGGAGGGCCGATCTGGTGCTCGGCGTCGGCACCCGCTACACCGACTTCACCACCGCCTCCGCCACCCTCTTCGCCGAGCCCGAAGTCCGCTTCGTCAACCTCAACATCGCCGCCTTCGACTCCCACAAGCTCGGCGCGCTCGCCCTGGTCGCGGACGCCCGCGCCGGACTCGACGCGCTCCGCGAGGCGCTCGCCGGCCACCGCGTCGACGCGGCCTACGAAGCCGGGTACGCCGCCGCCAAGGAGGAGTGGGAGCGGCGGGTGGACGCCGCCTTCGCGGCCGACGACCCCGCCGCGCAGCCGTCCCAGACCCAGCTCCTCGGGGCCCTGGACGCCCTCGTCGACGACTCCGACATCATCCTCAACGCCGCCGGTTCCCTCCCCGGTGATCTGCACAAACTCTGGCGCGCCCGGTCCCGCAGGCAGTACCACCTCGAATACGGCTACTCCTGCATGGGCTATGAGATCCCGGCCGCGATCGGGGTCCGGATGGCCGCTCCGGACCGGCCCGTGTGGGCGCTCGTCGGCGACGGTACGTATCTGATGAACCCCACCGAAATCGTCACCGCGGTCCAGGAGGGCGTCAACATCACCCTCGTCCTCGTCCAGAACCACGGCTACGCCTCCATCGGCGGCCTCTCCCAGGAGACCGGAGGTGAGCGCTTCGGTACCGACTACCGCTTCCGCGCCGCCGACGGTACGTACACCGGCGCTCCGCTGCCCGTCGATCTGGCCGCCAACGCCGCCTCGCTGGGCATGCGGGTGCTGCGCGCCACGACCGTCGCCGAACTGCGCACCGCGCTCGCCGAGGCGCGCGGCGCGAAAACGCCCACATGTGTCTACGTGGAGACCAGAACGACTGACACTGTGCCGGGCGCGCCACCCGCCCAGGCCTGGTGGGATGTACCTGTTGCCGAGACCGCGACGCGTCCGGCGGCCCTCGCCGCCCGCAAGGTGTACGACGAGCACGCCGCCGCCCGCCGCCGCCACCTCTGACCTCCGCTCGCACCACACGAAAGGCCCCTGGCATGAAGACCATCAACCACTGGATCGGCGGGAAGCCCGTCGAGGGCGTCTCCGGCAACTTCGGCCCGGTCTACAACCCGGCCACCGGCGCCCAGGAGAAGCAGGTCGCCTTCGCGTCCGTGGAGGAGGTGGACGCCGCGGTCCGCACGGCCAAGGAGGCGTACCGCAGCTGGGGCACCAGCTCGCTGGCCAAGCGCACCTCGGTGCTGTTCAAGTACCGCGAGCTGGTCGACGCGCACCGTGAGGAGCTGGCCCGGCTGATCACCGCCGAGCACGGCAAGGTGCACTCCGACGCGCTCGGCGAGGTCGCCCGCGGCCTGGAGATCGTCGAGCTGGCCTGCGGCATCCCGGAGAAGCTCAAGGGCGAGCTGTCCACCCAGGTGTCGACGCGGGTGGACGTGGCCTCGATCCGCCAGTCGCTGGGCGTGGTCGCCGGCATCACGCCGTTCAACTTCCCCGCGATGGTGCCGATGTGGATGTTCCCGATCGCCCTCGCCTGCGGCAACACCTTCGTCCTCAAGCCGAGCGAGAAGGTGCCGAGCGCCGCGTTCAAGCTGGCCGAGCTGGCCGCCGAGGCGGGCCTGCCCGACGGCGTGCTGAACGTCGTCAACGGCGACAAGGTGGCCGTCGACGCCCTCCTCGCGCACCCGGACGTCGCCGCCGTCTCCTTCGTCGGCTCCACCCCCATCGCCCGCTACATCCACACCACCGGCACCGCCAACGGCAAGCGCGTGCAGGCACTGGGCGGCGCCAAGAACCACATGCTGGTCCTCCCGGACGCCGACCTCGACCTGGCCGCCGACTCCGCGATCAACGCCGCGTACGGCTCGGCCGGCGAGCGCTGCATGGCGATCTCCGTGGTCGTCGCCGTCGGCGAGACCGCCGACCCGCTGATCGGCAAGATCAAGGAGCGCGCCGACCGGCTGCGCATCGGCCCCGGCGAGGACCCGGCCTCCGAGATGGGCCCGCTGATCACCAAGGCCCACCGCGACAAGGTCGCCTCCTACGTCACCGGTGCCGCCGCCCAGGGCGCCGACGTCGTCATCGACGGCACCGGCTACACCGTCGAGGGCTACGAGGCCGGCCACTGGCTCGGCGTCTCGCTGCTGGACAACGTCACGCCGGAGATGGACGCCTACCGCGACGAGATCTTCGGCCCGGTGCTCTCGGTCGTCCGCGTCGAGACCTACGAGCAGGCCATCGAGCTGATGAACTCCTCGCCGTGGGGCAACGGCACCGCGATCTTCACCCGGGACGGCGGCGCGGCCCGCCGCTTCCAGCTGGAGGTCGAGGCCGGCATGGTCGGGGTCAACGTCCCGATCCCGGTCCCGGTGGGCTACCACTCCTTCGGCGGCTGGAAGGACTCGCTCTTCGGCGACCACCACATCTACGGCAACGACGGCGTGCACTTCTACACCCGCGGCAAGGTCGTCACCACCCGCTGGCCCGACCCGGCCGACGGCGGCATCAACCTGGGCTTCCCGAGCAACCACTGAGCCACGCCCGGGACTCCGGCCGGCGGGGCGCCCCCTCACGGGCGCTCCCGCCCGGGCTCCCTGCCGGACCCCCGTCGGCAGGGAGCCCGTGTCCGCCCGCCGGCGGGGCACCGAGCCGTGGCCCAGGGGGAGACCTCGCGGGCGTGCGTTGCTACGGTGCTGGTCGCGCCACGTGATGCGGGCGTTGCGACAGCGAGAACACGGGGGATGAGATGGCACACGGCATGGCGCTGGCCAAGGGCGCCCGGATCACCGGGGGTGTCCTGTGTCTGCTGTTCTTCTTGTGGACGGCGTACTGGCTGGCCGTCGACCTCGGCGCGTTCGGCGTCGTCGGCGTGTGGGACAGCTGGATCGGCCGCCGCCCACCGGGCGTCAACGAGGTCACCAACCCCGTCCAGCTGGGCTTCGCCCTCGTCCAACTCACCGCCGCCGGCGCCGCGTTCGCCGGCCGCCGCTCGGCCGGCGGGCTGCTGGCGGTGGCCACCACCGTCACCTTCGCCACCGCCCTCCAGGCCCTGATCAGCGTCGGCAACCACACCAGCGACGAGCGCTGGTTCCGCAACGCCGAGACCGGCACCGCCACCTTCGACGGGGTCTTCCTCAGCGGGCTGCCGCTGTTCCTGCTGACGCTGGTCGCCGGCGTGGTGCTGCTGGCCGGGATGCGCTCCTGGCCGCGCCCGACCCCCGGCCTGCCGCCGGCCCGCCCCGCCCGGGCCGCCGGAGTCGTCGGCGGACTGGTGCTCGGCGCGATGGCGCTGGGCTATGTCGCCTACCAGCTCTACATCCTGACGCAGGGCGGTTCCGGCCTCTTCACCGCGCTCTACCTCGGCAAGGGCGTGCTGTCCTCGCTGCTGGCGCTCGCCCCGGGCTGGTACGCGGTGGTCTTCCTCGCGCTGACCGCGATCGCCGGCCTGAACTCCCTGATGCGCGGCTGCGCGGCCCGCGGCCTCGCCCTCGGCCTGGCCGTCGCCCTGCTGCCCGACGCCGTGCTGACGGTCGTCTCGTTCCTCGCCTCGGGTTCGCTGCTGGAGATGAGCAAGGAGACGCCCGGCCTGAGCGTGCTCGTCTACGTCCAGCTGGCGCTCGACCTGTTCGGTTCGCTGACGCTGGCGGCACTGATGGTCCGCGGCGAGCCGGTGGCGCCCGCCTGGCAGCCGCCGCAGCCGCCGGCCGTCGCCTTCGCCGGCCCC
Organism: Streptomyces sp. BHT-5-2; assembly: GCF_019774615.1. Taxonomy (NCBI): domain Bacteria; kingdom Bacillati; phylum Actinomycetota; class Actinomycetes; order Kitasatosporales; family Streptomycetaceae; genus Streptomyces; species Streptomyces sp. BHT-5-2. Next base: position 365,690 of record NZ_CP081496.1, on the reverse strand, counting down.
GGTTTCGTGCCGCCGGGCCCCGGTTACCCGCCGGCCGGCTGGCAGCAGCCCGGCCCGCCGCCCATGCCCCCGGTCGGCGGCCCGCCCGTGCCGCCCGGCCCGCCGCAGGCCCCGCAGCCGCCGCAGGCCCCGGGCGGCTTCGGCCCGCCGCAGTACTGATCCCGGCAGAGCGCCTTCGGGCCCGTACCACGGACGCGGTACGGGCCCACGGTGCTCTACTGCCCCCGGAGGGCACGCGGTTCCGCCCGGGGGACGGGTCGCCGGCCGGGGCCGGTACCTAGGATTCACCCCATGGATCTCCGACTGCGCGGGCGCCGGCTGTTCGCCGCCGTGGGCGCACTGGCCCTGCTCATAGGGGGCGGCACCTGGGTGGCCGCCGCCTCGGACACTCCGCCGGCGGTGCACCGCGAGGACCGGTTCCTGACGATGCCGCAGACTCCGGACGGACCGCGCACCGTGCGGATCGACACCTCGTTCTTCACCGCCGGTGACACCGGCCGCCGCCCCGCGGTCCTCCTCGGCCACGGCTTCGGCGGCAGCAAGGCCGACGTCCGCGCGGAGGCCGAGCAACTGGCCCGGGACGGCTATGCGGTGCTGACGTGGTCCGCGCGCGGCTTCGGCAGGTCGACCGGAAAGATCGGGCTGAACGACCCGGACGCCGAGGTCGCCGACGTCAGCCGGCTGATCGACTGGCTCGCCCGACGGCCCGAGGTGCTGCTCGACCGGCCCGGCGACCCGCGGGTGGGCGTCGCCGGTGCCTCGTACGGCGGCGCGATCGCGCTGCTGGCCGCCGGGCACGACCCCCGGGTCGACGCGATCGCCCCGCAGTTCACCTACTGGAACCTCGCCGACGCCCTGTTCCCCAACGGGGTGTTCAAGAAGCTGTGGGCCGGGATCTTCTTCACTTCGGGTGCGGCGGGTTCCCTCCCGGGTGCCCCGGCCGCCCCCTCCGCCGCACCCGCCCCGGCCGCCTCCGCCGAGTCGTCCGACAGCTCCGTCGCGTCCGACGCCTCCGACTCGTCCCACCCGTCCGCCGCATCCGCCCCGACCGACGGCTGCGGCCGCTTCCAGCCCGCCCTGTGCGCGATGTACCAGCGCGTCGCCGTCAGCGGGAAGCCGGACGCCGCGGCCCGCCGGCTGTTGGAGGCCCGCAGCCCCTCCGCCGTCGCCGACCGCATCAAGGTGCCCGCGCTGCTGATGCAGGGCCAGACCGACTCGCTGTTCCCGCTCGGCCAGGCCGACGCCATGGCGCGGGCGCTGCGCCACAACGGCGCCCCCGTCGCCGTCGACTGGCTCGCCGGCGGGCACGACGGCGGCGACCGCGAGACCGCCCGGGCCGCCGCCCGCACCACCGCGTGGTTCGACCGCTACCTCAAGGGCGACGCCCGCACCGCCACCGGGCCGGCGTTCCGGATCAGCCGCAGTGGGGGAGTGAACACGACCGACGGCACCGTGCGGCTGAGCGGCGCGAGCGCCGACCGCTACCCGGGGCTGGACCACGACCCGCGCCGCATCCCGCTGACCGGCCGCGAGCAGCGCTTCGCCAACCCCGCCGGCGCGGCCCCGCCCGCGATCTCCGCCGTCCCCGGCGCCGGCGCCCTCGGCAACCTCTCCGCGCTCGGCGCCGGCGGCCTCTCCCTGGACTTCCCGGGCCAGTACGCGCACTTCGACTCGGCGCCGCTGCGCACCTCCGTCCACCTCACCGGCAGCCCCACCGCCACCGTCCGGATCCGCTCCACCTCCCCGGACGCGGTGGTCTTCGCCAAGCTCTACGACGTCGCCCCGGACGGGGGCCGCCAGCTGCTGCCGTCCCAACTGGTCACGCCCTACCGCGTCGAAGGCGCCCGGGACGGCCGGACGGTACGGCTCCAACTGCCCGCCCTCGACCACGACTTCGCCACCGGCCACCGCCTGCGCCTGGTCCTCGCCGCCACCGACCTGGGCTACGCCGGCCCTGTCGAGCCCGCCGCCTACACCGTCGCACTGGCCGGCGGCACCCTCGACGTGCCCACCGTGCCCGAGGCGCGCGGCGCCGCCGCCCCGCTGCCCGCCTGGACCTGGATGCTGCCCGCGGCCGCCGCGGCGGTGGCCGCGCTGCTGCTGCTCACCGGCCGCCGCCGGACCGCGGCGCCGGCCCCCGACCCGGCCCTGGCCGACGTCCCGCTGCAGATCACCGGCCTGACCAAGCGCTACGCGAAGTCCACCGACAGGTACGCCGTCCGCGACCTGACCTTCCGGGTCGAACGCGGGCAGGTGCTGGGCCTGCTGGGGCCCAACGGCGCCGGCAAGACCACCACCCTGCGGATGCTGATGGGCCTGATCCGCCCGGACGGCGGGGAGGTCCGGGTGTTCGGCCGGGCGGTCCGGCCGGGCGCGCCGGTGCTGTCGCGGGTCGGCGCGTTCGTGGAGGGTGCCGGCTTCCTGCCGCACCTGTCCGGGCGGGCCAACCTCGACCTGTACTGGCAGGCGACCGGCCGGCCGGCCGCCGACGCGCACACCGAGGAGGCACTGGAGATCGCCGGCCTCGGCGACGCCCTGGACCGCGCGGTGCGCACCTACTCGCAGGGCATGCGGCAGCGCCTCGCGCTGGCCCAGGCCATGCTCGGCCTGCCCGACCTGCTGATCCTCGACGAGCCGACCAACGGCCTGGACCCGCCGCAGATCCGCGAGATGCGCGAGGTGATGATCCGCTACGCCGCGGCCGGCCGCACCGTGATCGTCTCCAGCCATCTGCTGGCCGAGGTCGAGCAGAGCTGCACGCATCTGGTCGTGATGGACCGCGGCCGGCTGGTCCAGGCGGGCCCGGTGGCCGACATCGTGGGCTCCGGCGACACCGTGCTGGTCGACGTCGGCGCCGCCGCGCCGCTCGCCGACGCGGTGCTGGAGAAGGTCGCGGTGCTGCCCGGCGTGGTCTCGGCGGTCCGCGCCGAGGAGGGCCTGCTCGTCCGGCTCGCCGCACCGGACGGCACCCCGCGCCTGCTGGCCGAACTCGTCCGGCTGGAGGTCCCGGTGCACCGCGTCGGCCCGCACCGCCGCCTGGAGGACGCCTTCCTCACCCTGATCGGAGACGGACGATGACCGCGACCACCCCGGCGGCACCCGGCTACCGCGCCCGGCGCACCCTGCCGCTGCGCGTCGAGGCCCGCCGCCAACTCCGGCGCCGCCGCACCCTGGTGGTCGCCGCCGTCCTGGCGCTGCTGCCGTTCGTACTGGTCGCGGCGTTCGCCATCGGCGGCGATCCGAGCACCCGGAACAGCGGCCGGATCAGCCTGATGACCACCGCCACCGCCTCCGGCGCCAACTTCGCCGCCACCGCGCTGTTCGTCTCCGCCGGCTTCCTGCTGGTGGTGCCGGTCGCGCTGTTCTGCGGGGACACCGTCGCCTCGGAGGCGAGCTGGGCATCGCTGCGCTATCTGTTGGCCGCGCCGGTGCCGCGGGCCCGTCTGCTGCTGAGCAAGCTGACCGTGGGGCTGGTGTTCAGCGCCGCCGCGATGCTGCTGCTGCCGCTGGTGGCGCTGGCGGTGGGCACCGCCGCATACGGCTGGGGGCCGCTGGAACTGCCCACCGGGGGCGCGCTCGCGCCGGGCGACGCGGTGCTGCGGCTGGCGGTGGTGACCGGCTATGTCTTCGTCGGCCAACTGGTCACCGCGGCACTGGCGTTCTGGCTGTCCACGGTGACCGACGCGCCGCTCGGGGCGGTCGGCGGCGCCGTCGGCCTGACCATCGTCGGCAACGTCCTCGACCAGGTCACCGCGCTCGGCGGCTGGCGCGCGGTGCTGCCGGCGCACTGGCAGTACGCCTGGGCGGACGTGCTCCAGCCGCGGCCCGAGTGGTCCGGGATGCTCCAGGGGGCCTCGGTGTCGGTCTCCTACGCGCTGGTGCTCACCGCCCTGGCCTTCCGCGGCTTCGCCCGCAAGGACGTGGTGTCCTGACGCGGCACCGGACCGGCGGGGGCATCGCGCCACGAACGCCGGTCTCCAACGGGAGCGGCGGCGCCCGCCGCTCCACCGCCCCTGCGCCGGCCTGGACTCGCACCCGATCACCCTCCAGGACGTCGACCGCACGGCCTGAATCCCCGGCATACGACGAGGGCGGCCGCGACGGACCGGTGTCCGCCGCGGCCGCCCTCCCGGCCCGCTCCGGCGTCAGCCGGTCGGCCCCTGCATCTGGGCGCTGACCCACTGCATGGTGCCCATGCCCAGGCCCGTGACGTAGGTGGCGCCGCTGTGCGTGCCGTTCGGCACGATCTGCAGCCGCGTCTTCACCGGCCCGTGCCCGTACTGCGCGATGAACTTCCGTACCTTCGGCAGCACGGTGTTCTCCCGGGAGCCGTCCTGGAAGGCCAGATAGACCTCGGGACCGCCGCGGGCGATCAGCCGGTGCGCCAGCACCTCGGGGTTGTTCTCCCGCATCGCCGAGAGGTGGCCCCGCCACAGCGGCGAGTCCGGCACGATGTCCGGTCCGTTGGGGATCGCGACCTTGAAGTCCTTCGGGTTCTGCAGCACGTTCTTCAGCGCCGAGAAGCCACCGGACGAGGAGCCCATGATGCACCAGGCGTTACGGGTCTTCAGGGTGCGGAAGTTCTCCCGGACCAGGTCGGGGACGTCCTTGCTCAGCCAGGTGCCCATCTTCGGCTGGCCCGGGATGTCACTGCCGTCGTAGTACTGCTTGTCGTTGGGGTTGAGCACCGGCATGACCACGATGAACGGCAGGCTCTTGCCGGCCTTCGACCAGGAGGCGAGGCTCTCCTCCAGCTTGAGGTCGGAGCCGATCCAGTAGTTCACCGGGAAGCCCTCGGCGCCGGGCAGTGCCTCCATCACCGGGAAGCCCTTGTTCGCGTTCTTCTTCTCGTAGTACTCCGGCGGCGCCCAGACCCACACCTTCCCCGTGAAGCCGGACTTCTTCCCGTGGTAGGTGGTCACGGCTATGGGGGTGTTCTCCCCGGCTCCGCCGACCTTGCTGGTCTCCTGGAAGTTGATCGGGTGGGTGGGCATCTGCACCAGCGAGTTCCGGTTGGCCGGCGCGGTCTGCATGGCGGCACCCGACTTGGGGCCGCTGAACCGTACGGGGGCGCCCTGGGAGTCGTCGCTCGTGCCGCAGCCTGTCGTGGCACCGAGGACGGCCAGGGCGAACAATGCGACCACCGGTTTGAAAAGGGATTTGCGCACGGGACCTTCTCCTTGGCGAAGCGGCCGGGAGTTGTCCCGACCGGCCAGCAAGAGGGGACGGGGCGGGGACAGGTTTCCCTCCCGCGGTGTCTGCTTTCTCGCACCGCTCCCACGGAAAAGCCTCTGACCTGCTCTGACCTGTGGTGTTTACGGTCAACGGGGAACTGGTTTACCGTGATTTTCCCGGAGGGGGCGCAACGCCGGCGCCAGAAGGCCCCCCGCACGCCCCCGCCCCGTCACCTCCCGTACACCCCCGCACCCGGCCCGTATCCTCTGGCTATGACCTGGTCGCGCGCGCTGAAGGAGGCCGCCCGCTCCGGGCTGACCATCGAACGCGCCAAGCTCACCCCGGTGATCGCGGTCCGCGGCACCGCCGGCGTGGCCCTCGTCATCGGCCTGTGCCTGTGGCTCGGCTCCCCCGCCCTCGCGGTCTCCTCCGCCTTCGGCGCCTTCTCCGCCGGCATCGTCACCTTCCAGCGCAGCATGCGGCCCCGCCCCGTCCTCGCGCTGGCCGTCGCCGGTGCCCTGGCGGTCTCCACCTTCCTCGGCTATCTGGCCGCCGCCCATCTCCTCGCGTTCGTGCTGCTGCTCACCGGCTGGACCTTCGTCGCCGGTATGGCCTGGGCGATCGGTCCGGTCTCCGGCCTCATCGGCACCCAGACCGTGGCGATCATGCTGATCACCGTCACCCTGCCGACGTCCGTCCTGGGCGCCCTGGAGCACGCCGCGCTGATCGCCTTCGGCGGCCTCGTCCAGGCCGTCCTCATCGTCGTCTTCCCGGTGCGCCCCTGGGGCATCCAGCGTGACGCCCTCGCGGACGCCCTGGCCGCCGAAGCCGACTACGCCCGCCGGCTGCGGCACGACCCGGTGGCCCCCTTCGACCCCGCGCCCCTGATGGACGCCCGGCTGGCCTCCACCATGACAGCCCGCCAGGCCAGGCGCCGCCCCGTACAGCTGCACGGCCCGCGCGGCCTCGCCGAGCGCGTCCGCCCGGTCCTCGCCTCCCTGGCCGACCCGGTCGTCGGCGCCCCCCTGGAGGGACCCGAACGCGACCGCGCCCGTGAACTCCTGGGCGCCGCCGCCACCGTCCTGGACGCCGTCGCCCACGCCGTACGGCACGACAGGCCGGTCCGGCTGCCCCCGGAGGCGATGGCCGCCCTGGAGGTCCCGGCCACCGGCCCCATGCTCACCGGCCCCGGCCGCCGCGCCGCCTACCGCCTGATCTCCCTCCTCGCCGACGCCGTCGAGCTCACCGACGAGCCCGTCGAGGCCACCCGCCCCACCACCGCCGCCGAACGCGGCCACCTGCTGCGCCCCAGCGTCCCCCGGCTCGTCCCGGTCGCCCTGCGCGCGCTGCGCCGCGAGGCCCGCTGGTCCTCCCACACCTTCCGGCACGCGCTGCGGGTCACCGCGGTCGCCGACGCCGGCTACCTGCTCGCCCACGCGCTCCACTTCGGCCACGGCTACTGGGCGCCGCTCGCCTCCGTCATGGTGATGCGCCCCGACTTCGCCCAGACCTACTCCCGCGGCGTGGCCCGCTTCGCCGGCACCGTCGTCGGTGTCACCCTCGCCGGCGCCCTGATGGCCCTGGCCCACCCCGGCGCCTACATCAGCGCCGCCTTCGCACTCTTCTGCGTCTTCCTGATGTACCTGCTGATGCGCACCGGCTTCTCCGTCACCTCGGCCTGCATCGCCGGCTATGTCGTCTTCCTGCTCGGCATCGCCGGCGCCGGCTGGGAGCAGACCGTCCAGGAACGCCTCGTCCTCACCCTCGTCGGCGGGGTCCTCGCGATGCTGTCCTACGCGCTGTTCCCCGCCTGGGAGACGCCCCGGCTCCGCGACCGCCTCGCCGACTGGCTCACCGCCAACGGCCGCTACGCCCTGGCCGTCCTCGACGGCTACGCCCGGCCCGCCGAGTGCCGCCCCCGGCAGGTCCGCGAGGCACTGCTGGACGCCCGTGCGGCCCGCGCCGCCTGGGAGGTCAGCGAGGCCCGCGCCGAGAAGGAACCGGTCCGCCACCGCGGCCTGTCGCTGCACGCCGCCCACTCCGCCAGCACGGTGCTCGCCACCATGGGCCGGGTCACGATGATCATGGAGGCCCATCTGCCCGGCAGGGAAGCCCAACCCACCCCCGGCGCCGCCGCGTTCGCGGACGCCCTGCGCCCCGCACTGGACCGCGCGGACCGGGCCCTCCGCGACGGGACGCGCCTGGACTGGAGCGCGCCCCGCGCCGCCTGGGAACGCTGGCACGGCGAGGGCGAGCCCGCCGGCGTCGCCGTCCGCGCCGGTGAACTCCTCCTGGACGCCCTCGACGACCTCGCCGAGGCGCTGCCCCCCGACCCCTGACGACCGGCCCTCCGCCGCCCCGTCACCGGGACCGTCCCCGCCCCGCAGGAACCATTCAGCAGCCCCAGTAGTCTAGATAATTGCCCGCAATTACCGTCATTGGTCGGCCAATGACGCTCTCTGCGGCGCAATGTCCTCCGAGAGAGAGCAAGCGAACTCCCCATGGCGTCCAGCACTTCGTCCGGAACGTACGACATAGGCATCGACCTCGGCACCGCCAACACCCTCGTCTACGCCCGCGGCAAAGGCGTGGTGCTGAACGAGCCGTCCGTGGTCGCCGTCAACGCCGCCGGCGAGGTCGTCGCCGTCGGCTCGGAGGCCAAACGCACCATCGGCCGCACGCCCTCCGGGATCACCGCGATGCGCCCCCTCCGGGAGGGTGTCATCGCCGACTTCGACGCCGCCGAGCAGATGCTGCGCGCCCTGATGAAGAAGGCCCTCCCCAGCCGCCGCTTCGCCCGCCCCCGGGTCGTCATCTGCGTCCCCTCCGGCATCACCGGCGTCGAACGCCGCGCCGTCATCGACTCCGCACGCGGCGCCGGCGCCCGCGAGGTGCACCTCATCGAGGAGCCGATGGCCGCCGCGATCGGCGCCGGCCTCCCGGTGGCCGAACCGGTCGGCTGCATGGTCGTCGACATCGGCGGCGGCACCACCGAGGTCGCCGTCGTCTCCATGGGCGGCCTGGTCACCGCCCACTCCGTACGGGTCGCCGGCGACGCGATGGACGTCGCCATCTCCACCTACATCAAGAAGGAACACGGCCTGGCCATCGGCGAACGCACCGCCGAGGAGATCAAGATCGCCATCGGCTCGGCGGTCTGGACCCCGGAGGAGGACGGCCTCGACGCGCTCTCCCTGGGCGCCCGCGCCGCCTCCGCCGCGAAGGCCGACGCGTCCGACGCCGAGGCGTCCGACACCGACGGGCTCCCCGACCGCGCCTCGCCCTACTCCTACACCGTCCGCGGCCGCGATCACCTCAGCGGCCTGCCCCGCCTCCAGGAGATCACCGCCGAGGAGATCCGCTCCGCCCTCGCCGAACCCGTCGAGGCGATCGTCCGTGCCGTCCACCGCACCCTCGACGAGTGCCCGCCGGAGCTCTCCGGCGACATCATCGAGCGCGGTATCGCCCTCACCGGCGGCGGCGCCCTGCTGCGCGGCCTGGACCGCCGCCTCCGCCAGGAGATGGGCGTGCCCGTCGTGGTCGCCGAGGCCCCGCTGGACTGCGTGGTCAACGGCACCGCCAAGTGCGTCGACGAGTTCGCCACCCTGCACGGCCTGCTGACGGGCGCGAAGGAACAGCCGCGCAAGACGGTGCGCCTGGGGCTGTAGCGCTACGACGGGGGCTCCGGCCCCCGGGGGTACGTAGGGCGAGCGGCCTCACGCCCGTCCTACGTACGCCTCCAGTCCGTCCAGGATCCGTTCCAGCCCGAACTCCCATGCCTGGTCCCGGGACCGGCTCTCGGCGGCGTCCGCCACCGCCGCCGCCAGAGCGGGGAAGCGCTCGGACCGCCCGACGAGCAGCTCGTTGAGCGCGGCGCTCATCACCGCCTCCGGCTCCTTCGCCCGGGCGCTGCCCAGCCCCATGGACGCCGACACCTGCGCCATGGCCCGGATGTGCCCGCTCACCACGACAACGGCGTCCAGCCGCTCGCTCCCGGTCAGCCCGGTGTCCGCGAGCGCGGCCAGCGCCCGCTCCGTCCAGCCGAGTTCGTTGGGGCCCATGACCCGCGGCCCGACGACGGCGTGCAGCAGCCACGGGTGCCGTTCGAAGACCGCCGCGAGCCGCTCCGCCCACTCCCGCAGCGCGCCCCGCCAGTCGCCGGCCGCGGCGCCCGCCGGCTCCGGCGGTTCGCCCATCGCGCTGTCGATCATCAGCGCGACCAGCTCCGACTTGCCGGGCACATAGCGGTAGAGGGACATCTTGGTGAAGTCCAGCTCCGCCGCTACCCGTTGCATGGAGACCGCGCCGAGCCCGCCGGCGTCGGCCAGGGTGATGGCGGTCTGCGTGATCCGCTCCAGGCTCAGCGCCGGCTTGGGGCCGCGGCTCCGCCGCTCGCGCCCGCCCCACAACAGCTCGACGCTGCCCGCCTGATCGCCGAACGCGCTGTTCTTCTCGTCTCCGTCTCCAGCCACGTCCGCATCCTAAAACTGTGTCCGGGGGTATACATTTCAGTGTCCGGCGGATACAGTTGTTCTGTCGCCACACCGAATCGCTGGATCACCGGGCACCGGACCAACCGGACGGACACAAGGGGGGCGTCCCATGACGCACGCATCGACATCGGCCTCGGCATCGCCATCCTCGACATCGACATCGGTATCGACGTCAACATCGGTGCCGGCCTCGGTACCGGCGGCGCTGACGGTGCTGATCTCCGGCGCCAGCATCGCCGGCCCCGCCCTCGCCCACTGGCTCGCCCGCTACGGCTACCGCCCCACCGTGATCGAGCTGGCGCCGGGCCTCCGGGACGGCGGCTTCGCGGTCGACTTCCGCGGTGCCGCACACCTGACGGTGCTCCAGCGGATGGGCCTCCTGGAAAGGATCAGACAGCACCGCACGGGCGGCAGCCCGATGACCTTCATCGACGCCCAGGGCGAGCAAGTGGCCTCCCTGCCACCCGAGTTCGCCGGCGGCGACGTGGAGATCCTCCGCTCCGAACTCTCCCGCATCCTCTATGAGGACAGCCACCCCGGGCCCACACCCCACGACGACTCGGCCACCGCCACCACCCCGCTCTCCACCGAATACCTCTTCGGCGACTCCATCGCCTCCCTGACCGAGACCGCCGACGGCGTCCACGTCACCTTCGAGCGCGGCGCGCCCCGCACCTTCGACCTCGTCATCGGTGCCGACGGCCTGCACTCCACGGTGCGCCGGCTCGCCTTCGGCCCCGAAGAGGACTTCGTCAGCCACCTCGGCTACTACGTCGCAGGCTGGGATCTGCCGAAGAGCGCGCCCCCGGACCTCGCCGCCCGCGCGGTCGGCTACAACGAACCCGGCCGACTGGTGACGGTCGGCCGCGTCCCCCGCCGAGCCGACGACCCCTCCTACGGTGGTGAGACCTTCTGCGTCTTCGCCTCCGAGCCGCTGCGGCACGACCGCCGCGACCCGCACGCCCAGCGAAAGGCCCTGGCCGGAGCCTACGAGGGCGCGGGCTGGCGCGTCGCGGAACTCGTCGACACCGTCTGGGACGCCGACGACCTCTATTTCGACTCCATCAGCCGCGTCGACGTACCGACGTGGTCGACGGGCCGGATAGCACTGCTCGGCGACGCCGCCTACGGTGCCACCGTCGGCGGGATGGGCACGGGCTCGGCGATCGTCGGCGCCTATGTCCTCGCCGGCGAACTGGCCGTCGCGGCCGGCGACCACCGCCGTGCCTTCGCCCGTTACGAGGAGAAGCTGCGCCCGTACGTCTCCCGCTGCCAGGAAGGCGGTCGGGGCACCGGCGAATTCCTGGCCCCTCCCACCCAGGAGGCACTCACCGCCCGCAACTCCGTCCTCAACGACCCGGCGGTCCTCGCCGCCATGCTCCAGGAGGGCCACGACATCTCCGCCGACATAACCCTCGACGACTACCCGTCACTCGTCCCCACCCCGACGACCTGACCGCCGCACCGGAGGCCGATGCCGACCGCCGTCGGCTCCAGAGCACCCGGGCTCCGGGTTCCCGGGTGCACCGGCTCCCGTGACTGCGGGCTCACAAGGCGGATCCGCACGCCCGTCGCACCACGCCACCACCCCCACGCGCCACAAAGGCCAGATCGTTTCCCCGGGCAGCCGGGGCAGGGATACAGTCCGGCCAGGGAGCGGACGGAGCAACGGACCAGGGGAGGGGGCTGGCGTGTTCGAGATCGTGACCGTGGGAGCGCTCACCACATTCCTCAGTGCGCTGGGGAACGGCGCCGCCGGCGAAATGGGCAAGCAGGCGCTGCTGTCGACGGGCGCGTTGGTGAGACGGACCCTGGGGCGTGAGACACCGCTGCCCGCTAGTTCGGAGGGCCGGGAGGCGCTGGCCCGCGAGCTGTACGCGCGCATGACCGGGGACCGGCAGCGCAACGGCGCCTGGGCCCAACTCCTGCGCAGCATGCCGGAACCAGAGGGGTTCCTGCGCCCCGGTGTCGGACTGCCGCCCGCCACCCGGGAGTTCACCGACCGCGAGCGGGTGCTGAAGCAGCTCACGCGCGAGGCGACGCGACCGGCGGAGGGGCGCCCGCGGGTCGCCCTCCTCCACGGCCCGCCGGGCATCGGCAGCACCGCCGTCGGCCTGCACTGGGGCGCCAACCAGATCGCCCGGTACCCCGACGGACAGTTCTACGTCGACCTCCGCAACGCGACCGCGGCGAACGCCCCGGGCCCGTCGGCCGTTCTGCTGCACCTGCTGCTCGCGATGGGAGTCCCACGGGAGAAGATCCCGCCCACGGAGGCCGGGCGCGAAGAGCGCTACCGGCGCCTGACGGCCGGTCTCCGGGCGCTGATCGTGATCGACCACGCCACCTCCGTCGCACAGGTCCGCAATCTTGTTCCCGCCACCCCGGAGGTCCTCCTCCTGGTGATCGCACCCGGCCCGGTCTTCGCGCTGGAGGCGGAGCGCATCGCCGTGCCCCCGCTCAAGGACCGGGACGCGGTCAAGATGCTGCGGAAGATCGCCGGCCCGGAGAGGATCTCGCGGGTCAAGGCGGAGCTGCCGACGTTGCTGGACCACTGCGCGGGCAACGCCTTCGCCCTGAAGGCGGCGGCATACCGGCTGCTGACGACGGAAGCGTCCGCACTGGAGCCGGCGGACGGGCCGATAGTGCCCTCACCGGTGCACGGTACGGCCCGAACCGCCTGCCGTCGGCTGGACCCTGCGACGGCCCGGCTGTGCCGACTGGCCGCGTTGGGCGGTTGGCCCGCACTCGACGCGGGCCTGGCCGGCGCCACCGCGGACGTCGCCCCGGAGGACGCCGCCCGGATGCTGGCCGAAGCGGTGGAGGCACGACTGCTGGAGCCGCTGCACGACGACCGCCACCGCTTCCGCCCCGAGGTGCAACGCTTCCTGGCCGACGCCGCGGGGCCGGAGCACGGAATAGCGGAGTCCGCCGCGGCGGTGGCCCGCGCGCTCGACCACGTCCTGAACCGCGCGGGGCATGCCGCCCATGCGGCACTGCCACGGAGTTGGCGGGTCGAGCCGGCCCCGGCCGACGGGACACCGTTCGGCGACGAGGCCGCGGGCATGGCGGCCCTGCGTGCCGAGGCAGCCAACGTGATCCGGGCGGTCGCGTTGGCCCAGGAATACGGCCACATCGACCGGGCACTGCGCCTGGCCCGCACCCTGTGGCCCCTCCAACTGAAGGCCGGCTACTGGGACGAGGTGCTGCCCGCGCTCCGGCTCGCGGCCCGCTGCGCCGCCGAACACCGCACCGACTCCCGTACGGCAGCCGCCCTCCACTTCCAACTCGCCCACTGCCTCGGCGAACTGAGGCAGGAAGAAGAGGCCGAGCGCCAGGCCCACCTCGCCGTCACCGCCGAGCGCACGGCGGGCCACCTCCTGGGCGAGGCGTCATCCGTGGAACTCCTGGGCCTGCTGGAGCTCCAGCGGTGGCGATACGACGAGGCGTACGAACGGTTCGTCGAGGCCGAGCAGTTGTACCGGCGGATCCCACCAGGACAGGACGGCGCGGACGACCTCCGGCGCGCCCTCGCCCTGGCCGAGCGCCACCAGGGCCGGGCCCTGCGCGGCATGGGCCGGCTTGCGGAGTCCCGCACCAACCTGGAGCACGCCCGGGACTTCTTCGCGGCACAGGGCGAGGCGTACAACCAGGGCCGGGTCCTCACCGACCTCGCCGAAACGCTGCACGAAGCGGGCGAAACCGACGCCGCGCTGGCCGCGATCACCGAGGCCGAACGCCTCCTCGGCCCCGAGGAAGCAACTCCCCACCTGGAGTACCTGACCCACCTCCGCCAACGCTACGAGCTCCCACCCCAAGACCAACACCAGTAACACCCCCGAAACCCGGGAAACCCGGGAAACCCGGGAAACCCGGGAAACCTAGGGAACAGGTGAATCGCCGCTACCGGGACGCGCCACGCAACCGGGGCGCGCCACCTCCACCGCATGCACCCCACCGGCCACCCGCACCCGAAGCGCCGTGGGCACCGCCGTACCGCCCCGGGGCGGTACGGCGTCCCGGGACGGCACGGCGGTGCCCCACACCAACCACGCATGCAACGCCGACGCGTACACCGCGGGGTCGGCATCCGCCCCCGACCCCGCCGACAGCCGGAGCACACCGAGGTCCCGGGTGCGTACCGTGCAGCGGTCCGGGCCGCTCACATAGGCGGCGAGCGAACAGTGCGGATACCGGTCGAGCACCTCCGCGGCCCACTCCTCCGGGCTGCCGAATCGGGGGTCGTCCGGCGGCCCGTCACGCAGGATCACATCGGCCGTCGCCAGGTCCGCGGGATCCACGGTGTCCTCGTGCACCGCACGATGCGTCTCACCCCCGGCTCCGTACGGATGCCCCTGGGCGCGCTCGATCACGACCTCCGCACCGCGGACCCGCGCGCGGACATCCAGCGGACCGGTCCGCCGCGGCGGCTCGTACGGCGGCAGCGGCAACGGCTCCAGCCGCGCGGGAGCAACAGGCTCGGCGAGATCCATCAGCGTGTAGAAGTGCTGCCGCAACAGTGCCGCGGAGGCGCCCGGGGCCGAGCTGGTGAACTCCGCGGGCCTGGCGAACGGCCGGTGCCGCGCCAGTAGTTCCGCCAGCTGACCGGGCAGCGGGCCGTACGGATCGAGCCGCGGAGCCTGCCGGACGAACGCCGCCAGCGGCGCCTCCGGATCCAGCTTCTCCTCCCCGGCGGCCGCCAGCAGCACGGGTATGCCCAGCGCCGCGGCATATAGGAGACCGCCCCGAAGTCACCCACCACGGCATCCGCCGCCAGAAGTGCCTGCCGCCACGCGTGCACCGGGTCGATCAGGGTCAGTCCGCCGCGGCGGGCCCGGTCCAGCCACACCCGGATCTGGCCCGGGCCGTGCCCGTACCAGATGTTCGGGTGCAGAACGGCCGCCAGCCGGTAGTCGTCGGCCGGCAGTTCGGCGGCGAGCCGGGGCAGCAGACTCGGCAGCAGGTCCTGGTCACCGCCGTTGCCGAACAACCCTTCCGGATTCCAGGTCGAGTTCAGGACGACGAGCCGCTGCCCCCGGCGCACCCCCAGGGCACGCCGGAACCGCTCCCGATACGGTCGACCGGCCAGCATGCGGTCGAAACACGGGTCGCCGGCGAGTACCGCGGCCTTCTCGGCCTCCGGGCAGGCACGACGCAACCGCGCCAACTGCTCCGGGTGGGACAGCACCAGCCCGTCCACGAACGGCTCGCCCTCGGCCAGCAACCACTCCCGCGACAACCCGAACGTCGGCTCCCGGCTCCCGGCTCCCGGCTCCCGGCTCCCGGCTCCCGGCTCCCGGCTCCCGGCTCCCGGCTCCCGGCTCCCGGCTCCCGGCTCCCGGCGTGGCCAGTCTCTTAGTGTAGCCAACCCCATGCGACAAGACAGTCAACTTGCCGTCAATCAGGTGCAGTTCCCCACCAAAGCTGGCAGAAACCGCAAGGTCCACCGGTGTCCGCAGCGCCTGCTCCCACGGCACCACGGGCAGCCCCAACTCCTCGAACAGCTCCCGCAGCCCACCCTGGAACGCCGACGACTCCGTGGCAGTCACCAGCAGTTGTACCCGGAAGTCGTCATGGAACAGTGGCAGCACATCCAGCAGCCGCCCCGCAGAGGTCACGTTGTGCACCACGAGCAGCACCCGACGCTGCACCGCCCGACTGACCCAGCGATCGGCACCCTCCCCGACCGGCACACGTATCACGGGGGAACCAGACGGCCCCACCTGTCACCTCCTGCTGACTGGACGACCTCCACCGCGCCTCCTGATCACCCTAGCCAGCCCCCCACCCCCGAAGCCCCCCACCCCAACCAACCGCGGCCCCGACCAGCAACGGCCCCCTCCCGAGGCGGCTGCTCGCGACCCACCGCCGGACGGCCTACTGCCAGTGGGGACGGCCGCTTTGCATGGCGCAGTGGAGCTGATTGCCGTGTGCGTCACGCGTGGTCAGGCCAAGATGGGACTTCTTGCAGAACTGACCGCGCTGGTAGTGGTTCCCCGAGGGCGCAAGAATGACGCCGGCTGTATCGCGCCCCCCGGAAGCCCCACCGGACGAAGCCCCACCGGACGCCCCCGCCCCGGACTTCGAACCGGACGAGGAGCCAGCCCCCACCCTCACCTCAGAAGGCTTCACCACAGGCGCGGACGTCGGGGACGCGCTCGCCGCAGGCGACGAAGGAGAGCCACTCGACGCACCGGAAGAGGGAGACGGCACCCCCGATACCGACGCCGACGCCGAAACCGAAGCCGAAACGGAGGGCGACGGACGCGCCTTGCCCCCGTCACCTGAACCGGGCTGGCAGCCCGTAAGGGCGAGCAGCGCCGCCGTCACAACTGCCGCGGCAGACAAAGAGGCACGTCGGCAGGCTCGGCTACGTATCACAGGATCACTCCCTGAAGGCAAGAGAAGAAAACGGGACAAGGTATGCGCACTCCACACGCAGCGCAGACCTTATGTCGATATCTCGCCCGTGTACCGACATCTGGCTTGAATGAGACATACAGGATCCGACCAGGCCGTTCGTTGCCACGCCCCCGGATGCATCACACGCCTCGCAGGACAGCGTTTCCGTGGCCGCCCCGCGACGCCCCGGCCGACGTCACCTCCCCGCCCCCCCGGACCTCGCACTGCTCACCCCGCACCCGGCCAGCGCCCCACCGCGCGACGGATGACGGCACGACCACGGGCGCATCGCCGACACGACGGTGAACGCGCCAACGCACCAACACGACATCGGCTGTTGCCCAGCAGTGCCGGACACGGACAGCGAGTCGGCTCCGAAGGGTTCACCGAGTCCACTGGCGATCTCGGTAAGTGGTCCCCGCAGGGCCGACAGCGCGTAGCGCATGTCTTCGGCGCGCCCCCAACGGCGTTCATGCCCGACGGTGCTCGTGGCGGCCGGCCGGGCGGCCCCATGGACCTCCGGCACCGAGTGCCACACGCTCGGGAAAGGCCGAAGGTGATCGCTGACAAGGGCGCCCACGAGCCGATGAAGCCGGAAGGCCGAGACGCAACTGCCGCCCCGTCGTCACAGGGCACCCCATGGGTGGACGGCAGCCCCCCGCCCGCCCTCTCTCCTCGCGCCTTACGACGCACTGCGCCCCCGCTCTCCGCCGACCCGCAGCAACACATAGAGCGGCCTGAACAACTCCCGCCCGCGCCGATGTCGACCACCAAACGGCCCCGACCAGCAAAAAGACCCTCCCGAAGGAGGGTCTGCTCTGGCGCCCCCGGCGGGGCGCGATGCAGATGGGAAAGGGTGTGACGTGCGGTTTTCCGGGTCCATGATCACTGTTGAGGACCTGTACGACCTCTCGTAGCCACTCCGAAGGTGGTGCGTTGATCACTTGCAGATGCCATCCTTTGACGACAGACGGGAGTGGCAGGCGGGCCAAGCGAAACAGCCAGTTCAGTCAGAGCGTCACGTCATGTGACGCCAAGCTGTGCTCTCTGCTTGGTTCTTACTTGACCCCCTAGCGTCGTGCGCTCGCGCCTGGCGTGCTGGCGTCATGTTTCCGCGAACGGGCCGGTGGCGACAAAGCGGTGGAGTTGGCGGGCGAAGCTCTGCGCCTCCTTGGGTGGCCAGGAGGCGAGGGACGCCTCGATCAGGGTGGCGAGGCGCTGCCGGGTGGCCTCCACCGCCCGCTGTCCGGTTTCGGTCAGGGCGAGCAGGGTGGCGCGGCGGTCGTCGGGGTCGGGTTCGCGGCGCAGCAGGCCGGCTTCCTCCAGGCGGGTGGCGCGGCGGGTGACGCCGGAGCGGTCAAGGCTGATCTCGCCCGCGAGGTCAGCAGCGCTGCACGGGCCGGTCCGGGCGAGCCCGCTGAGGACGGGGTAGGTGATCTCGTCCACCGCCTCGCCCAGACCGTCCGTCAGGCGCGCGTACAGCCGTGCTCGGGTGCTTCGCCTGAGCAGGGCTCCAAGAGCGTCGGCGATCTCGTGTCCCACGTCGTTAGGCATGACCCAAGGTTAGCGTGCGCGACGCACGCAATCTGCAGTACGGCGTGCATGCGTGCTCGACGCACGCACTTTCTGTCGAAACGTGAACTCCAAGGAGACCGTCATGACCACTGCCAGCACCCACACCGACGCCCGCACAGCCCTCACTGACCTGCTCCTCACCCCGGGCCTCGACCTCGACGAGGCCGCCGACCGGCACTTCGCCCCCGACTACCGCCAGCGCACCGACGGAAGCTGGGCGGACCGCACCGAGTTCCTCGCTCACATCGCCCACCTGCGCACGGTGGTCGCCGGCGGCTCGGTCGAGGTGCACGACGAGCTCTCGTCCGGCGATCGCTACGCCGACCGTCACACGATGGAGGTCATCAAGACCGACGGCTCCACCGTCCGCATGGAGGTCTACCTCTTCGGCGAGTTCGCCCCCGACGGCCGCTTCCGCCGTATCGAGGAGACCACTCTCATGCTCGAAGGCGCCGACGCCGACCGGAATCTCGGCAGCGCCCGCTGAGTCACATTGCCCGCCTGACCAGCCGAGCCGCATTGCCCACCTGACGCCACGAGGCCGCCCCTGGGCTGGCGCATCGACGCGCCGCCGTCATGGCGCATCGTCCCAAGGTGAGAGGAAGCGGTTGTCATGCTCGACGTACTCATCGCGGGGGCCAGCCCGGTGGGGCTCTGGCTCGCTGCGGAGTTGCGCCTGCATGGGGTGGAGGTGACCGTCGTGGAACGCCGGGCGGCACCGGACGGACGGTCGCGCGCGGTCGGCATGCAGGCCGGCACGCTGGACACCTTCGCCACCCGCGGACTCGCGGAGCGGTTCATCGAACAGGGCACCCCGGTGCCGACCGGCCACTTCGGGGCGGCGACCACCAGGCTGGACTTCTCCACGGTCGGAGCGGTGCACCCGTTCATGCTGGCGCTCGGGCAGTCCGTCACCGAACAGCTCCTGGAGGAGCACGCAGTTGCCGTGGGCGCCCGGGTGCTGCGCGGGGAGGAGGTCGTCTCGCTCACCCAGGGGCCGGACGCCGTCGAGGTGGTGGTCCGGGCCGGCGGCACCCACCGGTCCGTGCGAGCCCGCTGGGTGGTGGGCTGCGACGGCACCCGCAGCGCGGTACGCCAGGCCGCCGGCATCGACTTCCCCGGCCAGGACACCACCCTGACCGGGTGGCTCGCCGACGTCGAACTCGACGACCCGCCCACCGCGCCGCTCGCCGCCACCGGACCGGCCGGCTCGTTCCTGGCGGCCCCGATCGGCGACGGCGTCCACCGGCTGGCGGGCCTGTCCACGGCCACCATGCACCATGGCACCGGTGTACCGCTGACCTTGGAGGAGGTGCGCGAGCAGACCCGCACGCTCCTGGGACGGGACCTGGGCATCCGCAACCCCCGCTGGCTGTCGCGCTACGGCAACGCCACCCGCCAGGCCGCGCAGTACCGAGCCGGACGGGTGCTGCTGGCCGGGGACGCGGCACACATGTTCTTCCCGGCCGGTGGCCAGGGCATGAACCTCGGCATCCAGGACGCCACCAACCTCGGCTGGAAGCTCGCCGCCACCCTCCAGGGCCGGGCGCCCGACGCACTGCTCGACAGCTATGACACGGAGCGCCGGCCGGCCGCCCGCGCCGTCATCGACAACACCCGCGCACAGCTTGCCCTGTTCGCCGCGGCGAGCCCGGAACAGATCGCGCTGCGCGAGGTCTGGTCCGCCGCGCTCGCCGAACCGCATACCAACCGCCGGTGGGCCCGCCGGATCGCCGGCTTCGACGACCCACACCCCGCCGACACCACACCCGGCGCGCACCCGCTGAACGGCACGCGACTGGCCGGCCTCGCCCTGGACACCGCCGACGCACCCACCGCCCACCCGCTGATGCACCACGGCCGGCCACTGCTGCTGGACCTCAGCGGGACCCACACACCGTGCTCCGCGGACGGCCTGGAACAGCAGGTGGCCGCCGTCAACACCGTTACGGCAGACCCGATCTGGCGGGACGCCACCGCCGTCCTCATCCGGCCGGACGCCTGGATCGCCTGGGCCAGCACCGACAGCGACCCGCAACGCCGGGCCGCGGACTACCTCACCACCTTGCGCACCCAGTGCCGCTGAACGCCGCTCGATGAACCCACCCGCCAGCCTCGCTCAGCGGCCCAGCCTGAGCCACGCGTTCTGGTCGGCGCGCCGTACCCCGTCCTTGTCTTCTCGGGCCGGTTGTCCTCGACGTGCTGGGTCGCGTCGCGGTCGAGCTGCTGCACACGGGCCTCGGTGGCGGTGCCGAACCGGTCGGGTGCCGCGACGGCCGGTGTGCGCGGGGTGCTGCTCGTGGTGACCGACAGATCCCTGCTTGTCAGGGTCCCCCTGGATGCCCGTCACACCGTTTCTGTACCAGGCTTTGTGTCGCCTGGATCCCGGATATGTGAGCTTATCTGGGGTCCAGGACGCGCCCCGCCCGCTGGCGGGCCGACCCGGACAACCGGCGGCACGAGATTCCGCTTAGCTCCAACTCCGGGGCCGCGACGCCGTTCCGCCCTCCCATGCGGTACCCGCCCACCTGGCGGCCGAAGCGGCGACTCCCCCTCTCCTGTGATGAACGCCACACTGGTGCGGGGTGTCCGGAGGGGGGCGCGGACGCCGTGGGGGACTGTCCGACGCGGAACCGCGCGCCCGGTCTCACCAGGGCTTCGGTTGCCTCGCCTCACCCGCAGCGATGGCGGAGCCCGGTCAGAGCACCCTCCGCCGAACGGCGGGTGGCTGTCGAGCGCCGTGAGGAGGAGGCTCCTCCCGCACAGGGCTCACCGTGGGCGAGCGGTTGATGTCCGGCGGCTGCCAACTGGCAGGGCGCCAGGGAAATCCCTTCCGAATACCGATGTCTTCGAGGGCCCCCGCCGCACCTCACTCGGCGGCACGCAGCACCGCGGGACGGGCCAGCCACTGCTGGGATCAATCTCGTTGGGATTTCCGGCGCCCAACTCCGCACGATCCCGTCTCGCCGTTTCGGCCGCGGATTCTGTGTGGTGTTTCGGGGTGGGGTGGGTCGGCTTCGAGGGCATCCCCGTTCGTTTCGGGAGCACGTTCCTCGGCTTCAGGTCCGTTTCGGGAGCACGCCCTGGGGCTTCGAGGCCGGCGGGTCTCGTCTCGGTCTCACGCCGCCGGGTCTCGGTCTCACGGGCACAGGTCTCGGTCTCACGCCGCCGGGTCTCGGTCTCACGGGACCGGGTCTCGGTCTCACGCTGCCGGGCCTCGTCTCACGGTGCCGGGCCTCGGTCTCACGGTGCCGGGTCTCGGTCTCGCACAGGTCTCAGCGGGCAGGCAGCGGCACAAGATCGCGCTTCAACGACATGAAGCCCGGCTTCAACGACGGCTGTCGCGACACGACGACGTACTCCGTGTCGCTGTCGCCGCCTTGCCCCCGGACGTCTGCCACGTCCGGACGGCATGGGGTGTCCGACGTCGTCCGACGAGTTGTCGCCCTGCCCGTGCCCGGACTGCGCCCTGCCTTCGCCTCGGCTGCGCCCTGCCCGTGACGGGGCCCTGACGAACCGGCACGGTTCGCGTCACGCTGCACCGGCGAACCGTGCCGGACCGTGACGCGGTCCGTTACGGTCCCCGGCGGACCGTGCTGGGGAACTGGGGAACCCTGTTGAGGACCGCGTGGGGACCGGTCCCCAACCCGCTTCACCGGTGAGCGCACGAGCGCGAGCGCGACCACGCTCAGTGAGCGTAAACGCCGTGAAACCGTGAGCGTGAACGGTGCGCACCACACCGTCCTCCGCACCATTCACGCACACCGGTAAACCGGTAAACCGGAGATTTCCAGTTCCCAGAACGTGCGGTAGTGCAAGCGTCCTACCGCTCCCGTACGGCTCCCGTACGGGAGCGTCCCCGAGACTCCCGTAAGGCGCTTGTACGTCGCCCGTACGGCCACCGCGAGGGATAGGCGGCCTGCCGGGAATCCGCTTCCCGCCTGGGCGGGAAGCTCTTCGGGAGACGCCCGTACGGCCGTGCCGGTACAGCTGCACGCCTCCGTACGGTACGGAGGCGTGCAGTCGTACGTCGCCGTGTCTGTACGGGCGCCGTACCGTACGGATTACCGCTCCTGTTTACCGGTTTACCGGTGTGCGTGAATGGTGCGGAGGACGGTGTGGTGCGCACCGTTCACGCTCACGGTTTCACGGCGTTTACGCTCACTGAGCGTGGTCGCGCTCGCGCTCGTGCGCTCACCGGTGAAGCGGGTTGGGGACCGGTCCCCACGCGGTCCTCAACAGGGTTCCCCAGTTCCCCAGCACGGTCCGCCGGGGACCGTAACGGACCGCGTCACGGTCCGGCACGGTTCGCCGGTGCAGCGTGACGCGAACCGTGCCGGTTCGTCAGGGCCCCGTCACGGGCAGGGCGCAGCCGAGGCGAAGGCAGGGCGCAGTCCGGGCACGGGCAGGGCGACAACTCGTCGGACGACGTCGGACACCCCATGCCGTCCGGACGTGGCAGACGTCCGGGGGCAAGGCGGCGACAGCGACACGGAGTACGTCGTCGTGTCGCGACAGCCGTCGTTGAAGCCGGGCTTCATGTCGTTGAAGCGCGATCTTGTGCCGCTGCCTGCCCGCTGAGACCTGTGCGAGACCGAGACCCGGCACCGTGAGACCGAGGCCCGGCACCGTGAGACGAGGCCCGGCAGCGTGAGACCGAGACCCGGTCCCGTGAGACCGAGACCCGGCGGCGTGAGACCGAGACCTGTGCCCGTGAGACCGAGACCCGGCGGCGTGAGACCGAGACGAGACCCGCCGGCCTCGAAGCCCCAGGGCGTGCTCCCGAAACGGACCTGAAGCCGAGGAACGTGCTCCCGAAACGAACGGGGATGCCCTCGAAGCCGACCCACCCCACCCCGAAACACCACACAGAATCCCGAAACAAAACCGCCGAAGCAGAAGTGAAACGGGAGAACGAAGGCTCACGCTCGCGGGAATTCCCATTTCACGAGTTTCTGCAGTTTCTCGATTCCGCGAGTTGAGATCCGGAATTGATTGGGTACCGCGAATCGGTAAATCGATGTATGCTGGCGTCTGATCGCCAGTTCCGGGAAGCCGGATGGATCACTCGGTCCTCAAATGAGTCGGGCCCCACGCCTCTGATGCACGAGATCGTGGGGCCCCCGGTTCCGGACCTTGGATGGGCTCGGCCGTTGCACCGGCCGGGCCCATCGATGCTGCTAGAACAGCTCCCAGAGCAGTTTGTACACCCAGTACGCGGCCTGGCTGGCTCGCGCGATCAGAGTGAACGCCTGGACGGCTAACTGCCGCTTGGTCCGGTCCGGCCTGGTCTCCTCGTCGAGGTTCCTGCCGGACAACCAAATCACCTCCTCCCGGTAGACCAGCTGAAATCCACCGGAATTCTTGAAGTGACGTCTCGACGGTAGCAGAACTCCCCACCCCCAAAAGACAATCACCCAATGCCCCGCCACCCACGGATCCCCTAAGCGTGAGACCTGTCCGTGTTGGGGAGGGCCGGGTAATAGGCGTTTGGAGCGGATCTCTTGCTCCGCGCATTGCTCGGCAGGATTCCGTTTCCCAGTCAGACCCGCTCCTCCCGCTAGTACCTGGGGGTCCGGTCGTCACGGCAGCGGAGGCCGCTGCCTCCGCGCCGGGTGCCTGGGCTGCCAGTCCATTGCCGGTCTGGCCCGCGATCGCCATGTCAGCCGCGGAGCCATCCACACCGCCGTCGCCGACCTCATGCCCGAGCGTCCCGCCACGCCAGGTCGGCTCAGCCCGGTGGAACGCCCAAGATCACGGGTCCGCATGGGCACTCATGGGCCATGCGTGGCGTGGTCGAGGGAGGGGGCCAGAGTGCCGTCCATGATCAGCACGGTGGCCTTATGAATAGCCCTTTACGTTGCTGGAGTGCGAGCGACGGGTCAAGGTGGTCGATGATGCGGTCCGCGGCGCAGACGGCTCCTGCGCCGGCCAGCCACGGCAAGATCACCCCACCTCTGACCAGCGGTTACGAGGAAACGCTTAGGAGATCCCGTGGCTCTTCAAGACACTCCGCACTGTGTTGCGGGAGTGCCCTGAGAGCTCGGCAATGGCCACCTCGGAGAAGCCCCCCTTCTTCGCTTCGAGGATCAGGCGATCCCGTTCCTGGCACATGCGCCGGTACTCCGTGAGCTTCGCGCGGATCACCGCTTCGGCCGCGGGTTGCGGCGGCGGTGCGATCCAGGTTGGGGACCCCGGCACGCACGTATGCGACATGTTGTGCCTATCCAGTTCCACGCGCGGCAGCGCAGAACTGTCGGCGGCGAACCGCAGGTCAACACGCTGTGCAGAAATGCGCAGAATGCTCAAAATTGCACAGTCTCTTTAGTCTGCTCGGGTGAATATCGCGCTCCTGCCAGGGTTGGGAGTTGAAGGCGCAGCCGCCCCCTGCGACACCTTGACTGCTCCGCCACGGCGGACCGCCCAGGGAACTCATCCTGTGGCGCCATCCGAGTAAGGAACGCACAGTGTTCGACGCCCGCGTCTTCGCCGCTGTAGACATGGGGACCTATGCGATCGGCGGAGGCTGGACCACGGCCTCACCAGACAACGAGTCTCCCGAAACACGAAAGATCCACTTCTTCAACAACTGGGAATCGCAGCCGGGCCCCACCGTGAAGAACCTCTCGGCGCTCCTCCTGGACGCCAGCGACGAGATGATCGCGTGGGGCTACGAAGCCCGGCGCATGTGGCTCACCCAGGGCATGGCCCTACGCACCGTAGGAGCCAAGTACTACCACGGCTTCAAGATGGACCTCGGCGCTCTGGAGGAGCGCAAAAGCCTGGAGGAGGGCGCAACCTCGGAGGAGGGCGCAAGCCCGGTCGACGACACCTCCGAACCCGAACGCACCGACAACGCCTGCGGCGTGAGCTCCAGCGACCTTTTGACCGCGAACCTGCTCACGATGCTGCTGCGCCAGGTCGTGCAGACGATGCTTCAGCAGATCACCGCCAGCGGCTATGACGAGGACGACGTCCGCTGGGTGCTGACGGCACCCGCCTGCTTCACCGACTACCAGAAGGCCATTTACCGTGATGTGATCAAGAACGCCGGGCTGCCGGGCGAAGACGGGCGGGTCCTTCTCTCGCTGGAACCCGAAGCCGCCGCCCACTACGCTCGAGTATCCGGAGCACGCCAAGGCCACGCCGGCCCCGCACTGATGGCCCCGGGCGCTCGCTTCATGGTCGTTGACTGCGGGGGTGGCACGGTCGACATCACCGCCTACCAGAACGACCAGGACGGCAAGATGATCGAGATCGGGCGGTCCATGGGCGACCGCCTCGGCTCGGACTTCCTCAACCGCCGAGTGGAGAGCGAATACCTCCTCGATGGCTTCGGCAAGGACGTCATGGAAGACATCCGCGAGGCGTGCCCCGATGCCCTGCTGCACATGATCGACCAGTGGGAACGCGCCAAGGTCGCGGTGAGACTCGACCAAGAGGAGAACATCAACCTCCTCATCCCCACCGGGATCGACCGGAGGATGGGGGCGGCGGGCCGACGCCGGCTGGCCCGCCGCCAGAACAAGGTCGACGACGCCATCGTCCTCACCCCTGCACAACTGCACGCGCTCTTCGACACCGTCGTACCGGGCACCCTCGACCTCATCGAGGCGCAGCTCAACGAGATGGAATCCGCTCAGAACGACCCCGACGTCCCTAACGTGATCGTCCTTGCCGGCGGCTTCAGCAACTCGCCCTACCTCCAGCAGGCCATCAGGGAGCGCTTCGCGACCCGTGCCACCATTGTCGTGCCGCCGAACCCCGACATCGCCGTCCTAGCCGGCGCTGTCCACTTCTGCTATGACCCACAGACCCGCGCCCGCCGCAGCCGGTTCACCTACGGCATCGACACCTCGATGCCCTTTGAAGAGGGCATCGACCCTGAATCGGCCCGGCTGAGCACACCGGACGGGGACAAGTGCATGGACCGGTTCAACGTCTTCGCCACAGCCGGACAGTCAGTGCCGACGGACGCCGAGGTCTGCCACGTGATCTTCCCCTTGTTCGACCAACAGAAGAAGATCACGTTCGGCGTCTTCGCAACCCGGGACACCGAGCCCCGATACGTCACCGACGACGGCTGCGACCAGTTGGCAGAGGTCGCCATCGACCTCGGCCCGGTCATGCGCTTCGACCGGCAAGAACGCGGAGTACGCATCTTCATGAAGTTCGGCGAGACCGAGATCAAGGTCCGCTCCGAACTGGTGCAAGGAGGTGGAGAAGCCGCTACACAGGTCCGCTTCCACTCCAACTACTGATCCGAGACTCATGATCTTCCTTGAGCCCGGGCAATCCCCGCGGCAGACTGCCAGCTGTCCAGCAGAAGCCGACACTGACATGTGCATCCCCCCGGCCCCCCTACCAAGCACCGAAGAAGCCCTGGAGACCGCCCTGCAGCGGATCGACGCGCTGGAGTTCGAGGTACGACGCGGAGCCACCGAGCATCGACGCATGTGGGCGCACATCAGCCGCCTCGAACGGCAGCTCGGCGCACTCCTTGCCGCCCAACTCGATCGTCGCGACGATCTCGCGGGAACACAGCACTGCGAGCACCAGGAACTCTCTCGCCAGACCCGGACACTGATTGAGCAGCAGTTCCAGAACTTCGCCCGCCGGTACAGCGACAGAACCGACCTCGACACGGACCGGCCCTGCCGGGAACGTACCGCGCACCTCATGTCCATGCTCATCCGACAGCTCCTGGACAAAAGGCCAGCGTCCAGCTGGTCTATCCAGCAGTCCCTTCGTCTAGCAGAAGACCCCGGCATCGAGGCTGCGATCAACCGGCTGCGGACCGACTGTGTCACCCTGACGGAGCGCATCGCCAAGGTCGGGCTCGCACACGAATGGAGCTACGCCCACACGGTAGGAGCGCCCCTGGACTCTGGCAGACAGGAAGCCTGGGCGTCGTGCGACCCTGATGCGCCGATCTCCTTCCTCGTAGCGCCGGCGTACCTCGTCAACGGGCGCATCTACAGCCGCCAGCTCGTCTATACCGTCTGACGGACAAGGGCCCATGGGCCTGGGCCCCGACCCGTCCCTGGCGGTGGGCGACACACCGATGCCCAAGGCCGGTGGGGCCTGGCAGCCCTCCTCAGTGGCGCCGAAGAGGACGCAACCGACGACCAGGCAGCGCGCACCCTGGGCGCCGTCCAGATGGCCCTGCTCACAGGCATCATGAAGCCCCCGGCTGACAGTTCGTCGGGGGAGTGTCGCGTCGAGCAACGTTCAACCACTCCCGATCCTCTGACGTGGTGTTGGACGCCCACGCTGCAACGACGACCGCTACTGGGTCCGCACCTGCCACCGCAACGACAGCGCCTGGCGCCGCACCTACGAGGCCAGCTCCTGCTCGCAGGTGGGCTATTGGTCGGGTTGCCAGCCCAGCTGGACCAGGGATGTGCCGCGTTTGCGGGTGATGTAGTGGGCGCGCCCTGGG
The DNA here is from genome assembly GCF_019774615.1 of Streptomyces sp. BHT-5-2. NCBI lineage: Bacteria > Bacillati > Actinomycetota > Actinomycetes > Kitasatosporales > Streptomycetaceae > Streptomyces > Streptomyces sp. BHT-5-2. The sequence continues at coordinate 338,606 of NZ_CP081496.1, read as the reverse complement.
GGTAGGGGGCGGGGGCGGACGTTGGCGAGGATGTCGCCTTCATTGGGGTCGCCCGAGAGGATGAGGGCCTGGGCACCGAGTTCTGTGAGGCGTTGGAGGACGGGTTCGTAGAGGGCGCGGGAGATGCCGGCTGTGGTGCGGGTGAGGATGAAGTGGATGCCGGTGTCGCGGGCGTAGGGGAGTTTGTCGGCAAGAACTGCTAGGGGGTTGTTGGTGCTGGTGGCGATGAGGTCGTAGTCGTCGAGGAAGACGAAGAAGCGGGGGCCGGTCCACCAGCTGCGGTCGCGGAGCTGTTGGGGGGTGACGTCGGGGGCGGGGCGGCGGCGTTCCATGAGGCCGGCGAGGGCGTTCATGTGGATGTCGAGGGTGTCGTCGGTGGGGGCGTATTCGAGGAGGTGCCCGTCCGGGACGGCGCCGAGGAGCGTGCGGCGATAGTCGCCGACGACGATTTTGGCTTCGTCGGGGGTGTAGCGTTCGGCGATTTTGTGGGCGAGGTGGCGGAGGGTGGCGGTCTTGCCGGATTCGCTTTCGCCGAAGATGAGGAGGAAGGGGTCGGTTTCGAAGTCGGTGTAGACGGGTTCGAGGTTGGTTTCGTCGAGGCCGAGGGCGATGCCGCGGTGGGGGAAGTCGGAGCCCTTGGGGAGGTGGGCGGTGGGGACGGTGAGGGGGAGGAGGCGGACGGCGGGGGCGGAGGGGCCGGTCCAGTTTTCGGCGACTGTGCGGATGAACTCTGCTGTGGCGTCGACGAGTTCGGTGGTGGTGCCTGGCTTTCCTGTGTGGGGGAGGGCGGTGAGGAAGTGGAGTTTGGCTGGGGTTTGGCCGCGGCCGGGGACGCCGGGTGGGACGTTGGCGGCGGTCTTGCGGTCGAACTCGGAGTCCATGGGGTCGGTCAGGCGGAGTTCGAGTCGGCCGAGGATTTGGTCCTTGAGGGCGGCGCGGACTTCGAGGTGGCGGGAGGTGGTGAGGATGATGTGGATGCCGAAGCCGAGGCCGCGGGAGGCGAGGTCGGTGACGATCGGTTCCAGGTGTTCGTATTCGTCCTTGAAGGGGCCCCAGCCGTCGATGACGAGGAAGACGTCGCCCCATGGCTGGTCGGGGAGGTGGCCTTCGGCGCGGCGTCGGCGGTAGGTGGTGATGGTGTCGATGTGGTGGGTGCGGAAGTACTCCTCGCGGCGGGCGAGGATGCCGGCGACCTCGGCGACGGTGCGGCGGATGCGTTCGGGGTCCAGGCGGGAGGCGATGGAGCCGACGTGCGGGAGGCCGGTGAGGGAGCTGAGTGAGCCGCCGCCGAAGTCGAGGCCGTAGAACTGGACTTCGTGGGGTGTGTGGGTGAGGGCGAAGGCGCTGATGAGGGTGCGCAGGAGGGTGGATTTGCCGGACTGGGGGCCGCCGATGATGAGGAGGTGGCCGGTGGCGCCGGAGAAGTCGTGGTGGAGGGTGTCGCGGCGTTGTTCGAAGGGCTTGTCGACCAGGCCGAAGGGGACAGTGAGGGGGCGGCGGCCGGTTGTGGGGTGGTCGGTGGCGTGCAGGCCGCGGTCGGGGGTGGTGGTCAGGGCCGCGAGGAGTTGGTCGAGGCTGGGGGCGGTGTCCAGGGGCGGGAGCCAGACGCGGTGGGCGGGTGGTCCCTGGCCGTCCAGGCGGCGGACGATGACGTCCAGGACGGTGTCGGCCAATGCGCCGTCGGTCTGGGCGGGTGCCTCGGGGGCGGCGGGTTGCGCGGTCGGGGCGGGGCTGGTGACGGGGACGGGTGTGGCGGTGAAGAGGGCGGCGCGCTGCTGGATGGGGAATGCGTCGTGGTCCGTGCGGCTGCTCGCCGATCGGTGGGGGCCGGAGACGTAGGCGGCCTTGAAGCGGGTCATCTCGTCGGTGCCGAATTTGAGGTAGCCGGAGCCGGGGACGGAGGGGAGGTGGTAGGCGTCGGGGACGCCGAGGGCGACGCGGGATTCGGCGGCGGAGAAGGTGCGCAGGCCGATGCGGTAGGAGAGGTAGGTGTCCAGGCCGCGCAGGCGGCCTTCCTCCAGGCGTTGGGAGGCTAGGAGGAGGTGGACGCCGAGGGACCGGCCGATGCGGCCGATCTGGATGAACATCTCGATGAAGTCGGGCTTGGCGGTGAGGAGTTCGCTGAACTCGTCGATGACCAGGACGAGGGAGGGCAGCGGGTCGAGGGGGTGGCCGGCGGCTCGGGCCCTTTCGTAGTCATGGATGCTGGCGAAGTTGCCAGCTTGGCGGAGCAGTTCCTGGCGGCGTTGGAGTTCGCCGCGGAGGGAGTCGCCCATGCGGTCGACGAGGGAGAGATCGTCGGCGAGGTTGGTGATGACGGCGGCGACGTGCGGGAGGGCGGACATGCCGGCGAAGGTGGCGCCGCCCTTGAAGTCGGCGAGGATGAAGTTGAGGGTCTCGGAGGAGTGGGTGACCGACAGGCCCAGGACGAGGGTACGCAGGAGCTCGGATTTGCCGGAGCCGGTGGCACCGACGCACAGGCCGTGGGGGCCCATGCCGTTCTGGGCGGCTTCCTTGAGGTCGAGCATGACGGGTTGGCCGGATTCGTCGACGCCGATCGGGACGCGTAGGCGTTCGGGTTGGGAGCGGGGGCGCCAGGTGTGAGCGGTGTCCACGTCGGCGGGGTCGCCGAGGTCGAGGAGGTCGGTGAAGTCCAGATTGGCCAGGAGCGGTTCGTCCTCGTCGGTGCCGTCCACGTACAGGGGCGCGAGTTGACGGGCGAGGGTGTCGGCGCGCTCCAGGGACAGCAGGTCGGGAGTGCCGTCGTAGACGGAGACGGCCGATTCCAGGCGCAGGCGGGTGGGGTGGGAGGTTACCGACAGGCCGCCGCGGGGTTCGTCGAGTTCGCCGGAGACGACCTCGATGACAGTGACGCCTTGGAGGCCCTCGGGGGCGGCGAAGGCGGAGTCGGCGGGGACCATGCCGCCGTCCAGGACGATGACGAGGTGGGGCCGGTCGAGGAGGGGCGGAGCGTCCTTGCTGAAACGGGGGCGGTCGGCGAGGTGGCCGGCCAGGAGGGTTTCGAGTTCGGTGAGGTCGTCGGTGAACAGGCGTCGGGTGCCGGCGCCGTCAGCTGAGGTGGGCAGTTGGGTGTGCGGCAGCCACTTCGTCCACTCCCACCGGTCGATGGCGCCGGGGGCTGCCACCACGGCGACCAGGAGGTCGGCCGGCGAGTGCAGGGTGACGAGCTGACCGATCAGGGCGCGGGCCGTGCCCTGGGCGCAGGCCGGCTCGCCGGAGACCGTGAGGTGATAGAAGGCGCGCAGGGAGAGTGCGATCGGCATGTTGTGCAGCGAGCCGTGGGTGGCGAGAAAGCGCTGCATGATGCCGGCGGTCAGCGGTTCGAGTTCGTCGACGGGGGCGGTGTCGGGGGCGACAAGCGGGGTGGCCAGTTGCTGGGTGCCCAGGCCGATGCGGGCCTGTGCGAAGTCGGCGTCGCCGATGCGGCGCTCCCAGACGCGGCTGCCCTCGGCGACGATGGACCACAGCTGGTCGGGGGCGGGGTGGAGGTAGTGCTGGGCGCCCTGCTGGGCGGTGGCGGTGCGGCGGATGCGGCGGCGGGTCTGCGCCAGGTATTTGAGGTAGTCCCGGCGGCTCTGCGCCATCTCGCCCTGGGTGCCTCTGCGGTAGCGGACGATCTGGGCGAGGACCATGCCGATCGTCGAGACGAGCATCAGCGCGCCCATGATGCGCATGAACGGCGGCATGCCCGGCATGAAGAAGAAGACCACCGACGAGCCCATGCCGAGCATCGGCAGGAGCTGCATCAGCACGCCCTCCTGCTGGCCGCGCGGCAGCTCCGGCGGGGCTTGCAGGTGCAGCTCGTCCGTGGCGGGGCCGGGCGGAAGCGCCCGCGGTGGGCGCTTGACGACGATCTGGCTCACCGAGCATCAATCCCTCGACACGGAGGGAAGTTCCGTCCCGATCGCCCCCTGGCGACGGCGCCCCCCGCGTCAGGCGATCCTACTGCCGACTAATGTGACGAGTGGGAAGGGCCTCGCGGCGCGGTGACACAAAGCCTGTGACACAAGGCTGGTGACGCAAAGCTGCGGTGGCCGCCACGGTGCGGTGGCACGATGGCGCCCCGGCAGTGCCGCGTGCGGAACGCCGCGGCGATGAACAAGTGGATGAGCAAGTGACCGGGCGGCCGCGTGACCTAAGTGGCCGGATGACCAGGTGAGCAGGGGGCAGAGCTGAACACGGTGAGCATGAGTACGGGGACCGGCTTCCGCAGGGTCGCGGTGGTCGCCCCCGACAGCCGTATCGACGTGGCCCTGCCCGAGAACATCCCGGTCTCCGACATCTACCCGGAGATCCTGCGCCTGACCGGCCAGCGACAGCCCCCGGGCGCACCGACCGGCTACTACCTCTTCCGTGCCGACGGCAGCGCGCTCGACAGCGCCCGCACCCTCGCCGACCAGCGCGTCGTCGACGGCGAGATGCTGCACCTGCGCCCCTTCTCGAAGTCGCTTCCGCCGGCGGTCTTCGACGATGTTTCGGACGCGGTGGCTGCCGCCGTCACCCGGGACCGCCGTTTGTGGCACGACGGTCTGCTGCGCGGGACGGGTCTGGTCGGGGTCGGGGTGCTGCTCGCTCTTCTTGCTCTGGTGCTGTGGTTCGCCGACCCGGTGCGGCACGACATGCACAGCCTGCCGGGCGTGATCGCCGGTACGGCCGGTGTGCTGTTGGCCGCGTTCGCAGGGGTCCGGGCCCGGGTCTACGGGGACCAGCCGTCCGCCGTCGCGCTCGGCCTGGGCGCGTTGCCGGTGATGCTGTGCGCGGGCTCGGGGATCGTCGGTCCGGACGCAGGGCATGGGGCCGGGCGGCTGCAGTTCCTGCTGGGCTGTGTTGCCGTGCTCGTCGTCTCCGTCGCCCTGGTTGCGTTGTCGCCGTCCGGTGACGCGCCGTTCATCGCTGCCACGTTCGCCGCAGCCGTCGCCACTCTCGCCGCCTTCCTCGCCATCATCAGCGAGGCGACGGCCGCCCAGGCCGCGGCCGTCTGCGCGCCCGTGGTCATCGGCGTCATGGCCTTTCTGCCAGGGCTGGCCACGCGCCTGGCCCGGCTGCCTATCGGATACGCCACTCCGCGCAGCCTGAGCCAGGAGCGGGAGGCGGGGGCGGAACTGAGGGGTGGTGAGCAGCCCGTCGGTCTGGGCCCGGTTGGTCTGGAGCCCGTCGATGAGGAGCGCATCGCTGCCCAGGCCCGCCGCGGGCATGAACTGCTGCTGGGGCTGCTCGGCGGCTGTTGCGCGGTCCTCATCGGGGCCGCGGGCGTCCTCGGCTTCGCCCACTCCGCGTGGGCGCAGCTGCTTGCCCTCGCCACCGGTCTGGCGACGCTGTTGCGCGCCCGGCTCTTCCGCTACACCTCCCAGGTCGCCTGCGCGGTCGTCGCCGGCCTGGCCGCACTCTCCCTCCTGACACTGGGCGTGGCCTTCAACCCGCCCACCGGGATGCTGAACGACTTCCTTACGGGCGACCGCACCCCGCTGGATCTGCGTACGCTGTGGCTGGCGCTCGTGGTCATCGGCGCGGTGGCGCTGGTGACGACGGTCGCGCTGACGGTGCCGAAGAAGGGGATGACACCGTTCTGGGGCCGGGTGCTCGATCTCGCCGACGGATTCCTGCTGCTGTCCCTGATGCCGCTGTGCCTGGCGGTCCTGGACCTGTACAGCCAGGCGCGAAGCATGACCAGCGGTTGAGGAAGACGAGCGGTTTAAGGACATAGAGGCTCGGCCCGGGGCCCGGGAACCAGCAGGACCGGACGGCTACCGGATGACTCCAGAAGCGGCCGTAGAGGGAGCAGGGGGAAGCGCAGCGTCATGGCATCACGGCGGGACGAGCTCAACGGCTACACCTTCGCCAAGAAACGGCTGGTGGCCGCCTTCCTGCAGCCCTCCCCCGACCATACGGACGAGGGCGCCCCGAGCCCGCTGCGCGCGGTGCTGCCCGGCCTGGTCGTCGCCGCCCTGGTCCTGGCCGGATTCGGCGCCTGGGGCATGTTCCGCCCCAAGGCCCCCAAGGGCTGGGACACCCCCGGCGCGCACGTCATCCTGGGCAGCAAATCTGCCACCTTGTACGTGGTCCTGGAGACGGGCGGCAAGCGGCAGCTGCATCCCGTCCTGAACATGGCCTCCGCCCGACTGCTCGTCAAACCCGACCGTTCTGACGTCCTCAAGGTCGACGAGAGCGAGCTGGACAACGGAAAGCTCCAGCACGGCCCGACCCTGGGCATCCCCTACGCCCCCGACCGCCTCCCGGATGCCGGCGACGCGGCGAGGAGCAAGCGCTGGGCGGTCTGCGAACAACCGGGCAACAACGGCAGGTCCGTACAGAAGGCCACCTTCCTCTTCGCCGACCGCGACGCGGACAAGGTGGAGGGACCAGGCCGGCTACACGGAGGCCAGGCCCTCTACGTCCAAGAGACCAAGGGATCCGGCGAATCCGGAGAATCCGGCGGGGCTCGGTACCTGGTCGACCCGAAGGGCACCAAGTACCTCATCGACGGTGGCAGCGACACCGAACTGCTACTGCGTGCCCTGGTGGGAAGCCGGCAGCCCCAGCAGGTCACCAAGGACTGGCTCGCCACCTTCCACGACGGCACACCGATCGCCTTCCCCACCCTGCCTGGAACGGTCACCCAGCCCGCCAACGTCAAGGGACTCGGCGCACGCGAAAACCGCATCGGCACGGTGCTGCGCGCGACAACCGGCGACGGCACCCAGCACTACGTCGTCCTCCAGGGCAAGGTCGTCCCCGTCTCCGACTTCGTCGCCAAACTGCTCCTGTTCTCCCGTCAGACGGCCCCGCTGGAACAACACAACCGCCCCACCGAGGTGGACGCACAGTCCTTCACCCCACAGGCGCAGCAGCTGTTCGCCGAGAAACAGTGGCCGCAGGAGATGACCGAGCAGGTCAACACGGCCACGGCTCAAGGTGGCCGGGGCACGGTCTGCAGTGTGCTGCGTGGGGTGTCGAAGACTGGTGGTACGGAGCTGAGTACCTGGGCCGGAAAGGATTTCCCCCAGCAGATCGCCAACGGCGGTACCAGCGCGTACGTGACCCCGGGAACGGGCCTGTTCTACAAGCAGATCCAGCCGGGAGATGTCGTCTCCGGGGCGCATTTCCTCGTCACGGACACGGGCCTGCGTTACGGCGTCCAGACCAACAACGACAGCAGCGCCAAGCACTCCGGCATCGGCACCACAGGCCCGGCCAAGGAACAGCAATCCGGCCAAGGCTCCCAGGAGACCAACCGGGCGCAGATCCTCCTCGGCTACAAGGGCATCAAACCGGTGCTGGTACCGACGAACTGGTCGCAGTTCCTCCCGATGGGGCCCCGGCTGGACGCGAACGCCGCCCGCCAGCCCCAGGGCTCCTGAGGAACGGGGAGACGCAGTGAGGCGGAGAAGTACATCAGCCGCATGGGGCACGGCCACTGCCACCCTGTTTATGGGACTGATCGGGAGCGTTGCCCCCGTGTCGTCGGCCGCGGTCGCCCACGCCGCGGACGGGGAGGACGTCACGCCGGTCCCTCGGGGGAACGGTGTCTGTACCTTCCCCATGAAGCAACAGATCAAGGAACGCCCCTGGGCGCTGCAGCGCATCGTCTTCGACCAGCTGTGGCAGGACACCAAGGGCCGGGACGCGCACGGCCGCCCGGTACGCGTCGCCGTCATCGACACCGGCGTCGACAACACCAACCCACAGCTGGCCGAGGCCGTCGACGCCAAGAGCGGCTGGGATTTCCTGCACAACACCAAGGACGCCGGAAGCGACGTGGCGAGGGATCCGAAGGCGCCGACGGACGGCACGTACGACCCGGTGGGCCATGGCACCAAGGTCGCCGGCATCATCGCCGCCCGCCCACGTGCGGGCACCGGCTTCGTCGGGCTCGCCCCCGAAGCCACCATCATCCCCCTTCGCCAGAACGACGAGAAGGGCAGCGGCAACGCCGCCACCCTGGCCCAAGCCATCCGCAAGGCGATCGCCGCCGACGCGGACGTCATCAACATCTCCCAGGACACCACCAAGCCCCTCTCCCCCAACTCCGACTTGGCGGCTGCCATCCAGGAAGCCCGGCACAAGAACATCGTCGTCGTCGCCTCGGCAGGCAACGACGGCCTCGACGGCCAGCTCAAGGACACCTACCCGGCCGCGTACGACGGGGTGCTGGCCGTCGCCTCCTCCGACCGCAACAACGAACGCGCCCCCTTCTCTCAAAGCGGCGCCTTCATCGGCGTCGCCGCCCCCGGCGTGGACATGGTCTCCACCGTCCCCAAGGGCGGCCAGTGCGTGGACAACGGCACCAGCTTCTCCGCCCCCTACGTCGCCGGCGTCGCCGCCCTCCTGAAGGCCAAGCACCCGGACTGGAAGGAGTACCAGATCGTCGCCCAGATCGAGCAGACCGCCGAACGCACCGTCAACGGCCAAGACCCCTTCGTCGGCTGGGGCGTCGTAGACCCGGTACGCGCCCTCACCGACGACACCCACCCCATCGACCACCCCACCGCGACCAACGGCCTGACCAAGGCCACACCACCCGACCCCACCGCCTGGCCCGACGGCGAGAGCCCACAGGAGCGGACGGAGCGCTACGCGACGTACGGCCTGGGAGCGGGCGGCGTCGCGGTCGCGGTCATCGCGGGCGCCGCCGTCGTCTGGCGAGATGCCCGCAAACGGGGCGCACGCCCGCGGGCGCCCCGCGTCAATAAGTAGCCGTACTCACTTTCCTGGGGTCGTGGCCCATGAACCAAACGGCGCCAACGACTACGCTTCTGGACATTAGGAGATAGCGAGCTCCCCGAACGCATGGATGTAAGACGCACGGCCGTTGTCAGAGGTGATGGATAGAGTGGCTCCTGACGTAGGTGACTTACGCATAGCAGCATCCGGGGGGAAGAACGCCATGCGGGCCGACGAGACCACTGGCATGCAGGTGAACGGGGTAGCACCACAAGGCAAGAGCGCCGATCTTGCCGTCGAAGCCGAGACGCTGGCGAACTTCAAGAAGCGGGTAGACGACCTGCTGGCACGCTTGAAAGCCTCGAACGCGGCCCCGGGGACGCTCGGCCACCGCAAGATCGCTCCTGCCTCCTTCGGCCAGGGCTTCGCCGAGGCCCACGGCCTGGCCACCGCGTACGAGAAGGTGCTGGCCCAACTGGAAGCGTTCTCCAAGGCGTTCGGCGACCAGATCGAGGCACTGAGCATCGGCTCCCAGGTCGCCCAAAGCGGCTACGAAGCCATCGACGCCGACGTGAAGCACCGCCTGGCGACCATCCAGCGCCGCACCCAGGAGCTGTACCAGGCACCACGGCCCGAGAAGCGGCCCACCGACACCGCCGGTTCCGCCACAGCCGGCAGGGGCGAGGGCCAGTCCGCGGGCGCCGACGGCATCTGACGCGAGGGGGAAGAGAAGACGATGGCGGGGAACCCCAGCTCGTCCGGCAGCAGCAACTTCGAGAACGCAACACACCAGGCCCTGTACGACATGGTGGCCGGCGCGGACCACACGGAGATCTCGTTCACCGGCGCCAGCCTGACCCAGGCAGGCAAAGAGATCGAGCGGATCGCCACCGAGCTCAAGGCGCACGTCGAACGTGTGCAGTGGGAGGGCGAAGGCGCCGACGCCTTCCGTGAATGGAGCAACGACACCGTCAAGCAGAGCCACAAACTGGCCCACTTCGCCTCCACCACCGGCAACGCCCTCTCGGACGCCGGAACGGCGTTGTGGGAGGCGAAATCGATGCCCCAGCCGAAGCAGAACAACGCCGTTCAGCTAGACAGCGCGGCAACGCCTACGGCGCGCGGCGCAACCGGAGCTCCCCTGATGACGGACCCGGACCGCGAAGCGGCCGTGACGGCCATGAACCGGCTGGCCTCGTACTACCGCACGGCCCAGCAGACGATCGAGAGCCAGGAACCGCCCAACTTCAAGCCGGCATCCGGATTCGTGCCGGATCCGCCGCACTTGAAGGACGGAATCAGCAAGCGCTACACCTTCTTGGACCAACCGGCGGGTAGTAGGGCAGGAAATAGCGCCGGTAGTGCAGGGGGCGCTTCTGCAACGGGGAGCGGCGGTGGCGAGCAGCACGCAGGAGCCTCCCGTTCGGCTGTAGGTGGTGTGCAGCAAGACCCACAGGTCGGTACGTCTATCGACTCCACTGCACCCGTGGTCGTGCCCGGTAAGACACCGCAGCAAGGAGGCACCGTTCCGGTCACTCCCGAGCAGCACCCCGGAATTCCCTCCAGTCCCGTCGTACCCGGTCTGCCGACGACCCCTGGGGCGACTAAGGCTCCCTCAGGGCGTGGAGATACGACAAGCGCCCCGCAGCCGGATACCGCCCGTCCGGGCAAGGTGCAGGAAGGCCCCCGTGGTGCCATGCAAGACGGTGTTCCCGGTGCAACCACCCAGCGGAGCGGCACCACTTCTGGACGTCCCCAAGCGCCAGGGGGGACGGTCATGGGTGAGGAACGCGGCGTGATTCCGGCCAGGCCGGTGGGCAACGGCGGGAACCCTCCCGTCGCTGGAAGCGGGGCGGGCAGCGGCGCGGGAAGTTCTGGACAGCGCCCATTCTCTCCTCGCGGGGAGACGGTCGGAGCGCCCCGTGGGTCGGTCATGGGAGAGGACCACAGTGCCATGGCGCGCGGCGTCACGGGCGGAGGCCACCCTGGAGGCCCCAGCAGCGGTGGGAGTCGGGGTGTTCCTGGGCGTCGTTGGGCGTACGAGCCCGGTGGCACCGTGGGCGCGACGCCAGGCGGATCGGTGATCGGCGGCGAGCAGCGGCCCGCGCCGCCCGGCTCCGCGATGAGCAAGGGCGGCTCAGGCGGTGTAGCAGAGGGCACCGCGTCTGGAGCGCCGTCGGTCACGGGCCGTAGCTCGGCCGCTGAGCTGGGCGAGGCACGGGGACGAACGCAGGCGCCGAGTGGCCGGATATCCGAGTTCACACCCGGCGGCTCTGGCCTTGCACGAGGTAACCCCACCAGCAGTCTGCTCCCCATGTCCGGAGGACCGTCGGCCTCACGGGGCAGGCGGGGCCGTGCTCAGCGACCGGACTATCTCCATGAGGACGACGAGACGTGGATGGCGCAGGACCGATCGGTCATACCTCCGGTGATCGAATAGCGCTGACGTGATCGTGCAACGTCCAGGACGAAGGGAAGGACACTACACCGTGAATCGGGTGGCAATTCGCATGCGGCGGAACAGGTTCCAGCCGGCTGCACTCATCTGCCTCTCGGCGGCCTTCTGCCTGGGCGTTCTGGCACCGACTGCTAATGCGGTGGACATGAGATCGCGTCAGTGGCATCTGGACGCGATGAAGGCCGAGCGGATGTGGCAGGTCAGCACGGGAGAGGGCGTCACGGTTGCTGTGATCGACAGCGGTGTCGACAGTTCCGTACCCGAGCTGCGCGGCCAATTGCTCCCCGGCAAAGACTTCTCGGGCAAAGGGCAGGGTGCAAACCACGACGTTGAAGGACATGGCACGAGCATGGCGATGATCATCGCCGGCAGGCGGAACGGAGATGGCCCCTGGGGATTGGCGCCGGGATCGAAGGTCCTTCCCCTCAAATATGTAGGGACGTATGGGCTCGTCAACATGGCGAAAGCCATCCGCTATGCGGCGGACCAGGGGGCGAAGGTCATCAACATCTCCCGTGGCAGACCTGCCGTCAAGGAAGCGCAGGTCGAGCTGCAACCAGCGATTGACTATGCGAACAAGAAGGGAAGCCTGATTTTCGCGGGCACGGGTAATGACGGGGACAACGACAATGCACCTGCCTACCCAGCAAGCCTCCCTGGGGTTGTCGGAATCGGGGCCGTGGACAAGGACCTGAAAGTAGCCGAATTCTCGACCTATGGGCCACAGGTAGCGCTAGCGGCTCCCGGGGTTGGCATTCCCACGCGCTGTACCACGGCACTCCGGTACTGCGCCGAGGATGGAACCAGTGATGCCACTGCCATCGCTTCGGCCTCGGCGGCATTGATCTGGTCCGCGCATCCCACATGGACCAACAACCAGGTCCTGCGCGTCATGATGGAGACCGCCGGCAAGCCGGAGGATGGCAAGGTACCGAGCCAGTACCTCGGCTACGGGATCGTCCGTCCGCGCAAGGTACTACTCGACAAAGAGGGCGATCCCGGACCTGCCGATGTCAACCCGCTGCTGGCAGCGCGTAGTACTGCCTCTCCGTCGAAGGCACCGCGGCCAGGGTCAAACGATGACAGTCCCGGCAAGGCACAAAATCAATCCAGTCATACAGAGAACAGTGACTCCAACGTGTGGCCGTTCACCGTCGCTGCTGGGGTGGTAGCCGGGGCGGCGATCGTCGGTGGGCTGGTGATCGCTCGGCGTCGTAGAGCCCAGCGCAAAAGTTAAGAAGGGAGATTGCGACTCAAGTCATGTGACTAGAGTGACCGGAGTTCAGGCGGCCCTCGCTGGGTGGCCGTAACGTGAAGTCGAGAAACGAAATTGCTCGGCTTCAACACTTACTCATGGGGGAAGGTGGATCATGGCAGGGAACACCGCACTTACGTATGCGGAGATCGAGAAGCTCAAGAGCGAGATCCAGAGCGGTAGCCAGTCGATGTCGGCGCAGCTGCGTACTTTGGTGAACGCCATCGCGGCGGTCGAGACGGCGTGGACGGGCCAGGGTGCCAGTGCCTTCCGGCAGGCACAGAACGCACTCAATGAGGATCACGCCGCGCTGCGCCGGATGCTCGACGGCATTAACGACGCCGTTGCCCGTACCAGCACCACCAGCGACTCCAATGATGCCGAGGTGCTGTCCAGCTTCCGGGGCATCGACGTCAACGGTGGTGCAGCCGGCGGGCGCCTGGATCCCGGCGCTGCCAGCGGCATCAGCAACTACTAGACGTCGCTATAACGCTGGGGCATCGACTTCCTGGCGGGCGCACCACGACCACCGAGCAACAACTCCGAGAAGTGGGGGAGAGTATGGCCGGCGACCAGAACCTGCGGGTTACCTATGGCGCTCTGGAGCAGACCGCCGCGGACATCGAGCGGGCCGCAAAGGAACTGCAGGCTGAGCTGGACAAGATCTGGGGCGCGGTGAGGCGCGTCTCTGAGTCCTGGGAGGGTGAGGCCCACCAGGCATTCCAGGCCGCGGAGCGCCAGTGGAACTCCCGGGCGAGCCACATCCAGAGCACCTTGCAGCAGGTCTCCACCAAGATTCGTGCGGGCAGCGCGGATTACCAGGCGACAGACCGCCGGGCTGCTGGTTTCTTCCACTAGCAACCGATGGACGGGCATGGCTTTGGGGTGGGCGCGCATCGGACGGGCGTCCACCCCACGCCATTCTGTATATGCGGTGTGGTCGTCAGCTGCGCGCGGACGCTGGCAGCAAGCGTGATCGGACGCGGAATTGTGCGTGGTGCTGCGTTGGGCTGCTTTGGGCCTCGTCTGAGTTCCGCCGGTCGTAACTCCGCGTCTGACGGGGTCCGCTGATGCGATCACGTTGAGGCGTGTCGACCAGACTGAGCATGTGTACTCAGGTGGTGTAGAGAGCGGTACTTGTGACGGGGCGCGCTGTCATGTGTAGCGTCGATCCTGCTTGCAGCAGGTTGTGCGGGTTGGGGAGGGCGAATGGAATTCCTGGAGGAATGGGACCAGCTGGTCAAGGCGGCGCAGTCCAGGTCAGGGGGCGCGGCCCAAGGCTCTGGCCACGACGCCCGGATGACGCTCGCCTCGGCGCAGGCGAGCGGAAGCGGTGGTAGCAGCGGGTCTCCCGACCTGAAAGCGAGTCAGGGACCATGGACTGCTGCCTCCGGTGTCGCGAGTGCCTTGCAGGCGAGCACGGGCTCCGCAGAAGCCAGGCTCAGTACCGCGCATGAAGGTGTTACGTGGGGGCTCGAAGGGTTCATGACTCCAGCGGTCCTTAACGAGGTGCGTAACTCATGGAGCGGTCGCCTCGCGGACGTTAAGGCTGAGTGCCACCGGCTTGAGGGCGCGCTCAGGGCGGCGGGCAAGGAGTTCGGCGAGGTCGACGCGAGAGTGGCGCATTCGTTCACGCAGCAGCAGGGTCGCGACTCGAGGGCGGGGCGGTGACGGCGCAGTGATTACCTGGCAGCAGCTGCGGGACTTCAAGGCTCAGGAGTACAAGGACGCGGCCGACGGCTGGGGAGAGGTCAGCAGCCGCGCGAGCGCTGCCAAGGACAGGGTCGACAACGAGATGCTGGCGAAGCTCCGCGACACCCAGTCCGGCGACACGGCCCGTGCCGCGCTCCGCGATCTGGACCAGCTGAGCCGCAACTTTCAGTACATCCACACCGAGTGCGGCCTGATCCGTACCGCGCTGAACGGCTTCGCTTCGGAACTCGCCGGCCCGCAGAGGAAGCTCAAGAGCGCTTTGGATGAGGCGCAGCAGCTTGGCTTCACAGTGAAGCCGGACGGCTCGGTCCAGTACCCGGCCGCGGTCCCCTTCGCCCCTGAGACGGGCATCGCGACGCCTGACGCCCCCATCCGGTTCCTCCCCGGCAACGCAGAGAGCGGCGCCAACCCCAACAAGGGCAGAGCAGAGGACATCGCCGAGCGTATCGCCGCCGCGGTGCGCGACGCGGCCGAGGTGGACGGACGCTATCGGTCGGCCTTGACCAAACTCAAGGCGGCCCGAGGGCTGAAGGTCGACGACGCTGTCTGGGCCGACGCAGGGCAGGACCTCAAGGATGTGCGGAAGGCCGCAGGCGGCTACCTCAAAGAGGGCGATATCCCCAAGGGTAAGTCACCCGCTGACAACAAGAAGTGGTGGGAGAGCCTCACCCAGGAACAGCGCGACGAGTACACCGCGCTCTACCCGGCGAGTGTCGGACGGTTGGATGGTCTCCCCTCCACAGTGCGCGACGAGGCGAACCGCATCGTACTAGCTGAGACGCATGGCACCACGCAGCTGCAGTTGAAGAAATGGCTCGAGACGGAGCCCGAGAGGTACCAGCCCTACATCAGCCCTTACACGGGGTACCAGGTGAAGGGTGCGGTGGTTGAGACTGAGGAATGGAAGAAGTGGAACGAGAAGAAGGGCGAACTTGAGGGCCGCCTTAAGGGCATGGAGAACGTCCAGTCACGATTCAACACCTCCGAGGCGGGTGGGCGTCCGCCAGCGTATCTACTCGGCTTCGACAACAATAATCTGGGGCACGCCATTATTTCCATTGGAAACCCGGATACCGCAGACAACGTGGTTACATTCGTACCAGGTACAGGAGCTAAGCTGAGCTCCGTTGAGGACAACCTGAGTCGGGCTGAGGCGCTGCAGGCGGAAGCCGAAAGCATTGACTCCAGCCACAAGACGGCATCGATTCTATGGCAAGGCTACGATGCCCCGCAGGATATCGTCGGCGACGCGATGGATCCGAAGTTTGCAGACCGAGCGCGAGAGCCTCTGAGCAACTTCCTCACCGGGATCGAAACGGCCCATGACGGAAAGGTGAATTCGACGGTCCTGGGACACAGCTACGGAACGCTCGTCGCCGGGGAGACCATGCGTGATCACCCCGCCCTGCCAGTGGACAGAGCCATCCTTGTGGGCAGCCCCGGCGTAGGCGTGGACCACGCGAAGGACCTGAACATCCCGCCTGAGCGCGTGTGGGCAGCTACCGCCAAGAACGACCTCATCAATCTCGCTCCACCACAGGAGGGGGAACTGTCGATCCTGAACCCCATGGCGTACAAAAGGTTCTTTGACGACCACTCGATCCTCTACGGCTGTGACCCCACGACGGACGATTTCGGGGGTAAAACGTTCAAGGTGGCCGATGGCAAGGCTCCCGGCTCAGACGGTCCTATGCCCGCTCATTCTCAATATTGGGAGGGAGAATCTCTCACACACATGGCGAACATCGTGACCGGAGGAGAGTCGTGAGCCTGCGCAGAGTGGCTTCGGCCATTGCACTGGTTTCCGTGACAGTCGCAGTTGCGGCTTGCGGGGTGCAGAAGGACGAACGAACGGATGGCGGGGCGACATCGAAGCGAGTTGAGATGAACGAACATCAGGCTATCGAGCGTGCGGAGAAGATCGTCCATCAGGCGGTGGATGGTATGTCGCCGGCGCCGACGCTGAAGCCCGTTGGGAACACTACGGGAGCTTGCCTTGCTCGAGATGAGAGCGGCCATGACGACCGCGTCCAGGTGACCCGCATGTACCGGCTGACAGGCGTGCCGGGCGTCGATGCGAAGAAGCTTGTGCGGCAGGCCAGGGATGCTTGGGTGAAGCTGGGATATGAATTCCAATCCCCGGACGCGGACGGGGATTGGTCTGATCCCTTTCCTCGCGTCCACATGCGCACCGTGACCGACGATTTCTGGATGCAGGCCCTGACCGGTGTTGTGGACCGTCAGAAGGGCGAGGGTCTCACCACTATCAAGGTGACCTCGCCGTGTTTTGCGCCTGAGACATCCGGCAATGCCCGCGCGACTCCGTCCACGGTGCGCTCCGCCCACCACGACGAGCGCGCTGAGCGCCAAGTCCTGGCCCACTCCAGCGGTATTTACAACGCCCTCCGCGCCCCGCATGCCCCAGAGCAGGACGATCAGCCCCGTATGGTCCAGGACGCCGACGGCACGTGGCTCCATCATGCCTGGTCGACTGCACCGCTTACCGAGGATGAGACACTCCGGGCCATGGAGCGTGCTCAGGAGCATCTCGCGAGCGCGGGCTGGACCGTGCGCCATCTGAAGACGCGCGCGGGCTCTTCTTCGGTAGTTGCGCGGTATGCCGGTGACGACAGCGTTGCCCAGATTGCTCCATCATCCACCGGCGCTGTCCGAGTCGCCGTGACTGTGCCGGCGGCAGCTGTACTGCGCGCTGACGTGTGAAAGTGCCCAAACGAGTTGGCCGGCCCCGGCCCGCGTACCTGAGCTGTCCATAGGGCGGTCCGAGCGTGCCGTCAGCCGAGTGGCCGAGAGCCGCGAGGGGCGAGCCGCGGGAGGTGAAGAAAGATCCAGATCGGCACTCCGGGCTTGTGATCGCGCGTCGACGCCGTTCACCACCTGTCACCGTCCGCGATGCGCTGGACCCGTGTCCGCGTCACCCTCAGCGAGTCCGGATCCTCAGCCGGCCACACTCGACGCCCCGCCGCTCGCAGGTACGGGATGCCGTTCCTGATGTCGGTGACGATCGCCTGGCGGTTGGGGGCGTACTGGACTTCATCGCCGACCTGTGGACGTTGACTTGAGCTAGCCATGGCCACCACCGATGACGCCGATGGTGAGTACGAGGGCGAGCGCGGCCAGGCATGTCAGATAGGTGACGATGCGCCGATGCTGGGGAGTCATAGCCTCCTCCTGACCAGAACCGTGTCCTGGGCGGACCAGTGGGGTTCATCGAACGTGGTGACTGTCCGACCGCCGGCCTCGACGACGCGGTGTTGGAGCAGCTGACGGTGTGTGGCGTCGGTTGCGAGCCGGTCCAGGGTGTGGACCAGGCACAGCACCTCATGGTGGTCCGCCGCGGCATGCATGGCGGTCAGTAGCGCGGCCAGCTGCGGCCGGTGCATGGTCAACGCCTGATCGCCGAGGTCGTACCAGTGGCCGGCAAGGGGCCAGCCCATGCGGTCGGCGTAGTGCTGACAGCCGGCCAACCGCATGCCGAGCTGGCGGCGGGAGTGACTGGCACACCGGTCGTAGACGAAGGCCAGTGGGGGCTTCGTAGCTGTCATCGCTGGGCCCCCGCGATGTGCCGAGCCAGCAGGTACTGGCAGCCCCGAGCGAGCTGGTGCACCTGGACGTGGGCGGAGAGCGCGCCTTGCCCGAGGCCCTGGCGGGTATGCCGTTCGATCGCATCGAGCCGGGCCTTCAGCCGATGCTCCTCGATACTGCCGGTCCCTGGATGTCGGGCCTGCTTGCGAACCTCGGGGAGGAGGAGGGCGATGTGCCCCCGCAACTCCTCTTCCAGTTCGGTCAGTATGCCGGGGGCCGGTCGACCGGATCCGACACGCAGGGCACGCTGGATCGTCTCGCTGATCGTCTCCGAGTCGATCGGGCAATCTTCGCTGTTCACCTCGGGCCGTGGTGGGCATGCGTGCATAACCCACCCCCGCCTGCACTGCTCAGCCGCACTCTCTCTGAGACCGAGCCGACCGATTGCGAGGTCATCCGCGTCTACCGCCCGGATGTTGGCTACGAGCTGCTGACGATTCGCAGAGACCGGGATCTGCCTGGGAACGGGCGGGCGGGTGCGCTTGAGCATGTTCGTCGCCTCACTGCTGTGGCAGGACGGCGTGCTACTCGCGGGGTCGGAGCCGGGGGCGGGCGGTGAACCGTCATAGATCTCGGTGATCTCGGCTGGCCGTGTAGGCCCGAGGGGCTCGGCTCCTGATACACGGTGCGGGGGCATGGGGCACCTCCAGGTAGGCGTACGCCCAGCGGGGGAGTGGGCGCACTCCTACGCTTTCAATCCCGGAAGCCCCTGTCGCGAGCACCGGTGACCAATTCTTTTGGACACCAAGAAATCGCTTCCACCTGCGGTGAAGCCGTGACACGAGAGGAGAACTGGACAGCCCGGCCCTCGCAATTGCTCGGTTTTGAACCGAAAGGCTCTGGCGCGGCTCTACCGTGGATCCGTACGAAGACCTCCAAGGAGTGAGATGGTCTCGACTGCGGCTGGTGCCGCCCGGGCTGCTGCTGACCAACTGCGGGCGGCGATGAACAAGGCGGACTGCACGCCGGCGCAGATCGCCATAGAATTTCGAGGGCAGTTCGGGATCCGGCCGCGGGCGGCATGGCGGCTCGCCCACGGTCTGACGCTGCAAGAAGTCGCGGACCGGGTGAACGACCTGGCCTCCACCCGCCCAGGTGTGGCTGTCGCAGCAGATGCCTCGTTGGCAGCGAGATGGGAAAAGTGGCCAAGTCGGACTGGTCGAAGGCCCACTCCGAGCGTCCTGGTGGTCTTGGCAGAAGTCTTCGGATGCACGGCCGAGGAACTGATCGACTTCAAAGACCGACAGGCAATGCCCCCTGGGGAACTACAGATCCTCCGGCATGGCGCACCTCGTCGCCAAGCTCCCCAGATCTCTGCGCCGCCGGCGTACGTGGCCGTTCCAGAGCCTGAATCGGACCCTGTGCAGGCGGCTGCTGGTGAGTCCGCAGTCTGGGCGCAGTGGGCTGAGTCCACGAACGTCGGGGACATCGCGCTGGAGCAGCTGACAGCGGACGTGCGTGCGCTGGGGAGGGACTACCTGTGCCGCGATCCCGCAATCGTCTTTCGTGATGCCCGCCAGCTGCGCGATCGCATCTTCGATCTGCTGAGGGGGCATCAGCCACCGAAGCAATCCAGCGAACTGTATGTGCTGGCCGGCTATCTGTGCTGTCTGCTGGCTTGGATGTCATCCGACCTGAGCCCCCGGCTCGATTACGCCGACACTCAGGGACGCACGGCATGGCTCTGTGCCTCCCTCGCCGACCACACCGAGCTCCGGGCCTGGACTCTTTCAACCCGATCCAAGATCGCGTTTTGGGACGGCCGCTTTCGAGACGCCATTGCATTCGCTCGTGAAGGCGCCGCACTTCGGCCATCGGGCACCGTCGGTGTCCTGCTGGCGTGCCAGGAGGCTGATGCCTGGTCCCGGCTGGAAGCCGCAGACGAAGCCCACGCTGCCCTGGCGCGGGCGCATGAGGCGCAGGAGTCACTACAGGGCGACGACGACGTGGGTGGCCTTCTGTCATGTCCGAACTTCCGACGAGTCAACTACTCGACGGGGGTGAACCTGCGAACCGGGCGGGCATCCGAGGCCCTCCAGCAGGCGACAGGCGCCCTGGTCGGCCCATCGCCGCACGCATACGGCACCACCGCGCAAATGCGCATCACCCTCGCCTGTGCCCACGTCGTGATGGGGGATTCCGACGGCGCCGCGGAGGCCCTGCGCCCGGTGCTCACGCTGAGGCCCGAGCAGCGTCTGGCACCCATTGCCGAGCGAATGCACGAGTTCGCTGCCGCCGTCGCCCGATCGCCGATGGCCGAGAGCTCGATCGCCTCCAACCTGCAATCGGCGGTGAAGAGCTGGCATCTGGAATCAGCGCCGCGCCGACTGGCACTCTCGCCAGGCACACTCACGAGCTGATGGGATCCGGGTATGACAGAACACCGAGGGCAGCACAGCCCCATGGCCAACCACTGGTGGTGGCGGCCCGGCTGGCAGCAAGGAAGCAGATTTCTCACTTTCCACTTCACTTTCCGCGACGCCCCTGACGTCCACCGGCTCGCCGCCGACTACCGGCACGCGCTGGCCAATGTCGACGGCCTGGACCTGGTACCGGATTCCTGGTTGCACCTGACCACCCAGGGTCTCGGTTTCGCCAGCCAGGTTCGCAAGACCGATGTCCAGGCGATCCTCGACGCGGCTGAAGAAAGCCTGTCGAGCATCCCCGCCTTCGACTTGACCCTGAACCGCCCCGAGATCACCCCCGAGGCCATCCGGTGGGAAGCAGCACCCAGCGCCCCACCGACAGAAGTACGTTCCGCACTGCGCGAGGCAATCGGCACTGTCTGGTCCGACGTCCCTGAGGACGATGGCTTTGCTCCGCACGTCTCCATTGCCTATAGCAATGACACCGGATCGGCCGCCCCCATCCAGGCCGCCCTCGATGCCGTCGACAGCAGGCCGGCCACTGCCCATGTCAGCAGCGTCGAACTGATCTTGCTCAACCGCGATCAGCACATGTACCAGTGGGAGCACTACGCCCGACTGCCCCTTGCCTGACTTTCTGCACCGCCGTCAGCGGTGACGAACACACACTGCTTCGGCGCCGTCCGCCGTCCGGCTCGCCCGCGCCTGCCGCTGCGCACAGCGAGCCATCATCACCACTGACCAGGCCCTGGCCCGGCTGCGTCTCGGCGACCCGCAGTCGGCAGCCGCACTGCTGCATGCGTGCGTTGACGCCGCGTCGGCGACTGGAGGTCGAGTAGCGACTCGGCTACGACGTGCCCGAGGTGAGCTGCGGCCGTGGCGCTGGGAAGGCTGGGTTGCCGACCTCGACGACCACATGATCGAGGTCCTGGGCGCGTAGGCGTAAGCGCCGCGTGCTCAGGTCCGGGGGAGACGCCGTCGACGGGGGCTTCGCCGGTGAATGTGTTGCTCGACCGGTAGCGAAAGCTGGGTACGGGGCTGAGTCACGACCGGCCCCGTACCCGTGTTGCGTCTACCGGTGAATGATCATGCAGGCCATGCCGGGCAGGATTTGGCCCGAGAGGTCTTTCCACTCAGTGCACAGTCGCGAGCCGTTCGGGAAGTTCTCGTTGATGCTCCAGGTCGTGTGGTCGGTATCGCCCGTGGTGTCAGCCGACGTCCAACCTCGGAGATTCCGCATCCACTTCCCGTTCTTCTCCCGGAGCGTCAGGAACGCCTGGGCTTGGATCCGGTGGGGTGTTCTGGCCGTGGTCACACTGTCCACGTGCAATCCACTGCCGTACACGGTGATCCGGTTCCCCAGCCGGGTGGCTGACCCGGTGGCTTCCGCCGGCTGTGCACCGCCCAACACGACAAGTACGCCAAGACACGTCGAAATCATCATGTTTCTGCGCATACCGAATGAACGAGGACGCAAGCTCTTTCGTGATGAAAATGGGGCGAGATCATCCGTCGGCGTGAAGCCCGATGAACCGTCGCGGTCTTCTGTGGCGCGAGGGCCGCTGCCGTGTACGCCGGGTCAGGCCGGACGCTCGTTCTCGCGGATGAGCTTCAGGGGCAGTTCCGTGTCGCGTAGGTCCGGTACGACGGCATCGGCTCCTGCGTGGCGTAGTTCCGGTGTGGTGCTCCGTCCTGAGGTGACCGTGATGACCCGCACCCGTTCGCGCGCCCGCCCTCGATGTCGGCCGGGGTGACCCGATCCGCCACCGTCTACTGGCGCGACGTGTGCCCCGACCCGCGCAACCCGCGAACCACTTCCTATCTTGCGCACTCCCTAGGTGATTGCGAGCCCGTTCGTGCCCCGAGGGCATGAGGAAATACGCATCTCCACGTGACCGCGCCGCGTAATTCCCGGGATCGCGACCGTTTCGGCCGAGCCGTCTCGAATGGGATGTAAGCAAGGGCTCGCGAGATTCCCAAAGACCTTCTGGCCAGCGGCTTCCGCTCTTCGCGAGCGCCGCGGTTCGGTGGTCGCGTCCCGGCCGCGATCACCGTGGAGGTCTTCGGAAATGGCCCCGGTAATGTTCACCGCCGCATTCGCGATTCCACTGTTCGTCACAGTGAGCCCCCTAGCGCTCACCGAAGTCAGCGTGTGCCTACGCCCCGGACGCGGACGACACCGTCGCGTCGGTCGCGGGCGGCACGCAGCGCGAGGGGGCCGACGATGACATCGACACCCCCACCCACAGCGGACGGAACCACCCGAGTTCTGTGGCGCTGGACCGACCGCACCCCCGACGCGGCGGCGCGAGCCCGCATCGCATTGATCTGCGCCCTGGACCAGTTCGGTTGCGGGGGCGAGGCGCTCGAAGACGCCGTACTGGCCGCGTCCGAGCTGGTAGCCAACGCTCTTGAGCACGCGCCCGGCCCGTACGAGATGCGGCTGCGCTGCACCACGGCAGGACTGATCTGCGAGGTGGTGGACCGGGATCCTCGGATCCCGGTGGTCCCCGCGTTTCCGGCAGCCGCCCCGTTCGAGCCCGATCCGAAGAAGCGCGGCGGCGGCGTGGACGCGCTGCTGGAAGTCTTGGGGGAGCGAGGGAGAGGGCTCCAAATTGTTCATCAACTCACCAGTGGTTCCTGGGGCTTCAGAGCGCGGAGACGCGAAGGGGTGAAGCTGGCCTGGATGGCGATTCCGCGGACTTGAGCACGGTCCAGTGGAGGAAATGTGCGGGCTGTCGCCAAGGTGGAGGCAGTCCGCGCTCCCTTCGGACGGCGAAACGGACTGCCCTCACTCCCGTTGCGGTTGGACGGCGCAACGCCGGGTAGCCCGTTTGCAATCAATCACGCAGAGTGGTTATTTAGGTGCGATAGGTGACGGAAGGTGGGGGATCGTGACGGTTACTGGACGAGCGAGGACGCAACTTTACTGGGCTTGCACTGTTTCCACGGTTCTGGTCTTGGTGGGTGGGTGTGCTGGGGAGCGGCCTGATGCCAAGCCGTCGCCGGAGGGGACGGTTGGGTCTACGGCGCCGCGTACGCCCGGTGCGGAGCGTGTGGAAGCCCTTGCGACCTACCGTGCCATGTGGCGCGACCTTACGACGGCATCGGAAACGTCCGACGCGGCTTCCCCGAAGCTGGGCGATCACGCGACCGGCGGCGCTCTCGAGTTGCTGAAATACGGCTTGCGGAAGGCCAAGGAGGACAAGGTCGTCAGCAAAGGGGCCCCAAGGGTAAACCCTAGGATCATCAAGGCGACAAGCCAGGAGGTCGCATTGCAGGACTGCGTGGATGCTCGAAATTGGCTGGAGTACAAGCTGAACGGCGAGTTGAAGAACAACGTGCCGGGCAGTCATTTCCGGGCTGACGCAACCGTTCGTCGCAGTGAGGGGACCTGGAAGGTTTCGAAGCTTTACATGTACGAATCCGGAACATGCTGACAACTGGCTTTGCCGCAGCAGGGTACGCGATCATGAGCGCCCTGGCGGTGCTCTCGGTCGCATCCTCTGCACCGGCCTGGGCGGATGATTCCCATTCGCGGTTCGTCGGAGTTGCGTGTATCCCGGGTCAGTGTGAGTTGACTGCCGGCAGCGTATCGAAGCAGCCGGACGCTTCAGGAAAGAACAGGCCCGCAGCGCAAGCGTCGCATGCGAATCCAGGACACGGGGGCACGAAGACTTCGTCAGCCACGGAGCTGGAGGACTGGAAGCCCAGCTTGGCCACGATGGGCCTGGTCAACGCAGGCAAGGGGATCTTTCCGCGTGTCGAAGGCGAGGAGTCGCACAAACCCAAGGCAGACGCTGACCAGCACGTGCCGGTGAAGGCCGTGGCGCAGCGGGCGGTGGAGCAGCTGAAGTTGCCGAGGCCGGTGATCCGTATGAGTCCGCGTGAGGATTTGGCACAGGTGGTTCATGTGCCGACGTGGATGTGGGTGGAGCGCAAGACCTGGGGGCCGGTGACGTCCTCGGCGGCTGTGAACGGGGTGAAGGTGACAGCGACGGCTCGGCCGCGGGCGGCGGTGTGGTCGATGGGTGAGGGCGGCAGTGTGGTGTGTCGGGGGCCGGGGACTCCGTACTCGGACCGGTTCGACCCCAAGGCAGCGTCACCTGACTGCGGCTACACATACGAGCGGGCGTCGGTCTCTGCACCCGACAGGGCTTTTCGCCTGTCGGTGCGGGTGATTTGGGATGTGAAGTGGGAGGGAGGTGGGCGGTCCGGGGTGGTGCCTGGGCTGGTGATGACTGCCGAGCGACGCTTGGTGGTGGACGAGGTACAGGCCGTCGTCACGCATTGACGGGCTTGATTGGCCGGGCGGCTGTGTGTGGGTCGCTGGATCGTTGGATTTCGCTTTCTGCGAGGTGATTTGTGGGTACCTCCTTGCCTTCTTCGACTTTGAAAGGCTCCGGATCCGGTGTGCCGGGGGCGCGTCGGCCGGGTCCTGAGAAGAAGCCGACGGTGACGGGCGGTCGGCGTCGCCGGCTGGGCTGGGTGTGGGCAGGGGTGGGGGCCGTGGTGGTCTCGGCGGTCGGCTTCACGCTGGTCGCGCAGGTCATCGGCGAGCGGACCCAGGTGCTGGTGCTGGCTCATGACGTGTCGGCAGGCCACGTGTTGAAGCCGGGCGATCTGCGCGTGGTGCAGGTGGCGGCGGAGGCAGGGGTTGTCCCTGCGACGGACCGGGGCACGGTACTGGGGCGGCGTGCACGGGTGCCGCTGATGGGTGGGGCTCTGCTGGCACCGGGGCAAGTAGGGGCGAGTGCCGAATTCCCGCCGAAGGGGTTCTCGCAGGTGGCGTTCGCGGTGGAGCAGGGCGGTGCGCCGCCGGATCTCTCCAAAGGGGAACGCGTCGCAGTCGTTCCCGGTCCAGATGGCACCGGCACCGGTGCGGTGCAGGGTGCCGGCGAGGAGGAATCGGCCGCTCCGTCGATGGTGGGGACGGTGGCGGGGGTGCGGGCGCCGGAGTCGGCGGGTGGGCCGCGGGTGGTCACGGTGCTGGTGGAGACCGCGGCAGCACGTCGGGCCGCGCGGTTGGATCACCCGCATGTGGTGGTGCTCCCCACCGAGGGGGGTGAGTCTCCGTGAGGAGGCTGGTGGTGATCGGGTCGGTCTCGGGTGCCCCCGGGGTGACGACGGCTGCGCTGGCGCTCACCGCCGTGTGGCCACGTGAGGCGGATGGCGGGGTCCGGCCGGTGATGGTGGAGGCGGACGGGTCTGGTGGGGATCTGATGATGCGCTTCGGGCTGCCGCCGGCGCCTTCGCTGCTGGACGTGGCAGCTGCGGTGGGGAAGCCGCATCCCGGCTCCCTGCTGGGAGCGGTGAGCGAACTGCCCTTCAGAGTACGGGTGGTGGCTGCCGTGCCAGGGCGCCGCCCGTGCACGGAAGCGGTGCGGTTGCTGGCTAGTGAAGACGGTCGTGGCGTGCTGTTGGGCGAGGAGGGCGTCCAGGGCACGGCGCTGTTGGACGTTGGGCGGATCGGAACCGACGTGGAGCCACTGCTGCGGGCGGCTGATCATGTGGTCCTGGTGGCGCGGGGCGGTGCGGAGTCACTGACGCATGTCTCCGCGTACGGGCTGGGAGCTGAGGCGTTTGCCGAGCGGTTGACGTTGGCTGTTGTCGGGCCGTGTCCGTATCCGGCCGAGGAGATCACGGGGGCTCTCGGTATCGAGCGGGTGGTCTTCCTGCCGTGGGATGCCAAGGCGGTGGCGGCGATGAACCGCCCGCGTCGGGGAGCGTTGCGGACGACAGGCTTCCGGGCGTCGCCCTTGATGAGGGCGGTGCGGGTGCTGGCGAGGCAGCTGGCCGACTGTGGGGAAAGCCAGACCGAGGTTCAGGCGGACGGTCACAGTCGGCGGGATCCGGTGCCTTCCCTGGGTGATGGAGGGAAGCCCTCATGGGCGAAACGCTGATGCCGCCGGGCGTAGTACCGGCCCAGGACGAACAGGAATTGGTGCTGCTGGTGCGCCAGCGGGTGGCAGCGCGCCTGGCGGAGTATGCCGGTGAGCGCGAGGCAGCCGGGTTGCCGGCGGAGACCGAGGCGGCGCGCCGGTCCACTGTGGATCGTCTGCTGGCCGAGGAACTGGGGGCCCAGCGCCGCCTGGCCCTATCCTACGGCAGTCGGGTCGTCGATGCGGCTGTCGAGGATCGGGTTACCCAGGCGGTCACGGATGCGCTGTTCGGAACGGGGCGCTTGGAGCGGCTTCTGGCGGACACCACGCTGGAGAACATCTGCATCAATGGCTGCGATGTCGTCTGGGTCAAGGATGCCTCCGGCACGTGGCGCCGCGAGAGTGCGGTGGCGGCCTCGGATGCCGAGCTGGTGGAGCTTGTGCGCACCCTTGCGGCCAGTACGGGCGACGAAGAGCGTCGCTTCGACCGGGGAATGCCCCGGTTGAACCTGCAACTCCCAGATGGATCTCGCCTCTTCGCTGTTATGGCGGTCACGGGACGGGTGTCGCTGACGATCCGCCGCCATCGCTTCCCAGCGGCGTCGATGGCTGAGCTGGTGCGGCTGGGCGTGTGTGATCAGCAGTTGGCCGGGTTCTTGACGGCGCTGGTGCGGGCGCGGAAGAACATCGTGATCGGCGGCGGGACCAATGTCGGCAAGACCACGGTGTTGCGGGCCTTTGCTCACGAGATTCCGCCCATGGAGCGGCTGGTGACGATCGAGGACACTTTCGAGCTCGGTCTGGACGCCGATCCGGTGGCGCATCCGAATGTGGTGGCGATGCAGGCGCGGGAGCCGAATATCGAGGGGCAGGGCGGTATCGACCAGGCGGAGCTGGTGCGTTGGGGGCTTCGGATGTCCCCGGACCGGGTCATCGTCGGGGAGATCCGTGGAGCCGAGGTCATCCCGATGTGCAACGCCATGTCGCAGGGCAACGACGGCTCCCTGTCGACCATCCATGCCTCCACTTCGCGCGGGGTGTTCACCAAACTTGCCTCCTACGCGGCGCAGGCTCCGGAGCGGTTGTCGTTGGAGGCGACGAACCTGATGGTTGCCTCTGCGGTCCACTTCGTAGTGCACCTGGGCTGGGATACGGCCGGGCGGCGGGCGGTCGACTCGGTGCGGGAGGTCGTCGACGCCGACGGGGCCCAGATCGTCTCGAACGAGGTCTACCGCCCCGGCCCGGACGGGCGGGCTGTTCCCGCTACCCCGTTGCGGACGGAGACCCTCAACGACTTGGTGGTGGCCGGGCTTGAGCCGCAGGCGGCCGAAGCGCCGTGGTGGGGAGCGACAGGATGACCGCGTCCAACTGGGGTGCCGGCACCGTCACGGCGGTTGCAGTCGCGTTCGGGACCTTGTGCGGGCTTGGCTTTGTGGCGATCGGTTACGGCGTCGTACGGCGATCCGTGCGGGAGGAGCAGCCCGGGCTCAGACATCGGCTGCTCGGGCGGCTGCCTGCTGACTGGACGACCCGGCGCTTCGCGATCGCAGTGACGGTCGGGTTGGTTGTGGGCGCGTTGACAGGATGGCCGGTGGCGGCGGTGCTGACCACGGTCGCCGTGCTGACCTTGCCTGGACTGCTCGGCCCGGACCGCGCGGCGGCCAGGCGGACGGAGCGGATGGAAGCGCTGGCCGCGTGGACGGAGATGCTGCGCGACACCCTCTCCGCCGCGGCCGGCCTGGAGCAAGCCGTACTGGCGACCGCCGACATTGCGCCCACCGCTCTTGAGTACGAGATGCGGACGCTGGCTGCGACTGTCCGCTCGGGCCGTTCGCTGCCCACGGCGCTGAGGGCATTCGCCGCAGAGGTGGACGATCCGCTGGCGGATGTGGTGGTGGCCGCGCTGGTCATGGCGGCCGAGCAGCAGGCGGGCCAGTTGGCGCCGCTGCTGGGCGAGCTCGCGGAGTCGGTGCGGGAGCAGGTGGCCATGCGGCAGCGCATCGACGCCGGCCGCGCGAGCGTACGGACCGGCGTGCACGTCACCGTCATCGTCACGCTGGGGATGGCGGTGGGGATGGTGGTCTTCAACCGCCCGTTCCTGGATCCGTTCAACACGTGGACGGGGCAGGCGGTTCTGGCAGCGGTGGGGGGCTTGTTCGCCGCCAGCTTCACCTACCTGTCCGCCATTGGCCGCATCGACGAACCCGTCCGCCTGATCAACCCCACCGCACTCGCCGGCACGGGTGTCGCACCGGGAGGCCAACTGTGATCGTCATGCTGCTCGGCGCGCTGTTCGGCGCCGGAATCACCACCCTCGTCTACGGCCTGCGTCCTCCCAGACCCGCGCTCGCCGATGTCCTCACTGCCGTCAACGCACCTGTGGAGCCTGTGCATTCGCCGACACGCGATGCGGAGGAAATGGAGTGGGCGACCCGGTTGGGGCGGCGGGCCGTGCCGCTGGTGCGGGCGCTCGGCTTCCCCACTCGCTCGTTGCGCGCGGACCTGGCCGTGTGCGGGACGGACGAGGAGCAGCATCTGGCGGGAAAGGCGGCCTGCGCGATGACCGGGCTCGTCGCGCCGTGGACCGTGGTCCTGCTGCTGCGCCTGGGGGCGGGCGTCGCGGCCGGGTGGTGGGTGCCGCTGGCTGGCTCCCTCGCTTTGGCGGCGGTGCTGTTCTTCGTCCCGGACTTGGCTCTGCGGCGGCAGGCGGAGCGGCGACGCCGGGAGATGCGACATACCCTCAGCCTCGTCCTGGACCTGACCGTGATCGCCCTCGCGGGCGGCGCCGGCGTCCAGCAGGCGCTCACCCAGGCCATCGCCGCACCGCAAGGCTGGGCAGCCGGCGCCTTGCGCCACGCCCTGCATGTCGCCCAGCTCACCCGCACCAGCCCATGGACTCACCTGGGCGATCTCGGCCGGCAGCTGGACGTTTCCGACCTGGTGGAACTCTCCTCGACGCTGAGCCTGGCGGGCAGTGAGGGAGCGAAAGTCCGCAGCTCGCTGGGGGCGAAGGCACGGGCGATGCGACGGCGCAGGGTCTCCGAGGCTGACGGGGCGGCGCAAGCGGCCACCGAGCAGATGTCGCTGCCCGTGGTGGGGCTGTTCGGCGCCTTCCTGTTGCTGATCGGGTACCCGGCCCTGGCCCACGTGCTGTCTGTGACCTGAAAGCCCCTTTCCGAACCGTACGAGAACGAAGAGAAAGACGACAGTCCAGTCATGTTCGACGTGAACTTCCTGACCCGTCTGCTGCGGGCTCACCTGGCCAAGGTGCGCGAGCACACCCGTGGGGACGCCGGCTACACCACCGAGACCGTCCTGATCACCGCCCTGCTGGTCATCCTGGCGCTCAGCGTGGTGGGCATCATCGTTGCCAAGGTCACGGCCAAGGCCAAGTCGATCGACCTCGGGTAGAGGCGACCGCTATGCCACGTGGGGTGCGTGACGACCGCGGAGCGGCGACTACCCAGCTGGTGCTGGTCGTTCCGGTGCTGCTGCTCCTGGCCATGCTGGTGGTGCAATTTGCGCTCGTCTGGCATGCGCGGCACATCGCCCAGTACGCCGCCGGGCGGGCTCTGGCCGCTGCCCGCACGAAGGACGGGACCGCTGCCGAGGGCCGGGCACAGGCCCGGCGCAGCCTCGCAGCGCTGGGCAGCAGGGTCCTGACCGTCCCCTCCGTGACGGTCGACCGCACCACCGTGCAGACCACTGTGCGAGTCCGCGGAAAGGCCATAGCTGTGGTGCCCGGCCTGAGTCTGCGCGCGTCTGGCACTGCTTCCGGTCCCACCGAACGCCTCACCAGCCCCACTGGGCATCGGCCATGAGGGTTCAGGGGGCTTCAGTGTGTGAAGAGCGCGATCGGGGTTCGGCGTCGGTGGAGCTGGTGCTGGTCATCCCGTTGTTGGTGATGGTGTTGCTCGTCGTGGTGGGGCTTGGGCGGCTCGCTGACGCACGCCTGGTGGTGGCGGATGCCGCTCATCAGGCCGCCCGTGCCGCTTCCCTGGCCCGCACCGAACGCGCCGCCCGCACCCAGGCCCACCGCGCCGCGACGACGGCGCTCAAAGAAGTGCACGCCAACTGCACACATCCGAGCATCGGCGTCACGACCGGTGGCCTCATCCCGGGTGCCAACGTCTCGGCGAAGGTCTCCTGCACCGCCGGCCTGGCAGATCTCACCGGCACCGGGATGCCTGGCCACGTACGCCTGGCTGGCACGGCCTTCTCCGTAGTAGACACCTTCAGGGGCAAAGCATCGTGAAGACACGTGTCCGAAGGCATTTGGCCTGCGTTCGCGCCGGGTTCGTACAAGGTGATGACCGGGGTCAGGCCACGGCGTTCGTTGTCGGCGTCGTCGCTGCGCTGTGGCTGTTCGCCGGGATTGTCGTGGATGGGGGCTTGGCCCTGGCTGGCAAGGCCCGGGCGCTGGATGTGGCGCAGGAGGCCGCGCGGAGCGGTGCCCAGCAGCT
The DNA here is from genome assembly GCF_019774615.1 of Streptomyces sp. BHT-5-2. Taxonomy (NCBI): domain Bacteria; kingdom Bacillati; phylum Actinomycetota; class Actinomycetes; order Kitasatosporales; family Streptomycetaceae; genus Streptomyces; species Streptomyces sp. BHT-5-2. The sequence goes on along the minus strand of NZ_CP081496.1, from coordinate 308,184 downwards.
CGACGTCGGACAGCTGCGCCACCACGACGAGGTCCGGCTCGTGCGTGCCGAAGCCGCCCGCGCCGCCCGCGCCCATGTCGCCTCCGCCGGAGACAGCGGCAGCGCGATGGTGAGGGGGAACGCCGTCACCGTCCACGTCACCCACCGCTACCACCCCCAGATCCTGCAACTGGTCGGCCTGCGCACCCTCACCCTGCACGCGACCGCCACCTCGCACGCCGAACGCGCCACCCCCTAAAGTCCGTTCACCACGTCCGCCGCGGAGGCCACCCGGCCATGACCCACCAAGTTGCACTACGCCAGCGCCTGACCGCGGCCGTCACGGCCCTGGGCACCCTCGCCCTCACCCTCGCCCTGCTGGCCGGGATGCCTTACGTGCTGTGGCAGGCGGTCGGCATCCCCTGGCCCGACAGTGTCCACTCCTGGCACGAGCTGGGCGAGCGGCTCGCACAGCCGATCAGCGATCCCCTGGTCATCGACCTGCTGGCCATGGTCGGCTGGGTGTGCTGGGCCGCCTTCGCCTTCACCGTGATCCGTGAAGTCTGCTGGTACACCGCGCACCTCCCACAACTGCTGCACGACCGACGCGCTCACCGCGACCACGTGGCCGACCTGTCTCTCAAGGGCTCGCTGGCCGCGCTGTGCATCGGCACTCTTGTCGTCGCTCTGCTCAGCCTCTGGCGCCCCGCGCCGGCCGCCGCCCAGCAGCCCCCTTTCGCGAACGAGGCCCCGCACCGGATCACCGCGACAGCCCCGCTCCACCCCGCGCTGGTGCAGCAAGCCACCACCGGCGCCGCAACCTCGGCGGCGATGTCCCGGCCGAAGGCCAACGGGCCTCACGCCAGCGCCGAAGCGGTGCGGCACATCGAGTACACGGTGGTGGAAGGTGACACACTGTGGGACATCGCCGCGGCGCACCTCGGTGACGCGCTCAAATGGCCACGGATCTACGCCCTCAACAAGGACCGTGTGCAAAGCGACGGTGCCCAGCTCGACGACCCGGACACGCTCCAGGCCGGCTGGCGGCTGACCCTCCCTGTCAGTAACCACTCCGCTTCGCCGGCAACCACCGTCGCTCCCGACGGCCCCACGCCGGATTCCGTATCGAAGTCCCCATCCGCCTCACCGGCGCCGCCCCGGCCAGCCCCCGACCAGGGACCTGCCACCGGCCGGCACGTCCTCTCCACACCACGCCAGGACGACGCCGCCTCGGGCCGCAAGGAAGAGGCGACGGCAGCGCCGGGACCGGCCGCCATCGGGTTCGGGGAGGCGAGCCTGATCGGCATCACTGTGGCGGCAGGTCTTCTGGCCGCGCGGCGCTACTGGTACGTCCACCAGCGCCGCCGGCGTGAACCGGACACGCAGGCACCCGCTCTCAGCCCCCTGGTCGACAAGGCCGCACAAGCCGCACACGCCGCCGCACAACCCCGCCGTCCCCGCGACCCCGAAGCCCTGATTACCCGCCGTACCCCACCCCAACAACCCTGCACTGCAGACACGGTGACCATCGGGGTAAGCGACAACAGCGAGGTGCCCCTCGACGTTCTGGCCACCACCGGCGGCTGCACCTGGACCGGCCCCGGAGCCGAGGACGCCGCCCGCGCGCTGCTGACCGGCGTCCTCACCGCCGCCGAACGCCAACGCCCCGCCGCTCCCCAAGTCAAGGCCGTTGTCCCGCAAGACCTCGCCGACTGCCTGCTGCCTGGCCTGCCGCGGCAGTTCAGCGCGGTGACCCAGACCACCGACACCGCACACGCGGTCCGTATTGCCGAACAACACCTGGTTATCCACGCCCGTGCACAGCACGACCGCGATACGCCGACGACCGGCCCAGCAACATCGGGCAGTGCCGACGAGACCGAACCCGGCGCCCTGCTCCTGCTGGCCACGCCGGACGCCGCCCACCTCGGACAGGTCCAGGCCCTGGCGACCCGCAGTCGACCCGGCGTCCTGATCGTGCTCACCCTCAACACCCCACTGCCTGAAGCCGAGCACTGGAACATCGCCGCCGACGGCACCACCACCCGACCCGACGCACACCTCCAACACCCCAGTCAGCTGGAGCTGTTCCACCTCACACCCGACGCGGGCCACGACATGACCGAGGTCCTCCTCGGCGCTCACGGCCAGCGCCCCCACCTGCGCATCCTCCCCGACCAACGCCCACCCTCGCGCGACAGCCAGCCACCAGCCGACCCCGCCGACGACTCGGAGAGCGAACCGCCCCCTGCCGACCTGCACGCCACCGCCCCCTCTCGTCCGCAACAGACCAAGCCCGTTCGCCTTCACGTCCTCGGCCCCGTCACGCTCTACGCCCGCGGTCACGAAGATCCCGTCGGCACCAACCTGCGGCCCGAAGTCCACGAATTCCTCGCCCTGCTCGCCGCCCACCCCACCGGACTCCTGGCCGCCGACATTGCCGACAAACTCCAACTCGACCCGGACAACGAGCAGAACGCACTGAAAAACCTCCGCCGCGCCGTACGACGCGCCCTGCGCACAGCAACCGGAATCACCACACAGGAATTCATCCTCCGTCAGGGAGAACTCCATAAACTCCACCCGGAACTCGTAGAAACCGACCTCGCGGATTTCACCCGCATCCTCAGGAAAGCTTTCTCTGCAACGACGGATTCAGCACATGACGCCTTGTCTGCTGTAGGGGAGGCCATGGCCCACTACCGCGGCCCCTTCGCGCATGGCACTGACTATCTGTGGGCTGACGCGATTCGGGAACACCTCACGACGCAGGCCACCGACGCCGCTCTCCGCCTGGCCCGCCAAGCCGAATACGCCACGGCCGAGCCGCAACACCGAGACGTCGTCCTGCCGCTCTTGGAGCACCTGGCAACCCTTCACCCGGACCACGAGCGGCTGACTCAACACGCCATCCGCCTCTACCAGGCCGCCGGCCGCCACGACGCCGCCCGACACTCCTACACCCGTCTCGAACGCCACCTCGCCGAACTCGGCCTCACACCCGACCCGGCCACCCAAGCCCTCATCACACCCAGGCCCCACTCCCGGCAGATGGGGTAAAGCCGCAGCTCACTACCGCTGCGAGCCTCACGGCCTGCGTGAGAGGCGCGATGGCGCTCCCCCCGCCGTTCCAGGCGTCGATTCCGCCGTCGCGCCCGTGTACGCGCTTGGAAGCGACGCCCCCGCCGGTCCCGTAGCCGCAGGTCAGGGCCCCAGCGAGCCACCCGCGGGCGAGGGCGACTGTATATCGGTGCAGTTATGCATCCCGATCTACTTGTGACAGGCCCGGCCGCCCGTGAACCCCGCGCGCATGCCGGCAGCCGGCCGCGCGATCTTCCATACCTCTAACCGTCCGCGGACACCTTCCTACGGGCCTGGACCCGGAACTGCATAGCTCCGAGCACCTGCGAGGCGCGGCGGCGCCCAGGCGTAGCCGAGGGTGCCGCCGCGCCGGGGGCCGCGCCGGGGGCCGCGCCGGGGGCCGCGCCGGGGGCCGCGCCGGGGCCGCGCCGGGGGCCGCGCCGGGGGCCGCGCCGGGGGCCGCGCCGGGGGCCGCGCCGGGGCCGCGCCGGGGGCCGCGCCGGGGGCCGCGCCGGGGGCCGCGCCGGGGGCCGCGCCGGGGGCCGCGCCGGGGGCCGCGCCGGGGGCCGCCACATGCAGGCGCCTGGGAAATGGTCGCCAATCCAGCGAACCACGACGCTTCGCGTCGCGCGTCTCAGAATTCCCCTGAATTCCCGTCGTGAATTCGCGAGAAGTCCAGCATTATCAAGCCGAATCTGGCTTCAGCTGGAATTCGGGTCGAGCTATATTTGAATTGTTCCCGGGAAATGGGAACGAGGAAACCCGCAAACTCCTTCGCGGAGGATATCCGCGCGCGGGTGAAGTGCGGCCAAAACCAATTCTGGCGCCCCGCTGCCTGAAAGCCGCCGCCTACCTCCCCACCTACGCCTGAAAAGACGGAGCAAGTCCATGTGCCCTGCGTTTGACGACAACGCGCCCGTGATTCCCCGCATCCCCCGGCCCAGACGCCCGATCGAGCCCATGCCCCGCCCGCCGCAGCCACCCCGACACCCGACCGTGCCGCGCCAGGCACCCCCCACAGACAAGTAACCGACTGCCGCTGCCCCCCAGCGACCATGACCGGAGCCACCTGTGACAACACCGCCCCCACACCACCCTCACCCGCCGACCACACCCACAGTCCGTGCAAACCCACCCGTACCGCCGAAGACCCGCCCCGGTGAGTTGCGAGCCAGGGTCGCGAAGGTCCTGGCAGGCCAGCCCAGTTCAGACTTCAGCGTCATGGAACTGGCGAAGACGCTGGGGCATTCAGGAGGAGCCGTCGGCAACGCCTGCGCCACGCTGGTGGCTCGGGGCGAGGCCGAGTTGGTGGGTTCCCACCCCCGCCGATACCGGGCCACGCCCAAGACCACTGCCGCCGCCCAAAGCGCCCCAACCAACCCGCCCGGCCCCGCACCGGCAGTGCCCCAATCTCGCCCCAACCCACCCTCGGCGAAAGCCGTGCACGTACCAGCTTCCCGTTCAGGAAGGCCGCTGCCCATCATGCGCCCGAACGGACAGCGATATCACCCCAGGGCCCTGGCCCAACTCCCGGACGTGGAAGCGTTGCGCAGGCTGCGCGAGGCGGGGGTTGCGGTGTTGCTGTACGGGCCTCCGGGGACGGGGAAGACCTCGCTGATCGAGGCGGCCTTCCCGGACCTGATCACAGTGGCCGGGGACGGGGACACCACCGTCGGCGACCTCATCGGCGAATACACCCAGGACACCAGCGGCGGCTACGAATTCATCTATGGCCCCCTGGTCACCGCCATGCAGGAAGGGCGCGCCCTCCTCCTGGACGACGCCACACTGATCTCCCCCAAAGTCCTGGCCGCCCTCTACCCGGCGATGGACGGGCGCCGTCAGATCCAGGTCAAGGCGCACAAGGGCGAGACGATCACCGCCGCCGATGGCTTCTACGTGATCGCCGGTCACAACCCGGGCGTGCACGGGGCTGTGCTGACCGAGGCGCTGGCCTCCCGGTTCAGCGTGCAGATCCAAGTCGGCTCCGATTACGACCTGGCCGCCTGCTTGAAGATCAACCGCACGGCGGTCCGCATCGCACGCCACCTGGCCACCAGCCAACAGGCAGGCGAAGTCGGCTGGGCACCCCAACTGCGCGAGTTGATCGCGTTCCAGAAGATCGCCGATGTCCTGGGCACCGAGGCCGCCTTCGCCAACCTGGTCGGCATCGCACCCCTGGAAGACCGCGATGTGGTCGCCGAGATCGTCACCAAAGCCCTCGGCCGCCCGGTCACCGCCCTCGCCCTGGGCCGCCAGCTCTAACCGCCGCCGGGCCCGGCCACGCGCCGGGCCCCGCAGGGTTCACCCCGGGCCAACCACAAACGCCACCCCTCAACCCGCCCTCGAAGGGATTCCCAGTCATGTCTGCGCAGTTGCACAACCACGTCCCGCCCGTCCCGCCCGCTCTGTCGGAGTCAGAACGGGCCGCCGCTCGCTGGGAGGACGACGGCGGTAGCCTCGCCGAAGTGCGCCCCAGCACGCACCGTGTCCAGTGGCTGCGGATCGCCGCTGCCCTCAGCGCCCGGCTTCCGGAACTGACCGGCCGTGAAGACATTCTCGTCACCTGCGAGGACGGCACCCGCTCTGGTGCCCCCGCTGCCTTCTACCCCACCCTCGCCCAACTGGAGATCGACACCGCCCTCTTCGCCCCGCTGCATCCGGCCACCATCCGCCCCGCCCGGCCCGGCGACGAAGACCGCTACCCCGCCGCCTGGGGAGCCTTCGTCCACGAAGCCGCGCACGCCGCCCACAGCCACTGGCACACCCCACCCCCACTGCGCGGCACCGCCCTCGATGAGGCCGGGCAAATCCTGGAGGAGTCCCGTGCCGAACGCGCACACCTGGGCCGCCGCCCCAGTGACCGCCGCTACCTACGCGCCGCCATCCGCACATTGATCCTGAACGACTTCGCCAGCACTGCCCCCTCCGACCGTTGGCAGGCCGCCCTCGCGGCCGGGTTGCTCCTCGCCCGCCGCGACGCCGGAATCCTCGCCCCGGACGAAACCCACACCCTGGAGCACACCCTCACCGGCATCCTCGGCCCCGAACTCCTGAAATCCCTCGCCGACATCTGGACCGCAGCGCACGCCACCGGCGACGCGGACGGGGCGGCAATGATGGACCACGCCCGCGCCTGGTGCCAGGCCCTGGGCGCCGCCCCCACCGGCGCACCCCCGCCGCCGGGCCCGACCAGCGGCCGCGTGGGCGTGCTGGCCGAAGTCATCGGCAAGGTGGTCGCCCAGGTGCAGGCGAACGAGGCCGCCCAGGCCGCCGTCGAAGCCAAGGTCGCCGCCGCACGCGCGGCCCGCGCACAGGCCAAGGCGAGTCAGGCCGCCCAGGCACGGCAGGCGGCGAAGACCGCCCAGAAGGTCTTCTCCTCCAACGGGCGCCCTTTCACCCCCGACGCACCCGGCAAAGGCCGCGACCGTTCGCCGGTGACCGGAACCCGGGCGCCGGAAGCAGGAGAGAAAGCGGCGGCCGGACGGCTGGCCCGGGCACTGCGGGCCGCCGCCTACCGCGAACGCACCACCACCGTCACCGCCTCCGCCGCCCCGCCCGGACGCCTCAACATGCGCCAGGCGCTGGCCCGGGACGCCCAACGCGCCGCAGGCGCCACCCCCACCGCAACCCCCTGGACCCGCACCCTCCACCGCCCCACCCCCACCCCACCCCTCCGGGTCGGCATCGCCGTCGACGTCTCCGGCTCCATGCACCGCGCCACCGCCCCCATGGCCTCGGCCGCCTGGATCCTTGCCAAAGCCACTGCCCTGACCGACCCCGACTCCCGCACCGCCACCGTCGCCTACCACCGCTCGATCACCGCCATCACCGCCCCCGGACGTACCCCCGCCCGCGTCACCCAGTTCAAAGCCAAGGGAGCGGACCACAGCCTCGCCGAGGCCACCGACGCCCTGACCGCCGGGCTCGACCTCGACCGCCCGGGGGCGGGCCGCCTGCTGGCCATCGCCTCCGACGGCTGCTACCGCCCCGACGAGGCCGCCCGCGCCGCCGAGCGCATCACCGCCCTTCGACGAGCAGGGTGCGCGGTGCTGTGGCTCGCGTTCGACCCCGACCCCCGCCCCCTGCCCGGTACCACTTTGCTGGAACTCACCGACCCGGCCCAGGCCGCCATCGCCATCGGGAAAGCCGCCACCGCGGCCCTCGCCGCCACTACCTGACCCGGCCGCCGCCCCGGCACCGCCCGGGGCGGCGGCCGGCCGACCAAACGATCATGCTTCCCCGCATTCGCGCTGGCCACCACCGAACCCCGTCGCTGATTGAAATCCACCTGGCTGCACGGCGCTTACGGCGTGCGGTCATGTCGCGAGCACGAATGCCAGTATGCACATGAGGCTGACCGAAATGATCGGGGTCGCGACAGCCCACGCAGGGTACTCGTATTTGTCTCGCTTTACACCTCGGCGCATTTCTTCGCCGTACTTGCGGAAGAGTTTTCCGGCCGGAAGAAGGCCTATGGTGAGTCCGGTCCAAGCGAAGGAGTACAGAACCAGCATCTGTCGAGCATTCCAGTGCTGATACTGGATACTTCCTACTGCCATCATTCCGAGGCAGCATCCGACGGAGAGGATGAGAAGCACGACTGTCAGTTTGCGCGCCTTCATCCACTTGTCTATGGCCAGACAGAATATGAAGGTTGCGAAAGCTGCCATGAGTAGCAGGTAGACGAGGGGAAGCTGCGCGAGCACGGCAGGTCCTTTCGGCAGCGCATCACGGGCTGGCGGGTGTTGCGCCAGCCCGTGATGCGAGTCCTATGTCGTATCTATTCAGAATCCAAGAGATCCCAACAGGCCGGTAACCGGTGATATGAGATCGTGTCCGAACTGCGTGATCTTCGTGGCGACCTTAGTGCCGCCGAGAGCACCGATCCACTTGGACTGGCCGAAGGTGAGCACTCCTAGCGCGGTGCTTGCCAAGGATGACTTGAACTCGCCACTCGTGAAACCGTACCCGGCTCCGGTGTACAGCGTGTTCAGCCCGGCAAAGGCGAGTGAGGCGTACCCGAACCCGGTGGCGGCAGCTTCCACGAAGGGAACGGCTGGTGGAAAGAACATGCCGACCGCCAGGCCGCCGACGCCGAGAAGGGCCGAGATGAATCCGGTTCCGATGCTGGCCCAGTTGGTAACGTCCGCCAGCCATCGCATCTCCCCCTTCCACCATCGGTAGATGTCCTTGAGCAGCTTGACCGTGTCGTTTTCGGGCGTGTCGGCTGGATTCTTGCCGGCTGTCTTGGCCTTACGCGCTTCCTCGGCGGCTTTCCTGGCCGCCACTGCTGCTTCTGCCTGCCGTTTGACGGTGGCGATGTGGTGCGCTTGGGTTGCGGCGTCGGCCGCCGTCTTCGCGTCCTTGCCGGCCTGGATTGCAGAGCTACGCGCGGAAGAGGCCGACACCTGAGCCGAGTTGGCGGAGGACACCGCGCGGCGCGCGGCATCCACAGCGCGGTTGGCTGAGTAGTTCGCCGAGCGCGCGGCCGTACGGGCGGTGGCGGCTGCCTGCTTCGCCCTGTCGGCCGAGGCTTGTGCGTCCTTGGCCGACTTCTCGGCGGCGTCCGCGTTCGCGTCCGCCTGCTTGGCGGACTGGGCGGCCTGCTGGGCGGAATTCTTCGCCTTATCCGCCCACTTCACTGCGTCTGTGGCTGCGTCGCGGGCTCTCGCCGCCGCCTCCTGGGCACGCGCGGCATCCTCCTGCGCCTTGTGCGCGATCTTCGCAGCGGCGGCGATGGCGCCTTGGACGCCGGCGATGTGGCTGGCGGCGTCGTGATCGAGCTGTGCGGTCTTGAACTGGACCGAGGCAAGGAAGTTGCGGCGCATCCATGCCGGGCCTTCCAGCGCGGCCTGGGCGTGGGCTTTGGTGTACGGGCCTGCCGTGGCGATGAGGGTGGCGGCAGCGACCGCGTCGTCCTCCCGCTGTGCCGACTCATATCCGGTGCTGAGGAATTCGTAGAGGGCCTTGGCGGTTCCGGCGTTCATCGCGTCGTTCGCTGCCTTTTTCACCGCGCTGCCGGGGTGGTTCGCCAGAACGAGGGAGACCGCGACGCGGTTGTCCGTCGCAGCGGCCTCGATGACGCCGGTGTCGAGGAACTTCGTGGCGGCGTCCGGGGCGTCGCTCTCCAGCGCCTTGGCCGCGGCATCGGCAACGTCCGGGGCGGAGGTCTGAGCGATGTACAGGACGGTCTCTCGGTCGTCCTGCCTCTGCGCGATCTGCCGGTCGGTGTCGATCCAGGCATGGATGTCCGCGTCCGTGCCGGACAGGGCGAACCGTGCGGCCTCGCGCGACCAGGAGCCGCGGGAGTCCATCAGGGCGATGGCCGCCTTGCGCCCGAGGGTGGCGGCGAGTCCCGTGTCGCCCGCCTTCTGCGCTGACTCGGCCTTGGAGATGAGGTCCTTGGTGGCCTTGTCGGCCTGCTCGGACTGCGTACGTCTCTCGGCAAGGTCCGCTCTCTCCTGCTCTTCGATCTCCGCGAGCAGGCGGGCCTCTTCCATCGCCTGCTTCCTGTCCTCGTCCAGGCGCTGCCACTCGGCCTCTCGGGCCTGCTTCTCCACCTCTATCGCCTGGTTGACGGCATCAGTGGCGGTGTTGGCGGCCTTGGTGGCTTCGTTGGCGAACTCGGAGGATTTCTTCGCGTACTCGACGGCCTGGCCCGCGTACTTGGCAGCCCATTCGGCGGCCTCCGCGGACTTCTCCGCGTGGTCGGCCGCGCTGTTCGCAGCGTCGCGTGCGGTACGGGCTGCCTTCGCTGCTGTGTTCGCCAAAGCCTGTGCTGTGCCAGCAGCATTGGTGGCGATGGAGGCGTTGGCGCTCGCGATCCGTGCCTGTCGCTTGGCTTCCGCTGCCTGGGCTTGCGCCTTGCCTGCGGAGGCGGCCGCTGCGGCGGAAGCGTTCGCGGCAGCGGCCGCATTACGGGCTGCCGACGCGGCTGCGGACCCGGCGCTCGCGGCCTGGGCCGAGGCGGTGGCGGCATAGTCGGCGGCCTTTGCCGCGCTGCGGGCCTTGGCTGCGGCATTGCGGGCGGCAACGGCCGCGTCCTTGGCGCCGGATGCCTTGGAAGCGTCCTTGGATGCGGCGATTGCAGCGCTGTACGCCTTGGCGGCGGCAGATCCAGCGGCGGCTGCGGCCTGGCTCGCGGCGGTAGCAGCGTAGGCGGCGCGGCGGGACGCTTGGACGGCGGCGTGAGAGGCGCGGATGGCGACACGGGCGGAGTCGGCTGCTCCCTGCGCGGCACCTGCTGCCTTGCGGGCCGCCTTGCCGGACATGACGACATCTTCCTGAGCCGCCTTGGCCTCGGATGCAGCGTTTTCTGCTGCCTCCTTGGCCTCCTGAGCCGCCTCCACAGCACGGGCGGCGGCCTCCTCGGCCTGCTTTGTCTTGGCGTCAGCCTTCTTGCCTTCGCGTTCGACGAGCGCGACGAGTTCCTCGATCGTCGCAGCTTCCTGGTCGCGGGCGCGGGCGATGTGCTGGCCGGTGTCCAGGAACCATTCGACGTCGGTGGCGGTACCGGACAGGGCTCGGGAGGCGTACTTCTTCACCTCTGGGCCCGCTTGCACCATCAGAGTGGATACCTCGACACGCATGTCTTCCAGACGGGCGGTGTACTGGCCTTCTGTGAGGTACTCCTCGAGCGCTTCTTGGGTGTCTGTAGTGAGGGCGGTACTGCCGTCGCGGCGTACGGCCTTGGCACCCGAGGCCATCACGGTCGCGGTGGCCACCCGCAGGTCTTCCATGATGCCGGCCTTGAAGCCGCCCTTGAGGTAGTCGGCGATGGTGTCGTCGCCGCCATCCAGTGCTCTGGACGCCTCGCGGCGGGTGCCTTTACCGCCACCCGCGAGGGAGGTGGCGACGGCGATGCGGTTGTCCTCAGCCGTGGCCTTGGGGAGTTCGACGGTCAGGAAGGTCTGGATGTCGGTGTCGGAGCCGATCAGCGCCGCTTCAGCCGCGGCGCGGGCGGCCCTGCCACCCAGCATCCACGCCTTGACAGCCTTCGCCCGGTCGGTGTCAGGCAGAGCGAATGGGTCACCGTCATCGCCGTCGGCCGACGGGGTGTCAGCTCGGGCGGCTATGGGGTTGAGGACGAGGCTTGAGGTGGTGGCGGCAGCAGTGGTGACTGCTAAAGCAGCCAGTAGGCGCCGCCTGCTCCAATAGGTGGTGTCCAAGGTGGTCCTATCCGATGGCGCCTGGCGGCAGCCCACATGCGGCGGCACGCCGCCAGACAAGTTCATGCTGTGGTCATCGCCGGTATGTCCCGGTAGTGGTACGCGAGTTGCACAAGGGTCACAACCGAGCGTCTCGTGACCATATGTAGGTAAAGGGCACGTTGGCTACCTGTGTGCACGCTGTGAAGGCGTGAGAAAGGCTACAAAGCCTTTATGCGCCCCGATATCCGAATTATGCAGGTTTATTGGGGTGGTGTGAGATACGCGCCCGTGTTTGTATTTTGCCTCTCCGTGCCCGCACCACACCGCACTTGACGGTGTGTGTCCTGGAACGGGCGGGCGCGACTCAGCTCACCTTTCACACAAGGACCTTGCATGAAGCTCTTACGGCGGGTCACCGTCACGGGTGCGACGGCGGCGGCCTGCGCGGCCGTGGTCATCGCCACCACCACCTCCCATGGGTCCACAGCCCGAGCACCGATGATGACGGTGGCGGACGATCAGCCCGGCTATGCCATCGAGGACTTCACCTACCCGGACGGTGACAAGCTCAAGGAAGAGAAGGGGATCACACTCAAGCGCGGCGACGGCCACATCACCCTCGCCGAGTGCGGCAGCTCTACGGACCTGATGGAGGTGCAGTCGCGGAAGGGAAAGACCTGCTTCCGCATCACCGGCGGCTCCGGCTATCTAGCCCTGGAGATCCCGGCCGTATTCGCCGTCAAGGGCAGCACCGACCACGCCGCGCGCCTCACCCTCACCACACCGGACAACGAGAAGCGCGAGGTCGAGGTCCCCAAGAACGACAAGGACGAGTGGACGCCGGTCGGTGAATCCACCGACCCCCAGCGCCGCGAGCACCTCCTGGTCGAGATCAGCGTCGGCCAGGGCAAGCCGGCGTCGATGTTGTCCGGCGATGCCGCCCGTCCCTGGCTGGCTCGCGTCACCGTGAACAAGCCGGGGTACGAAGGCGGGCGGAGCTGTACGGGTGCTCTGGTCGACAGGACGTGGGTGCTGACTGCGGCAAGCTGTTTCGCAGACAATCCGGCCAAGCCGATGCGAGCCGCAGCGGCTCCTATGCTCGACGCCACAGCCTCATTCGCCGGGCAGGCCCCAGTGAAGATCGATTACTTGATACCGCGTAGCGACCGGGACGTGCTGCTTGCCCGCCTGGCCACCCCAGTCACTGGCATCACCCCCGCCACGCTGGCTGGAAGTGCCCCTACTGGAGCATCGCTGGTCGCCGCGGGATTCGGTCGTACCGACACCACGTGGGTGCCCAACAGCCCGCATCACAGCAACGTGGCCCAGAGCAGCACCACCGACACCACTCTGAAGCTGACCGGGGGCCTGGTGTGCAAGGGTGACGCCGGAGGTCCGATCCTCGACGCGAACGGTCGTATCGCGGCTGTACAGAGCCGTGCCGTTCACGGCGGCTGCTTGGGCCAGGCTGGACAGGGTGACAGTGCGATCGCGGCCCGCACCGACAACATCATCCCATGGCTGGACGGCAGCACCTTCAGCGGGAAGGCGCGGTTCGTCCTGGATGAGGATGCCGGTTCGCGGCGTGTGTCGGGTGGCGTACCCGAGGAGTTTGCTGCTCGGTTGGGCGGCGGTGCCGAGCTGGGTGTTGCGGGCAAGATCGGCACTGCGTTGAAGCTGAACGGGACGTCAGCGTACGCGGCCACGGCTGGACCGGTGGTGGACACCACCAAGTCGTTCTCAGTGTCGGCCTGGGTCAGGCTCGACGACAAGGACCGCAATTACACCTTCCTGTCGCAGGCGGGAAGCAACGCCAGCGGGTTTCAGCTGTACTACTCCAAGTACTACGACAAGTGGCTCTTCAACCGGCACGCCAAGGACACCGACGACACGGGCATCATCCGCGCGATGAGCAAGAATGCCGCAGAGTCAGGTGTGTGGACCCATCTGGCCGGTTCGTACGATGCGGCCAAGCAGACGCTGTCGTTGTTCGTGAACGGTGAGTTGCAGCAGTCGGTGCAGTTCACCACGCCGTGGCGGGCAAATGGCGGTCTGCAGATCGGCCGGCTGCACTACAAGGGCACCTGGCAGGAGAACACCCGCGGTCGCATCGATGATGTGCGAGTTGTGCAGTCGGCAGTCGAGCCAGCCGATGTCGCGGTGATCGCAGGTGGCAGTGTGCCCGCGCATCTACAGGAACTGGCCTCCTTCCCGCTGGATGAGGAATCAGGTAGCGCAAGCGTCAGCGGAGGCAAGGGCGCAGGGCCGGTGGCGACCCTGGCCGGCGGCGGAGCCGAACTGGGCGCCGAAGGCAAGATCGGCACCGCGTTGAAGCTGAACGGGACGTCAGCGTACGCGGCCACGGCTGGACCGGTGGTGGACACCACCAAGTCGTTCTCGGTGTCGGCCTGGGTCAGGCTCGACAACAAGGACCGCAATTACACGTTCCTTTCTCAGGCCGGTGACCACGCCAGCGGGTTTCAGCTGTACTACTCCAAGTACTACGACAAGTGGCTCTTCAACCGGCACACCACGGACACCGACGACACGCCGATCGTCCGCTCGATAAGCAAGGACGCAGCACAGACGGGTGTCTGGACCCAGCTGACCGGCGTGTATGACGCGGCAGCCAAGAAGATCCAGTTGTTCGTCAACGGCGAGCCGCAGACGGCAGTCGACTTCACCTCCCCTTGGCGGGCCGGCAGTGCTCTTCAGATCGGCCGACTCTTCTATAAGGGCACCTGGCAGGAGAACTTCGCCGGAACCATCGACAACATCCGCATCTGGGACCGGTCCGTCGAGGCTGGCGAAATCATCAACGATGGTCTCCGCATCAAGAACTAGCGGTCGGTGAATCACCTTCACACCGGGGTTGGCCCGGCGGATCCTACCGGGCCAACCCCTGATTATTGTCGAGGTGGAGCCCCCTGTGTATTGGTTCGCTCAATTAGTGAGGTTCCGAAATGAAACTGCGTGGCGGCTTCATACTGCCATTGATGTTGATAACGGCACTTGCCGCAATCCTGTGGATGACGGTATCGAGTGGCTGGTTAGCGGCATCATCTAGTGCGCGATCCCCCGCCGCTGAGATGACATCCTTGGCCGAGAATGCGAATTTCACCCTGAATGAGGGAGCTGGTTCACGGCGGGTGTCGGGGGGCGCAGCCAGGGAGTTTTCCGCGCGACTGGGTGGCGGTGCCGAGTTGGGTGCTGTCGGCAAGTCCGGCACTGCACTGCGTTTGAACGGGCCATCGGCGTATGCGGCGACGCCCGGTCCGGTGGTGGACACCACCAAGTCGTTCTCGGTGTCGGCCTGGGTCAGGCTCGACGACAAGGACCGCAATTACACGTTCCTTTCTCAGGCCGGTGACCACGCCAGCGGATTTCAGCTGTACTACTCCAAGTACTACGACAAATGGATCTTCAACCGGCACTCCACTGACACGAATGACACCGAGATCACTCGGGCAGCAAGCGCGGAAGCCGCGCAGCCAGGCGCCTGGACCCATCTGGCCGGTTCCTATGACGCGAGCCATCAGACGGTATCTCTGTTCGTGAACGGCAAGCTTCAGGAGTCGACGAAATTCACGACTCCATGGCGGGCAAATGGCGGACTGCAAATCGGTCGACTCTTCTACAAGAGCACCTGGCAGGAAAACGCACACGGCCTCATCGACGATGTTCGGATCGCGCAGTCGGCCATAACACCGGACGACGCCACCGCCATCGCTCGTGGCGCCCTTCCAGCACACCTGCAAGAGCTGGCCTCTTTCTCGCTGGATGAGGAATCTGGTAGCGCACGCGTCAGTGGAGGCAAGGGTGCAGGGCCGGTGGCGACCCTGGCCGGCGGCGGAGCCGAACTGGGCGCCGAAGGCAAGATCGGCACCGCGTTGAAGCTGAACGGAACATCCGCATACGCGGCCACGGCCGGACCGGTGGTGGACACCACCAAGTCGTTCTCGGTGTCGGCCTGGGTCAGGCTCGACGACAAGGACCGCAATTACACGTTCCTTTCCCAGGCTGGTGACCACGCCAGCGGGTTTCAGCTGTACTACTCCAAGTACTACGACAAATGGATCTTCAATCGCCACGCCAAGGATACCGACGACACACCGATCGTCCGCTCGATAAGCAAGGACGCAGCACAGACGGGTGTCTGGACACAGCTGGTTGGCGTGTACGATGCGGCCAATCAGACGGTATCGCTGTCCGTGAACGGTGAGCTCCAGGAGTCGACGAAATTCACGACTCCGTGGCGGGCAAATGGCGGACTGCAAATCGGTCGACTCTTCTACAAGAGCACCTGGCAGGAATACTTCGCCGGAACAATCGACGACGTTCGCATCTCCGCGGAGACCGCTCTCGTAGATTGCTCGCATATTCAGACTGTCGGACATCGTGGTGCCCCGAAGATCGCCACGGAGAATACAGTCGCCTCGCTGGAGACGGCGATTGACCGCGGTGCGGACTGGGTCGAAACTGATGTGCAGTTCACCAAGGACGGCCAACCGGTCATCATGCACGACGAGACCGTGGACAGGATGACCGATGGTACGGGACGCATTGATCAGCTCACGGCAGCAGAGATATCCAAGCTGACGATGAAGGGCGGAGGACGCGTCCCCACCCTCGAACAGGTGCTGTCCTCACCCAAAGTCAGGTCCGCCCAGCTCCTCCTGGAAATAAAGGGGCCACAAACGCCCGCAGACGTGAATCACGCTCTCAGACTGGTCTCCGAGGCCGGAATGACCGAACGCACGATGGTCCAGTCCTTCGACGAGACCGTGGTGCGGTACGCGGCTTCCTCACCGTACAAATTCAAGGTCGCCTTGCTCCGGGACAACCTCGATGCCGATCCCGTGGCGACGGCCAGAAAATTCTCTCTCACTGCGTATGCGGTGAGCTTCAAGAGACTCTCGGCCCGGCCTTCGGTGGTGGACCAGCTCAAGGCAGCCGGGGTCAAGACGTTCGTCTGGACAGTCGACTATGAAGGTGACTGGCAAGCCGCAACGTCGTGGGGCGTTGACGGAATAATCACCAACCGCCCGGACCAGTACCTGCAATGGCGGAGATCCCACTGTGCCCCAACCGTCACCCCTCGCTGACAGGACACTCCAGCGAGACTTACGGGCGCGTTGACGCCACGTGAGGGGACGGGCCCCTGACACGAATACCTTCCGTTCGCTGGGCACGTGAGGGACCAGGACGCACGAGGGCGTACCCCGCTTGGTCCGCGGGGTACGCCCGGTCCGGTTTTGTGGCTAACCGTTGTCGGCCGCCCCGGTGGCCTGGGCCAGCCGGAAGGTTCGCGGCTGGTCGGTGACCTGTTCGGCGATTCCCGAACCGACCAGTTTGACAAGGGCGTTGGCGATGGCGCCGGAGGACTTCTCGATGACGCGGCTGATGCGGGTGGCGGTGAAAGCCTCGTCGGGGTGTGCGTGGAGGTGGTCGATGACCATCTGCCGGAGCGCTCCTGGTGCGAGCCGCCCATCCTTGGTCGGTGCCGGTTGCGCCGCTGCCCTATGCGCCTCGGCGGCTTCGCTCGACACGGGGGCGTTGTCATCCCCGCTCTGCGGGCCGTCTCCCTGGCTGTCGTTGCCGTCGGGCTGCTCGATGCCCTGGGACGCCTCTACGTGAGGGGCGTCGGCTTCCGGCTCGGTGCTGGGGTCGGTGTTGTCGGCGGCCGACGTATCGGGGGCGTCGGGCGGGGTGTCCGTGGGCAGGTCGGTGTCGTCCGTGACGGTGGGGTTGGGACTGTCGGGGGCAGGGGCTGCGGCGGTGCCGGACGTCCTGTCCTCGGACGTTTCCTCATCGCCTTCTACGTCGTCGTCGACGCGTCCCGCGGAATCGGTGGGAGTGCTTTCCGGCTGCGTGTCGGCGGGCTGTGGGGCGTGTTCTGGCGTGTTGGTGGTCTCGGAGGTGGGCGTCGGGGGTACGGGGTGCCAGAGGTCGGGCATGCGGCGGGGGCCGTCGTGGCCGCCGGGGGTGCGGGCGGCGAGGCCACCCTTCTCCAGGGTGGTTACGGCGCGTCCGGCGGTGGAGTGGCTGATGCCTGCGGCGTGGGCGAGTTCGGCGACGGTGACGGGTTCGGTCCGGCCGATCAGTTCGGTGTAGACAGCGGTGGCTGCGCCGGTCAGGCCCGTGGGCGGTTCCGGGGCGGAGGCGTTGTCTGGGGTGGGTGTGGTGTCGGGGTTGGTGTCGGACATGTTGGGGTCCTCGATTCCGAGTGCAGTGTGGGTGGTTGAGGTCCCCGGCCGGGGTGCGGCGCTGCGTTGGCGGGCCGCGGTGTTCGCCGGCGCGTGCGCGGCGCGTTCATCCGGGCGAACGTGGCTGTGACGAGGGCGAGTTCACGCTGGGGGAACCCACTGGGCTCGGCGGCCACGACCATGGACGCTCGAACCGTGGGCCATGTCAAGCGAGGGGATTCCCGGAATCGCCGCTGGTCGGAGTGGTTGGTGCGGTCGATGGAGCGAAGCTTGGAGAGTGGGGGTGGCGTGTCCCGGTTGGGGCGGGGCGTGGGAGGGCGGTCCCGGTGTGCGGGTGGTCGGTGATCCGCCCGGTGCCGTGGGCGGGGGCGGGTTCATCCGATCGGGGGTGGGCGGTCGGTGCGGTGGGTTTGGAGTTGGTTGTGGAGTCGGCGGGCGCGGTTGGAGCCGACGCCGAGTTCGTTGCGTAGCCGCCAGGCGGTGACCGGTTTGCCGGTGGTGGCGCGGGCGGCGTTGTCGAGGGCGACGGCGTGCGGCCATAGGTCGGTGTCTGTCGCCCCGGTTCCGACCGGTGGGCGGTCGGTGGGCGGGGGCTGGGGGTTGGGTGCGTTGTCGCCGGTCTCGGGCCCGGCTGGGTCCCTGTTTGTGTTGGCCGGGGTAGTGACTGCGTTTGGACAGCGGTCGGTTTCGCTGGCCGGAGTGGATGCGGGTGGACGGTGGGCGGTCGGCGGTTGGGCGGCCGGGGTGGTGGGGGCGATAGGTGGTCGGAGGGTGTGGGCGGTGGGCGGTTTTGGGGAGGTGGTCTGGTCGAGGAGGTGGGTGATGGTGCGGCGGTAGGCGGCGATGGTTTCGGTGAGGGTGATGAGGAGGAGGGCGGGGGTGAGGTGGAGGAGGACGGCTGCGGGGTCGGCGTGGTGGGGCCAGCCGATGTGTCCGTCGGGCCAGAGGCTTTGCCAGGTGTTCATGAGGGCGGCGGTGGAGCCGGCACTCCAGCGGAGGGTGGTGGACCAGGCGGGTGGGGTGATGCCCCAGGCGGCCAGACGTGCGTCGACGTAGAGGACGCCGGCGAGCGCGGTGCCGATCATGGGGTCGAGGAGGACGGCGATGGGGAGGGGAACGTCGCGGCTGGTGGCGAAGCGGGTGACGTTGACCGTGGTGAAGACCAGCGCCAGGCACCCGACGATGCACAGCACTCGGGTCATGGCGCGAAGGAGTTGGACTGCTTCGCGGGCGGCGATCTGTTTCACCAGGCCCCGCCTCTGGGCCGGGCGCCAGGTCTGGTTGCTCCTTGGAAGGCGGGAGTGGTGGTGCGTGCGGGGCCTTGGCGGACGACGGCGCCGGGGTGAGGTGCGTCGATCGCCTGCCCGTTGCCGGTGTAGACCGCGACGTGGGTGATGCGGTGGGGGCCGGTTCCGTAGAACAACAAGTCGCCTGAGAGCAGTTGAGTGGGCTTGGGGAGGTGGGGGTCGGCGTCGTACTGAGCCTGTGCCACGCGTGGGAGGTGGATGCCTGCGGCGCGGTAAGCGGCTTGGGTGAGGCCGGAGCAGTCGAAGCCGCCGTCGGAGGGGCCGTTTCCTCCCCAGACGTAGGGGGTGCCGAGCTGGGCGCGGGCGAAGGCAATCGCCTTGGCAGCAGGGTTGGTTGTGGCCGGTGCGGCGGTGGCGTATGTACGGGCGGTGGTGAGCACTTGGGCCACGTAGGTATGAGAGTGGTTGTAGGCGAAGACTGCTGACCGAAGGTTGCTGCCGTTCTTTGCGCCGTTGGCGCACAGCAGGCGGGCCGCGGCGTACACCGCGTCGACCGGGTCCCAGGGTGTTGGTGGCTGCTGGCCTCCAGGGGGCACGGGGTGCGCGTAGGCCTGGAAGGTGGACGGCAAGAACTGCATCGGTCCGACGGCGCCTGCGGTGGAGACCATGGTGGGGTGGCGGGCGTGGTCGGTCTCGGTCTTGCCGATGGCGGCGAGGACGGTCCAGGACAGGCCGGGGCAGGCGAGGGCGGCGCGTTGGTAGAGGGCGAGCATGCGGGATGGGATGTCGTTGAGGGCGTGTGTGCTCGGGGAGGTCGGTGCGCTGGTGTTTGGGGAGAGTCCGCCGAGTGCTGCGGCGATGGTGAGGGCGGCGAGGAGTGGCAGGGTCAGGATTGTGCAGCCGATGCCGGTGATCGCCTTTGTGAGCAGGGAGCTCACGATCCGGCCTTGGGGGCGGCGGGCGGTTGTGGGGGTACGGGAAGGGTGAGGGGCGTGTCGGCGTCGGTCGGTTCCAGGCCGGAGGCGGGGCTGAGGGCAGGCCAGTGGTCGGTGAGGGCGGCGAGGGTGGTGCGGCGGGCGCCGGGTTGGAGTGGTGCCCACCAGGGGCCCCAGGGTTCGCTGGTTGTGAAGTCTCCGGATGAGGTCGCCACGTTCAGCCCCAACTCTCTTGCCGTGTTGGCGAGGCGGTGCCGCAGGGCTTGGTCACGGGACTGGGTACGGGTGTGGATGAGCAGGGCCGGGCGGGCGCCGGTGGCGGTGGTGAAGGCGGCGTAGCCGGCGAGTTTGGCTTCGACGCGGGCGAGGGGTTGGCTGCCGGTGTCGTATTCGAGGAAGAAGGGCAGCAGGCGGTCGCCGCCGTGGTAGTGGGCGTAGGCGTCGGGGCGGATGATGTCGCCCCAGCGGCGGGCTGCGGAGTGTTCGGAGAGCCCGAGGGAGAGGCTGGCGGTGGGGGTGGTGTGGGTGTGGGCGGCGAGGTGGGTGAGGAGGTCGTTGACGCCGAGGTCGTGGCCGAGGGAGGGGGAGTAGGCGATGCGGCCGGTGTGGGTGGGGCGCCAGCCGACGGCTTCGGGGTCGAGACCGGCCTGGGCGGCGAGGAGGGCGGCTCCGGCGGGGCCGAGGGTGTAGTGCTCGGGGGCGGAGCCGGTCTGGGTCAGGGGGCGGAAGGAGTCCACGACGGCGTGGTGGTGGAGGGTGCGTAGGCGGCGTTGGGCGGAGCGGAGTGAGGTGTAGGCGAGGCGGGTGATCTGGTGGGTGGTCAGGACGCGGTGCTCGTGGAGCATGCGGGTCAGCCAGAGGTCGCGGGTGGTGAGGCGGCGGGCGAGGGCGGCGATGTCGGTGTGTTGGGTGGGGCGGGGGCGGCTGGTGGCGGCGCGGGCGGTGTAGCGGGAGCCGGGGCCGGAGGCGGGGCGGGGGAGTGCGGGCATGGCGGATCACCGTGGGGTAGGGCGAAGGGACTGGTGGGGTGGTTGGTCAGGGGCGGGTGGCTTGTCGTGGGCCGGTGCGGGAGGCAGCAGCGGTTCGCAGGTCTTTGGCACGGCCGGGAATGGCGGGTGACAGGGGGTAGGTGGTGAGGGTGAAGGCGGTGGATTCCGCGCCGTTGGTCAGGAGGTGGGCGGCGGCTTGGTAGGGGCCGAGGTGGGCGAGGCCGTGGGCGGCGAGGGTGGGCAGGGTGTGGCGTTCCAGTGCGTTGGAGTCCTCGGGGGAGGCGTTGAAGAAGACTTTGTTGCGGGCGTTGGCGGAGATGCCTTCGCGCAGGTCGCGGGGGAGCTGTGCGAGGTGTTGGTGGGCCAGGAGCATGGACAGGCGGTAGCCGCGGGCCTCGGCGAGCATGTCCTCCAACGGGTAGGGCAAGACGAGGAAGTTGTGCGCCTCGTCGATGCTGAGCGTGGCGTCGATGCGTTGGTGTTCGGGGTGCGGGCGCGGGCTGCGGCGGCTTGCCAGGTGCCGGCGACGATGAAGGAGCCAAGGAGACGGGCGGTCTCTTCGCCGAGGGCGCCTTTGGGGAGACGGGCCAGGAGGATGCCGCCGTTGAGGACGCCGGTGAGGTTGAAAGTGGAGGGGCCGGCGGCGATCGCGCGGCGGGCGAAGTCGCGCAGCAGGAACGCACGCAGCTTGTTCATGACCGGTCCGACCACCGCGGCGCGTGAGGGATCGGACATCGACTCGTACCAGGCCCAGAACCCTCGCAGGACAGGGTCTTGGAGGGCCGGAACGATACGCAGCCGGTAGGCGGACTCGCCCAGCAGACGGGGAACATCGGCGAGAGTGACCAACTGGCCGGTGCGGTTGCGGTATTTGAGGAGGGTCAGGCAGGCGGCGCGCATGATGTCGTCGGTGCGCGGTCCCCAGAAGGCGGTGAAGATCCGGCGGAAGATGCCGGTGATGTTGTCCACGACGACATCGATGTCGGTGCCGTCGAGCACGTTCAGGCACGGGGGCGTGTGGGGGTCGTCGGGGTCGATGAGGACGAGGCGGTCGGCGCAGGTGTCGGGCAGGCGGTCCAGCAGGTCGTTGATCAGGTCGCCTTTGGGGTCGATGACGATGACGCCGCGGTGATTGCGGACGTCGTCGAGGACGAGGTTGGCGATGAGGGTGGACTTGCCGGAGCCGGTTGCACCCATGACGTGCAGGTGGTGGCGGGCGTCGGCGACGGCGAGACCTACGCCGCGGCGGGCGCCGGTATCGGAGTGGCCCAGGGGTTTGATGCTATTGCCGGGGGTGGGCTTGGAGATCTGTGGGGGTGGGAGGACGGAGCGGGCGCCGGCTCGGCGCAGGCCGGGGGCGTCGGGGTCGTAGGGGAGGTGGGCGAGGGCGGCGAGTTCCGGTACCGAGAGCAGCGCCGGGCGGGAGGCGGGGAACTGTCGGCCGGTGAGGCGTGGTTCGGGGTGACGGAGGCGGGTGCGGGTGAGGTAGTTGCGGTCGGCGTACAGGCCGAAGGCGGAGGAGATGGCGTGGGCCCGGCCGCGGGCCACATCCTGTGCGCGGTCGGTCTTTTGTGAGCAGGTGGCGGCGTAGGTGAGGGTGCACTGCCACTGGGCGCCGGATTGTTTGGCCACCATCTGGCGTACGGCGGTGCCGTGGTCGGGGTCCTGCTTGCCGGTGGTGGCGGGTTGGGCACGGTGGAGGAGAAGCGCGGTCAGGGTGGAAAGACGGGCTGGGGCGTGCCCGGCTTTGAGTCGCCTTGCCTGGTGGCGGGCGCGGCGCAGGGCGCGGCCGGTGGCGGGGCGGGCCAGGATCTGCACGCAGGCCGATTCATGGTCGGCCATGCCGGTGGCGGCCTGGAGCAGGGCGCGTAGGGGGTCGGTGGGGTGGTCGGTGCGGAGGGGGAGAACGTCGGGGCGGGCCGGCCGCAGGCGTCCGGCCGTGCGGGAGACGGCGTCGTCTGCGTTCGGGAGGAGGGGAGCAGGTGCGGTGACGCGGGTGTGGGCGCCGGGCCAGGCGGCTTCGACGGCGCGGCACACCAGGCCCACGGGGACGGTGCCCGGGACCCACATACGGATGCGTAGGCCGCTGTGCGACCAGGTGTATTCGAAGGCGAGGTGGGGCTGGCCGGTGGTCAGGCGGCGCCACCACGGGCGCAGCAAACCGGAGAGCTGGGCCCACAGGACCTCACCGCCCTTGGGCGCGGCATGGGGCGGGGCGAGGATCTCCACGCAGCGGGCACCATCGGCGAGACGCTGCCGGCGCGAACGTAGAAGACGGCGCCGGGCTACGTATCCGCATGCTGCGGACAGGAGGATGGTGGGGATCAGGACGGGCGCGGCCGCGGTGCACCAGGCGAGGGTGGCGTGGAGGGCGATGGGGGCGAACGTCTCGGGGTGGGTGAGGAAGTCCACCAAGGGGCCGCCCGGCGGGGCGATGGCTCGCATCACGGGTCCGGTCACAGCATCCGCCTCTCGTCGCCGTCGTCGCAGGTGCTGTCGTGTGCGCAGCCATCGGCGTAGACGGATCCCTCATCTCTTGGGTGCTGAGAGGTGGCCGCAGTGAACAGCTCGCTGGGGTCTGTCGTGATCACCTCGTGTTCGCCCGGAGCGGCGACGCTGGTGAGGGCGACTTTGTGGCGGCGGTCGCCGGTCAGCAGCAGTGCCTCGCCTCGGGAGGCCGAGAGCAGGAACTCCCGCTCGCCGTGGCAGAGATGGAAGGTCTCGCTGATGACGTCGATGGCTTGTGGGGCCTGGCGGAGCAGGATCTGGGTGGCGGCGTTGGAGACGATGGCCCGGCCCAGAGGGGAGGCGAGCACGTCGTCAGCGTCTTGGGTGACGATTGCCAGTCCGGTCCAGCGCTTGCGGGCGGCTTTGGCCATGCGGAATAGGAAGCGGGCGCCGGCCCCGTCGCGCATCAGCCGCCATGCCTCGTCCACCACGACCAGATGGCGGCCCGCGTTCGGACGGGAGGTGACTTGCCGCCAGATGGCGTCCAGGGCGAGCAGCATCGCCGGGGCCGTGACCTCTTCTGGCAGGCCGAGGAGCGCGTAGACGACCAGATGCCCGGACGTAGCAGTGGTGCTGGGACCGTTGAACAGGTGGGCGTGCGAGCCGGTGGTGTAGGGGGCGAGCCGGTTGGCGAGGTCCGCTGCCGTTCCGCTCCCGTCCTCGTTGAGCGCGGTGGTCAGGTCGGCGAGGGTGGGCGGGGTGCGGGCCCAGGTGCGAACGTCGGTAGTGATCCCTACACGGGCGTAGGTGGCGAGGATCGCCTGGTCGAGCACCGCTTTGTCCGCTGCGGTCAGATCGGTGCCGAGCAGGACGGTGAGGAAGGTGTGCAGGAACAGCACGCGCCGCGTCAGTGCGTCTTCACTGTCGCGTGCGGATACCGGGAGGTCGAAGGGGTTGAGGCATACCCCTTCCGTACCCAGCCGCACCACGTGCCCGCCGACGGCCTCGGCGAGGCGGACGTACTCGTCCTCCGGGTCGAGGACCGAGGCGGTGACACCAGTGAACAGCAGCCGCAGTAGTTCGAGTTTGGCCAGGTAGGACTTGCCGGCGCCGGAGCGGGCCAGGGTGATGGAGTTGTAGTTGTCCTGAGCGAAGCGATCCCACATCACGGGGGCACCGGAGACCGCGTTCAGCCCGTACAGCACCCCGGTGGTGGTGCCGTCCTCGCCTGTGGTGACGGGTAGGTCGGGGCTGGTGAAGGGGAAGCACGTGGCGAGGGCGGCGGTGTCGAAGGTGCGGCGGATCTTGAGGGTGTCGAGGCCGAGCGGCAGGGTGGCCAGCCAGCCCGGTAGCGCCCGGTAGGTCGTGGGCGCGACCGTCATGAGGAGTGACTCGGCGATGGCGCGGACGGCGGCGGCTTGCTCGGCGAGGGTGTCCTCGTCCGGCGCGTGCACGGTCAGGTACAGGGCGAGGTGGAAGAGTTTTCCTTCGCCGCGGGCGATGCGGTAGGCGAGTTCAGTGGCGTCCGCAGCAGCGGCCTCCACCTCGGGGTCGTCCAGGCGGCCTTTATCGAAGCCGGTGCGGCGGCCGGATTCCAGGCGGGCGCGCTGCTTCTTCAGGCCGGCGGCGGCCACCGGGTTGGGGACGGGCTCGATGTGCAGGGCGATGTCGAGGTGGCCTGGGAAGTTCAGCAGGGGGGCGAGCCAGCCGGGGGTGACCTCCGCGGGGTAGCCGGTGACCACGAGGGTGGTGGCCAGGTGGGCGCCGATGGCCAGGGCGCGGGCGTGCACCTCGATGGCTTCGGGACCAGGCGCGTTCAGCAAGGCTGCACCGTTGGTGGTGGGGGTGGTGGCTGGGCGGCGGCGGAGAAGACGTTGAGTCACGTGAGGTCACCTTCCGATGCGGTCCTGTGCGGGGTGGGTGTGTCGGGGTTGCAGGCCGCGTGCACCAGGCGGGTGCTGTGTGGGCCGTCCTGGGGCGTGACGGTGATCTCGGCCGGTGCCAGGGCGCGGGCGGCCTCGTCAAGGCGCTGGAGCACCCGCCCCGCGCTCGCATTGCGCATGACGCCGGAGGTGGGGGCTTCCTCGCGGGCGACGAGCAGGATCTGCCGGCCGATGAGGTTGCCGCTTGCGGCGAGGTCGGTGAGGAAGTCGGCGTGCGCGTGGGCGGCCGCTTCCAGTGCCGGGTGCGGCAGGGCGGCGGCCCCGTGGTGCAACGCGTCGGCCAGCGGGGTGAGTTCGACGTGGTGAGAGCGCACCAGCAACTGGGTCGGTCCGGTGAGGGAGTTGAGCCAGCGGGCGAACGCGGCGGTCAGCCCTTGTTGTTCGGCCGCCGAGCGCAGCTCGAAGTTGACCGTGGAACACCTCGCCATGGCGGCGCTCCCCGCATTGCCCAGGTCGAGCACCCCTTCCGGGGTGATGCCGCCGTACGGCATGCGCATGGCGGCCGGGGGCGGCCCTGCGGCCTTGGCCCAGCGGTGGGGCACGATGGCGGGCAGTGGGGGAACGCCTTCGGGGGCGTGTACCCGGCGCTTGGGCATGCGCGAGTCGGTGAGCGCGGCGAGCAGGAAGCGGTCCAGGCCGACGCCTTCCCGGTGGCCGAGCGCGAGCGCTGCCACGGCTCCGGCAATGGGGGCGGCCAGGGCCGCGTAGGCGAGCGGTGCAATGAAGGCGCGCGTTGCCCACCAGCCGCCGTACAGAACGACGGCCGTGGCGGCGAGGACGGCGGTCTGCCGGGCGGTGAAGGGGCCCAGGAGGCGGTCGGGGCGAGAGATATCTGCGGGGATACGTGTGGCGTATGTGGCATCGGTTGGGGCGTCTGGTGCTGCCATGGGATCTACCTCCGGGGTGGTTCGAGGGGCAGCCGCAGCTGCAGGGGACGCGGCGGCCGTGGGTGTGCGTGTGCGGCGGGAGTGCGGAGGGGTAGTGGCCGTGACTGTGGTGCTGCTGAGGGGAAGGCAGGCGGTGGAGTGGCTCGCCGGGTGGGGGAGCCGGGCGTGGGGGTGGTTGTGCGTTCGGCATGGATCGGCAGCGACGCCTGTGTTGGCTGGGCCGCCCGGGCCGGGATGCGCTCGGTGGTGACGGGGAGGGCGAGTTGCCGGATGCGACGGGTCTGGCTGGGGCGAAGTACGGAACGAGGACCTGTCGGTGTACGGCTGAGGGGGCAGAGCGCGGGCCGGGACGTCGAGCAGCGTGGACGCCGGAAGCAGTACCTGCGGGAGTTCGTGAGGACGCGTTGGCGATGGCCGTCGCCGGACGTGCCCCGCCTGCTGCCGGGGCTGTCGGTGCCGGTGCCGACCGGCCATCGGTGGCGGTTCCCGCCTGGGAACGTCCCGAGGAGGAACCACCGCGGGAAGACAACGTTCGCCGCGAACTACCTCTCCTACTCCCCGGCCCCGGTGCAGAGGGCCGCCCACCGCCGCCGCCCCCGCCTGAACCAGGACGTCCCCCTCCACCCGCTGGCCCTCCACGGCCTGTGCCGAGTCCCGCTGCGCCGCCTCCGCCTGGGCGGCGCCGCAGCAGGCTCATGCCGGGCACGTAGTGGTCCATGAGCCGGTATAGCGCCAGGTGCTTGAGCACCCGCACCGCAGAAGGCGCATGGGGGCTGTGGGCGGGGGTGCCGCGCAGGATGACTTGCATGGTCCAGCCGGGGATCTTGAACAGCACCCAGAACAGGCCGAGTCCGGCGAGCAGCGTGCCCAGCTGGTCGGCCTTCGGGATGCCCAGCGTCGAGGCGCCCGGAGCGAAGAACAGCCTGAGGGCGAGAACGAACGTGATCGACTGCGCGACCTGGATGACCAGGCACCCGGCCAGGGCCCGCCACCACAGCCGTGCGATCGGATCGGTCAGCGGGTGGGCATGGCACGCAAGCGCGAGGGGGCCGCAGACGGCCACCAGTGCCAGTACCGCGACCCGCACCATGAAGCCGATCAGCACCGCCAGCACCAGCGCGATCATCATGATCGCCAACAGCAGCAGATACAGCTTCAGCCCGGCCACCTTGAAGAGGGCGAACGGCAGGACACGTTCGACCATGCCCTGCCCGGCGTCCGAAAGATCGGTGGTCATGATGGCGTGGGCGAGGGCGTTGGACAGACTGATCGCCTTGCCCATCACCGTCAGCGAGCTGGCCGCCGCGACGATTCCCAACAGCAGCCGCGGGAGGATCTGTTTGAGGGCGTAGCGGGTCTGGACGGTTTCGTGGCCCATGACGGTGATGCCGCCGGCGGTCACGAACAGCACGTAGATCCCGACCGTGATCTCCAGCGTGGCTTTCCACAGCCGTTTGACGTCGGCGTGCTGGGTGACGTCGGGGGGCGCCAGCAGGGTGTCGGCCAGAAACTCGCGGAGCGGTTTCATGACCTGTTCGATCAGTGTGCCGAGGAACGAGGTGATCGCGTTCACGATCATCGCGGGGAAG
The DNA here is from genome assembly GCF_019774615.1 of Streptomyces sp. BHT-5-2. NCBI lineage: Bacteria > Bacillati > Actinomycetota > Actinomycetes > Kitasatosporales > Streptomycetaceae > Streptomyces > Streptomyces sp. BHT-5-2. Next base: position 280,727 of record NZ_CP081496.1, on the reverse strand, counting down.
TCGGGGAGTACGTCCCAGCCCGAGGAGGTGTCCTTGACACACTCGCGCCCCTCTGCCTCGCACGCCGAAGGCGTAGGACCCGGCTTCGGCTCCGCGGACGACGGCCGCGAGGGCTGTGAAGACTTCGGAGTCGGACGGCCCGGTGCGGGGGTCGGCCCGGGCACCGGGTCAGGTTTCGGTGAGAGGGAAGGTGGCTTCGGAGCGGTGGCGGTGGCGGTGGCGGTAGGGCCGGGGGCGGGCTGGGGCTCGGGCTGCGGCGGCTCCGGAGCTGCGGGCGCCCGAGCGGCTGCCGCCGCGTAAGCCGTTCTCGGTGCGGCGTTCTGCGCCGACAGTGCTACTGGAATGAGCACGGCCAGGATGCACAGAGCGGGCACGGCCCGTGCGAGGTGCCTGGCGCGTGTCATTTTCCGTCACCGCCGCCGACGCCGACGATGTGCTGCAACACGGTGACCAGAGCAGGAGCCAGGACCGCCAGCCCGTAGCCGATAGCCGCGGCTTTCAAGGCCCTCTTCGCGGAGTCGACTTCGCCCGGGTCGCCCCCGGCCATCAGGTACCGCAGGCCGCCGAAGGTCAGAAACAGCGTGGCAAGTCCGGACAGGATGCCGACGACCCAGTTCCGCAGATTCTTGATCACGGTGGGAATGTCCGCGACCGCCCACACACGCGGCGAATTCGCCAACAACAGCAGCGCAACGCACGCCGTGACGAAGGCGAACCGGGTCACCCAGCGGCCCTTCGGGCGGCTTGGCCGCCGGTGCGGCCGGCGAAATCTTGCGAGCATGGCGGACGCCCCTCCAGCAGACACAACACGGCACGGGGAAAGAAGCGGATCGACGAAGCGCGATGCGACCAGGCGCATCACGGGGGTTCGTGCGGTGTGGGGTGAACACGGAACCTGTCCCGGGGCCGTCCTCCTTGAGGCGGTGGGGGCAGGGGGGCTCGGGTGTCAGCACGAGACGGTGCGTTCACCCCACACGGCAACGACCTGGCAGCAGCCCCGGAAGGGGGCCTGCGCCGGGGACCGTCACCACCGGGTGCATGGTGCGCATCCGATGGCGACGTTCACTGGTAAAAGGGATTTACGGCCCCCGAAAATGACATTCCCGGCCGGAAGTCCCTCGAATGCGCGCGGTTACTGGTCGCGCATCTGGTGGTGCAGGTAGGCAGCCAGCTGCTGCTCGGCAGCAGCGCGGTGGCGATAGAGCTGACGTACGCTCACACCCCGCTCATCCGCCAGAAGCTGCATCGGCTCACCGTCCAGACGCGTACGAGCGATCAGCTGCGCCTCCGCGACCCCTACGGCGCCGGCGCTGACCGCACGCGTCAAGACCGCGTACTCATTCCTCGCCTCGCCGCTGTCAATCCCCTGGGGGGCGGCCTGACAGGCGGTTCGCGCCATGGACTGGGTGAGGCGGCCGAGGTGAACGGCCTGGTGCCCCGTCTCCTGCTCGACGCGTCGCCGTGCGGCGTAGACCAGCCGGTTCACCGCCCGGTCGGCCGTCGCGAACAGCTCCCGGGCGACGTCCGCGGCCTCCACGTCCACGGTGGACACGGCAGAGGTGACGGCAGCCAGGGCTTCCTGCTCGACCTCGGCCCGCTCCAGGTGGGTGGGGCAGGCCAGGCGGGCCAGCATCCGGCGCAGCACCGGAACCGTCATCCCTACGGCTACGAGGTCCCACGGGTCGCCCAGGCGTTGGGCCCGGCGCACCACTTCACCCCAGGTGTGCTGACGCAGCGTCGGCGAAGTGGCGGCGTGGGCAAGGCGGGAGCGGATCTGGTCGACGGGCAGCACCGGCTGCTCCGGCTCCTCACACACCAGATGAGTCGGCAGTGTGAGCGGCTGGGCCGCGGTGGCGAGCGCGAGGAAGGACTCCTCCAGCGCCTGGAGTGGGGAGCGGCCGGCGGCTGCACGCGTACAGGCAGTGCGGCGGGCGGCGGGGCGAGAGGTGGAGTGGGGGTGCATTGGGAAGCTCCTTGCGGGAGTGGCGATCACTGTCGCCGAAGCCCTCTCACCCCTCCGCGCCACTCACGGGCCGCCCGCGCGCCAACTCCGGGCGATTGCCGCGCCACTGGTTCGGTATGTGCGATGGCTCGGCGCCGGCCCACCCCACATGACCAGCGCCACCCTGGTGGCCCATCGCCCGAGAATCGAACACAAAGAATTTTCGGGCCGTGCCTACGGAGACCACCGCCCAGCCCAGGACTGGCTCGGCAGTGGCTCGCAGGTGGCTCGCACTGGCTCATATGCCAGTGCGACACCGCGGCTGGCCCATACGCGCTGCGCTCAGCTTCTCTGCGCTGACGACCCGTGCCGGCTTTCTGTCACTGCGTCCAGTGCCACGCTTCTGCGGGGAAGTCGTCGATGATGGACGCGACGGTTTCGGCGAGGGACAGAAGGTCCTCGTAGGTCTTGCGCCCGTCCGTCCAGCCGATCATGCGGCTCCCCTCGATGCGCCAACCGAGCTGGGCTTTGTGCATGAGCCGTTCCAGGGCGTACGTGTTGATGAGTGCCGCGAAGTCGACGTCCTCTGAGTGGCAGTGCACCCGGTGGGTGCCGATCTCTGTCAGGTCCCGGAACCGGCCGGGAGTGCGGGGTAGCGCCGGACGCTTTTCCCGCCCGGGCAGCATCAGCCGCCTGCTGGTGAAGGCGGTGGCCGGGAGCGCGCGGGGCAGGGGGAGCACGGCCACGGAGTACGGCCACGCGACATGGGCCCGGCCACTGCCCTTCAATGCCCGGAGATGGAACATACTTACCTCCCGGCCCTGGAGGCTGCCCTGCAGCAGGTGGCGAAGAGACAGGCCGTCCGGGCCGAGGCTGAAGGGGTAGCCGTCATGGTTGAACGTGTCGAGGTAGGCGCGGTCTCTCTTGCGGTAGGTCCAGGCCGGGTCGTCCCGGAAGCGTTTGATGCTCTTGCGAACCTCGAACACGGTCAGTCTTCTTGTTCCTTTTCTTGGGGCAACTCGGTGTTGGCGACGTTGCCGATGCCGTAGATGGCGCCGTCCGTGGGGACCTGCTGCCAGGCGGGGAACTTCTCCCGGTTGGTCGCGCGGTGACCGCCACCGCCGTTGTTGATCTTGTCACCCGCGTGGTTCGCGGCACCGCCGGCGGCTCCGGCCGCACCGCTGAAGCCCACGTCCCGCCAGAAGTCCTTCTTCTGCCCTTCCCACATGTCCACGCCGTCCGCAGCTGCTTGCCCGCCCGCGGATCCCACGCCTTCCACGACCGCCCTGCCAGGCAGATTCTCGCCGCCGAGCCCTCTGCCCAGGGCCGCCCCTGGGCCCCACACCTTTTCGGCAGCGCGCTCCCCGGAGTTCTGCGCCCACTTGGTAACACCTCGTCCAAGGGCGCCCGCGCCTTCCGAGATGACCGTGCCTCCCAGCCCGGCCACGGCAGCATCCTGCAAATCCTGGCCCCAGTCGATCTTCTGCCCGGTGGCCCACTGTCCGCCGACGTTGCTGATGAAGTTGGCGTCCATACTCTTGCCGAACTCGAAGCCGAACTTGAGCAGCTTGCTGCTGTTCATCGCCGTCCTGATCTTCTCCATCACTTCGGCGACGCGGATCAGCAGTTGCCCCAGTCGGGTTACTTCGCCCGCTGCCTCGGCGACTTCCGCGGCGGCCGCGCCGGCCGCGACGGCGTCGGAGAAGCCCCCGGTCAGCACGGTCAGGCCGATGCCGATCGCCACCGTCGCGGCGATCTCCTCGGCCACCCGGTGGACCTCGTCATTGGCCTTCTTGATGGCATCCGCGGTGTGTTCCAGCTGCTGGGCGACGGTCTCGAAGTGCGGCAGTGCCTTCTCCACCTGGCTCTTGGTGTGGTTCCAGTGGGCGTGGAAGGCGTCGGCGGCGGCACCGGTCCAGTTGTCGCCGAGCCGGGCGACCTCATGGTCCTGGGTCTCGATCGTGCTCTTCAGATCGTGGGCCATGCCCCGCCACGCCTCGGCGCACGCCCGCAGCACCGACGGGTCCCCGCCAGGGTTGAACAGGTCGAAGCTCTTCTCGATCTGCGGCTGCTGCTCCTGACCGGCCACGTCACTTCCCCCCGAACTGCTGCGCCTGCGCGGCATCGGACGCCTGGTACGTGGCGACGGTGTGCTGCAGACCCTCGGCGTAGTGCTGCAGCCCGGTGCGTAACTGTTGCAGGGCGGTCACGGTGTGGCGGGTCATCTCGACGTACTGGGACAGGGTCTCGGTGGACTCGGACATCACACCGAAGGCATCGTCCACGTTCTCCGCGCGTGAGGCGAAAGCGCTGATGCGGTCATCGAGATGGTCGGCGGAGGCGGTGAAATCCTTGCCGAGAGCCGTGACCGGCTCGGGGTGGATCGAAAAATGCTCATGCGTCATAGCTGTCCCCCGTGGAGATGCCCTGTGTGATCGCTGCACTCAGGAGCGTAGGCAGACAGGCATCACGGACTGGATGTGCAGGGCATGGATCTTCACGGGCCCCTAACGCGATCCGAGATCCCCGGACAAGCTCATGGGGCGGCCCGGGCCGACGCAACCAGAGCAGCACACCCAGTCTTGCCAATAACCGTGGCCTGGTTGCCGCCACCGTTCCCGGACTCGGGCACGAACCGGGCGGTCACCAACCTTCAGTGAAGGTGATCCAACTTCGACGGCACGGAGCGCCGCAAGCGACCAGTGTCACCCCTGCGGCCCATCGCCTAGGAATCGAACAAAAAGAATTTTTGGGCTGTGTTCACCGAGACCACCGATGCCTTCAGGGCTGGTTCGGCGGTGGCTCACAGGTGGCTCGGTACTGGCTCGTTTGGCCACTGAGCTGGGCAAAGTTGGCGTGCCGATCAGCGCGAGCCTCAGCTGACACGTCGGGCCGCTGGCCGCCCGGCGAGTTCGAACGCCTCCAACAGTGATGACAATTCGGCGCCGTCGTTTCCCTATTACTCATGTCAGCACAGACGGCTTGGAACCCCTGCCCCGGGCGCCACACGCCGATGTCCACCAACCGACGCCGCACCGAAAGCGCTTCCCGCCGCCACACCCCCCGCCCGCTGCCAACCACCCTCTGGCTCCCCGCCCCCGACCAGCCCGACCCGGTCCCGGCCCCCGGCACCGTGCTGCCCCACTGGGCGATCGAGAAGATCCGCACAGAGTTCACGCACCGCCCCGGCCAGGCCCCCGCACCGCTGCTGAAGCTCTCCGTCCCGGACACCGAGCCGGGCATGGACGTCCGCACCCCCGTCCTCACCTACAGCGACGGCACCCCCAGCCGACTGTCGATGCTGCTTGCCGAACTCCACCCCGCCGCCCTCCCCGCCTCCACTGACAGCCTCCCCGGGGCCGTCGGCGAGATGCCCGGAGCCATCGACGAGGGCTGGGCCGGCTTCTTCCACCGCGCCCACCGGCTCCTGCCCGCCGACGGACTGCTGTTGCTCGCCACCCGCCAGCGCCGGGACGACGGCGCAGGACTCACCGACCCGCTCGGCTCCCTCATCGCCTGCGCCCGCACCGCCGGCTTCCGCTACCTCCAGCACGTCATCGTCGCCCACGCCCACCCCGCAGCCGAGCACCTCACCCCCTGCCCGCCCGCCGACGCCGACCCAGGCGTCCTCCACAGCGACCTGATCGTCCTGACCACGATCCACGCCTGAGCAGAGAGGAGTTCCCCATGCTTCGTTCCGACTCGGTGTGGAACACCGCCCCCACCTCCGCCCCCGCCCAACGCAAGGGCCGCTACGTCCTGGGCTCGTCAGCCCATCCGGCCAAGATGCACCCCGGGATCGCCGCCCACGCCATCGCCACCTACACCCATCCCGGCGACCTCGTCCTCGACCCCATGTGCGGCATCGGCACCACCCTCGTCGAAGCCCTCCACCTCGGCCGCAACGCCCTCGGCGTCGAGTACGAACCGAAGTGGGCAACGCTCGCCTCCCTCAACGCACGCGCCGCGGCACAAGCAAGCGCCACAGGTACCGGAATCGTCCGCTGCGGCGACGCCCGACGCCTCACCGACCTCGTCCCCGCCGATGCTCGCGGCGAGGTGGCCCTCGTGGTCACCTCACCTCCCTACGGACCCAGCGTCCATGGACAAGTCCGCTCCTCACGGGAGACCGGCGAACCCGGCGTCGTCAAGAAGGACTTCCGCTACAGCCATGACCGCGCCAACCTCGCACACGTCTCCACCGACCGGCTCCTGCACGCCTTCACCGAGATCCTCGCCCAGTGCCGCACCATGCTCCGCCCCGGCGGCACAGCCGTCATCACCACCCGCCCCTGGCGCGAACGCGGCGAACTGATCGACCTCCCGTCCGCCGTCCTCGCCGCAGGCCAGGCCGCAGGACTCCGCCCCACCGAACGCTGCGTCGCCATGCTCGCCGGCATCCGCAACAGCCGCCTGGTCACCCGCCCCTCGTTCTTCCAGATGAAGAACGTCCGCGACGCCCGCCGCCAAGGCATCCCGCTCTCCGTCGTCCAGCACGAAGACGTGATCGTCTTCACCAAGTTGACAGGCGCTTCCCACAGGGCAGGCCGTCCAACGCACGCGGCCCGGACCGCGCACGAGCCGTCCCCAGCGGCTGGTGTCCGGTACCGCACCTGCACCGCTGGAGGTCACCATGGCTGACGCCGGCCTGCGAAGTAAGCCACCGCGCTCCAGCGCCGCCGGCTCGTACTTCGGCGTACGGGCCGGCCATAGCGGCCACGCCGCGCGGCAAACCGAGAACGACCGCCACGGTGCCCCGGTTTCCACCCGGCTCTGTACCCGCAACCTCGGGGACGCACCGGCAAGCGACTGGCACAGCGCCCCACCACACCAAGCCGCGCGAGCCATCAAGGGGCCGGTTCCCGGACAGACTCCTCCTCACCACTGCCTGACGCAACGGGAGCGGCCATGACATCTCCCGACGACGAACCTCCGAACCAAGAACACCGGAACCGCCACGTCGACGACGTGGCTCCGGTTCCCGTCGACAGGGTGATCCGCTCTTCACCACACCAGAGCTACCGTCCGGACCGGTTCCGTAAAACGACGGCGCCGGACGTGGTGTTCGAGGTGGAACTCGCCAACGGCGAGGAGGCCGAGGCACTGCGTCGCCTCCAAAGACAGGTCATGGTGGAGGTCATGACATGGATCGTGCAGCAGCGGATGCGCACCCCGGCAGACTCCTCGCTGCTGTCGCGCCAAGTGGCCGATCCCGCCGCGGACCGGGACCCGGGCAGGGCAGCTCCGCCGGGCTGACCCGTCTGGTCTTCCTCGGCCGCACTTCGACCGAGGACAAGCAGGACCCCACGATCTCGTTGCCGCGGCAGGTGCGCTCGTGCCAGAGCGTCCTGCCGCAAGGCATCGTCATCGTCGGCTTCTACTACGACGTCGAATCCGGCCGTAAGGACCTGGCCGCTCGTGGTCACGGCCGTGGCCACGAACGCTTCGACATCCCAGTACCCCGCGACGGCGGAATCCAGGACCTGCTGGCTCTGGCAGAGGGCCCCGAGCGGCATTTCGACGCGGTCATCTGCGAGTCCATCGAACGTGTCGCCCGCCGCACGTACTTCGGCACACTCATCGAGCACCGCCTCGAAGCCGCAGGCGTTCCCCTCTTGGCCTCCGACGAACCCATCAATTTCACCGGATCGCGCACCAAGAAGGCCACCCAGGTCCTCACCCGCCGCGTCAAGCAGGGCGTAGCCGAGTGGTACGTCCTGGAGATGCTGGAGAAAGCATGGGGAGGCTTCGAGGAACACACCATCCAGGGCTACAACATCGGCAAGCCACCCTACGGCTATCTCGCCGACCGCATTCCACATCCCGTCCCAGCCCGCCGAAGCGAAGGCAAGACCAAGACCCGCCTGCTCCCCGACCCCATCTCTGCCCCCGTCGTCCGCAAGATCTTCGACTGGCGCGTCACCGAGAGGCTCAGCCGCAGGGCGATCGCCGACCGGCTCAACGAAGCTCTGGACCTCAACCCGCCGCCAATTCCGCCCGATCCGGCGAAAGCCGTCGGCCGCTGGACCGCGTCGAACGTCCGCGACGTCCTGACCAACCCCAAGTACACCGGTCACATGGTGTGGAATCGCCGCGCCCGCAAGACCCGCGGAGGCAAGTACAACCCGATCGAGGACTGGGTCTGGTCCCCGCAGCCCACCCACCCTCCGCTCGTCTCCCTGGAGACCTTCGTACACGCGCAGGCCGTGCCCGAACAACGCGAGCGCTCTCGCTCCGGCCCCGGCCCCAATACGGCCCACCCCCAGGCCCGCCGCACATACCCCCTGCGATCGTTCCTCTTCTGCTCCCTCTGCGGACGGCGCATGTTCGGCAAGAACCGCCGAGACCTCAGCTTCTACGCGTGCGCGCCGAAGCCCGGTTACGTGCCCGAAGGCCACCCGAAGAGTCTGTGGATCCGCGAGACACACCTCATGGACGTCCTCAACGACTTCTTCGCCCAACGCATCTTCGGCCCCGATCGCCGCGAGCTGCTGGCCGCCGCGCTCCCCGAAACCGACGAGAACGAGTGGCGACGCCACGCCGAGCGGGAGAAGGCACTGCGCGACGCCGAAGCCGACCTCGCCCGCCGCCGCGACCGACAGTTCCACGCCCTTGAGATCGCGGACGGACTCGATCCGGCATTCATCCAAGGCGTACAGCTGCGCGTCGCCGAACTCGACCAGCAGATCGCCGCCAAAAAGGCAGAGACCGAAAAACTCCAGCGGCAAACCCCTGCCCGACAAGATCCAGCGCTCGTTGATGCCCTGCCCGCCGGCCGCTGCGAGATCGCCACACTCCCCGACCTCATGCGGCGGAGGATGTTCGAAGCCTTCCGGCTCCAGATGCACTACGACAAGCGCGCCAACAGCGCCCGATGCCGTGTGGTGCTCACCAGCGACATGATCAACAGCACCGCCCGCGTCGCCGCGGAGGCGCTGCGGGCGGGACATGGAGATGGGGCGACTGTTCCCATCTGTGTGGCGCCCCCGGCAGGACTCGAACCTGCGGCCAAGCGCTTAGAAGGCGCCTGCTCTATCCACTGAGCTACGGGGGCCGGTGGTGGGTGTGGATCACGGACCGCGGACCAGGATAGAGGCCCGGGTGCCTCGTCCCGGTTGCTTCACCTCCGTGGCACGTTGTGGAGGTTCGGTGAAGCGATCCCGATAATCGCAGGCAGGTACGAATCCTGCACGGCTTTTGGCGCCTCGTGCGGCGGGTGTTGTGCACTCGTTATGCCTGAGTCTCGGATATTACGAAAATCCAAAATGTCACCTATGTCGTTCCGTGGAGATCCCTGTGGCGCACACAAGGGTCTATACGCTTCAAAAACCTAACGAAATTGGGCATTCTTCACATGTGGTGACCTTGGATGTAGGACCCCGGCTGATCGACGCACTGTCCGTACTGCGTGACCGCGTCGATGCCGCGCGATTTCCCCTGCCGCTCGGGGGCGCCGCCCGCGCCCGGCGGGACCGGGCCGAGCTGCTCTCCCAGCTCGACGACTATGTGATGCCCCGCCTGTGCGCTCCTAAGGCCCCTCTTCTCGCGGTCGTCGGCGGATCGACGGGGGCCGGCAAGTCCACCCTGGTCAATTCGCTGGTGGGGCGGCGGGTCTCCGAGGCGGGGGTGCTGCGGCCCACGACGCGTACACCGGTACTGGTGTGCCACCCCGACGACCACCGCTGGTTCGCCGGGCAACGGGTGCTGCCGGGCCTCGCCCGGGTGTGGGTGCCGGAGCAGGACGGCGGCGACGACGGCGAGCGGGACGACGGTGGTGAGAACGGCCACGGTGGTGGTGGGCGCGGCCCGGTGGACGAGCCCGGGGTGCCGACCGTGCGGATCGAGACGGACCCCGCGCTGCCCAGCGGGCTGGCGCTGCTCGACGCCCCCGACATCGACTCCCTGGTGGCCGGCAACCGCGAACTGGCCGCCGAGCTGATCTGCGCGGCCGACGTCTGGTTGCTGGTCACCACCGCCGCCCGGTACGCGGACGCGGTGCCCTGGCACCTGCTGCGCACCGCCAAGGAGTACGACGTCACGCTGGTCACCGTCCTGGACCGGGTGCCGCACCCGATCGCCGCCGAGATCTCGGGGCGGTACGCGGAGCTCCTGCACCGGGCCGGCCTCGGCCACGTACCCCGATTCACCATCCCCGAGCTGCCCGAGTCCGCCGGCGGGGGCCGCGGACTGCTGCCCGCCACCGCCGTCGCCGGCCTGCGCGACTGGCTGGAGCGGCACGCCCAGGACCCCGCCGCCCGTAGTGCCGCAGCGGACCGGACGGCCACCGGCGTGATCGCCTCGCTCCGCAGCCGGATGCCCTCGCTGGCCGGCGCCGCCGCCGCACAGCATGCCGCGGCGCTGCGGCTGGCCGGCCGGGTCGAGGAGGCGTACGAGGAGGCCGCGACGCGGGTGCGGCGCGAGGTCGCGGCGGGCGAGGTGCTGGCCGGCGACGCCCGCGCCCACTGGTACGCGCACGGCCTCGGCGGCCGTCCCGACGAACTGCTGGACGCGCTCACCCGCGGGCTCACCGCGTTGCTGGTCTGCGCCGTCGAGGAGGCCGACGAGCGGGCCGTGGGCGCCTGGCGGCGGGACCCGGCGGCGGCCGAGGTGGCGGCGAGCGCGGCGGACGGGGCCGCGGGCGCCGCCGGCCGGATCGGCGTGATCGTCCGGCGCTGGCGGCGCTGTCTGGAGGAACTCGCCGAGGAGGAGGCCCGGGAGACGCGCGGCGGCCAGGCCGGTGAACGGGCCGACCCGGTGGACGTGGAGGAACCGGCGGCCCTGCTGGCCACCGCGCTGCTCGGCGGGCGCCGGGCCCGTACGGCCGGGGAGAACCTCGCCGACCTGTTGGGGGCGCAGAGCGCGCTGCGGCTGTGTGACCAGGGCACCCGGCTGCTGACCAAGTACCTGCAGTGCGCCCTGGACGGTGAACGGGAGCGCCGGCTGGCCCCGTTGGACCGGCTGACGGTGCCGCCGGACCAGCAGGCGGAACTGATCGCCGCGCTGTCCGTGGTGCAGCGGGAGCAGCGCCGGCGACGGCCGGTGACGGAGTGGGAGACGGAACGGGCGCGTGGGCGCGCGGCGGCGGATCGGTGCGGGAGAGAGGCAGTGACCGGGTGACGGAGTCCGAGCGGCGACGGACGGAGACGGGGACCGATGAGGGCGGGGAGGGGGTGGTGCGGGTCGAAGGAGCCTGGGACGACGGGGTGATCGCGCGGCGGGTGCGCAGCGGGGAGCGGACGGATGACGCACGGGAGAGGTGTGAACGGGACAGCGGGCTGCGGGAGGACGAGGCGCCGGCGGCGGGAGACGTCGACGAGGTGGATGCCGTGCTGATGGCCTTGACCATGGCCGAGGCCGGTGCGTCCGTCGGTGCGGAGAGCGTTGGGGCCGCTGTTGGGAGTGGTGGGGCTGGGGCTGGTTCGGTGGGCGGTGCCGCTGGGGCGGGCAGGGATGCTGCCCGTGGGCGAGTGGCTCGTGGGACGGGGGGTGGGGGAGCGGTTGCCGGGGCGGTCGAAGGTGTCGAGGACGAAATGGTGGGTGGGCCCGGGTACAAGTGGGTGCCCGGTGAGGCGCGGCGGGCCGCGGAGGTGGGGCTGCGTCCCCGGTTGGAGGCGTTGCGGGAGCTGATCGCGCTGTCCCGGAGCCGGCTGGACGGGGCGGTGCTGGACGAGGCCGGGCACGTGCTGGAGGCGGCCGACGAACGGTACCGGCTCTCCGGGGAGCACACCGTCGTCGCCCTCGCGGGCGCGACCGGCAGCGGGAAGTCCTCGCTGTTCAACGCCCTTGCCGGGGCGCCCCGTTCGGAGGCCGGGGCGCGCCGCCCCACGACCGGCGAACCGGTGGCCTGCGTCTGGTCGGGCGGCCGGCCGGGCGCGGAGGGGCTGCTGCGCCGACTCGGGGTCCCGGTGCACCGCCGCCACACCCCCGCGCAGGGCAGCCCCGAACTGGCCGGACTGGTCCTGCTCGATCTGCCCGACCACGACTCGTCGGCCGTTGCGAACCGCGAACAGGTCGACCGGCTGCTGAAGCTGGTGGACGCGGTCATCTGGGTGGTCGACCCGGAGAAGTACGCGGATGCGGTGCTTCACGAGCGCTATCTGAGGCCGCTGGCGGGCTACGCCGAGGTCACGTTCGTGGTGCTCAACCAGGTGGACCGGCTGCCCGGCGACGCCGCCGACCAGGTGGTGGACGACCTGCGCCGGCTGCTGGACGAGGACGGGCTGGCGCTGGGCGAGCACGGGGAACCGGGGGCGACGGTCCTGGCCCTCTCCGCGGCGACCGGCGAGGGGGTGGCGGAACTGCGGGAGGCGCTGGGCCAGTTCGTGGCGGAACGGGGTGCGGCGGACCGCAGGCTGACGGCGGACGTGGACACCGCGGCGGAGCGCCTGCGGACGGCGTATGTCGCGGACGGCCGGGTGGGCCTGACCGAACGGGCCCGGGAGGAGTTCGACGACCGGCTCGCCGAGGCGGTGGGGGCGGCGGCCATCGGGCGGGCCGCGGAACGGGACTGGCTGCGGCACGCCGCGCGGGCGTGCGGCTCGCCGTGGTCGCGGCTGCGGTCCCGGCGGAAGGCGCGTCGGGCGCGGCGGCGGGGTGCGACGGCGATGACCGGCGGAGGCGGCCATGGCGCGGCGGCGGTCCGGATCGCCGCACCGCGGACGGGATCCGGGGCCGGGAACGGGGCCGAGGCCGCGGATGCCGAGCCGACCGGATCCGGAAGCGTTCGCTCTGAGCGCGCTCGTTCCGGGCGTGCGCGTTCCCGGCGTACCCGTTCCGGGGGCGCGGCCGCCGGGGCCGTGCCCGTACGCGTGGTGGCCCTCGGATCCGTGCGGGGCGAGGACGGGCGGGCGGCCGCGCGGCCGGTGGTGGAGCAGGCGGTCCGGACCGTGGCGGGCCAGGCCGCGCTGGGGCTGCCGATGCCCTGGGCGCAGGCGGTGCGGGAGGCGGCGGGGCGGGGCGCCGAGGGGCTGCCGGAGGCGCTGGACACGGTGGCGGCCGAGGCCGAGGAGGCGCTGCGGCACGGGCCGGACGCGAAACCGCGGTGGTGGACGGTGGCGGCCGCGGTGCAGGGGCTGCTGTTCGTCCTTCAGGTGGTCGGCGTGTTGTGGCTGCTGGGCGCCGTGACCGGGGTGACGGATGCGACGGAGTGGTTCTCCGGGGTGCTGCCGGTGGTCGTGGGTTCGGTGGGTGGCCCGGTGCTGACCTGGTTGTGCGGGATGGTGGCCCGGGGCCCGGCCCGGCGCTACGGGCAGGAGGCCGAGCGCAGGCTGAGGGGAGCGGCGGCGGGATGCGGCCGGGCGCGGGTGCTGGAGCCGTTGGCCGCCGAACTGCTGCGGTACCGCGAGGTGCGGGAGCGGTACGCGGTGGCGTCGGGAGTGTGAGCCGCGAGGCGCGGAGGACGGGCGGCCGGAGGAAGGGAAGAGGGCAGAGGGCAGAGGGGGAGGGGAGTGAGAAGAGAGGGGACGGGCGGCGGATGGAACGCCGTCCGTCCCCTCGTCCGGGTGACGGAGTTTTCCACAGGCGGCTGTTCCACCGGCGACCGTTTGTCCACAGCCCGCCACGGCCGGCGCCGTGTCCGTGCACGATGGGTTCCGCGAAGCGCGGCGGCACGGAAGGGCCCGACGTAATGCCGCGTGAAGCGATACGCGTCAACAGTCATGTGTGGCAAGGCGGTTGACTCCATAAAAGCTCGACCGAGAGGGCGTGGGGATGGGGGCGGAAGTCGCGTGCGGGAAGTCACGCACCGAAGTCGCGCGCTGACAAAGAATCACCGGAGAGGAAGCGGGGTCGGGGCGCCGGAATATCGAAGGCGTCGAAGAGGCGAAGCGCCACGGAAGACGTGAACGTGGAGATGCGGACGTGCCGACATGAATGTGGCGGCAGGAACGTGGCGGCATGGACGTGATGGCGTGCTGAAGCGACGTCATAAAGAGGGGACGGGGGAGAGGCATTCATGAACGACACGATGGTGACGCTGGTGGGGAACGTGGCCACGGCGGTGGAGCACCGGGAGACCGCGGCGGGGGTGTCGGCGGCGCGGTTCCGTATGGCGGCGACCTCGCGGCGGTGGGACCGGGCGCGGGAGTGCTGGACCGACGGGGAGACGAGTTTCTACACCGTGCGGTGCTGGCGGGCGCTCGCGGACAACGTCGCGGCCTCGGTGGCGGTCGGGGAACCGCTGGTCGTCCAGGGGAGGTTGCGCCTGCGGGAGGGGGAGCAGCCGCCGGAGAAGGGTGGGCAGCGCTGGTTCGCGGCGGAGGTCGACGCCATGGCGATCGGTCACGATCTCGCGCGCGGCACCTCGGCGTTCCGCCGGGTGTCGAAGGCGCGGAAAGCGGCGGAGGGAAGTCGGCCGGCGGGGGAAGTGGGCGGGGAACTGGCGACGTTGAAGGAAGTTGAATCGGGTACGACCGTGGTATTGGCGGGCGGGCCCGAACGGTCGGCGGGTGTTCCGGCGGAGAGAATGGCCCGTACCGGCAATTCGCCCCAGAAGGTATCTGTGCCCTGAAAACGTCCAGAGATTTGTCGATAATGTCGGCACACCCTGCGTGTATTCGGTAACGATTGCGATTCGGATCGCTTATGGGACGCCATTACCGGGGACCCTGATGCGCCCGCTCCATAAGATCCGACGAGTACTCACGGGGGCTGACCAGGCTGACCAGTTCGGCCGTTGAGTTCTTGGGATCTTTCCGGTGAGGCGACCACTCCAGCCGACTGCCTCGCCCAGAGGGGAAATCATGCTTTCGATGAAGGGGCGGGGCGCAGCCCGCCTTGCCGCCGCGGTCGTGGCCTCCGGCCTCATCGCGGCGGGCACGATAGCCACCGCGGGGACCGCCGTGGCGGATGACCCGGCCGCATCGCACGGGGGCGCCACCGCGACCCTCGGCGGGCTGAAGACCTTCGACCAGGCCGTGGTGCACGGTGACGGAGGGGACCAGCGCGTCGGCGCCGGCCTCTTCGAGATGTCGGTGGACAACGGCGGCACGCTCCAGACGTACTGCATCGACATCCACAACCCGACGCAGCAGCAGGCCCGTTACCAGGAAGTGCCGTGGAGCGCCTCGTCGCTGCACGACAACGCGGACGCCGGCAAGATCCGCTGGATCCTGCAGAACTCCTACCCGCAGGTGAACGACCTGGCCGCGCTCTCCTCCAAGGCCGGTGCCGGGCAGCTGAGCGAGAAGACCGCCGCGGCGGGCACCCAGGTCGCGATCTGGCGCTTCTCCGACCACGTCAAGGTGGACGCGGTCGACCCGGCCGCCGAGAAGCTCGCCGACTACCTGGCGAAGAGCGCGCAGAGCGTCTCCGAGCCCAAGGCGTCGCTGACCCTCGACCCGCCCGCGGTCTCCGGTAAGTCCGGCGGCAAGATCGGCCCGGTCACCGTGCACACCAACGCCGACAGCGTCACCGTCTCCCCGGCGGCGGACGCGCCGGGTGGCGTGAAGGTCGTGGGCAAGGACGGCAAGCCGGTCACCAGCGCCCGGGACGGCAGCCAGCTGTTCTTCGACGTCCCCAAGGGGGCCGCCGACGGCACCACCTCGCTGAGCGTCCAGGCCGCGACCAAGGTCCCGGTCGGCCGTGCCTTCACCGGCATCGGCGTGCACGCCAAGAGCCAGACCCAGATCCTGGCCGGCTCCAGCGAGTCCACGGTCTCCGCGGCCGCCACGGCCTCGTGGAAGAAGCAGGGCGCGATCCCGGCGATCACCGCGGAGAAGGACTGCGCCAAGGGCGGCGTGGACGTCACCGCGAGCAACAAGGGCGATGAGGCGTTCCGCTTCCAGCTGTCCGGCAAGGACTACGAGGTCGCCCCGGGTGCGTCCAAGACCGTGACCGTCCCGGTCGGCGAGGACCAGTCGTACCAGATCACGATCACCGGTGCCGGTGGCTTCAAGAAGACCTTCTCCGGCGTCCTGGACTGCAAGACCGCCGGCAACGGCGGCCGGCCCTCGCCGCACCCGAGCCCGGCCTCGGCCGGCGGCACCACCGGCGGCAGCACCGGCGGTCACGGCACCGACCTCGCCGAGACCGGTTCCAGCAGCGCCACCCCGGTGATCGCGGGCATCGCGGTCGTCCTCGTCCTGGTCGGCGGTGGAGCGGTGTTCTTCCTGCGCAAGAAGAAGACCGGGCAGTCCGCCTGAGCAGGCGAGCCGGCCGTCCCGGCCGCAGGCGGTCCTCGTGACCACCGGTGAGCGTGCCGTCGGCACACCGTGACCGCACGGTCACCGGACGCACAAGTCGAAGGCCCCGGAGCGCACTGTCCGCTCCGGGGCCTTCGCCGTCCGTCCTCCGGAACCCGTTTCCGTCCGGGGATGGACGTACGGCAAGATGGGGTGTATC
The DNA here is from genome assembly GCF_019774615.1 of Streptomyces sp. BHT-5-2. NCBI lineage: Bacteria > Bacillati > Actinomycetota > Actinomycetes > Kitasatosporales > Streptomycetaceae > Streptomyces > Streptomyces sp. BHT-5-2. The sequence goes on along the minus strand of NZ_CP081496.1, from coordinate 264,445 downwards.
TGCCCTCGCGCGGCCACGCCGCACCATGGCCCAGGCGGCGGAGCCGCACAGACCACCTGATAGATCCAAACTGCCGGACGGTTTCTCTTGGCTGAGTACATCTACACGATGCGCAAGACGCGCAAGGCGCACGGCGACAAGGTCATCCTCGATGACGTGACGCTGAGCTTCCTGCCGGGCGCGAAGATCGGTGTCGTGGGTCCCAACGGCGCCGGTAAGTCCACGGTGCTGAAGATCATGGCCGGTCTTGAGCAGCCGTCCAACGGCGATGCGTTCCTCTCGCCGGGCTACACCGTCGGCATGCTCCTCCAGGAGCCGCCGCTGGACGAGTCCAAGACGGTCCTGGAGAACGTCCAGGACGGCGCCCGCGAGATCATGGACAAGCTCAAGCGCTTCAACGAGGTCGCCGAGCTGATGGCGACCGACTACTCCGACGCGCTGATGGAGGAGATGGGCAAGCTCCAGGAGGACCTGGACCACGCGAACGCGTGGGACCTGGACACCCAGCTGGAGCAGGCCATGGACGCCCTGGGCTGCCCGCCCGGCGACTGGCCGGTCACCAACCTCTCCGGTGGTGAGCGCCGCCGCGTGGCGCTGTGCAAGCTGCTGCTGGAGGCCCCCGACCTGCTGCTCCTCGACGAGCCCACCAACCACCTCGACGCCGAGTCGGTGCAGTGGCTGGAGCAGCACCTGGCGAAGTACCCCGGCACCGTCGTCGCCGTCACCCACGACCGGTACTTCCTCGACAACGTCGCCGGCTGGATCCTGGAGCTGGACCGCGGCCGCGCGATCGGCTACGAGGGCAACTACTCCACGTACCTGGAGACCAAGCAGACGCGTCTGAAGGTCGAGGGCCAGAAGGACGCCAAGCGCGCCAAGCGCCTGAAGGAAGAGCTGGAGTGGGTCCGCTCCAACGCCAAGGGGCGGCAGGCCAAGTCCAAGGCCCGTCTGGCGCGTTACGAGGAGATGGCCGCCGAGGCGGACAAGATGCGGAAGCTGGACTTCGAGGAGATCCAGATCCCGCCGGGCCCCCGTCTGGGCAACGTCGTCGTCGAGGTCAACAACCTCAGCAAGGCGTTCGGCGAGAAGATCCTCATCGACGACCTCAGCTTCACGCTGCCGCGCAACGGCATCGTCGGCGTCATCGGCCCGAACGGCGCCGGCAAGACCACGCTGTTCAAGATGATCCAGGGCCTGGAGACCCCGGACTCCGGCGACATCAAGGTCGGCGAGACCGTCAAGATCTCCTACGTCGACCAGAGCCGCGAGAACATCGACCCCAAGAAGACCCTGTGGGCCGTGGTCTCCGACGAGCTCGACTACATCAACGTCGGCCAGGTCGAGATGCCCTCGCGCGCCTACGTCTCCGCGTTCGGCTTCAAGGGCCCGGACCAGCAGAAGCCGGCCGGGGTGCTCTCCGGCGGTGAGCGCAACCGCCTCAACCTCGCGCTCACCCTCAAGCAGGGCGGCAACCTCCTGCTCCTCGACGAGCCGACCAACGACCTCGACGTCGAGACGCTGTCCTCCCTGGAGAACGCGCTGCTGGACTTCCCCGGCTGCGCCGTGGTCGTCTCCCACGACCGCTGGTTCCTCGACCGCGTCGCCACGCACATCCTGGCGTACGAGGGCAACTCCAAGTGGTTCTGGTTCGAGGGCAACTTCGAGTCGTACGAGAAGAACAAGATCGAGCGGCTGGGCGCGGACGCGGCCCGCCCGCACCGTGCGACGTACAAGAAGCTCACCCGGGGCTGACACCGTGCGCCACCTCTACTCCTGCCCCCTGCGCTGGTCGGACATGGACGCCAACGGCCATGTCAACAACGTGGTGTTCGTCCGCTACCTCGAAGAGGCGCGGATCGACTTCATGCGCCGGCTGGCGCCGGGGGGCGGCAGCCCGTCGTTCACGGGCGGCTCGGTCGTCGCCCGGCACGAGGTCGACTACCTGCGGCAGCTGGTGTACCGGCCCGAGCCGGTGACCGTCGAGGTGTGGGTGACGGAGATCAGGGCGGCTTCGGTGACGGTGGGGTTCGAGGTCAAGGACGGGGACGCGGTCTGCCTGCGGGCCAAGACCGTGGTGGTGCCGTTCGACTTCGCCGCGGGGCGGCCGCGCCGCCTCATGGCGGAGGAGAAGGTGATCCTCAAGGACTATCTGGACGACGCCGCGCATCAGGAAGGGGCCGGCACGGGATGACGGTGCTGCGGCTGGCCGACGCCGGGGAGGCAGCGGACCTCGCGGCCTTCCTCGCCCGGCTGATCCACTACGACCGCGGGGCGGCGGTACGGCTTCAGACGGGCGGCGGGGTGCTGGCCGTCTTCGGCCGCCCGCCGTCCTTCGAGGTGCTGGCGATTCGGACGGCGCGGTTGGTGGGGGACGGCACCGGCGTCGACGGTGGTGCCGGTGCCGACGGTGGTGCCGGTCCGGGGCGCGTCGGTGGTCCGGGCCTCGATGTGACCGTTTCCGCGGGGGAGCTTCTTGAGGGCATCGAGGAGGCGGCGGGGAGCGTCGCCGTGCCCGCCGCGGTCACCGGGCCGCCGTGGGCCGGGGTGCTGCCGCCGCGGGGCGGCTGGACGCGGGTGCCGGGGTTGCCGTCCCCGGATGCGTTGCGGCGTGCGGTGGCCGCCGCGGTCGCCGAGTTCCGTGCCCGGGACGAGGCGTTGCCGCCGCAGCGGCGGACCCGGAACGAGCGGGACCGGATCGGCCGGGAGATCTGGTCGCGGACGCTGGGCGACACGGAGTTGCCGTTGCGGGTGGTGCATGCGGCGCAGGCGCTCGGTTTTCTGCGGGGGGCGGTGCCGGCCGGGGCCGGGGTGCCGGGAGCGGTCGGTGTGGCCGGTGCTACCGGTCCGGGTGGTGTGGCCGGGGCGTCGGAGTCGGCGCCGGAGCTGGCGCTGTTGGCTGCCGGGGGGTGGCTGCGGTTGAGCACGCCGTATGGGTCGGTTGCCGTGCGGGTGGGGCGTGTGGCGGGGGCGACGGGGCTGTCGGGGCTCACGGTCACGCCGGTCTGAGCGGGGCCGGGGCCTGACGGGGTGGGGGCGCCGAGGCGATGTGCCCCGGACCCGCCCCTTTCCTGAACCGGGGTCGGCCCCGGGCACCGTTGCGGCCGTCGGGTCGCGTGTTCGGGGACCGTTCTGCGCGGTCCCCGTTTGTGTTCTGCGCGGTCCCCGTTTGTGTGCAGTTCCCGCTTGTGTTCGGGGCTCGCCCTGCGGGCTCGATATCGCCCTCCGGGCTCGTCCTCAAACGCCGGACGGGCTGGATATTGCGGGCCGGATGCGGCTGAACTGGGGCACGTGGGACGGGCGTTGCAGGACTGGGCGCGCAGTCTGGATGTGCTGGGCGGGGTGTGTTGGGGCTCAGGGGGCGTCGGGGGTGTCGGGCCAGATGGTGATGTGGTCGGGTTGCAGGTGGAGGAGGGGCGGTCGCGTAGGGCCAGGGCGGTGTGACCGTTCTCTCACCCTGCGGTGTTGATCATCGACGCGGCGGCGTACGTGAGGTAGTTCCACAACTGCGTGCGATGGTCCTCGGCCAGTCCGAGGGAGTCCACGGCGTCCCGCATGTGCCGCAGCCAGGCGTCGTGCGCGGCCCGGTCGACGGCGAACGGGGCGTGCCGCATCCGCAGCCGGGGGTGGCCGCGGTTCTCGCTGTAGGTGCGGGGGCCGCCCCAGTACTGCATGAGGAAGAGGGCGAGGCGCTCCTCGGCCGGCCCCAGATCCTCCTCCGGGTACATCGGCCGCAGCAGCGGGTCCTCGGCGACGCCCTCGTAGAAGCGGCGCACCAGACGGCGGAAGGTGTCCTCGCCGCCGACCTGCTCGTAGAAGGTCTGCTCCTGCAGGGTGTCGTGCGGAATGTCGTTCACCCGTCCATGGTGGCAGACGTCGCGACCGAGGATCCCGGACTTGGGGCCGGTCTCCGGGCGGTCGCCGGCGGACACGACTCCGGGGCGCGATCGGTCGATCACGCCCCGGAGTTGGTGAGGTGTCGTGCGGCGGTCAGCCGCGGCGGACGGTCAGCGTCGTCCAGGCGCCGACGTGCACCCGGTCGCCCTCGTGGAGCGGCACCGGGACGTACGGCTGGATCGGCTCCTCGGCGAGGTTGACCGTCGTGCCGTTGGTGGAGTTCTGGTCCACCACGGCCCAACTGCCGTCCTGCTGCTGGACGAGCAGGGCGTGCTGGTGCGAGACGCCCGGGTCCTCAGGGGTCCGGCCCAGGTCGACGTCGGGGGCCTCGCCGGTGCTGTTCCGGCGCCGGCCGACCGAGACCTGGCCGCCGGTGAGCGGCAGCACCTGCTCGGGGGAGTACGAGGGGAGGTTGAGCCCCGCGGCCTCCGGGCCGCTGCGGCTCATCATCGCCATGAAGTACTCGCGGTCCGGTCCGATGGCCACCACCCAGCCGTCGCCGACCACCGGCGGCGGGCCCTGCGGCGGCGCCGCCGGAGCCTGGCCGGGGCCGCCGCCCCACTGGCCGTCGGGCCCCGGCTGGGGCTGCTGCTGCGGCGGGAACGGGGCCGGCGGCTGCTGCTCGAACGGGGCCTGCGGGCCGGGTCCGGGCTGCGGGGGCGCCATCGGCGGGGCGGCGTTGGCCGCCGGTGCCTGGTGCGGCGGGGTCAGCGTCCAGTCGTCACCGCCCTGCTGCGGGGGCGGCGGCGGGCCGGGCTGGCCGGCCGGGCCGGGGCCGGGTCCGGGCATGCCGGGGGGCGGGCCGGGCTGACCCGGGTAGCCGCCGGGGCCGGGCATCCCGGGCGGCGGGCCCGGCTGCTGCGGGGCCTGCTGCTCGAACGGCGCCTGCTCGAACGGGGCCGGCTGCTCGAAGGGAGCCTGCTGCTCGAACGGGGCCTGCGGCGGCGGGAAGCCGTAACCACCCTGTGGCGGCTGGCCGCCGGGACCGTGCGCGGGCGCACCGGGGCCACCGGGGCCGGGGGCCGGCGGCGGGAAGCCGTAGCCGCCCTGCGGCGGCTGGCCGCCGGGGCCGGGTGCGGGCGCAGCGGGCGGCGGGGCGAACGACGCCGGGGAGTTGGTGAGGAAGTTGTACTGGCACTCGGTGCAGAACGGCGCCATGCCGTCGCGCGGCGCGCGGCACTGCGGGCAGAACTCCGTGGACTGCTCGGGACCGGGCGCGGGAGCCGGCATTCCGGGCGCGGGCATCCCCGGGGCGGGCGCGCCGTGCGGCGGGGTGCCGTGCGGGGGCGTGCCGGGACCGGGCATGCCGGGGACGCCCGGACCGCCAGGTCCACCGGGGCCGGGGGCCGGCGGCGGGAAGCCGTAACCGCCCTGCGGCGGCTGGCCGCCGGGACCCTGCGTGGGCGCACCGGGGCCACCGGGACCGGGCATTCCGGGGGCCCCGGGACCGCCGGGACCGCCCGGACCGGGCGCGGGCGGGAAGCCGTAACCGCCCTGCGGGGGACCGGGCTGGCCGGCCGGGCCGGGACCCGGCGCACCGGGCGGCGGACCCGGCTGGCCGGGCGGCGGCGGGCCGGGCTGGCCGGGCGGCGGGCCCGCGGGGCCGTTCGGCTCGGGCGGCGACGTGTTCAGGAACCCCGCCGGCAGGGAGGGCGGCGGGGGGACGGCTCCCGCCATGCGCTGGCCGCACACCTCGCACCAGTCTTCGGCCACCGACTGGTGGCCGCTCGGGCAGGTCGGCATGTCGGTTCTTCCCCCTCCGTACCAAAACTTCCGGGTGGTACTGATCAGTTCTGAACGTGCTCGTTCATTGCGTTTTCTCCGGGCGTTGGGTGGGGTCCGGGTGCCGTCCGGGAGCTTTCCCGGCCGGCCTCGGCCGCCTTCGCCGCCTGTCGCACAGTACCGGTCGCGGGATCGGCGTCGCCCACCACCTTCGCAAGGAGTTTCGCAGTGTCCCCGCTTCCCAGGTCGGCGGCGAGCCCCGTCGCACGGCGCAGTTCGCACACCGCGCGGACGGCATCTCCCCACTTCGCCGCATCCAGCCCCCGCTGGATGGCTTGGGCCAGTTCGGACCGTCCTGTGTGGTGCGCCACGTGTAAGTCGATCCGTACCGCGGCGGCCGGATCGTCCGTCCACACGGCGCGGACGAGGCCCTGTGCGACGACCCGGGGCGCGGCCCCGTCCGGCGTCGGCAGCAGCACCGAGAGCCGGGCGGCGAGCATCTCCCGGCCGAGCCCGGGGTCCGGGACGCGGAGGAAGAGGTGGTAGTCGCGGGACTCGTCGCCCCAGGGGCCGGTCGGGTAGTCGCCCGAGCGCGGCCCCGACGCTCTTCGGTGCCCGGTCAGGTCCTCGGTGGCGGGCGCCACTTGGCGCAGGAACCCGACCTCGGCGCCCAGCGGCGTCCGCACCCGCAGCACGACCCCGGTCTCCGGGCCGAGGGCCGCGCCGCCGGCCACCGGAACACCTCCCTCCGGCCGCGGCCCGGGAACCGGCCGCCCGCCGGTCGAACCGCCCCCGGTCGCGGTGACGGTGACGACGGCGTGCAGCCCGCGCCCGCCCTCGGGAAGGAAGGGATTGTGGTGCACCTCGGCGGTGAAGCGCGGCACGCGCGACTTGGCGAGGTTGGCCATGGGTTACGTCCGCTCCTTGCGGCCGTCGCCGGCCGGTCCACCGGCGGGTCGGACGGCCCGGTGGGTGGTGGCCGGGTCCGGCGCGTGCGGTTGCGGGCTCAGGCCGATCCTGCCCCGTCCGCGGGCGCCGGGAACCGCACCACCGCGACCGTTACGTTGTCGTGCCCGCCGCCGGCCAGGGCGTGGTCGACCAGCACCCGCGCGGCGTCCAGCGGCCGGGCCGGGGCGTCCGTCGGCAGCACCGCCGCCATCGCCCCGGCCGTCTCGACGTAGTTCCACAGCCCGTCCGTGCACACGACCACCGTGCCCGGCCCGTCCGGCCGGAACGCCGCGATGTGCGGTTCGACCTCGTACGCGTCCGCGCCGAGCCATCCGGTGATGGCGTGCGCCCGCTCGTCGGCGTTGGCCTCGGCCTCCGTCATCAGGTTGTTGGCGACCATCTGGGCCGCCCAGGAGTCGTCCTCGGTGAGCCGGACCGGCGGCGCGGTGCGGTCGTCGGGGATCCAGTACGCCCGGCTGTCGCCGACCCAGCCGATGGTCAGCAGCCCCCCGCCGACCAGGGCGCCGACGAAGGTGCAGGCCGGGGCGTTCTGCTGGCGGAACTCGTCGTGCGCCAGCGACGGGTCGGCGGCCAGCGCATCGACCGCCGTCGAGGCCGCCAGCACCGCGTCGTGCATGGCCTGCTGCGGGTGGGCGCCGCGCGGCAGTGCCATCCGCAGCGCGCCGGCGGCCCGTTCGGCGGCGATCCGGGAGGCGTCGTCGGGACGGGTGGCCGAGGAGACCCCGTCGCAGACCACCGCGATCACCGCCGGCGCGCCGTCCGGCAGCGCGGTGCCGGCCAGCGCGAAGAAGTCCTCGTTGCGGTGGTGCCGGTGGCCGACGTCGCTGACCGCCGCGACCCCCGGCAACTCCTGCTCCAGATGGTCGCGTTCGGGCCGCACCGGGGTGTCCGGGGACGTTCCGCTTCCGGTCGCGGCGGGCGCGCCGGCGGACACCGCGGGCGCGTCGAAGATCGTTCCGCCCGGCTCCCCGGCGTCCGCCGCTGGCCCCTGCGGGACGGCCGTCCCGGCGTCCGCCGTGGTGCCCGCCGCGGGCTCCGCTTCCGTGCCGGCGGCGGCCTCGGCCGGAGCGGCCGGCACGGCGTCCGCTTCGGGCCGCGCCACGGCCCCGGCGGCGGCGTCGGCGACCGCCTCGTAGCCGACCACCCGCGGGTCCGCTGGCCGGCCGGCGGGCCCTGCCGACGGCACCCTCGCGCCCCCGTGATCCCCGTACGCGAGACGGGTCGTGGGGTCGGGCGGCGGCGGCCCCGCCTGCGCCGCCGGCCCCGCCGCGTACCCCGCCGGGGGCGCACCGTGTCCCGTGGGCAGGCCGTGGCCGCCCGACGTCAGGGGATCGGCGCCGCACCGTCCGCAGTAGTTGTCCCCCGCGGCGAGCGGCTCACCGCAGTTCCGGCAGCGGGACGGCCCAGTCACACCCATGTCACACCCATGTCCTGGGGCGGAAGCGGTTGGCCCGCTCCACCAGCTCGATCCTTTCCTCGCCACGCCGCGCGAGCCGCGCCAGCAGACGGTACGAGCGCTCCAGCCCGAACCGCAGCCCGCGCTCGTCCAGCGGACTGCCGAGCAGCGTCGGCACCGCCGCACCGGCCGGCTCCCCGCCGCCCGGCGCCCCGGGCCCGTCGCCGTGGCTCCCGGAGAGTACCCAGTCCAGGGCACTGCCCAGTACTTCGGTGGCCAGCAGTTCCCGGCGCCGGTCGTCCAGGCCGAAGTCGGCCAGCGCCTCGACCTGTTGGGCGGCGGCCCGCAGATCCGGCAGCAGGGCCTCCTCGGGCGAGCGCTGCCGCAGCCGGGCGCGGACCGCCGCGATCCGGGCCGCGGTGTGGTGGATGGACGCCTCCGGTACGGATTCCAGCGCCGCCACCGCACCCTCCCGGTCGCCGGCCGCCAGCCGCACCCGGGCCAGTCCGAACGCGGCGCTCACATACCCGCGGTCGGTCGCCCAGACGAGGCGGTAGTACTCCGCGGCGTTCTCCCACTGGCCGAGGAGTTCGGCGCTGATGCCCAGCGCCAGCTTCGGCGCCTGCTCGCCGGGGAAGGCGTCGTAGACCGCGTCGAAGGCCAGCGCGGCGCCCTCCCGGTCGCCCGCCGCCAGCGCCGCCAGCCCGCGGTGCCAGACCACCCGCCAGTCGTCGTCCGCGGACACCTCCGCCGCCCGCCCGCCGTCGGAGGCGGCCGCGGCCCCGCCCAGCTCCAGCCGGGCGCGCAGGGTCCGCAGCCGCAGCTCCGGCGAGTCGGCGGGCGCCGCGCGCAGGGCGGCCAGCAGCTCCGCCGGCGTCGCGGCGTGCAGACCGGCCAGGAACCCGGCGTTGGGGTCGTCGGGGTCCGCCCGCGGCACCGGCAGCGCCAGCGCCGCCCCGGCCACGTCCAGCGGCCGCAGCTCCGGGCCGCCGTCCGCCCGCACCGGACCCGGTGCCGCGGCCCGCCCGGCGCGCCGCCGGCCGGTCCGCCGGCCGCCCAGCAGCGAACTGTCGCCGGCCGGCGGCCCCATCAGCTCCGTGCCCACCACCCGCAGTTCGGGCCCGAACAGGGTGGAGTGCGCCGGCCGCGGCTCGCCCGTACGGAGCGCCGCCACCTCCCGCAGAACCCCCGTCAGCTGCTCGGCCATCTCCTCCGCCGACCCGAAGCGCCGGCCCGGATCCGGATCGGTGGCCCGTACCAGCAGCCGGTAGAAGGACTCGTAGGAACGGAACACCTCGATGTGCTCCGGATCCGGCAGACAGTCCGCGAAGACGTTGGTGAAGCCCTGGAAGTCGAAGGTGAGGACGGCGAGGGTGCGGGCGACGGTGTAGAGGTCGGAGGCGACCGACGGGCCCATCTCGCCGACCTCGGGCGCCTGGTAGCCGATCGTGCCGTACAGCGGGCTCTCGTGGTCGTCCATGCGCCGCACCGCGCCCAGGTCGATCAGCTTGAGCCGGTCGTGCTGCTGGAGGGCGTTGTCGACCTTGAAGTCGCAGTAGAGCAACTGCCGCGCGTGCAGATGGCCGAGTGCCTCCAGCGCCTCGACGCCGTACGCGCACGCCTGCTCCACCGGCATCGGGTCGCGCCGCCCCTGGGACGTGCGCCGCTCGTTGGCGAGGTCCTTCAGGGAGGTGCCGTCGACGTACTCCATGACGATGTAGCCGTCCCGGCTGCCGGTCGCCCGGTCCAGGTGCTCGACGAAGTTGTAGATCCGCACGATGTTGGGGTGCTCGATCGCGGCCAGGAACCGCCGCTCGGACACCGCCGCCGCCAGCGCCTCCTCGTCACCGGTGTCCAGCAGCCCCTTGAGCACCACCCACCGGTCGTCGACCGCACGGTCCCGCGCCAGATAGATCCAGCCCAGCCCGCCGTGCGCCAGGCACCCGGCGACCTCGTACTGGTCGTGCACCAGCTCCCCGGCCCGCAACTTCGGTACGAAGCTGTACGGATGGCCGCACTTGGTGCAGAAGCCCTCCGCCGGGCCCGGCCGGCCGTCCCGGCCCCGTCCCACCGGCGCCCCGCACTCGCCCCGGCTGCAGAACCGCTTCCGTTCCGGCACCGCCGGCTGCGCCAGCACCGCCGACCGCGGATCGCGCCGCGGCACCTGCGGCACCGTCACCAGCCCGGCGCCCAGCCGCCCGTGCGACGCACCGGAACCGCCCCCGGACCCCGAGGCGGGGCCGCCGGCTCCCCGGCCGCTGCCGCGCACCACCGGCGGCGTCCGGCCGCCCGGCCCGCTCCCGGACCGGCCGCCCGCCCGCCGCCCCGGGACGTGCGTCCCGGCCGTCCGCCGCCTCGGGGCACCGGTCGGCGGCGGCGCCGCGACCGTCGCACCGCCCTCGTCGACCCGCTGCGTCAGCACCGTCGCGGTCGCCGACAGCAGCCCCTCGGGCGACACCACCGGCGCCAGCCCGCACTCGTCGCAGTACAACTCCCCGTCGCCGACGTCTTCGTATCGCCCGTCGCAGTCCCGGCGCTGGCACCGCCCCCCGTCCCGCTCCGTCACGACTCCGCCCTGCCGTCCCGCGGCTCCGGGACCATCGCCTCCGCCGCCGCCTCCTGATAGCGCCACACGGCCTGCTCCGCCGCCCGCAGATCGCACGGCGCGCTCCACAGCATCCGGCGCGCCACGTCATAGCGCTCCATCAGCATCGGGTCCTCCGCCAGGCCGCACCGCGCCACCCGCGCCCGGTACGCGTCCAGCCGGCCGCGCAGCTCGGCCCGGACGGCCAGCGGCGCGGTCACCGCCGTCAACGACTCCCGGGCCCGCCGGAGTTCGTCCTCCGCCCGCTCCTCCAGGCTGTCCAGCAGCGGCGACAGGCGGTGCCACTGCGACCGGCGGCGGTACTCCGCGGCCGCCGCCAACTGCTCGTGCAGCACCGTCGACGGGCCGCTGACCGCCGGCACCTCCGACGCGGCGATCTTCGCCAGCACCTCCCCGCGCGCCTGCCGCGCCTCGGTCAGCGTCCGGTCCGCCCGCGACAGCACGTCGCGCAGCAGCATCAGCCGTCGCTCCGCGTCCTGCCGCACGTCCAGCACCGCCGCCACCTCGCGCCGGATGTCCTCCAGCGCCCGCGCCGCCCGGTCGTAGCGGGCGGTGTCCGGACGCCCCCCGCCCGGCGCCGCGCTGCCCGCCCCCGACGACACCCAGAACGCCAGCGGATCGGCGATCACCAGGGCCCGCAGCCGCGTCAACTCCTCGGTGATCCGCTCCAGATCGTCACCGGCCGGATGCTCCCCCGGACGCACCCCCACCGAATGCGCCAGCGAGCGCGTCCGCCGCAACTCCTCCGCCAGCAGGTCTATCCGGGCCGGCAGCGCCGACCACACCGCGTCCGCCGCCACGATGACGTCCAGCGACCGCGCGTACAGGCCGTTCAGCCGTCCCACCAGCTCCGCCAGGCCGATCCGCTCCGCGCCGCCGCCGTCCCCGGCGCCCGGCGCGTCCGCGGCCGGGACCGTCACCCCGCCGCCGTGCAGCAGCTCGGACAGCTCCGCCAGCTCCTCGGCGGACGGCCAGCGGCGCCGCGCCCGCAGCTCCCGGGCGGCCGTCAACACCTCCGTGTACGCGTCGAACAGCGACCACAGCAGCGCGAGGGACCGCTCCGTCTCGGCCCAGCGCTCCTTGCTGACGCCCGACAGCTCGGCGCCCTCCAGGAGCCGGCGGCCGGCGTGGTCCTGCAACGCCAGCAGCGACGTCTCGATCGCCTCGTACTCCGCGCCGAGCCGCGCCAGCGCGCGGTCCACCTCCTCCCGGTCCACCGCCGGGGCATCGGGCCTTCCCGCCGAGCCGGGGAAGGGTCCAGGGACCCCCATCGATCACCTCTCCAATACGCGTACCGTGCACGGCGGTTGGTGCACCCGGCGTCGCCCGCCGGGCCCTTCGGCTCCTCGCCCCCGCTCCAGCCCCTCCATAGTGGACCCATCCGGCGCCCCGTGGCGCACCCGTCCCCCGGCTCCCGGCCCGCTGCGCGCAGCAGGCACCGACCGTCCGCGCCGCCCTCAGTCGCCGTACTCCGGTGCGGGCGGCCCCGATATGCCGGGCAGATCGGCCTGCAACCACTTCCGGTACGCCCGCATCCAGGGACTGTCGTCCCCGCCGCTGCGGTAGTCGTCCAGGACCTTGTTGACCCGGCGCACCAGATCCGGGTCGTCCTTGTTCATCGCCACCCCGTACGACTCGTCGGTGAACGGCCGGCCCTTCAGCTCCACCGTCGGGTCCTGCGCCGCCTGCGCCGCCGCCAGCGCACTGTCGGTGACCACCGCGTCCGCCTCGCCCAACTGGAGCCGCACCAGGCAGTCCAGCTGGTTGGGCGCGGTCAGCACCTTCGCACCGTGGTTGCGCCGCGCCAGCTCCGCCTCGCCCGTCGAACCCGCCGCGGTGCACACCCGCCTGCCGCGCAACGAGTCGTCGAACGCCGTGATCGGCGACTCCTTCGGCGCCAGCACCTGCTGCCCCGCCTGGAAGTACGCCGTCGAGAACGCCACCTGCTCCTTGCGCGCGCAGTTGATCGTCATCGTCCGCACCACCATGTCCACCGTGCGCTGCCGCACCGCCGGGATCCGCTGGTTGGTCGGCACCGCCTGGAAGACGACCTTGGCGTCCGGCCCCAGGATGTCCTGGGCGATCGCCCGCGCCAGGTCGATGTCGAAGCCCTCCAGCCGGCCGGTGTCCCGGTCGCGGTACCCCCACCGGTAGGTGTTCTGGTCCACCCCGACGACCAGTTGGCCCTTCTTCCTGATCCGCTCCACCGCCGGCCCGTCGGCGGGCGAGGGCCGCAGGCTCTGCGCCGCCGTGCCCGGTGTGCACCGCGCCGCGGCCGGTGCCGCGTGCGGCGTCCCCGGCCCGTACGAGCGGTGCGTCGCCACCGGGCCCGGGGCGTCCGGGCGCGCCCCATGGCCCAGCGCGGGCACCAGCACCGTCGCGGTCGCCGCCATCACGGCCATGCCCGCCACGACCGGCGCCAGGACGGCCCGCAGATTCCGCAGCCCCCGCCCGCGCGTCCCCATCTCCCCGGACCTCCTCACCGGTACTCCGACAGCCTGCGCCCGATCCCCAGCACCGCCGCGACCGCGGCCACGACGGCCAACACCCCGGCGCCCGCGGCCAGCAGGCCGAACGCCGCCCGCCCGCGATCCGCCGCCGACCGGAACCGCGCCTGCTCATGGACGAGCGCTCGCTCCAGCCCGGTGTCGACCCGGTCGAACGACGCGCCCGTCGAGCCGCCCCCGCCGATCACCTGCGCCAGCGCCCGGTGGTAGTCGCCCCGGTCGTCCGCCGCCCGCGCCGCGGCGTGCCGGGCCCGCCACTGCCCCAGGGCAGCCACCGCGTCCCGCACCGGCCCCCGCCCCGTCTCGTCGCCCGCCGACACCAGCGCCCGCCCCAGCTCCCCCGCGCCGCCCACCGGGCCCGGGCCGTCCGCCGGGCCCGCCAGCCGCCCCATCTTCGCCTGGAAGTCGACCTCGTAGAAGTCCTTCTGGTCGGCGGTCAGCACCGCGCCGCGCGCCACCAGCGTCAGATTCTCGTCCGCCCGCGCCCGCAGGGCGTCGATCCGGGCGGTGTTGAGCACCTGCAGCGACCGGGCGCCGTGCGCATCCGCGGCGGTCAGCCCGGCCCGCGCCACGACGTGCGCCGCCACCAGCCACAGCAGCACCGCCACCGAGGCCGCCGTCGCCGCCAGCAGACCGTGGTTGAACACCCGGTTGGTGCGGCGGTGGTGCCGGCGCTGCGCCCACACCAGAGCGGCCAGCGCCGGCGCCCCCGCGGCCAGCGCCCACCACGGCCGCGCGGTGGCCCGCTGCACGTCGGCGGCGAGCCGCTGGCGCTCCGCGTCGTACAACTCCCGGGCCGCCGGGAGGAGTTCCGTCCGCATCCGCTCGTTGGCGTAGCGCAGATAGGCGCCGCCCAGGGGCAGCCCCTGCCGGTTGTTGGTGCGGGCCGTCTCGATCAGCCCGGTGTACCGCGGCAGCAGGGTGTTCAGCCGGGCGATCTGCGTCCCGGCCGGATCCGCCGCCCGGCCCTCCGGGCCCGGCACCCGCGCCTGCGCCGCCGCCTTCACCAGCAGCCGCGACGCGGTCGCCAGGTCCTGCTCGTAGCGCGCCCGGGTCGCCGGGGACTCCGTGCCGCCCGCCAGGAACCCGCCGGCGGCCGTGGTGTCGGCGTCCGCCAGCGAGCGGTAGATGCTCGCCGCGTCCGCGGTCAGCGGCTGGCTGCGCAGCACCACGTCGTCGGCGGCCCGCGACCGGTCCGTCACCTGCCAGGCGGTGGCCGCCCCGAACACCAGGAGCAGCAGCGCCAGCACCGCCCCGATGGCGCGCAGCCGCCCCGGCTCGGTCGTCGCGGCCGCCCGCAGCCGGTCCACGCCCTCGGCCCACGCGGTGCGCCGGCGCGCGGCGGACGGCTCGCCAGGGCCGCCGGGCGCCCCCGGGGGCACCGAAGCGCCGGACGGCAGAGCGGACGCCGAGGACTCGGACGACACCGACGACACCGACGACACCGAGGACATCGACGACACCGACGAACCACCCCCTGGGTCGCTGACTGCGGGCCGGTCCCGAGCCCGGCGCCCGCGGGCACGAGGCGCACGGCCGTCAGTATGTCCGTGTCCCCCGGTCGGCACACCGGACTTGACCCGATCTTGTTCGGAACGCCGAACGCCCCGCGGTCCTCCGACGGCCTTCCGCCGGCGCCCCACCACCCTTCATCACGCCCGCCCGCCGCCCCCGGTTCCCCGCATTACGCTTACGAGGAGTCGCCGATACCTGGCGACCGGGATCGGACGCTCCGCCGCCGGCCGCCGCCCCGGGTGACACGCGTCCGGAGTCCCGCCCCATGGGACCCGCACCGCACGAGAGCCCCACGACGCCCGCGCCGGACCCGTCCGCCTCTCCGCGACGGCCGAAGACGTCCGTCCCGCCGAGAAAGGGAGTGATCGAGTGCAGTCCGTCCGCAAGGGCCGGGTGTCGCTCGTGGAGTCCGCGACCGACGAGATCCGCGGCCAGATCGTGAGCGGCACCTGGCCCGTGGGCAGCCGCATCCCGCCGGAGAGCGCCCTGTCCGAGGCCCTCGGCGTCAGCCGCGCCTCGGTCCGCGAGGCCGTGCGCTCGCTCGTCCACTCCGGACTCCTCGAACCCCGCCAGGGCGACGGCACGTTCGTGATCTCCGACGACGACAGCGCGGTCGCCCTCCGCCGCCGTCTGGAGCGCGCCGAGCTGAGCCATGTCACCCAGGTCCGCCAGGGGCTCGACGTGGTCGCCGCCCGGCAGGCCGCCAAGCACCGCACCGACGCCCAGCTCGCCGGCATCGAGGCCGCCCTGGAGCGCCGCGGGGCCGCCCTCGCGGCCCACGACAGCGAGGCGTTCACCGCGGCCGACGCGGAGTTCCACATCCTGGTCGCCGAGGCCGGCGCCAACCCCGTGCTCGCCGACATCTACCGCTCCCTCAGCACCGCCCTGCGCGCGGAACTCCGCCGCGCCGCCTGCCTGGACACCGCCGACGCCGCCGCCACCGACCCGCACTCCCGCCTCACCGACGCCATCCGCGCCCGGAACCCCCAGGCCGCCGTCGACGCCGCGGTCCAACTCCTCGCGGGCCACGTCCGGGACCTGGCACTGCCACTGGACGACTGAGGGGCGGGGGAGGGGCCGGGCCGTGGTGGTCGGGTGCGGACGCGCCCACCGGCCGGGCCACCCACCGCGCCACCGCACGAGCGACCGGCCGGACGACCGCCCTCGGCGCGCACCTTGCCGCCTCGCGCCCCCGCGCCACTCCCGCGCGCCGCTGACGACCCCACCCCGATCCGACTACTCTGAGTGACGAAGGTTGGTTCTCCCGCCAACCCTCGAAGCAACGGAAACAACGGAAGCAACGGAAGCAACGGAAACGACGGACGTCACGGAATCAACGGAATCGACGGAGGAACGACGCCATGCGCCGCATCAGCCAACTCCTGACCCCCCTCACCAAGACCGGCTCCAAGATCGGGTCCAAGACCGCCTCCAAGGTCGCCACCAGGGCCCCGGCCGCCCCCGCGCCCACCGCCCCGGCCACCGGATTCCTCACCATCGGCAGCACGACCTACATCAACCCGACCGGCACCTACCCCCTCCTCCACGCCCCCGACGGCGCCCTCACACCCATCGCCAACGACACCGACCGCCCCATCACCATCATCACGGAAAGCGACCTCTCCCCGCCCCCGCCCGCCCTCGTCCTGGCCCCGGGCGAACGCGCCGAGACCCGCAGCGGCGACTGCGTCCAGGTGGGGTGAGTCACCGGCAACCGCGGTGACGGGCGGGTACTTCCCTCTATGCCCATTCCTCCCGCTCTATGCCCATTCCGCCCGCAGGCGGGTGTAGGCCCGTCGGGGCGGTCCGGGGGTCGCCCGGTCCAGTGCGTCCAGGGCGGCGCCGAGGACCGGGGGCGCGGTGAGGAGGTGCGGGACGGCCTTCGGCGCCCGGGCGGCGAGGAGTTCGGTGACGTGGTCGTGGAGAAGGGGGTGCCGGGCGGCGAGGATGCCGCCGCCGAGGATGACCGGGGTCGGTTCGGAGAGGAGGTCGAGGCGCTGGAGGGCGACGGAGGCCATCAGGGCGATCTCCTCCGCCTGGCGGGCCACGAGGGAGCGGGCGACGGCGTCGCCGTCCGCCGCGACGGCGAAGAGCAGGGGGGACAGTTCGTGCCGGCGGTCGAGCGGGATCCGCCGCAGGTGCAGGGCCTCGATCAGTTCTGCCATCGTCGTCAGGCCGAAGTGGGCCGGTAGCGCGCGGGCGAGTTCGCTCGGTGTGCCGCGGCCGTCCTCGGCGCGGGCGGCGTGCCACAGGGCCTCGTCGGCGAGGAAGGAGCCGCCGCCCCAGTCGCCGGAGATCCGGCCGACGGCCGGGAAGCGGGCGGTGGCCCCGCCGCGGCCGACGCCGACGCAGTTGACGCCGGCGCCGCAGACCACGGCGACGCCCAACTGCTCGGCGCCGTCCGGGAGTCCGGCGCGGAGCAGGGCGAAGGTGTCGTTGCGTACGGTGACGGCGTCCGCCCAGCCGCGGGCGACGATCTCGGTGGTCAGGCGGGTCACTTCGACGGGGAGGTCGGCGTTGGCGAGGAAGGCGGAGAGCTGGGCGGCCGGGCCGTCGGCGGGCAGTCCGGCCCGGCGCCGGGCCTCGGCGATCAGGGGGGCCAGCACGTCCACGGCGCGGGCGGTGCCGACCAGATGCGGCTGGAAGCCGCCGCCGCGGGCCCGGCCGAGGACCCTGCCGTCGGTGGCGACCAGCACCACGTCGGTCTTGCTGTTGCCCGCGTCGACGGCGAGCGCAGTGCCGGTCAGGCCCACGTGAGGTGCTCCCGGTTGTGTGCGATCAGCGCGTCGGCGAGCCGGTCCGCGTGGTCGATCTGGCCGATGAGGGGGTGTGCGAGGAGTGCGGTGAAGACCCGGTCGCGGCCGCCTTTGAGGGCCGCGTCCAGAGCCAGGTGCTCGTAGGCCGTGACATTGGCGACGAGCCCGGCAAAAAGGGGGGCTAGGGGGCGGAGGGGGAGGGGGGAGGCCCCCCGGGAGCCGACCGCGGCCGGCACCTCGATCACCGCATCGTCCGGCAGGAACGGCAACGTCCCGTTGTTGAGGGTGTTGACGACCTGCACATCACCGACCAACTTCCCCTCGGCACCCCACCCTTCACCACCCGCCCCGTCCCCGGCCCGTAGGCCACCCCCCGCGTCGGAATCCGCCCCGCCCCCGCCCGCCAGCAAGGACGACGTCAGGGCTACCGCTGCCTCGGAGTAGAAGGCGCCGCCGCGGCGGGAGAGGAGGGCGGGTTTCTCGGCCAGGGCCGGGTCGGCGTAGAGGCCGAGGAGTTCGCGTTCGAGGGCGGCGACCTCGGCGGCGCGGGAGGGCTTGGTGCGCAGCTCCGCCACCACCGCGTCGTGCCGGTAGTAGTAGCGCAGGTAGTAGGAGGGGACGACGCCCAGGTGGTCGAGGAGCGCGCGGGGCATGCGGATGTCGGCGGCGACCGCGTCGCCGTGTTCCGCGAGGAGCCGGGGCAGGACGTCCTCGCCGTCGACGCGGACGGCCCGCTCCCAGGTGAGGTGGTTCAGGCCGACGTGCTCCAGCTCGACGCGTTCGGGGGCCACGCCGAGCAGCCCGGCGAACTTCCGCTGGAAGCCGATGGCCACGTTGCACAGTCCGACGGCCTTGTGCCCGTGGGTGAGCAGGGCCCGGGTGACGATGCCCACCGGGTTGGTGAAGTCCACGATCCAGGCGTCCGGGCAGCGGCGGCGGACCCGTTCGGCGATGTCCAGGACGACCGGGACGGTGCGCAGTGCCTTGGCGAGGCCGCCCGCGCCGGTGGTCTCCTGGCCGACGCAGCCGCACTCCAGCGGCCAGGTCTCGTCCTGGTCGCGGGCCGCCTGCCCGCCGACCCGCAGCTGGAGCAGGACGGCGTCGGCGCCGTCGAGTCCGGCGTCCAGGTCGTCGGTCCAGGTGACGGTGCCCGGGTGGCCCTGCCGGGCGAAGATCCGGCGGGCCAGTGCGCCGATCAGCTCCAGCCGCTCGGTGGCCGGGTCGATCAGGACGAGTTCGCCGACCGGCAGCACGTCCCGCAACCGCGCGAAGCCGTCGATGAGTTCGGGGGTGTAGGTCGAGCCGCCGCCGACCACGGCGATCTTGACGGGGGAGTGCGGGGGGCGGCCCCCGGACGTTGGCAGCATGAGCGGTTTCAGCCCTTCACTCCGGTGAGTGTGACGCCTTCGACGAAGGCTTTCTGCGCGAAGAAGAAGACGACGATGACGGGGGCCATGACCAGTACCGTCGCGGCCATGGTGAGGTTCCAGTTGACGTTGTGCGCGCTCTTGAAGGACTCCAGGCCGTAGGAGAGCGTCCAGGCGGCCGGGTTCTGGGCGGTGTAGATCTGCGGCCCGAAGTAGTCGTTCCAGCAGTAGAAGAACTGGAAGAGGGCGATGGCGGCGATGCCGGGGCGGGCCATGGGGAAGATGATCCGCAGCAGGGTGCGGAGTTCGCCGCAGCCGTCGACCTTCGCGGACTCCACATATTCCTGAGGGATCGTCAGCAGGAACTGGCGGAGCAGGAAGATCGAGTAGGCGTCGCCGAACGCCATCGGGACGACCAGCGGCCAGACCGAGCCGGTCAGGTGCAGCTGCTGCGCCCACACCAGGTACATCGGGATGACGACGACCTGGGGCGGCAGCATCATCGTGGAGATGACGAGCAGCATCGCGGTGCGACGGCCGCGGAAGCGGAAGCGGGCCAGCGCATAGGCGACCGGGACCGCCGAGCAGACCGTGAAGAGGGTGCCCAGGCCCGCGTAGAGCAGCGAGTTCTTCCACCAGTCGAGGAAGCCGGGGGTGGTGAACACGCTGGCGTAGTTGGACCAGTTCCACTCGTGCGGCCAGAGTTCGCCGCTCATCGCCTGGTCGTCGTTCATGACGGAGGTCAGCAGGACGAAGACGAACGGGAGGAGGAAGAAGAGGGCGGCGGCGACGGCCACCGCGTGCACGGCGATCCAGTGCAGCAGCCGTCTGCGGCGGGCGCCGGCGGCCTGGGTGCCGGTGGCGCGGGGGGCGCGGGCGGCCGGGCGGCGGGGGAGCGTGGTGGTGGTCATGTCGGATCAGTCCTCCGCCGGGAGCAGGCCGGCGCCCTTGCGCATCAGCAGGGTGGTGACGGCCATCGCGAGGGCGAACAGCACCAGCGAAAGGGCGCAGGCGGCGCCGGTGTTGAAGTTCTGGAAGCCCAGCGAGTAGACGAGCTGCGGCACGGTCAGGGTGGAGTGGTCCGGGTAGCCGGGCTGGATGACGGTGCCGGGGCCGAGGGAGACGCCGGAGGCGAGTTTCCCGGCGACCAGCGCCTGGGTGTAGTACTGCATGGTCTGTACGACACCGGTGACCACCGCGAACAGCACGATCGGGGTGATCGTCGGCCAGGTCACATAGCGGAACCTCGCCCAGGCGCCGGCGCCGTCCAGTGCGGCGGCCTCGTACTGCTCCTTCGGGACGTCCAGCAGCGCCGCCATGAAGATCACCATCAGGTCGCCGATGCCCCACAGGGACAGCAGGACCAGCGACGGCTTGGCCCAGGCCGGGTCGTTGAACCACTCCGGGCCCGGGATGCCGACCGCGCCGAGGATCTCGTTGACCGGCCCGGTGGCCGGGTTGAGCAGGAAGACGAAGGCGACGGTGGCGGCCACCGGCGGCGCCAGATAAGGCAGATAGAACGCGGTGCGGAAGAATCCGGCGCCCGATTTCACCTTGGTGACGAGCAGTCCGATGCCCAGTCCGAAGACGACTCGCAGCGCCACCATCACCACGACCAGCCAGAGCGTGTTCCACAGCGCCGGCCCGAACAGCGGCATCTGGGTCAGCACGTATTTCCAGTTCCGCAGGCCCACGAACGCGGGCTGCTCGATCTGGTTGTAGTGCATGATGGAGAAGTAGCCGGTGGCGATCAGCGGGTAGCCGAAGAAGACCGAGAATCCGACGAGCCAGGGGGAGAGGAATCCCAGGATGCGCAGGCGTTCGCGGAGGTGTTTGCGCCGCAGCGCCGGCGCGGGGGAGGCGGTGACTGCCATGGGTGCTCCGTCAGTTCTCGGACTGGAGGTTGTCGGCGTCGATCCGGGCGTCGAGGGCGCGCAGTCCGGCGTCGAGATCGGGGACCTTTCCGGCTTCCACGGCGTAGGAGAAGTCCTGGAGCGAGGTGACGTACATGTCGCCGTTGTCGGACGGGGGCAGTGCGGTGCTGTGCGGATTGCGGACGATGTCGAGGAAGGTGCGGAACTCCGCGTCGGCGTCCAACTCGGGGGAGACCAGGGCGGCGTTGGTGGACGGGACGTTGTGGATGGCGTTGGCGAAGGCGACCACCTGGTCGGTGTCGACGGTCAGGAACTTCACCAGTTCCCAGGCCGCGTTCTGATGCCGGCTGCTGTGCGCGATGCCGGCGACGGTGCCGGTGAGACAGCCCCGGCCGTAGGTGTCGGCACGGTCGTCGGGCACCGGCATCGGCGCCACGCCCCAGTCGAACGGCGCCTTCGCCTTCCTGAGCATCAGGCCGCGCCATTCACCGTCCATGTGCATGGCCACCTTCTGTCGCAGAAAGGCGTTCTGTGCCGACATCTCCTCGCCGAACGTGGTGCGGAACTTCTCCAGCGGGCCGTATCCGCCCTGGGCGACGAGGAGTTCGCGCTGGGTGGTGAAGAATTCCCGGGTCGAGGGTTCCTCGGCGAGCCGCGCTTTTCCGTTCCGGTCGAAATACCGCGGGCCCCACTGTGCGAAGAGCCGGTCCGGGCTGTTCTGGTACAGCCGGAAGTCCGGCATGAAGCCGACCTGTCGGTAGCCGCCGTTCCCGGTGCGCCGGGTGAGTTTCCCGGCGTCCCGTTCCAGCTCCGACATGGTGCGCGGCGGCCGGGTGATGCCGGC
Source organism: Streptomyces sp. BHT-5-2 (assembly GCF_019774615.1). Taxonomy (NCBI): domain Bacteria; kingdom Bacillati; phylum Actinomycetota; class Actinomycetes; order Kitasatosporales; family Streptomycetaceae; genus Streptomyces; species Streptomyces sp. BHT-5-2. Next base: position 242,996 of record NZ_CP081496.1, on the reverse strand, counting down.
TTTCCGGAAGGCGTCCTTGTTGTAGTACAGCCCGTAGGTGTCGGCGAGCAGCGGCAGCGCGCACTGCCGGCCGCGGTACTGCGTATAGGAGAGCAGGGGCCCGGGAAAGACCTCCTCCTTCACCACGCCGCTCTTGTGCAGAAAGGGGTCGAGGTCCGCCCACATTCCGGAGGAGCAGTACTGCCCGACGTTGTTGGTGGTGAACGACGACACCACGTCGGGTGCGTCGTCGCCGCCGGCCCGCAGCGCCTGGTTCATGGTGGCGTCGGAGACGTTCCCGACCGCCTTCACGGTGATGTTGGGGTGGCGTTTCTCGAACCGCGCGATGCTGTCGTCGATGGCCTTGACCTCGCCGGCGTCGGACCAGCCGTGCCAGAAGGTGAGGGTGACCGGCCGGGTGGGGTCGTCGCGGTCGCTGCCGACACTGGGGTGGGCGCAGCCGGCGGCGAGCAGCCCGGCGGCCAGCACCACGGGCAGCGCCGCCGGCCGCCCGGTCCGGCCACGGCGGCGGGCGCGGGGGCGCGGGCGGCCGTGCGGTCGTGGTCGGGCACCCGGGCGGGGGAGCGGCATGAACGGCACGAGCGGCATGCGGACTTCCTTACGTCGGGGGGTCCCGGGCGCCCGGACGGGCTCCGGCCGTGACGGTCGCCGGGCCCGTTCGACGTACAGGACGGGCCCGGGGCCGGGGGCTCAGCCGGTGTCGAAGACCGCGTCGCGGGTCTCCGCCAGTGCCGTGCGCAGCGCGCCGGTGAGGATGGGGTCGCCCGCGATGTCGCTGATCCGGATCTCCGGGCGGGGCAGCGCGAGCCCGGTGAACTCCGCCTCGACCAGGGCCCGCAGCGCCTCCCCGCCGGCCTGCGGCACCTCGCCGGAGAGCACCACCAGGCGGGGGTCGACCACCGCGACCACCGCGGCCAGGCCGGTCGCCAGCCGGCGCGCCACCTCGGCCCGTACGTCGTCCCGGGCCAGTGCCTCGGCGACGGTGCGGACCTCGGGGGCGCCGGAGGCCCGGGCGAGGGCGAGCACGCTGGGCGTGCCGACCAGTTGCTGGAAGCCGCCGCCGGCGTCCGGCCGGGCGGCGCTGCGGTCGCCGTCCCGGGCCAGCCGGGCGCCGGGCAGCGGCATGTAGCCGATCTCGCCGGCGCCGCCGGTGGCCCCGCGCAGCAGCCGCCCGTCCAGCACGATCGCGGCGCCCACGCCCTCGTCGACCCACACCAGCACGAAGTCGTCGAAGTCCTGGGCGGCGCCGTCGTGCTGCTCGGCCACCGCGGCCAGGTTCACGTCGTTCTCGATGACGACCGGGACGCCGAGGGCCTCGGCCAGCTCCTCCTTCAGCGTCCGCGACTGCCAGCCCGGCAGGTGGGGCGCGTACCGCAGCAGGCCGGTCTGCGGGTCCAGGGCGCCGGGGGTGCCGATCACCGCGCGGTGCAGCTGTTCGCGCGTCAGCCCGGCCTCGGCCAGCGCCCCGTCGACGGCCCGTGCGACCAGCCGGGCGGTCTGTGCGGTGGCGCCCTCGGGGCCCGGCCCGGTGCCGATCCGCTCCTCGCCGAGCACCCGGCCGGTGAGGTCCGCGACGGCCGCGGTGATGCCCAGCTGGTCCACGGCCAGCGCGGCGACGTGTGCGGCGGCCGGATTCACCTCGTACAGCTGGGCGTTGGGCCCGGGCCGGCCGGTGACGTTGCCGGTGGTCCGGACCAGCCCGGCCGCGGTGAGCCGGGCGAGCAGCTGGGAGGCGGTCGGCTTGGACAGCCCCGTCAGTTCGCCGATCTGGGTGCGGGTCAGGGGGCCCTGGGAGACCAACAGGTCCAGTGCGGCCCGGTCGTTCATCGCCCGCAGCACCCTCGGCGTGCCCGGCGTTCCCTGTCCTGCTGCGGCCATGGTTACTGCCCACCCCGTGTTCCGTGCGGATGCCGATCGGGAGCCGACGACCGGGAATCGACGACCGGGAACCGATCGGACGTCGATCGGACGTCGACCGGAAGGTGTCTGTTAGGAAACCTTCCAATTACTGGAAGGAAAGTAGGGCGGCCGTCGGGTGCGCGTCAATGGCCCGGACGGAGGTTTCATACGCCCGGGGCGGGGCGGGGCGGGGCGGACGCGGCCGGTGGGGTCGGGTGGGGTCGGCCCCGGCGCGGAGAGAGGGGCGCCCGGCGGTCGGCCGGCGCGCCCCTCGGTGTTCCCCCGTGTCCCCCGTGTCCCCCGTGTTTCTTGATCCCCCGTCTCTGTGTTCCCCCGTGGTCACGGGCCGGCCGGCGTCCCCGTCGGCTCACCGCCCCGCCGGCCGCCCGTTGGGTACGTCGCCCGGTCTCAGCCCTCTTCCCAGCCCACGCTGCCGACGCCGGTGCCGCCGTCGCAGGTGGCCTCGGAGTGGTCCCGGGCGCCCGGGTTGAGGGTCCGCCAGGGGCCGGTCTGGTCGGGCCACCAGCCGCAGACCACGGTCACCCGGAAGCCGATGGTGCGGTTGGTGTTGTTGGTGCAGTCCGCGGTGCCGCGGCGTCCGTCGGAGTTCGTGGTGCAGGTGAGGTCGTTCTTGATCTGCGGCCGCGCCGTGGCGGACGCGGGGGCCGCGGCGGTCAGGGCCCCCGCGCTGCCGAGCATCAGAACCGAAGCGACGGCCCCCGTGGCCACGCGATTGCGGATCTTCATGGTGAAGTCTCCTTCTCCGTCCTTGGTGTCGTTGGTGCCGACACCGTGGACACGAAGCGGGACCGCGCCCCGTATGACAGAGGCGCATGTGATCTGGGTCACATGCGCCTCGTCGTCCGTCTCCGGCCCCGCCTACGGGGCTACTGCTTGTCCAGCTGCGGCGGCGGGATCGGTGTCGTCGCCTGGGACTGCGGCGACGACGGGTTGCCGAGCGCCGAGGGGGCGGCGATCCCCGAGGACGGGTCGCCCGGCGCCGCCTCGTCCTCCTCGGCCGGGCGCGGCGCGAGGTGTATGCCCGCCGCGTCCAGCGCGTGCTTGATGCGCCAGCGCAGCTCCCGCTCGACGCCGGCCGCCTTGCCCGGCATGGTCTTGGCCGACACGCCGACCGTGACGGTGTCCAGTGACACCTCGCTCAGGCCCAGCACCTGCACCGGCTCCCACAGCTGCTCGTTCCACGGCTCGGCCTTGGACATCGCCTCGCCGGCGTCGGTGATCACCGTGCGGGCCCGCTCCAGGTCCTGGTCCGCGGCGATCAGCACGTCCACACTCGCGGTGGACCAGCCCTGGCTGAGGTTGCCGATCCGCTTGACCTCGCCGTTGCGGATGTACCAGATCGCACCGTTGGCACCGCGCAGCTTGGTGACCCGCAGGCCGACCTCGATGACCGTGCCGGTGGCCACGCCCGCGTCGATCTCGTCGCCGACGCCGTACTGGTCCTCCAGGATCATGAAGACGCCGGAGAGGAAGTCGGTGACGAGGTTGCGGGCGCCGAAACCGATCGCGACACCGGCCACGCCGGCGCTGGCCAGCAGCGGCGCCAGGTTGATCTGGAGCACCGAGAGCACGGTCAGTGCGGCGGTGCCCATGATCACGAACGAGGCGACGCTGCGCAGCACCGAGCCGATCGCCTCCGACCGCTGCCGCCGTCGCTCGGCGTTGACCAGCAGCCCGCCCAGCGCGGTGTGCTGGGCCGCGGCGGCGGTGCGGTTCATCCGCTCGATGAGCTTGGTGATGGTGCGGCGTATCACATGCCGCAGGACCACCGCGATCACGATGATCAGGACGATCTGCAGGCCGGACGTGAGCCACGTCCCCCAGTTCGCCTGTATCCAGTCGGCGGCGTTGGTGGCCTTCTGGGTGGCCTCGTCGAGGGAGGTCGGACCGGTGGAGCCGGACGCGGCGGTGCGCAGCGGCACGGCGGCGGCCGACGGGGCGGACCAGTACACAGCGGAACCTTCCGTGAGGGACAGCACGCCCGGCCCGCTCTGGGACCCGAGAAGCCGGGCAGACCTACCACACTAACGGGGCAACGCGGGCGGACCGCGCCTGTGTTCGATCAAGGAGCTTCCGAGAAGGTCGGAATGAGCCGGATCCGTAGGGGTCTGCGACCCTGTGGTCGAAAACACCTCCGGCCCGTTACCCGGTCATGGTGGCGCTCCGACCAGGCACCGGGGGACACTGTGGGGAGATCGTCCCGGCGCGAGCCACGCGCCGCCGGCGTACAAGGAGGCACCCGTGCCGCATGTCCTGGTCCTCAATGCGTCGTACGAGCCGCTCGGCGTCGTACCGCTCCGCCGCGCGCTCATCCTCGTCCTCAATGAGAAGGCCGTCAGCCTTGAGGAATCCGGCGCCCTGATGCACAGCGCGACCCGTGTCATACCGGCTCCGAGCGTGGTCCGCTTGAAGCGGTTTGTGAGAGTGCCCTTTCGGGGCCCCGTCCCGCTGACCCGTAGGGCGCTGTTCGCCCGGGACGGCGGGCGTTGTATGTACTGCGGTGGCGTCGCAACCAGCGTCGACCACGTCATCCCGCGCAGTCGCGGCGGCCAGCACACCTGGGAGAACGTCGTCGCCGCCTGCCGGCGCTGCAACCACGTCAAGGCCGACCGCCATGTCGCCGAGATCGGCTGGCGGCTGCGTCATCAGCCCGCCCCGCCGTCCGGACTGGCCTGGCGCATCATCGGCACGGGGCATAGGGACCCGCGCTGGCTGCCCTACTTGCAGCCGTACGGCGCGGACGACGCGTTGGCCCGGATCGATGCCGTATCGGCGTAGATCCGGGTTTTTGCGTCATGCGGGACGGCGGTCCCGGTGTGGCGGGGGCTCCCAGGGGCCCCCGCCACAGACGCGTCACCCTGCCGCCACCGCGTACGCCTCCACGCTCCACAGCGAGTAGCCGAACCGTGTCGCCCGCTTGTCGCCCTGGATCCGGACGTAGCGGGCGTCCTCGGCGTCCATCCGCACCGCCTCCCGGCCGCCCTTGCCGTCGGCGACCGTGGCGGCGGTCCGCCAGGTGTGCCCGTCGGACGAGACCTGGACGCGGTAGGCGGCCGCGTAGGCGTCCTGCCAGTGCAGGACCACCAGGCCCAGCCGGGTCGGGCGGGGCAGCGCGAACTGTAGCCAGGCGGCGTCCTCGGCGGGGGAAGACCAGCGGGTCCTCGGGTCGCCGTCGGTGGCCGCGGACGCCGGGAAGTCGTCGTTCTCGTCGCCGGACGAGGAGGTGTCCGCGCCGCGCGCCAGATCGGGGCCGCCGGTGGGCGGGAAGACCCGCAGGGTCAGCTTCTGCTGCCGGCCGGCGAAGGCGACCGAGACCTGGTACGTCCCGGAGGGGGTGTCCTTGGGGATGTCCACGGTCACCGGGACGAGCGCGGTGCCGCCCCGCGGGGCGGTCACCTCCTTCGGCGCGTGGACGGTGAAGCCCTTGGGGGCGGTGACCGCCAGCGGGCCGTGCACCTCGCCGGGGCGGCGGGAGGAGATCAGGGCCTCCACCGCCGCCCGGCCGCCGGTCTGGGCGTCGGTCTCGGTCCGGGACAGCTCCAGGCCGGCCTGCGGGGTGTCGTCGAACCACGGCGTGAGCGCGTGCACGGACGGTGCCGGGGTGTTGCCGGCCCAGGTCAGCCGCACCGCGTCGGCCCGCAGCCCGGCCGTGCGGGCCTCCGTCCAGCCGGTCGCCGACAGCGGGCCCAGGCGCTGCCAGCCGGAGCCCGGCACATGCGCCTCCAGGGAGACCGCGCCGGCCGCCGGGCCCGGATCGGTGAGCGCGCCGACCGCGGCCAGCGGCCTGACGCGCGGGAAGGGCACGGTCAGCGCCGTGCGGCCGTCGCCCCGGTCCGGTGCCGGGACGTTGCCGTGCGCGCCCGTCCAGGCGTCCGCCTCGGTCATCGCGCGGTCCAGGAACGGCGCCAGCACGCCCTTGCCGACCGTCGCCGGGCTGCCGTCCAGCTGCGTCCGCAGCCGCAGCACCGTGCGCTGCGCCGCCCAGGCCGCGTCGCCGTCGTCCCGGGACTGTGCCAGCAGGGTGTCCACGGCCTGCGCCCCGGCGTCGCCGAAGCGGGCCAACTGCTCGGCCCACGGCCCGATTTCGGCCCGCAGGTCGGAGGCCAGGCCCCGGGGCGCGGCGCTCATGGTGCGGAACGCGGCCCGCAGCGACCGTGCGGCCTCGGCGAAGTCCGGGTCGTCCCCGGGCCGGCCGCTGTTGACGGCCGCCGCGCGGGTCTTCCAGAAGCGGTCGATCAGCGGCCGGAGGTATCCCGACTCCTCGCCGTCGAGCAGTGACGACGCGGTGTTCCCGGCCAGCGTGCGCAGCGCCGTACGGGCCCCGGGGTCGGCGCCGGCGAGGTCGTCGACGGCAGCCGCCCAGGACTGCGCGGGGCGGTAGTCGCGCGGGTTCCAGGCGTAGTCGGCGGCGGTGAACAGCGGGATCCGGGACGCCAGCGGCTGCTCCATGGCGTTGGCGAGCAGCGCCGCCGAGCCGGTGGCGACGGCCGGTTCGCGGCCGGTGTAGGGGCCGAGGAAGATCCGGTCCTGGGCGTAGTCGTTGACGGGGTAGTTGTCCATGGTGACCAGCGGGTGGCCGAACGCCGCGCGGGCGGCGGCCAGTTCACCGCCGGTGATGGTCCGCGGCACCACGCCGACGCCGGTCCAGGCCACCTCGACCCGGTCGTTGAGGGCCGCGGCCAGCGCGCCGCGGTAGGCGGTGGCCCCGTCCTGGTAGTACTCGGTCGGCATCAGGGACAGCGGTGCGGCGCCGGGGTGCCGCTCGGCGAGGTGCCGGGCCAGCGCGTTGGCGACGCCGGCCTGCGCCTTGGCGGCGGCCTGCGGCCCGGTCCCGAAGGTCTCGGCGTCGGCCGCGCAGTGCCACTCGCTGTAGCTGACGTCCTGGAACTGCAGCTGGAAGGAGCGCACCCCCAGCGCCCACATCGCGTCCACCTTGCGGCGCAGCGCCCGCAGGTCGTCCTCGGAGGACAGGCACATCGCCTGGCCGGGCGCCACCGCCCAGCCGAGGGTGACGTGGTTGGCACGGGCCCGCTCGGCCAGGGCCCGGAAGTCCGCCCGCTGCTCGGCCGGGTACGGGTCGCGCCACCGCGCCTGCCGGTACGGGTCGTCGCCCGGGGCGTAGAGGTACTGGTTCTGCTTGGTGCGGCCCATGAAGTCCAGCTGGGCCAGCCGCTGCGCCCGGCTCCACGGCTGCCCGTAGAAGCCCTCGGTGGTGCCGCGCACACCGGTGGCCGGCCAGTCCCGGACGACCACGGAGGCCAACTGCGGCTCCCCGCCCTGGCCTTCGGTGACCAGCTGCCGCAGGGTCTGCGCGGCGTGGAAGAGGCCGTCCGGGCCGACGCCGTCCAGCGCGACGGTGTCCCGGCCGGCGACCTGGCCCACCGCCAGGCGGTAGCCGCCGGACGGCAGATCGCCGCGGGCCGGTACCCGCAGCGCCCGCAGGGCGTCGTCCGCGGGCGCCCCGCCGGCCAGCAGCACCGGCCCGTCCGCGGGCAGCCGGTCGCCGGGCGCGGCCTGCCGCACGGTGCGCACCCCGGCCTCCCGCAGCAGCCCGCGCAGCACGTCGAGGGTGTACGGGTCGGTGTCCGGCGCGGCCACCAGCACCGCCGCCGGGCCGAGCGGCACCGCCGCGCCGAGCTGCCGCACCGACTGGGGGCGCGGCCAGACCGCGGGCGGGACGCCCGCGTCGGTCGGCCGGCCCGGCTGGTCGGGGGTGCCGGCCGCCGGGTCCGCCGGGGCCGCCTGGGCGGCCGGTACGCCGCCGAGCAGTCCTCCTATGACGGCCGCGGCCAGTGCGGTGGTGCCCGCCACCCGCGCCCGGCCGCCGCTCCTGCCCGTACCGGCTCTTCCGCCCCATACGCCCCGGATTCGCACGGTCGCTCCTCGTCCCCGTCTCTCGTGCTCACCGGCTCCCGCCGGTTCCCCCTGTGTGCCCCGTCATATATCGCGTCGTCCGGCCGTCGCGGCGGCACCGCGCGCCAGGGGGCCCGACCGGCGGACGGGAGCCGCGGTGCGGGTGTGGTGGTCGTGGTGCGCGCGGTACGGAACCGGGGGTTCACCACCCGTCGGTACCGGTTCGGACAGACCTTCGGCCGTGAGCCCACCATTGTCGCGGTGAGGGTGTCAACCGGGCCTCGGGCGCGCCCCCTACCCTCCGCCGGTTCGTCCCTTTCCTCCCCGGGGGCGGCCGGGTCGCAAGCCTTCCGTCGCCGCAGGAATTGCGTCGCGGAGGCCCGTCGCGCGCCGTTCTCTGCGTCGGGCGGCGCTCCTCGCCGTCAAATCGCCGGTCGGGGCCGTATTGTGACGTGACTCACGTTTGCTGGGTGAAGACGTCTGCGGTCGTGTCGACTGGGTAGGGCAGACGTGTCCCACTACCGATGAACGGGAGGCCCCTCGTGGCCGCATCCGCTCAGTTGCTCCTCGACGCCCTGGCCTCGAAACCCGGCGGTGAGTCCGGGCTCTTCGACGGGGTCTCCGGCCCCGACTCCGGCCTGGAGGGCTCCGGCTCGTTCAGCTTCACCGAGCCGCCGCTCACCAGCGAGCCCCCGCTCGCCGACAGCGCCCCGCTCACCAGCGAGGTCCCCATCACCGCCGAACTCCCGCTGACCAGCGAACCGACGGCCACCGGGCTGGGCACGGAGTCGATGGAGGTCTGAGCCGCCATGGGCCGCGCCCGGCTCGCCCGGCTCCACGGCATCGCCACGTCCTACGAGCCCGCACCGGGCCGCACCGTCCACGTCTCCGAGGACACCGTCGTCGCGGTGCTCGCCGCACTGGGTGTCGACGCCTCCACCCCCGAGGCCGTCCGCGCCGCCCTGGCCGCCCACGACGAGACCGCCGGCAGCGCCCTGCTGCCGCCCACCGTCACCGCCCGCGCCGGCCGTCCGCCGCGGCTGCCCGCCCTCCCCGACGGCACCGTCCTGAGCGTCCGCACCGAGGACGGCGCGCTCGTCGGCGCCGAAGTACGGGACGGCGCCCCGCACGGCGGCGCCCGGGACCCGGCGGCGCTCGCCGAGCTGCCCCTCGGCGTCCACGAACTCCACGCCACCGCCCCCGACGGCCGCACCGGCCGGGCCCGCCTGATCGTCGCGCCCGGCACCGTGCCCGCCCCGCCCGGCCGCAGCCACGGCTTCCTCGTCCAGCTCTACTCCCTGCTCTCCCGGCACTCCTGGGGCATGGGCGACCTCGGGGACCTCGCCGACCTCGCCGCCTGGTCCGGCCGCACCCTGGGCACCGGTTTCGTCCAGCTCAACCCCCTGCACGCGGCCGTCCCCGGCCCGCCCACCGACCCCTCCCCCTACCGCCCCTCCTCGCGCCGCTTCCCCGACCCGGTCCACCTGCGGATCGAGCTGATCCCCGAGTACGCCCACCTGGCCGGCGACGCCCGCGCGCGGGCCGACGAACTGGCCGCCCGGGCCGGGGAGTTGCGCGACGCCGTCCTCGACCGCGGCGGACTGATCGACCGGGACGCCGTCTGGGACCTCAAGCGCCGGGCCCTGGAACTCCTCTGCGCCGTCCCGCTCGGCCCCGGGCGGCGCGCCGCGTACTGCGACTTCCTCGCCGAGCAGGGCCCGGCCCTGGACGACCACGCCACGTGGTGCGCGCTCGCCGAGCGGCACGGCCCCGACTGGCGCTGCTGGCCGGCCGGTCTGCGCGACCCCCGCTCCGCGGAGACCGCCCGGGTCCGCCACCGCCTGCTGGACCGCATCGACTTCCACTGCCGGCTCGCCTGGTTCACCGACCAGCAGCTCGCCGCCGCCCAACGCGCGGCCCGCGAGGCCGGGATGGCCGTCGGCCTCGTCCACGACCTCGCCGTCGGCGTCCACCCCTGTGGCGCCGACACCTGGGCCCGGCAGGACGCGTTCGCCGCCGGCATGTCCGTCGGGGCGCCGCCGGACGCCTTCAACTCCCGCGGCCAGGACTGGGGTCTGCCGCCCTGGCGCCCGGACGCCCTGGCCGCCGCCGGCCACGCCCCCTACCGCGAGCTGCTGCGCGGTCTGCTCCGGCACGCCGGCGCGCTCCGCATCGACCATGTGATGGGCCTGTTCCGGCTCTGGTGGATCCCCGAGGGCCGGCCGCCGACCGACGGCGCCTACGTCCGCTACGACGGCGAGGCGATGCTCTCGGTGCTCGCCCTGGAGGCCCACCGGGCCGGGGCCGCCGTGATCGGCGAGGACCTCGGCACCGTCGAGCCCGGCGTCCGCGAGGCCCTCGCCGAGCGCGGCGTCCTCGGCACCTCCGTCCTGTGGTTCGAACGGGACTACGGCAACGGCGCCCGGGCCGACGGGGACCGGCCGGGCGACGCGGGCGGGACGGCCGACGGGGACGGCCCGGCGGCGGTGGACGGCCGGGTGCCGCCGGGGGCGGTCACCGAGGAGGCCCGGATACTCGCCCCCGACGAGTGGCGCGCCGGCTGCCTGGCCACCGTCACCACCCACGACCTGCCGCCCACCGCCGCCCGGCTCGCCGGCGCCGACGTCGCCCTGCGCGCACGCCTCGGCCTGCTCACCGGCCCGCCCGAGCAGGAGCGCGCCCGGGCCGGCCACGAGCTGCGCGAGTGGCTCGGCGCGCTGTCCCACCACGGCCTGCTGCCCGAGGGCGCCGGCGACGAGGAGGCGGTGGTCAGGGCCGTCCACCGCTTCCTGCTGCGCACCCCGGCGCGGATGGTCGGCATCTGGCTCCCGGACGCGGTCGGCGACCGCCGCCCGCAGAACCTCCCCGGCACCTGGCAGGAATACCCCAACTGGCGCCTGCCCATCGCCGGCCCCGACGGCCGCCCGCACACCCTGGAGGAGCTGGCCGCCTCGCCCCGGCTGCACGCCCTGATGCGCGAGGTGGCGGAGCTGGTGGGCTGACCGCGGCCCGCCGCGGGCGACGCCGGCGGGCCGTCCGGCCTGCCGGTATGCCGCTTGCCCCACCCCGGACGCGCGGGGCGGGGCACCGTCCGCTACGTTGAACGGGTGAGCAACAAGGTCAAGAACACCGCCGTGCGCGCCGGAACCGTCACCGCCGGCACCGCGCTGATGCTGCTGATGTCGTCCCCCGCGTTTGCGCTCACCCGCGACGACGGTGACGACCCGGGTCCGGGCCTGAGCGTGATCGAGACGCTCGGCCTCTACGTCGTGACGCCGATCGTGCTCTTCCTCGTCATCGCCGGGCTGGTCATGGTGACCGACAAGTCCCGCAAGCAGGCCAGGTCCAAGGGCTGATCCGCAGCCCCGCGCGGGCCCGGCCAGCTGCCCGCGGCCACGACGCGGACGCCTTCACAGGGGCGCCCACCGGTTCTTCCCGGACCGGTGGGCGCCCCTTTCCGTATGCGCGGACCAACGATCACGAAATACCGGACACAGAGGGGCAGTTAAGGCTCTTCCGGGCAATTAACCCTTGGGGAGATGTTTAACCGGGGCGTACCTACGATGACGTAACCTACGGGGCCGTAAGTCCGAACCTACGGACCCGTAGGTCTGTCGTCCCCAGGAGTTCCCGTGACCATCGCCCCCGACCGCCTCGACGGAGCGCGCGGCCAGGCCGCCTGGACCGACACCCGCCTCCTCTACGCCCTCGAAGAGGTCGTGGAACAGGAGCTCAACCGGCATCTGAAGGCCGCCAAGGAGTGGATGCCGCACGAGTACGTGCCGTGGAGCGACGGACGGAACTTCGACGGGGTGCTGGATGGCGAGCCCTGGGCCCCCGACCAGTCCAAGGTCACCCCCCTCGGCCGCACCGCGCTGGTCGTCAACCTCCTCACCGAGGACAACCTCCCCAGCTACCACCACGAGATCGCCACCCTCTTCGGCCGGGACGGCGCCTGGGGCACCTGGGTCCACCGCTGGACGGCGGAGGAGGGCCGGCACGGCATCGTGATGCGCGACTACCTGCTCACCAGCCGCGCGGTGGACCCGGTCGAGCTGGAGCGGTTCCGGATGGCCCACATGTCCGAGGGCTTCGAGTCCGACAATGCGCACGGCATGCTGCACTCGGTGGCGTACGTCGCCTTCCAGGAGCTGGCCACCCGGATCTCGCACCGCAACACCGGCCGGCACTCCGGCGACCCGGTGTGCGACCGGATGCTGGCCCGGATCGCCACCGACGAGAACCTCCACATGGTCTTCTACCGCAACCTCCTCGGTGCCTCCTTCGAGCTGGCCCCCGACCGGACGATGTGCGCCGTGCGGGACGTGGTCACCGGCTTCCGGATGCCCGGCCACGGCATGCCCGGCTTCGAGCGGGCCGCCGCCCGGATGGCCCTCGGCGGGATCTACAACCTCCGCATCCACCACGACGACGTGCTTCAGCCGGTGCTGCGCCACCTGAAGGTGCTGCAGCGCGGCGGGCTGGGCCCCGAGGGTCTCGCCGCCCAGGAGGAGCTGGGGGTGTTCCTGGACGGCCTGGACGCGCAGGCGCGCCGCTTCGACGAGCGGCAGGCCGCGATCCTGGCCCGCCGGGCGGCCCGCGGCTGACCCGGATCGGAACTCCCGGAGCCGATTTCCCGCAGCGGATTCAGCAGAGCGGTTTCTTTTAGCTTTACTGAAAGGAATCGTCTGAAGTATTCGATGGACCTGATGGATAGCTGGCTGCCACGGTGGACGCACATCCACCACCGAGGGAGAGGAAACCGTGGCAGTCCTGGAGCGGGTCCGCGTCCACCGCACACCGTCCGCGCAGGCCGTCGGGCTGGCCCTGGCCCTGGCGGCGACCGTCGTCTGGTCCGGCAACTTCGTCATCGCCCGCGCCCTGCACGCGACCGTGCCGCCCGTCCAGACCGCCTTCTGGCGCTGGATCGTGGCGCTGCTGGCGGTCGCCCCGTTCGCGCTCGGCCCGGTCCGCCGGGACTGGCCGGTGATCCGCCGGCACCTCGGATTCCTGGCGGTGGCCGCCCTGTTGGGCGTCACCCTCTTCAACACCCTGATCTACACCGCCGGTCGGAGCACCTCCGCCACCAACATGGCGATGATCGCGGCCGCTTCGCCGATGATGATCGCCCTCTTCGACCTGGTCGGCCGGCGGCGCGGCGGCCGTGAGCCGCTGGGGGCCCGCCGCGCCGCCGGCATGGTGCTCGCGCTGCTGGGCGTGGTCACCCTCGTCGGCAAGGGCTCGCCGACCGCGGTGCTGCACCTGGACTTCGCCGGCGGCGACCTGTGGATGCTGGCCGCCACCACCACGTTCGCCGGCTACAGCGCGCTGCTGCGCCGCCGCCCCGAGGGCATCGGCCAGCTCTCCTTCCTGTTCATGACGTTCGCGCTGGGCGCCGCGATGCTGGTGCCGGCCTATGCCGTCAGCCGCACCGTGGAGGGCGGCTTCCCGGTCACCACCGGGACGGTCGGGCCGCTGCTCTACATCGGGGTGTGCTCCTCCGCCGTCGCCTACTTCACCTGGAACAAGGCGATCGCCCTGGTCGGCGCCGCCCGCGCGGGCGCCGTCTACTACCTCCAGCCGGTGTGCGTGGCGCTGCTCTCGGCGGCCGTCCTGGGCGAGGGGATCGGCGCGGTGCAGGTGGTGTGCATGGCGCTGATCGTCGCCGGGGTCGCCCTGGGGGCGGCGGCCGGCCGGCGGTGAACGAGCCGGCCGCGCCGGGTGCGTACGCTGCCCGCATGGCCGACTGGGACATCAAGAAGCTCCGCATCCTGCGCACCCTCCAGGAGCTGGGCACGGTCACCGCGACCGCCGAGGCGCTGCACATGACGCCCTCGGCGGTCTCGCAGCAGTTGTCCGGGCTCGCCAGATCCCTCGGGGTGACGCTGCTGGAGGCACACGGCCGGCGGGTCCGGCTCACCGGCGCCGCCCAACTGGTGCTGCGGCACGCCGAGGCGGTCTTCGCGCAGCTGGAGCGGGCCGACGCGGACCTCCTCGGCTACCTCCAGGGGGAGGCCGGCACGGTGCGGGTCGGGGCGTTCTCCACCGCCATCCCGGCGCTGGTGGTGCCCGCCGTCCAGGAACTGCGCCGCAGCCACCCGGGGCTGGCGGTCACCGTGCGGGAGGCCGAGGCGGAGGCCGCGTACGAGCTGCTGGCCGAGGGCAGTGTCGATCTGGCGCTGTCGCTGGCCGCGCACGCGCCCACCCCGCGCGACCCGAAGTTCAGCCGGGTCGCGCTGCTCGCCGACCCGCTGGACGTGGCGCTGCCGGCCGGCCATCCGCTGGCCGCCGAGCCGGGGTTGCGGCTGGCCGACCTGGCCGGCGAGCCGTGGATCTTCGGCAGCAGCGGTCCGTGGTCGCAGATCACCACCGCCGCCTGCGAGAGTGCCGGGTTCGTCCCGGAACAGGCGCACGCCGCCGCCGACTGGAGCGCGATCTGGGCGATGGTCGCGGCCGGTATGGGCGTGGCGCTGGTGCCCCGGATGGCGACGGCGGGCGGGCTGCGGGCCCCCGGGCACGGCGGCGGGGTGGCGCTGCGGGTGCTCCACGCCGACCAGCCGCGCCGCCATGTGGTCGCCGCCGTCCGGCGCGGCTCCGAGGCGGCGCCCGGCCTGGCCCGGGTGCTGGCCGCGCTCCGCCAGGCGGCCGCCGCCCAGGCGTCCACCGGCCGCACCGGCGACGACGGCGGACCGCCGGCCTTCGCGACGGACTGAGGCGCCCCACCGGCGGCGACCTCTCAGCTACGACCTCTCGGCTGCGCCCGTGAGCGGCGACCTTTCAGTGCGGCTGAAGGTATTCCTCACGAACTTTCGATGGACCTGTGAGGTGTTCCGCTGCGACGGTGGACCGGTCCCCAGCACCGCACACAGGAGCAGAAGGGAAACGCATGTCCGCCACCCCGGCAGCCGATGCCACCGATCCGCACGCCAACGACGCCCAGCCCTACGCAGGCGGCGACCCGTTCGCCGACTACCGCGGCGGTGACTTCGCCTTCACCTCGCTCGTCGACCTGGCCGACCGCCGCTTCGGCGCCGGTGTGATCGCCGCCAACGACGAGTTCTTCGCCGAGCGGGAGAACCTGCTGAAGCCGGGCCCGGCGGTCTTCGACCCCGAGCACTTCGGGCACAAGGGCAAGATCATGGACGGCTGGGAGACCCGGCGCCGCCGGGGCGCCGACGGCGACCACCCCTTCCCCACCGAGGACGAGCACGACTGGGCGCTGATCCGCCTGGCCGCCCCCGGCGTGATCCGCGGCGTCGTCGTCGACACCGCCCACTTCCGCGGCAACTACCCGCAGCAGGTCACCGTCGAGGCGACCGCGCTGCCCGGCAGCCCCGGCCCCGAGGAGCTGCTCGCCGACGACGTGAAGTGGGAGGAGATCGTCCCCCGCACCCCCGTACGCGGCCACGCCGCCAACGGCTTCGAGGTCACCGCCGAGCGGCGCTTCACCCACCTCCGCCTCAAGCAGCACCCCGACGGGGGCATAGCCCGCCTCCGGGTCCACGGCGAGGTGGTCCCCGACCCGGAGTGGCTGGACGTGCTCGGCACCCTCGACCTGGCGTCGGTGATGCACGGCGGCACCGTCGAGGACGCCTCGGACCGCTTCTACTCCTCGCCCACCCAGATCATCCAGCCGGATCTGTCGCGCAAGATGGACGACGGCTGGGAGAACCGCCGCCGCCGGGTCCGCGGCACCAACGACTGGGTGCGGTTCAAACTCGCCGCGCAGGGCGAGATCCGCGCCGTCGAGATCGACACCGCCTACCTCAAGGGCAACTCGGCCGGCTGGGCCCGGCTCTCGGGCTGCGACGGGAACCCGGACGACGCCTCCGCGTGGTTCGAGATCCTGCCCAGGACCCGGCTCCAGCCCGACACCCCGCACCGCTTCGTGCTGCCCCGCCGGGTCACCGCCACCCACGTCCGCCTGGACGTCTACCCCGACGGCGGCCTGGCCCGGATGCGGGTGCACGGCGACCTCACCGAGGCCGGCCGGGCCGAACTCGTCCGCCGCTTCGACGAGTTGAGCGGCTGACGCGGCACCCGCCGCGGCACCCGGCACCTCGTCCGGCACCGCGCCTTCCGTCGGGTCCCGTGGGAGGGGGACGGGACCCGGTGGCACTCCTCCGCGCTCGCAGGAGCCGGGGGATTCCCGACCCGCCCGGCGGACGGTCACGCTCCTGACGCCCCGTCCGCCGGGCGACTCCAGACGCCGCCTCGCGCGTCACCACCCGCGGCAAGGGGTGTGCCCCCGGAACCGGTTCGGTTCCGGGGGCACGCCCCTTGGCGCTGCCGCGGGCCGGTCAGGCGCCGGCCGCCGCGTCCGCCGCGCGGGCCCTCAGCGCCCGCTCGACGCCGGCCCGGGACTCCGTCACCAGCCGGCGCAGGGCCGGGCTGGGCTCGGCCCGGGCGAGCCAGGCGTCGGTGGCCTCCAGGGTCTCCGGGGAGACCTGGAGGGCCGGGTAGTGGCCCACCACGATCTGCTGCGCCATCTCGTGGCTGCGGCTTTCCCAGACGTCCTTGACCGCCTCGAAGTACTTCGCGGTGTAGGGCGCCAGCAGCTCCCGCTGGTCGGGCTGGACGAAGCCGGCGATGACGGCCTCCTGCACGGCGTTGGGGAGTTTGTCGGACTCCACGACCGAGGCCCAGGCGGCGGCCTTGGCCTCCGCGGTGGGCCGGGCGGCGCGTGCCGTCGCCGCGTGCCGTTCGCCGGCCGAGGTCGCGTCCCGCTCCAGCTCGGCGGCGATCTCCGGCTCGTCGGCCCGGCCGGTGGCGGCCAGCCGCTCCAGCAGCGCCCAGCGCAGCTCGGTGTCCACGGCCAGCCCGGGGATCTCCTGCGTACCGTCCAGCAGGCCCGCGAGGAGGTCCAGCTGCTCTCCGGTGCGGGCCGACGCGGCGAACGCCCGCGCCCAGGCCAGCTGGTGGTCGCTGCCCGGCTCGGCCGCCCGCAGATGCGCCAGCGCCGCCTCGGTCCACTGCGCCAGGCCGCGTCCGCGCCACTCGGGTGCCGCGTACAGGTCCAGGGCCAGCTTCACCTGGCGGTGGAGGGACTGGACGACGCCGATGTCGCTCTCCTTGCCGATGCCGGAGAGGACCAGTGCGAGGTAGTCGCGGGTGGGCAGTTCGCCGTCGCGGGTCATGTCCCAGGCCGAGGCCCAGCACAGGGCGCGCGGGAGGGAGTCGGCGAAGTCGCCGAGGTGCGCGGTGACGACCTTCAGCGACTCCTCGTCCAGCCGGACCTTGGCGTAGGAGAGGTCGCCGTCGTTGAGGAGGATCACGTCCGGGCGGCGGAAGCCGGCCGGGAAGGGGACCTCGGTGCGTTCGCCGTCCACGTCCAGTTCGACGCCGCCGGTGCGCAGAAGCTTGCCGTCGGTCAGGTCGTAGTAGCCGATGGCGATGCGGTGCGGGCGCAGTACGGGCTCGCCGGTGGCGCCGGCGGGCAGTGCGGGGGCCTCCTGGCGTACCGCGAACGCGGTGACGGTGCCGTCGGCGTCCACGGTCAGCTCCGGGCGCAGGACGTTGATGCCCGCGGTCTGCAGCCACTTCTTCGACCAGGTCGCGAGGTCCCGGCCGCTGGTCGCCTCCAGTGCCCCGAGCAGGTCGCTCAGCCGGGTGTTGCCGAAGGCGTGGGCCTTGAAGTACGCCTGGACGCCGGTGAAGAACTCGTCCATGCCGACGTAGGCGACCAGCTGCTTGAGGACGCTGGCGCCCTTGGCGTAGGTGATGCCGTCGAAGTTGACCAGGACGTCGTCCAGGTCGCGGATCTCGGCCATGATCGGGTGGGTGGAGGGCAGTTGGTCCTGCCGGTAGGCCCAGGTCTTCATGGAGTTGGCGAAGGTGGTCCAGGAGTGCGGCCACTTGCTGCCCGGCGCGTACGCCTGGCAGGCGATGGAGGTGTAGGTGGCGAACGACTCGTTCAGCCACAGGTCGTTCCACCACTCCATGGTGACCAGGTCGCCGAACCACATGTGCGCCAGCTCGTGCAGGATCGTCTCGGCACGTACCTCGTAGGCCGCGTCGGTCACCTTCGAGCGGAAGACGTACTGGTCGCGGATGGTGACCGCGCCGGCGTTCTCCATCGCCCCGGCGTTGAACTCCGGGACGAAGAGCTGGTCGTACTTGGCGAAGGGGTAGGCGTAGTCGAACTTCTCCTGGAACCAGTCGAAGCCCTGGCGGGTGACCGCGAAGATCTCCTCCGCGTCCAGGTGCTCGGCCAGCGACGGCCGGCAGTAGATCCCCAGCGGCACCGAGCGGCCGTCGGCGCCCTCCCAGGTGCTGTGCACACTGTGGTAGGGGCCGGCGATCAGTGCGGTGACGTAGGTGGAGATCCGCGGGGTCGGCTCGAACCGCCAGACGTCGTCGGCCGGTTCGGGCGTGGGGGAGTTGGAGATGACCGTCCAGCCCGCCGGGGCCTTCACGGTGAACCGGAACGTCGCCTTGAGGTCCGGCTGCTCGAAGGACGCGAACACCCGCCGGGCGTCGGGCACCTCGAACTGGGTGTAGAGATACGCCTGCTGGTCCACCGGGTCGACGAACCGGTGCAGCCCCTCACCGGTGTTGGTGTACGCGCAGTCGGCGACGACCGTCAGCTCGTTGCGCCCCGCCCGCAGCCCGGGCAGCGCGATCCGCGAGTCCGCGAACGCCTCCGTCGCGTCCAGCGCGGTGCCGTTGAGCACCACCTCGTGCACGGTCGGCGCGACCAGGTCGATGAACGACGCGGCACCGTCCTGCGCGGCATCGAACCGGACCGTCGTCACCGACCGGAACGTGCCCCCCTCCTGCGCCCCGCTCAGGTCCAGCTCGATGTCGTACGCGTCCACGGTCAGCAGACGCGCCCGCTCCTGGGCCTCTTCCCGGGTCAGATTCGTACCAGGCACCCGTGCCTCTCCTTCACAGTCATCGGTTGTCGCAGCGTCGGGCCATCCTTCCACGCGGGGCGGTTGCCGCGGGGCGTACCTGGGGTAGCGCCTTCCTGCCTACCTCGGGTAGCCTTATGGGTATGAAGATTAGTGTGAGTCTGCCGCAGGAGGACGTTGACTTCGTTGACGAGTACGCCGCCAAGAAAGCGGCGGAGTCCAGGTCCGCAGTGATACACGCCGCCATCCAGATGCTGCGAGAGGTGGCTCTGGAAGAGGAGTACCTCGCGGCGTGGGACGAGTGGTACGCCAGTGAGGATGCCGAACTGTGGGACCGTACGGTGGGGGACGGGCTTTCTGATGAATCGCGGTGACATCTACCTGGTGGATCTGGAGCCGGCAGTCGGCAGCGAAGCCAACAAGCAGCGGCCTGCCGTCCTGGTGACGAATAATGCGGCGAACCGCATGGCACGCCGCGCGGGGCGTGGTGTTCTGGCCGTGGTGCCGGTGACGTCCAACGTCGCGCACGTGCGGCCGTTCCAGGTCTTCCTGCACAGCACAGAGTGCGGCTTGAAGGTCGACTCCAAGGCGCAGTGCGAACAGATCCGTGCGTTGGACTTCTCGCGCTTCGGCCAGCAGGTCGGAGTGGTGCCGCCGCACACGCTCAAGGAGATCGATCGCGCACTGCGGCAGCAACTGGCGCTCTGAACGGTTGTGCCCTGGGGCGCCCTCCGACCGAAGGCCGGGGCCCGTACGGAAGCGACTTCCGTACGGGCCCCGGCCTTCGGGTAGCGGTCTGTGGTTCAGCCGCGCAGCTCCGCGGCGACCAGCTCGGCGATCTGGACGGCGTTGAGCGCCGCGCCCTTGCGCAGGTTGTCGTTGGAGACGAACAGCGCCAGGCCGTTGTCGACGGTCTCGTCGCGGCGGATCCGGCCCACGAAGGCGGCGTCCTGGCCGGCGGCCTGGAGCGGGGTGGGGACGTCGGAGAGCGCCACGCCGGGGGCGGCGGCCAGCAGCTCCTGGGCGCGCTCGGGCGCGATCGGGCGCGCGAAGCGGGCGTTGACCTGGAGGGAGTGGCCGGTGAAGACCGGGACGCGGACACAGGTGCCGGAGACCTTCAGCTCCGGGATGTCCAGGATCTTGCGGCTCTCGTGGCGGAGCTTCTGCTCCTCGTCGGTCTCGTTCAGCCCGTCGTCGACGATCGAGCCGGCCATCGGCAGGACGTTGAAGGCGATCGGGCGGACGTAGTTCTCGGGGGCGGGGAACTCCACCGCGGCACCGTCGTGCGTCAGCTGGGTGGCGTCCTGCTCGATGACCTTGCGGGCCTGCGCGTCCAGCTCGGCGACGCCGGCCAGGCCGCTGCCGGAGACCGCCTGGTAGGTGGCGACCACCAGGGAGACCAGTCCGGCCTCCTCGTGCAGCGGGCGCAGCACCGGCATGGCGGCCATGGTGGTGCAGTTCGGGTTGGCGATGATGCCCTTGGGCCGGTCGGCGATGGCCTGCGGGTTGACCTCCGCGACGACCAGCGGGACCTGCGGGTCGCGGCGCCAGGCCGAGGAGTTGTCGATCACGACCGGGCCGGCGTCGGCGACCTTCTCCGCCAGCGCCCGGGAGGTCGCGCCACCGGCCGAGAAGAGCACGATGTCCAGTCCGGAGTAGTCCGCGGTGGCCGCGTCCTCGACGGTGATCTCGGTGTCCTGCCAGGGCAGCGTCCGTCCGGCGGACCGGGCCGAAGCGAACAGCCGCAGCTGCTCGACCGGGAAGTTGCGCTCGGCGAGAATGCGCCGCATCACGCCGCCGACCTGTCCGGTCGCTCCGACGATTCCGATCCTCATGGGACTCCTTCTTTCTGACCTGGCCCGCCCGCCGGCCGGGCTACGGGTGTCTCTGCTGGAACACCTGCTCAGTGGCGCTCCCATCATGTGTGTGAGACCCGTCGCCTTGTCCAATCCATTCCCATAGACGGAGACCGGGGCCGCGCGGTTGCCCACGGAGCGTTTCCGGTGGTCACCTGTCGTCACCCGCGGTCACCTCCCGCGGTGGGGCGCGGTCAGTGCGGCAGGACGACCACGTACGACGTGGGCTCCCGGTCCGCCGCCGCCATCAGGGCCGTGCGGATCACCGTCGCCTGCTGTTCGGGGGCCTCCCGCAGCATCTGCGGCCGGCAGCGGACGAGGGTGACGCCGAGCCGCTCCAGACGCTCCCGCTGCTCGTCGCGGGGCGGGTCGGCGGGACGGTGGTCGGACGGGCGCGGAGTGCGGGTGTCGAGCGTCACGGCCACCCCGTATTCGGGCCAGTACGCGTCGACCACGCCCAGGTACGGGCCGCCGGGCAGCCGCAGGTCGACGTTCCACAGCGGGTCGGGCAGCCCGAAGGTGCGCACCATGTCGTAGAGCCGCTGCTCGGCCAGGGCCCGGCCCTCGGCCATCAGGGCGTCCACCGCGTCGACCACGTGCGGCCGGGTCAGCAGCCGGGCCCGGCTCAGCTCCCGCACCACCGAGGCCGCCTCGCAGTGCCCGCCGCGCACCGCCTCGGTCAGCAGCCGGCGCACCGTGGTGCCGTCGCCGAGGTTGGCCACCGCGTCGGCCAGCGCACGCGGCACGGGGGCGGTGGGGACGCCGGTGACCTCCTCGGGGAGCGGCAGGTCCGCGCCCCGGACGATGCCCGCGAAGCCGGCCGAGCGCAGCCGCCGGGTGCGGCCCACCAGGACCTCGATGCGGTCCAGGGAGAGCAGCGGGGGAGCGGCGGCGAAGCCGTGCAGGGCGAGCGCCGCCAGCCCGGTGATCATCGGTTCCGGGGTGGCCTCCCCGGAACGCGGCTGGGTCGGCACGGAGGGGCCGCGGTGGCGGGCGTAGAGCAGCGCGGCGTGCAGCCGCTCCTCGCTGGTGGGCGGCCCCTGGTGGAGCAGGTGGACGCCCGGCAGCAGCTGCTGCCAGGGGCCGCCCGGACGGCAGCGCTCGGCGATCTCGGCGGGCGGGACGCCGTACGCCCGGAGTTGATGGGTCGTCAGCACCGGGCAGCTGCCGTCGGCCAGGTGGTGGAGGGGGAGCGGGGAGAGCGGCATGTCGTGGTTCATGCCGGGCAGATTCCCGGCCCCCCTCCACCCCCTAACCGCTGTTACCCGCCTGTGGCACAAGCGGGACAATCCTGCCCTCAAGTACGGGCGTTCGACGGCCGATAGAGGCAGGTCGGGGCCCGGGTTACGGCCTGGGGCCGGCCGCCTCGTCACAAGCCTGTGCGCGCAGTGCCCGGGCCAGGTCGTCCCGCTCCTCCAGCACCAGCCGGCGCAGTGCGGGCGCCGCCTCCGGGCGCTCCGCCAGCCAGCCGTCCGCGGCCGCCAGCGTGGCCCCGTCCACCTGCCAGGACGGGAACAGCCCGCGCACCACCGACATCCCGATCTCGATGGACCGCTCCTGCCAGATCCGCTCGATCGCGGTGAAGTAGCGCGGCGCGTACGGCGCCAGCAACTCCCGCTGCGAGGGCTGTGCGAAGCCGCTGAGGGTCGCCTCCACCAGGGCGTTGGAGAGGGCGTCGGACTCCATCACGTCCGCCCAGGCGGCCGCCTTGACCTCGGCCGCGGGGCGGGCGGCCAGGCAGCGCACCTGGTGCCGCTTGCCGGAGGCGGTGTCGTCACGGGCCAGTTCGGCGTCGATCGCGGCCTCGTCGGCGGCCCCGTGCGCGGCCAGCGGCAGCAGGAACGCCCAGCGCAGCTCCTGGTCCACGGCCAGCCCGTCGATCTTCGCGGTGTCGTTCAGCAGCCCCCGGAGGAGCTGGAGGTCGGCCTCGGTGGTGGCCACCGCGGCGAAGTGCCGGGCCCAGCTGAGCTGGTGGCCGCTGCCCGGCTCGGCCAGCCGCAGCTCGCGCAGCGCGGCCGCGGACAGCTCCTGGGCGGCCCGCTCGCGGTACTCCGGCGCGACGTAGTGCTCCAGCGCCGCCTCCGCCTGGCCGAGCACCGACTGCAGCACCCCGACGACGGTCTCCGCGCCGGCGAACCGCCGCACCAGCGCCAGGAAGTCGCGGGCCGGCATCAGCCCGTCCCGGGTCAGCCCCCACACCGCCGTCCAGCACAGCGCCCGCGCCATCGGGTCGGTCAGGTCGCCGAGCCGGGCCCGCAGGGTGGCCAGCGACCCCTCGTCGAAGCGGGTCTTGCAGTACGTCAGGTCCTCGTCGTTGACCAGGATCAGCTCCGGCCGCTCGACGCCGGCCAGCTCCGGCACCGCCGTCCGCGGCCCGGCCACGTCCACCTCGGCGCGGGCGTAGCGCACCAGCGCCGAGTCCGCGTCCAGGCGGCGGTACAGGCCCACCGCGACCCGGTGCGGCCGCAGCTCCGGGTGGCTCTCGGACGCCTCCTGGAGGATGCTCAGCTCGGTGATCCGGTCCTGTGCGTCGTAGGTGACCTGCGGCGTCAGGGAGTTGAGGCCGGCCGTCTCCAACCAGGCGCGGGACCAGGCGGCCAGGTCCCGGCCGGAGGTCTCCTCCAGCACCGACAGCAGGTCCGCGAGCCGGGTGTTGCCGTAGGCGTGCCGCTTGAAGTAGCGCCGGGCGCCTTCGAGGAACGCGTCCTGGCCGACGTAGGCGACCAGCTGCTTCAGGACGCTGGCGCCCTTGGCGTAGGTGATGCCGTCGAAGTTGAGCTTGGCGTCCTCCAGATCGCGGATGTCGGCGGTGATCGGGTGGGTGGAGGGCAGCTGGTCGGCCCGGTACGCCCAGGACTTGCGGCGGTTGGCGAAGGTGATCCAGCCGTCGGTGAAGCGGGTCGCGCCGACCTGCGCGAAGCTGCCCATGAAGTCCGCGTAGGACTCCTTCAGCCACAGGTCGTCCCACCAGTGCATGGTGACCAGGTCGCCGAACCACATGTGGGCCATCTCGTGCAGGATGACGTTGGCCCGGCGCTCGTAGGACGCCTCGGTGACCTTGCCGCGGAAGATGAACTCCTCGCGGAAGGTGACGCAGCCGGGGTTCTCCATCGCGCCGAGGTTGTACTCGGGCACGAACGCCTGGTCGTACTTGCCGAACGGGTACGGGAAGTCGAAGCGGTCGTGGAAGAAGTCCAGGCCCTGCTTGGTGACGGTGAAGACGTCGTCCGCGTCGAAGTGCCGGGCCAGCCCCTTGCGGCACAGCGCGCCGAGCGGGACCGTCAGCTCGGTGCCGTCCTCGAAGGTGCGGCGGTAGGTGTCCGTCACGTAGTGGTACGGGCCGGCGACCACCGCGGTGATGTACGTGGAGATGGGTTGGGTGGTGGCGAACCGGTGCCGTCCGCCCTCGGCGTCGCCCTCCTGGGCGCCGTTGCTCAGCACCAGCCAGCCGTCCGGCGCGGTCACCTCGAAGGTGAACGGGGCCTTCAGGTCGGGCTGTTCGAAGTTGGCGAAGACCCGGCGGGCGTCGGCGGGCTCGTACTGGGTGTAGAGGTAGACCTCGCCGTCCTCGGGGTCGACGAAGCGGTGCAGGCCCTCGCCGGTGCGGCTGTAGGCGCACTGCGCGTCGACGACGAGGGTGTTCTCGGCGGCGAGGTCGGCCAGCGCGATCCGGGTGCCGTCGAAGACCGCGGCCGGGTCCAGCGCGCGGCCGTTGAGGGTGAGCGCGGTGACCGAGGGCGCCAGGAGGTCGGCGAAGCTCGTCGCGCCGGGCTCGGCGCAGCGGAAGCGGATCGTCGTCCGGGAGCGGAAGGTGGCCGCCTCGGGGCCCCGGGCGACCGCTGAGCGGACGTCCAGCGCCACGTCGTAACCGTCGACCGTCAGCAGCCGGCCCCGCTCACGTGCCTCTTCCCGGGACAGATTCTCACCTGGCACGGTGTGCCTCCCTCACCCTCGTCTCGGATATCGAACACGGGGAATCATGGCACGCATGCGGTCGGTTGAAGCGTGTACGGAACAACGCCGCTGAAGCTCTCAAGAGGAGACCTCGTGTCCGAGACCGCCAAGACCCCGGCAGACTTCTGGTTCGACCCGCTGTGCCCCTGGGCGTGGCTGACCTCCCGCTGGATGCTGGAGGTGGAGAAGGTCCGCCCGGTCCAGGTGCGCTGGCATGTGATGAGCCTGGCCGTGCTCAACGAGAACAAACTCGACGAGCTGCCGCCGCAGTACGCGGAGAACATGCGCCCGGGCGGCAAGGCGTGGGGTCCGGTCCGCGTGGTGACCGCCGCCCAGCAGCTGCACGGCGACGAGGTCGTCGGCAGGCTCTACACCGCGCTCGGCAACCGCTTCCACAACGCCGGCGAGGGCGTCAGCCACGAGTCCATGGCCGCCGCCCTGGCCGACGCCGGCCTGCCCGCCGAGCTGATCGAGTACGCCGACAAGGACACCTACGACGCCGAGCTGCGCGCCTCGCACAAGGAGGGCATAGACCTGGTCGGCCAGGAGGTCGGCACGCCGGTGATCGCGGTGCCGGGCTCGGACGGCGACCAGATCGCGTTCTTCGGTCCGGTCGTCACCCCGGCCCCCAAGGGCGACCAGGCCGCCAAGCTCTGGGACGGCACCCTGGCCGTCGCCTCCGTCCCGGGCTTCTTCGAGCTCAAGAGGACGAGGACGCAGGCGCCGACCTTCGACTGAGCCCCGTCCGCACCCATCGGCGGCCGGCGGACGCCGCGCGAACACAGCGGGGCCCCCGCGAGTCACGTCCTCGCGGGGGCCCCGCCGTTGTCCGCCTGCCAGGTGAAGGGTGAGAAGACGATCACGAGGCAGGCCGCCTCGGCCGCTACCGCCTCACGGCGCCAGCAGCAGGTTGTTGGCGCGCTCCTTGGCGGCCGTGTAGCGCTTGGCCACGTCCTGCCAGTTGACGACCTGCCACATCGCCTCGATGAAGTCCACCTTCTGGTTCTTGTACTGGAGGTAGAAGGCGTGCTCCCAGGCGTCGAAGACCAGGATCGGCACCGAGCCCTGGCCGACGTTGCCCTGGTGGTCGTAGATCTGCTCGACGATGAGGCGGCCGGTCACCGGCTCGTAGGCCAGGACGCCCCAGCCGGAGCCCTGGGTGGTGGCGGACGCCTTGGTCAGCTGGGCCTTGAACTTGGCGAAGGAGCCGAAGCTCTCGGCGAGGGCGTCGGCGAGCTCGCCCACGCCGTCCGCCGCCAGCGGCTCGCCGCCGCCGTCGCCGGTCATGTTGTGCCAGTAGATGCTGTGCAGGATGTGGCCGGAGAGGTGGAACGCGAGGTTCTTCTCCAGGCCGTTGATGCTGCCCCACTGATCCTTGTCACGCGCCTCGGCGAGCTGCTCGAGGGTGTCGTTGGCGCCCTTCACATAGGCCGCGTGGTGCTTGTCGTGGTGCAGCTCGATGATTTCGGGGCTGATGACGGGCGCCAGCGCCGAGTAGTCGTACGGGAGTTCCGGAAGTGTGTAGGTCGCCATGCCGACCCCGCCTCCAAGCTGCGATATCGCCGTAGTTGCAATCAATGTGCAAGAGCACGCTATCAGCAGGAGTGATCACGGACCCATGGTGGCGGGCGACCTGGTCCCAAAGACGTAAGGCGGGGCGGGACCTCCGATGGAGGCCCCGCCCCGCCCTGGGGAACCGGGTGGGCCGTCGTCGGCCCGGATGCGGCTCTACTGCCTGCTCAGCGTCCGCTGCCGGACGAGCCCGACGACGGTCAGCACCAGGCCGAAGCCGGCGGTGAAGAACAGCTGGATCCGCTGGTTGTCGTCGCGCAGCATCAGCACCAGCACCGCGGCGATGCCGGCCAGCGCCACCCACGTGAGGAAGGGGAAGGCCCACATCTTCACGATCAGCTTCTCGGGCTCCTCGCGCTCCAACTGCCGCCGGGTGCGCAGCTGGGCGGCGGCGATGAAGCCCCAGACCACCAGGACGGCGGCGCCGACCATGTTCAGCAGCCACTGGAAGACCGTGGTCGGCCACACGAAGCTCAGCACCACCGCGAGGAAGCCGAACGTGGCGCACAGCAGCACCGTCCGCCGCGGCACGCCGCCGCCCACCTTCCCGAGGAAGGCCGGGCCCTGGCCGCGGGCGATCAGCGAGTAGGCCATCCGGGAGGCACCGTAGATGTTGGCGTTCACCGCCGAGAGCAGCGCGACCAGGATGACCACGTTCATGATCTGGCCGGCCGCCGGGATCTTGAGGTAGTCCAGCACCGCCACGTAGGGGCCGCTCTTGGCGATGGACGGCGCGCTCCAGGGGATGACGGTGACGATGATCGCCATCGAGCCGACGTAGAAGAGCGCGATCCGCCACATCGCGGTGCGCACCGCGCGGGCCACGCCGCGGGCCGGGTCCTTGGACTCGGCGGCCGCGATGGTCACCGTCTCCAGACCGCCGTAGGCGAACACCGACGCCAGCAGACCGACCATCAGGCCGTCCACGCCCTTGGGCAGGAAGCCGCCGTCGCCGGTCAGATGGCTGGCGCCGGGCGCCGAGGTGCCGGGCAGCAGACCGAAGATGGCCAGCAGGCCCAGGACCAGGAAGAGGACGATCGCGGCGACTTTCAGGGCGGCGAACCAGAACTCGAACTCGCCGAAGTTGCCGACCGAGGTGAGGTTGGTGGCGGTGAAGACCACCATGATCAGCAGTACCCACATCCACGGCTGGGTGGACGGGAACCACTGGTGCAGCACGTCCGCCGCGCCCAGCGCCTCGACCGCCACCGCCACGCACAGCAGCGCGGTGAACATCCAGCCCACGGTGAAGCCGGCCCAGGAGCCTATGGAGCGCTCGGCGTGCACGGAGAAGGAGCCGGAGGACGGCCGGGCCGCGGACATCTCGCCGAGCATCCGCATGATCAGCATGACCAGTGCCCCGGAGACCGCGTACGCCAGCACGATCGACGGGCCGGCCGCCGCGATGCCCTCGCGCGAGCCGACGAACAGCCCCGCGCCGATCACGCCGCCGAGGGCGATCATCGAGAGGTGGCGCTGCTTGAGGCCGTGCGACAGTGCGCCGCCGTCCTGGCCGGTGCCCGGGGCCGCGGCGGACCGCGCATCGGCGGAACCGGCGGACGAGGGTGTCCGATTCATGTCGTACCTGTCCCAGTAAGTGAGATGCGGGCGGGGCGATTCTGCGTTCTCCCGGGGCCGCGGACGGCTCATTTCCGGGGGTCCTCGGCAAAGCTGGCTCAGTCTGGGCGTCCCTGTCCGCTCAGGGCAACAGTCGTGCAGCGATTGTTCGGTATTCAGACGCGATCGTGACCGAGCGTGTCTGATACCTCGTCGAATGCGACAAATGTGAGGTCGGTCTCAAACGCGGCGGGACGGGCCCGGAACCGCCCCGGCCGCCCCGCCGACGGCGGCCCTCAGCCCCGCGCCCGCCGCGCCCGCAGCTCCCGCACGCCCGCCACCAGCAGCACCGCCGCGGTCGCCCCGGCCGACCACAGCAGCTGCGGCCGGGCCGTGTCGTCGGTCAGCATCAGCACGATCACCGCGCCCATCGCCGCCAGCGCCAGCCACGTCAGATAGGGGAACGCCCACATCCGCAGCACCAGCCGCTCCGGCACCTCCTGTTCGATCCGGGGCCGCAGCCGCAGCTGGGAGACGGCGATCAGCCCCCAGACGAACAGCAGCACCGCGCCGACCGAGTTGAGCAGGTACAGGAAGACCGAATCCGGCCACTTGAGATTCAGCAGCACCGAGACGAAGCCGAACGCGACGGAGGCCAGCACCGCCCGGCGCGGCACGCCTCCCCCCCTCTCGGTTTCGCTCGAGCGGGGGGACCCCCACCCCGACACCTTCAGCAGCCCGCGCGGCGCCTCCCCGCGCTCGGCCAGCGAGAACACCATCCGCGAGGCGCCGTAGAGGTTGGCGTTCAGCGCCGACAGCAGCGCCACGAACACCACGATGTTCATGATCTGCCCGGCGCCGGGCACCCCGATGTGGTCCAGCACCATGACGTACGGGCTCTTCCCCGGCCGCATCGACGACCAGGGCAGCACGGTGACGATCACCAGCATCGAGCCCACGTAGAAGAAGAGAATCCGCCACACCGCGCTGCGCACCGCCCGGCCCACCGCCCGCGCCGGATCGTCGGACTCGGCCGCCGCGATGGTGACCACCTCCAGCCCGCCGAAGGCGAACACCACGGCCAGCACCCCGGAGACCACCCCGGACCAGCCGTGCGGCAGGAAGCCGCCCTGCCCCGTGAGGTTGGCCAGGCCGACCGGCTGTGTGTCGGGCAGCACCCCGAAGATCGCCAGCAGGCTCAGTGCCAGGAACAGCACGATCGCGGTGACCTTCAGCGTCGCGAACCAGAACTCGAACTCACCGAAGTTCTTCACCGAGGCCAGGTTGGCGGCGGTGAAGACGATCATGAAGACGAGCACCCAGCCCCACTGCGGCACCGCCGGCACCCAGCCGTGCGCGATCTGCGCCGCGCCGGTGGCCTCCACCGCCAGCACCACCACCAGCAGGAACCAGTACAGCCACCCCACGCTGAACCCGGCCCAGCGCCCCAGCGCCCGCTCCGCGTGCACCGAGAACGCCCCCGACGCCGGCATCGCCGCCGACATCTCCCCGAGCATCCGCATGATCAGCATCGCCAGCGCCCCGGCGATCAGATAGGACAGCACGATCCCCGGCCCGGCCACCGCGATGCCCGCGCCGGAGCCCACGAACAGCCCCGCCCCGATCACCCCGCCCAGCCCGAGCATCGTCAGGTGGCGCTGCTTGAGCCCCGCGGACAGCGGCTCCTTCTCGGCCTTCTCGGTCACGGGCGGCAGTGCGTCATGCATCGGCTCGTACTCTCGCAAGGGGCGCAAGGGCGGGATCGCCGCCCGGTCCGGGGGAACTCCACAGGTGACCGCGGAGGCCGTCCCAGTCTCCCCGCCCGGGACCGACTACCACAAAACCGGCCCCGCACCACCGCCCCTTCCGTGACGAGCATCACGTGACCTGCGAAGACGCCCCGCGCCCCGGCGGGCTCCGGCATTCCGGCCGTTGTCCGGAACTCCCCAAGCGGGCCGGTGCGGCTTTGTCACCGCTCGCGCGTGATCTCCGCCGCCCCCCTGAACTAACGTCATCACGTCCCGCCGGACCGTCCGCCCCGGACGGTCCCCTCACACCCGCGGAGTCCCCTGATGAGCACAGCCGCCCCCACCCTCCGGCCCGGAGCCGTCCTCGCCGACCTGCTGCCGGCCGCCACCGCCACCCGCGCCCGCGTCCGCGACGCCGCGCTGGTCGCCGGCGGCGCCGTGATCACCGGCCTGGCGGCCCAGATCGCGGTCCCGGTCCCCGGCTCCCCGGTCCCGGTCACCGGCCAGACCTTCGCCGCCCTCCTCGTGGGCGCCTCGCTCGGCGCCCGCCGCGGCCTGCTGTCGCTGGCGCTCTACGCCGTGGCGGGCATCGCCGGCGTGCCGTGGTTCGCGGGTGGCGCCTCGGGTGCCGGCGGCGCCACCTTCGGCTACGTCCTCGGCATGCTGCTCGCCGCCACCGCCGTGGGCGCGCTGGCCCGCCGCGGCGGCGACCGCGGGGCGCTGCGCACCGTCGCCACGATGGCCGCCGGCAACGCCGTGATCTACGCCGTCGGCGTCCCCTACCTCGCGCTCACCCTGCACATGTCGCTCGGCCGGGCGGTCGCCGTCGGCATGGTGCCGTTCCTGATCGGCGACGCCCTCAAGATCGCCCTGGCGACCGGCGCGCTGCCCACCGCCTGGAAGCTGGCCGGGCGCCGGGGCTGAGCACCCGCGGCGACGACGGCGGGGCCCGCACCCGGGAGGGGTGCGGGCCCCGCCGCCTTGCGTTCGGCCCGGGGCGGCTACGCCTGCTCGGGCGCCCGCACGGCCGCCGCCGGCTCCGGCACCTCGCGCGGGCGCTTCTTCTGCAGGATCAGCCCGGCGACCAGCACCACCGCGGCCGCCACCACCGACAGCACCATCTGCTTGCGGCCGCTGTCGTCGTAGAACATGTAGCCCACGACGAAGAGGATCAGCGCGATGGTGGCGTAGGTCAGCCACGGGTACAGCCACATCCGCACCGTCAGCCGCTCCGGCGTCTCCCGCTCGATGGTCCGGCGCATCCGCAGCTGCGAGACGCAGATCACCAGCCAGACGAAGAGCGCCACCGCGCCCGAGGAGTTCAGCAGGAACTCGAAGATGGTGTCCTTCGAGGTGTAGCTGAAGATCGTCGCGATGAAGCCGAAGGCCACCGACGCCCAGATCGCCACCGCCGGGACGCCGCCCTTGTTGACCGTCGCGAACGCCTTCGGCGCGTCGCCGCGCTCACCGAGCGAGAACGCCATCCGGGACGCCGTGTAGAGACCGGAGTTCAGGCAGGACAGCACCGCGGTCAGCACGACCACGTCCATCACCGTGCCCGCGTACGGGATCTTCAGCGACTCCAGCACCGCCACGTACGGGCTCTTGGTCACCGCGTTGCTGTCCCACGGCAGCAGCGTCACGATCACCGCGATCGACCCGATGTAGAACAGCGCGATCCGCCAGATCACGCTGTTGACGGCCTTGCGGACGGCCATCACCGGGTTCGGCGACTCGCTCGCCGCCAGCGTGACGATCTCGCTGCCCATGAACGAGAAGACCACCAGCAGCATCCCGGAGAGGATCGCGCCCGGTCCCTTCGGCAGGAATCCGCCGTGTCCCAGCAGGTTCGCGGTGCCCACCGCGTGGTGCCCCGGCGGCAGCCCGAAGATCGCCAGCGCCCCGACCACGATGAAGACCACGATCGCCACGACCTTGATCCCGGCGAACCAGAACTCGAACTCGCCGAACGAGCTCACCGACACCAGGTTCGTACCGGTCAGCACGATCATCACCAGCAGCGCCCAGGCCCACTGGGGCACCGCCGGTATCCAGCCGGTGAGGATCCCCGCCGCCGCGGTCGCCTCGACCGCCAGCACCACCGACCAGAAGAACCAGTACAGCCAGCCGATGGTGAAGCCGGCCCAGCGGCCCAGGGCCCGGTCCGCGTAGGCGGAGAACGATCCGGAGGTGGGGGAGGCCGCGGCCATCTCGCCCAGCATCCGCATCACCAGCACGACCAGCAGGCCGGTCAGCGCGTACGAGAGGAGGATCCCCGGGCCGGCGGCGTTGATGCCGGCTCCGGATCCGACGAACAGGCCGGCGCCGATCACCCCGCCAATGGCGATCATGGACAGATGGCGGTTCTTGAGGCCGGCCTGGAGCCCTTCGGGCGACCGGTTCGCGGAGCCGTCGCCGGGGTGACCGGCGGTGGGTACCGCGGGGGGAGTAGGCGGGTGCGCGCCCATGTGCACCGTCCTTCGGTGGTTCTCGGTGTCGAACCCAGGCATTAGAACGTTGTTAACGACCGTTTGGAAGAGCCGAATCCGGATCGTTGTCGTTACTGGCGAGTTGCCTGAAGTGCTGGGGCCGCGGCGAGGAGACGGGCCGCGCCCCGGTGGCGTCTACCCCGGGAACGGCATGCCACACTCATGCCATGCGCGTGTACATCGGCTCCGATCATGCCGGCTTCGACCTCAAGAACCACCTCGTGGACTGGCTCAAGGCCAACGGCCACGAGCCCGTCGACTGCGGCCCGCACATCTACGACGCCCAGGACGACTACCCGCCGTTCTGCCTGCGTGCCGCGGAGCGGACCGCCGGTGACCCGGACGGCCTCGGCATCGTGATCGGCGGCTCCGGCAACGGCGAGCAGATCGCTGCCAACAAGGTCAAGGGCGTCCGCGCCGCGCTCGCCTGGAGCGAGGAGACCGCCAAGCTCGGCCGCGAGCACAACAACGCCAACGTGATCTCCGTCGGCGGCCGGATGCACACCGTGGACGAGGCCACCCGCTTCGTCGAGGTCTTCCTCGCCACCCCGTACTCCGGCGAGGAGCGGCACACTCGCCGCATCGAGATGCTCTCCCGCTACGAGACCACCGGCGAACTCCCCCCGATCCCGGCCCACCACCCCCAGCAGGACTGAACCCGCTGCCGCCGGTTTTGTGGGCAGTCGTTCCTCCCCCACGCCTGAACGGCGCGGGGGAGGGCGGGCACAAGCCGGCCACCGGGCCGCACCCGGCAACGAAACCGTCCGGAGGACACGACCCCCATGCCCGAGGGGCACACCATCCACCGCCTGGCCGCGGACCACCGCGAACGCTTCGAGGGCGTAGCAATCCGGGCGACCAGCCCGCAAGGCAAGTTCGCCGACGGTGCCGCCCTCATCGACGCCCAGGTCATGGAGAGCGCCGAGGCCCACGGCAAGCACCTCTTCCTCGGCTTCGGCCCCGACCGCTGGGTCCACATCCACCTCGGCCTCTTCGGCAAGCTCGGCTTCGGCGGCGCCCCGCCCCCGCCGCCCACCGACACCGTCCGGCTGCGACTGGTCGGCGCCGACCACCACGCCGACCTGCGCGGCCCCACCGCCTGCGCGCTGATCACCGACGCCGAGAAGCAGGCGATACACGACCGGCTGGGCCCCGACCCGCTGCGGCCGGAGGACGACGGCGAGCTGGCCTGGCGACGGATCGCCCGCAGCCGCACCACCGTCGCGGCGCTGCTGCTCGACCAGAAGGTGATCGCCGGCGTCGGCAACGTCTACCGCGCCGAGGTCCTCTTCCGGCACGGCATCGACCCCTACCTCCCCGGCCGCGCCCTGCGCCGCGACCAGTGGGACGCGGTCTGGGCCGACCTCGTCGCCCTGATGCGGGAGGGCGTGCGGAACAACCGGATCGACACCGTCCGCCCCGAGCACACCCCGGAGGCCATGGGCCGCCCGCCCCGGGTCGACGACCACGGCGGCGAGGTCTACGTCTACCGGCGCACCGGCGCCCCCTGCCACATCTGCGGCAGCGAGATCCGCACCGCCGGCCTCGCCGCCCGCAACCTCTTCTGGTGCCCCCGCTGCCAGCCGCCCGCCGCCCGCCCCTGAGGGCCGCCGAGGGCGGCGCCGGCAGGCGTCAGAAGCCGTGCGGCAGCCACGGCGCCACGTCCGACCCGAACGCCAGCGACGCCGCCGCCAGCGCACCCGGCCGCAGCTCCCGCACCCGCCCGGCCCCGGCCAGCGTCGACAGCGCGAACCCGCCCAGGTAGGCGGAGCCCAACTCCCTTACGGACAGCGCGAGTTCGGCCGGTTCGGTGGTCCGCTCGCAAACCGCGCCCTGCTCGTCGCCGGACAGCCGCCAACGCCCCGCGTTCCACGGACAGAAGTCGTCGGCGACCTCCAGCACCACCTCCACCGGCGCCCGGTACGTCCGGGCCCCCAGCGCCGCCCCGACGTCCACCGGCCGGACGAACAGCTGCTCCTGCATCCTGATCGCACAGCGCCGCTGGTCGGCGACCAGGTGCGGCAGTGGGTCGTCCAGCGGCCGGCCGCGCGCCACCACCGACGTGGTCAGGTCGATCCCGAACAGATAGCGCCACAGCGCCGCGTAGGTCACCGGGTCCAGCGCGTCGATCTGGCGCACCAGCACCGCCCCGCGCGGCCCGGTGTGGTCCCAGTCGGGCTTGACGGCGTACCGGGCGTAGCCCCGCACCTCGCCGTCCACCTCGGCCAGCACGCACTGGAGTTGACCGGCGCCGTCCCGCTCGCTCTCCGGGTCGAGCACGTGCTGCCGTTCCCAGTGGGGGCGGCGCGCCAGCATCCCGGGCCGGGTCGGCACCAGCTGCCCGTAGACCCGCTCGCACTCCGCCACCGACGCCTCCGGGTCCACCAGCCGCAGCCGGACGCCGTCCACGCCCGGCAGGTCCGGGGCGGCCAGCCGCACGGTGTCCACGGTCATCGACATCGCCTGGGTGGCCGGGCCGTAGCCGAACCGCCCGTAGATCGCCGGCTCCGTGGCGGTCAGCGCCGCCAGCGCCTCCCCGCGCTCGTGCACGTCCGTCAGCTGATGCCGCATCATCGAGCGCAGCAGCCCGCGCCGCCGGTGGGTCGGCTGCACACTGATCAACGTGACGCCGGCGACCGGGAGTTCGTTTCCACCGGGCACGGTTAGTCCGAACGAGAACGATCCGCCGGTGCCGACGATCCCGTCGCCGTCCCACACCCCGAAGGCCCGCTCGACCTCGGTGATCGCACGCCACCACGCGCGCCTCTCCGGCCCGTCCGGCACCCCGCCGAACGCCACGTCCAGCCTGTCGTACCAGGCATCCCAGTCGCTCTCGCACAACGGCCGCAACTCTGTCGTCATGAGCCATCCGTAGCAGCCGGTCCTCCGGCCGCGCGACCGTATTTCGAACGCGGATTCCCGGCAATTCCCCGGAGTGACGTGCGGCGAATCGACGCGCCGCCGAACGGGTGGATAAGGTCCCAGAACAATGACACGCGGCGCGGGAGCGGAAAGCCTGAGGGCCCGGATGCACAAACGGCTGCACCGGACCCGCATCGGCATGCGCAAGGCCGGTGTCGACTACTTCCGCGGCGACGGCTCCGACTGGCTCGCGCTGGCCGCCCTGCTCGCCGCCGTCCCGGCCATCGCCCTGGGCACCCTCTGGCACCCGGAGTGGATCGCGCCGACCGCGCTGGTCCTCCCGGTCATCGCCGGCGGGCTGCTGCTGCGGCCGGCCAACCTCCTCGTCCTGTACGCCGCCTCGGCCGCCGCACTGATCGTCGAGGCGGCGCTGTTCGGCCCGTACGACGAGGGGCGGGACCGGATCACCCCGGGCACGGTCCTGGTGGTCGCCGCGGTCGGGCTCTCCGGGCTGCTGGTGGCGCAGTTCCGCAGCCGGGTCGGGGTGCCCTGGCGGCGCGGCGGCACCATGCTCTTCGACCTGCGGGAACGGATCCGGGTGCAGAGCACGCTGCCCAAGCTTCCCAAGGGCTGGCACCACGAGATGGCGCTCCGCCCGGCCGGCGGCCAGTCCTTCTCCGGCGACTTCGTGGTGGCCTCCCGCACCCAGGGCGGCAACATCCTGGAGGTCGTGCTCACCGACGTCTCCGGCAAGGGCATGGACGCGGCGTCCCGGGCGCTGCTGCTCTCCGGCGCCTTCGGCGGCCTGCTGGGCTCGCTGCCGCCGCACGGCTTCCTGCCGGCCGCCAACGGCTATCTGCTCCGCCAGGACTGGGACGAGGGCTTCGCCACCTCCGTCCACCTCGTCCTGGACCTGGAGTCCGGGGACTACGAGCTGTTCTCCGCGGGCCATCTCCCCGGCCTCCAGCTCAGTGCGGGCACCGGCCGCTGGGAGGAGAAGGCGGGGGAGGGCCCGCTGCTCGGGGTCTACGACGGCGCCCAGTTCGACCCGGTCAAGGGGACGCTGCGCCCCGGCGACGTGCTGATGCTGTTCACCGACGGCCTGGTGGAGGCCGCCGACCGCGACATCGCCGAGGGCATGGACCGGCTGACCGGCGAGGCCGAGCGCTATGTGCACAGCGGCTTCGCCGGCGCCGCCTGGCATCTGATCGAGGCGGTCGCCAAGGACGTCAACGACGACCGGGCGCTGCTGCTCATCTGCCGGGACGGCTGAGCTCCACCTGGGCGGCCGATCCCCCGGTGATCCCTAGGCGCGGCCGACCGGCTCCGGCTCCGCGACCCGCCCCGTGCGGCCGCTCGGCAGCACCCGGGCCAGCAGCCCGGAGCGGCCGGCGGCCAGCGGGCCGAGGACGGCCAGGACGAGCACATAGCCGGCGATGAACGGCGCCAGCCGCTCGTCGAGTCCGGCGCCCGCCGCCATCGTCGCCAGGATCAGCGCGAACTCGCCGCGGGCCAGCAGCGCGGTGGCGATGTTCGCGGCCGGGCCCGGCCCGAAGCCGTAGATCCGGGCCGCGGTCATCCCCGCCAGGACGTTCATCAGCAGCGTCAGCGCCACCGCGATCAGCACCGGCCACACGACGCTCGGCAGGTCGCCGGGGTCGATGGAGAGCCCGAACGCGAAGAAGAAGATCGCCCCGAACGCGTCCCGCAGCGGATGCACCAGCTTCCGGATCCGCGGCCCGGACCGCGTCCCGCCGAGCATCAGGCCCACCATGAACGCCCCGATGGCGTCCGCGACACCGAACCACTCGGAGATCCCGGCGACCAGCACGGCGGCACCCAGGAAGGAGATCACCAGCAGTTCGTTGTCCTTGGTGGCGATCAGCCGGCCGACCACGCGGGTGCCCCAGCGGGCCGCGGCGGCGAGCAGCAGCAGGAAGCCGAACGCCTTCCCGGCGGCCGGCGCCGCCGAGGCGAGCGAGTCGGCCCCGGAGAGCACCGGCTGCAGCGCGGCCAGGTACAGGGCCAGGAAGATGTCCTCGACGACGATGATGCCGAGGATCGGCTTGGTCTCCGGGTTGCCCAACCGCCCGGTGTCGACCAGCACCTTGGTGACGATCGCGGACGACGAGATGCCCAGCACCCCGGCGAGCACCAGCGCCTCGGAGGTGCCCCAGCCGAGCGCGAAGCCGAAGCCGAGGCCGGCGCCGACGTTCAGCGTCAGATACGCGCCGCCGGCCAGCGCCATCCGGCGGCCGCCCGTCTTGAGGTCGTCCACATGGAATTCCAGGCCAAGGTAGAAGAGCAGCAGCACCAGGCCGAGGAGGGAGAGCATCTCCAGGTCGTGCGGGTCGGCGACCAGCACGATGCCGGGGGTGTGCGGGCCGAGCAGGATTCCGGCCAGGATGAACAGGGGGATGGTCGGGAGTCCGATGCGGCCGCCGAGGCGGGCGAGGACGGCGGCGGCGAGGAAGGCACCGCCCATGGCGATCAGGGTGTCTGCGTGTCCGATGGGCCCGTTCCTCCTGGTCGTCAAGCGCTCCGGCCAGTTTGGTCAAGAGTGCGTCAAGAGATCATCAATACTTAGATTACCAAACTATTCCGAGTGCTGGTGGTGCCGGTCCGTGGCGCCTGTCTGTGGTGCCCGTCCGTGGTGCCCGTCCGTGAGGGCCAGGAGGGGGCTCGGGGCGGGGCCGGGGTGGGACTGAGGGGCGTGGGGCCGCATCGGATCACCCCACAACCCCACACTCACCCCGCTTCACGCCAACCCCATGAATCGGGCGAAGCGTTGGCCGAAGATTCGTCACCCGCCTGCGATGGGCATGGAGTTGATGGCACGATGGGTGCCAGGGGTGTGCGCGGCATGCTCCAGGGCCGGTGAGGCGTTCCGACCGAGGGTGTGATCAGTTGTGGCTCTATCGCTGTCAGTTGTCCTGATGCTGGGGATCATCCTGGTCGTACTGATCAAGCAGAAGGCGATCAAGGCCGGCCCGGCGTTCGTCGCCATACTCTTCGGCTTCTTCCTCGCCTCCACGGGAATGGCGCCGTCGATCAACAGATTCCTGAACTCGATCGCGAACACGATCAACCACATCACGTTCTAGATCACGTTCTGGACCATGTTCCGGGGGCACGCTCCCGTCACACCCTCGATCGCGTCCGGGTCGGCCCGCGGGCCGGTTCCCGGTTGCGGGCCGCCGCTCAGGAGGTCGGTCCGCCCCCGGTCCGTCCCAGCGCGTCCCGTACGGCATCCTCACTGCGTCCCACCAGCGCCGAGCCGTCGTCGGCGGTGATGATCGGGCGCTGGATCAGCCGGGGGTGCGCCGCCAGCGCCTCGATCCACCGCTCGCGGTCGTCCGCCGTGCGGCCCCAGTCCTTCAGGCCGAGCTCCTTCGCCTCGGCCTCCTGGGTGCGGGTGATGTCCCACGGCTCCAGCGTCAGCCGCGCCAGCACCTCGCGCAGCTCCTGCGCGCTCGGCGGCTGTTCGAGATAGCGCCGCACGGTGTACTCCGCCCCCTCCGAGTCGAGGAGCTGCACGGCGGAACGGCACTTGGAACAGGCCGGGTTGATCCAGATCTCCATGGCTGCACCCTAGTCAACCCGGACGCCCCTCGACCCGGCACCTGGCACAAGTGCGCTGCCGGCAAGGGGAAAACGGGTGTACGGCGGGTCAACCCTTTCTGCCACCGGCGGGTCCGGGTCCCTTCCGGGCGCGCTCCCGAGGTGCTGCGCGCGCTGCACGAGGACCCCGGGCCGACCGACGCCGCCGTGGAGAAGACCATCCGCCTCCCCGGCCACCCACGTCCTGCGGGTGGCCGGGGAGGACACCCGGCGGCCGCCCGGACCCGCTTCCTGCAAATCCCGTGAATACGCGACCAGTCCTCCTCGCGAATTCCCCTCAGTGCGTCCATCCCGGCCCGCTCCACATCGGTCTTCAGCAGCGCGATATCCGGCGAACCGTGTTCCCGGAAAATATCCGAAACCGTCGTGACGGCCACCTCGATGACTTCTCCGACATGCGCTCCGTCGAGCACGTCGGCAATCGAGGAGTCGTCCGGCCCGCGGTTCCGCAGAAACGTCCGGCTGCTCTCGCCGTCCGCCTCCCGGTCCGCGTACAGCCCGGAATTCCCGGGCGCGTCCGGGTGGCAGACCATCGTCCCGGACCCCGCCTCGGCGGCCACCGCGGCGCGCACCGGCCCGCAGCCGGCTGCCGGCCCGCCGGCAGAACGCGTCGGAGGCGACCTCCTGCCACGGCAATCGGGAAACATTTTCGGATGGGGTCACCACGGCGAACCGGTGGTTCCGCGACAGGGAATTCGGCAGGGAAAGCGACAACGCTCGGTGGCGCACCTCGGACGTACCCGGCGGGACGTACCCGGCGGCGGCCGACGAAAACGGCCCGGGGCCGGATCGCAGAAAGTCGGCGATCCGGCCCCGGGCCGTTACGGAGCGGGCGACGGGAATCGAACCCGCGTAGCCAGTTTGGAAGACTGGGGCTCTACCATTGAGCTACGCCCGCGAGCGCCACGGTCGGTCGGACCTCGGCACGCAGAGCATCGTAGCGGGTGAGGGCGCCGCCGTGCACACTGCCCCGCGCTCTCGAACAACAGGCAGCCACACGGCCCTCGGCCATGTACCCTACGTGTCGCACCGACGGGGTGTGGCGCAGCTTGGTAGCGCGTCCGCTTTGGGAGCGGAAGGTCGTCGGTTCGAATCCGGCCACCCCGACCAGCAGGCACCCGTCCCGCATGCCGCGAAGCAGGCAAAAGCGGGCATAAGCGTCCGATCAAGATCGCGTTGTGGGTGCCCTCCTCCTTGCGGTTACTATGCAAGCTGCGTGCCCGTATGTCTCTGTACCGGGCGCGATCGGCCGGACCGGGACGTGCCGGAAGCCGGCTGGTCTGAAGCAGAACCCCCAAAGTCAGCCCAAGGAGACCGAACCGTGAAGAGCGCCGTGGAGACCCTGAACCCGACCCGGGTTCGGCTCACTGTCGAGGTGCCCTTCGAGGAGCTCAAGGACAGCCTCGACGCGGCGTACAAGAAGATCAACCAGCAGGTCACGGTGAAGGGCTTCCGCAAGGGCAAGATCCCTGCCCGCGTCATCGACCAGCGGTTCGGTCGTGGCGCCGTGCTGGAGGAGGCCGTCAACGACGCGCTCCCGAAGTTCTACACCAACGCGGTCAACGAGGCGGAGCTGAACGTCCTCGGCCAGCCCGAGGTGGACATCACCGAGCTCAAGGACAACGAGCTGCTGGCCTTCACCGCCGAGGTCGACATCCGCCCCGCCCTGGAGATCCCGGACTACTCCGGCATCGAGGTCGAGGTCGACGCCGTCGAGGTGTCGGACGAGGACGTCGAGAAGTCGGTCGAGCAGCTGCGTGAGCGCTTCGCCTCGACCACCACGGTCGAGCGCGCCGCCGAGGACGGCGACGTGGTGACCGTGGACCTGGAGGCCAAGGTCGACGGCGAGGTGCTGGCCGACGGCATCGCCAACGGCGTCAGCTACACCATCGGCTCCGGTGAGCTCCTCGACGGCATCGACGAGGCCGTCAAGGGCCTGGAGGCCGGCGGCAGCGCGACCTTCACCTCCGAGCTCAAGGGCGGCTCCGCCCAGGGCAAGGAGGCTTCGGTCAAGGTCGACGTCACCGAGGTCAAGGCCCGCGAACTCCCCGCCCTGGACGACGACTTCGCCCAGCTGGCCAGCGAGTTCGACACCCTCGACGAGCTCAAGGCGGACAGCCGCAAGCGCCTGGAGCGGATGAAGAAGTTCGACCAGGCCACCCAGGCCCAGGAGAAGGTCCTGGACGCGCTGCTCGGCCTGATCGAGGTCCCGATCCCCGAGAAGCTGCTCGAGGACGAGATCCGCACCCGCAAGCACAACCTCGAGCACCACCAGCTCGGCCAGATGGGCCTCGACCTCGCCAAGTACCTGGAGCTCCAGGGCAAGAGCGAGGAAGAGTTCGACGCCGAGACCAAGGAGCAGGCGGAGAAGGGCATCAAGACCCAGTTCGTCCTCGACGAGCTGGTCAACAAGGAGAAGCTCAACGTCAGCCAGGAGGAGCTCACCGAGCACCTCATGCGGCGTGCCCAGTCCTCCGGCATGAGCCCCGACCAGTTCGCCCAGGCGGTCGTCGAGGGCGGCCAGGTGCCGATGCTGGTGGGCGAGGTCGCCCGCGGCAAGGCCCTCGCGGTGGTCGTCGAGGCCGCCTCGGTCAAGGACACCAACGGCGAGGCCGTCGACCTGGAGGACGAGGACGAGGCGGAGGCCGCCGAGGCCGTCGTCGCCGAGGCCGAGGGCACCGAGGAGAAGGCCGAGGAGGCCGCCAAGACCGAGGGCTGAGCCCCCGGCCGTCCGGGGTCTCCCCGGGCGTTTCCAACGGTGAGTACGGGTCCGAACACGCACGTGAGCGTGTTCGGGCCCGTCTCTCGTCCCGGTCCGTGAGCCTGCGCTCACAGCGAACAGTTCTCGCTGCGGGATGGCGTTGTCCGACCTGCGCGTTAGGGTCCGTAGATACGAGGGCAGGGGAGTTTCCGAATGCGCGCCGGGCGCACCACACGGCGCAGGTCCCCACGCCCCAGAAGACGACGCTGAGACGGTCGCGAGCCGTCCGACAACGAGCAGGTGGACACGTGACGATCCCGATGCCTTCCGCCGCCGCTGAGCCGACCATCGGTGGCCTCGGCGACCAGGTCTACAACCGGCTGCTCGGCGAGCGGATCATCTTCCTCGGCCAGCCGGTCGACGACGACATCGCCAACAAGATCACGGCGCAGCTGCTGCTCCTGGCCGCTGACCCCGACAAGGACATCTACCTCTACATCAACTCCCCCGGCGGCTCGGTCCCGGCCGGCATGGCGATCTACGACACCATGCAGTACATCAAGAACGACGTGGTCACCATCGCCATGGGCCTCGCCGCCTCGATGGGCCAGTTCCTGCTGAGCGCCGGCACGCCGGGCAAGCGCTTCGCGCTGCCGAACGCCGAGATCCTGATCCACCAGCCCTCCGCCGGCCTGGCGGGCTCGGCCTCGGACATCAAGATCCACGCCGACCAGCTGCTCCGCACGAAGAAGCGCCTGGGCGAGCTCTCCGCGCACCACACCGGCCAGACCCTGGAGCAGTGGACCAAGGACGCCGACCGCGACCGCTGGTTCAGCGCCGAGGAGGCCAAGGCGTACGGCATCATCGACGAGGTCATGCACTCCGCCGCCAGTGTCCCGGGCGGGGGCGGCACCGGGGCCTGAGCCCCGGACACAGGCCCCGCAGTCGACCCCAGCCCCTCTCGCCACCAGGACGGTGAACCTCCAGATGAACAACTACCCCGGAAGCGGCCTTTACGAGCGCACGAAGGCCGAGTTCTCCGGCATGACCGCCGAGTCCCGCTACATCGTTCCGCGCTTCGTCGAGCGCACCTCGCAGGGCGTGCGCGAGTACGACCCGTACGCGAAGCTCTTCGAGGAGCGGGTGATCTTCCTCGGGGTGCAGATCGACGACGCCTCCGCCAACGACGTCATGGCCCAGCTGCTGTGCCTGGAGTCGATGGACCCGGACCGCGACATCTCGGTCTACATCAACAGCCCCGGTGGTTCCTTCACCGCGCTGACGGCGATCTACGACACCATGCAGTTCGTCAAGCCCGACATCCAGACGGTCTGCATGGGCCAGGCGGCCTCCGCGGCGGCCGTGCTGCTGGCGGCCGGCACCCCGGGCAAGCGCATGGCGCTGCCCAACGCCCGGGTCCTGATCCACCAGCCGTTCAGCGAGACCGGCCGCGGCCAGGTCTCCGACCTGGAGATCGCCGCCCGCGAGATCCAGCGGATGCGCCAGCAGCTGGAGGAGATGCTGGCCAAGCACTCGTCCACGCCGATCGAGAAGATCCGCGAGGACATCGAGCGTGACAAGATCCTCACCGCCGAGGAGTCGCTGGCGTACGGTCTGGTCGACCAGATCGTCTCGACGCGGAAGACCTCCGTCTCCGTCTGATCGCGATCTTCGCGAAATGCGCCGGAGTGTTGCCCCCTTGGACCGAGTGAACCGAGTCGGTCCAAGGGGGGCCCGTACGGGGGGCCCGGCAAGGTACCGTCGATAGGCAAGCACCCGGGTCCGCGGAGCAATGCGGATCCCAGGCGAAGGGGATTCACCTCGTGGCACGCATCGGTGACGGCGGCGACCTGCTCAAGTGCTCGTTCTGCGGAAAGAGCCAGAAGCAGGTGAAGAAGCTCATCGCGGGACCTGGTGTGTACATCTGCGACGAGTGCATCGATCTCTGCAACGAGATCATCGAGGAAGAGCTCGCCGAGACCTCCGAGGTGCGCTGGGAGGAACTCCCCAAGCCCCGCGAGATCTACGAGTTCCTCAACGGCTACGTCGTCGGCCAGGAGCCCGCCAAGAAGGCGCTCTCGGTGGCCGTGTACAACCACTACAAGCGCGTCCAGGCGGGCGAGAACGGCCCCGGTCGCGGCGACGAGGGCATCGAGCTGGCCAAGTCCAACATCCTGCTGCTCGGCCCCACCGGCTCCGGCAAGACCCTGCTCGCGCAGACCCTCGCCCGGATGCTCAACGTCCCCTTCGCGTTTGCCGATGCGACCGCGCTGACCGAGGCCGGCTATGTCGGCGAGGACGTCGAGAACATCCTCCTGAAGCTGATCCAGGCCGCGGACTTCGACATCAAGAAGGCCGAGACCGGCATCATCTACATCGACGAGATCGACAAGGTCGCCCGGAAGAGCGAAAACCCGTCGATCACCCGGGACGTCTCCGGCGAGGGCGTCCAGCAGGCCCTGCTGAAGATCCTGGAGGGCACCACGGCCTCCGTGCCGCCCCAGGGGGGCCGCAAGCACCCCCACCAGGAATTCATCCAGATCGACACCACCAACGTGCTCTTCATCGTCGGCGGTGCCTTCGCCGGCCTGGAGAAGATCATCGAGGCCCGGTCCGGCGCCAAGGGCATCGGCTTCGGCGCCACCATCCGCTCCAAGCGCGAGATCGAGTCCAAGGACCGGCTCCAGGAGGTCATGCCGGAGGACCTGGTGAAGTTCGGGATGATCCCCGAGTTCATCGGCCGTCTCCCCGTCCTCACCTCGGTCCACAACCTCGACCGCGAGGCGCTCCTCCAGATCCTCGTCGAGCCGCGCAACGCCCTGGTCA
Source organism: Streptomyces sp. BHT-5-2 (assembly GCF_019774615.1). Taxonomy (NCBI): domain Bacteria; kingdom Bacillati; phylum Actinomycetota; class Actinomycetes; order Kitasatosporales; family Streptomycetaceae; genus Streptomyces; species Streptomyces sp. BHT-5-2. Next base: position 199,184 of record NZ_CP081496.1, on the reverse strand, counting down.
AGCAGTACCAGCGGCTCTTCGAACTCGACGGCGTGGAGCTGGACTTCGACCGCCCGGCCCTGGAGGCCATCGCCGACCAGGCCATCCTCCGCGGCACCGGCGCGCGCGGCCTGCGCGCCATCATGGAGGAGGTCCTCCAGGCGGTGATGTACGAGATCCCGTCCCGCAAGGACGTCGCCCGCGTCGTCATCACCGCCGACGTGGTCCACTCCAACGTCAACCCCACCCTCGTCCCCCGCACCCGCGGCGACTCCGGCGAACCCCACGAGAAGAGCGCGTAACGGCACCACCGCCTTCCAACGCCACCGCCCGGCAGCGCAGTTGCTGCCGGGCGGTGGTGTGTGCCGGTACGGACGGCGCGGCGCCGCCGCTACTTCTCCTTGCGGACCTCGTTGCGGATCTTGGCGGTCTTGTCGGCGAGCTGCTCGGCGCTGGGGGTGGTGGCGGAGCCGCCGCCGTTGGGGTTGGGCATGGCCGACATGGTGACCACTCCGAGGGCACTGTTGTCGCCCCAGATGCAGACGGAGGCCGTGACGGGCACGGTCATCCCGCTGATCGAATAGGTGAGCTTCTTCGTCTCGCACTTGAGGACATCGCCGTCGAAGCCGCTGGGCGAATACGCGGTAGGCGGTGTGACGTCCTCGATCGTCGGTTTCCTTGAGCCGTTCTTGAGGCCGTCGTTGAACTTGGCGAACGCCTGGGTGACAGCGCCCTGCGGATCGGCGACGTTTCCGTACACGCCGGACACCGACAACTGCAGCCCAGAGGGGTCCTTGTAGGTGCCGCCGACGCCCTTGGCGCTGGTGATCCCAAGGGCCTTGGCCTCCTTGTCGTTGGAGAAGTCCTCGGCACCGCCGGTGCCGCCGGGCTTCTGGACCTTGCTGAACTGCCCGCTCAGCAGGCTGTCCGGCAACGAGATCGTGTACGGCTTCACCTGGCCGCCCGAGCCGAAGACGAAGTACGCGCCGACGCCGATCGCCGCGACCACCGCGACGGCGCCGATGATCAGGCCGACCTTCTTGCCGCTGCCGCCGCCGGTCTCCGGCTCCTGGGGGATCATCCCGTAGGGGGTCTGCTGGCCGCCGTAAGGGGGCTGCTGGCCGTACGGGCCCGGCTGCTGGGGCTGGCCGTAGGGCGGCTGCGGGGCCTGCTGCGGGAACTGCTGCTGCGGGGCCTGCTGAGGGTAGCCGTAGCCCTGCTGGGGAGGCACCGGGCCGCCCTGCTGCGGGTAGCCGTAGCCGGGCTGCGGGGCGGGCGGCTGCGGCTGGCCGTACGGGCCCGGCTGCTGGGGCTGTTGGCCGTACGGGCCCGGAGGCGGCTGGTTGAAGCTCATGGAGCGGTCCCCTCGTGACTGCGGTGACGCCGGAGTGCTGCGCGTGGCGTCCGGGCGTCGGCGTGATGTTTATGCGCTCCCGACATCCTGTACGACGCCGCCGACAACCGGTGCCCCGGGGGCGAAACCGATTCGAAGCCGCAACGCGGGCGCCCGTACACTGTCGGTCGTGACCGAGAACACTCAGCAGAAGCACAGCGTCCCCGAACTGCCGACTCAGTACACGCCGGCCGAGGTAGAGGGGCCGCTGTACGAGCGCTGGGTAGAGCGGGGCTACTTCGAGGCGGACGAGAAGAGCGAGAAGCCGCCGTACACCGTCGTCATCCCGCCGCCGAACGTCACGGGCAGCCTGCACCTGGGGCACGCCTTCGAGCACACGCTCATCGACGCGCTCACCCGCCGCAAGCGCATGCAGGGCTACGAGACGCTCTGGCAGCCGGGCATGGACCACGCCGGCATCGCCACCCAGAACGTCGTCGAGCGCGAACTCGCCAAGGAGGGCGTGTCCCGGCACGACCTGGGGCGCGAGGCGTTCGTCGAGCGCGTCTGGCAGTGGAAGGGCGAGTCGGGCGGCCAGATCTCGGGCCAGATGCGTCGGCTCGGTGACGGCGTCGCGTGGTCGCGGGAGCGCTTCACCATGGACGAGGGCCTGTCCAAGGCCGTCCAGACGATCTTCAAGCGGCTCTACGACGACGAGCTGATCTACCGCGCCGAGCGCATCATCAACTGGTGCCCGCGCTGTCTGACCGCCATCTCCGACATCGAGGTGGAGTACCAGGACGACGAGGGCGAGCTGGTCTCGATCCGTTACGGCGAGGGGGACGCCGCCATCGTCGTCGCCACCACCCGCGCCGAGACGATGCTCGGCGACACCGCCGTGGCCGTCCACCCCGAGGACGAGCGGTACGCGCACCTCGTCGGCACCGAGATCGAACTGCCGCTGACCGGCCGGCGGATCCCGGTCGTCGCCGACGAGCACGTCGACCCGGAGTTCGGCACCGGCGCGGTCAAGGTCACCCCGGCGCACGACCCGAACGACTTCGAGATCGGCCGCCGGCACGACCTGGCCAACCTGGCCGTCCTCGACGAGCGCGGCGTGATCACCGCGCACGGCCCGTTCCAGGGGCTGGACCGCTTCGAGGCCCGGTCGGCGATCGTCGGCGCGCTGCGCGCCGAGGGCCGGATCGTCGCCGAGAAGCGCCCGTACACCCACTCCGTCGGGCACTGCTCGCGCTGCAAGACCACCATCGAGCCGCGGCTGTCGATGCAGTGGTGGGTCAAGGTCGGCCCGCTGGCGAAGGCCGCCGGTGACGCGGTCCGCGAGGGCAAGGTCGCGATCCACCCCAAGGAGATGGAGTCCCGCTACTTCGGCTGGGTCGACAACCTCCACGACTGGTGCATCTCGCGCCAGCTGTGGTGGGGCCACCGCATCCCCGTCTGGTACGGGCCGAACGGCGAGGTCGTCTGCGTCGGTCCGGACGAGCAGCCGCCGAGCGGCGAGGGCTGGCACCAGGACACCGACGTCCTGGACACGTGGTTCTCCTCCGGTCTGTGGCCGTTCTCCACGCTGGGCTGGCCCGAGCAGACCCCGAGCGTGACGAAGTTCTACCCGAACTCCGTCCTGGTCACCGGCTACGACATCCTCTTCTTCTGGGTCGCCCGGATGATGATGTTCGGCCTGTACGCGATGGACGGCACCCCGCCGTTCCACACCATCGCGCTGCACGGCATGGTCCGCGACCAGTTCGGCAAGAAGATGTCCAAGTCCTTCGGCAACGCGGTCAATCCGCTGGACTGGATGGACACCTACGGGTCGGATGCGGTGCGGTTCACGCTCGCCCGCGGCGCCAACCCCGGCGTCGACGTCCCGATCGGCGAGGACTGGGTGCAGGGCTCCCGGAACTTCGCCAACAAGATCTGGAACGCCACCCGCTTCGCGCTGATGAACGGCGCGACGGTGGAGGGCGAACTCCCGCCTGCCCAGGCCCTGTCGGCGACCGACCGGTGGATCCTCTCCCGGCTGAACTCCGTCGTCGCCGAGGTCGACGCGTACTACGACGACTACCAGTTCGCCAAGCTGTCGGACACCCTCTTCCACTTCGCCTGGGACGAGGTCTTCGACTGGTACGTGGAGCTGTCGAAGACGACGTTCATGGCGGGCGGCCCGGCCGCCGACGCCTCCCGCCGGGTGCTCGGCGAGGTCCTGGACGTCACCCTGCGGCTGCTGCACCCGGTCGTGCCGTTCGTCACCGAGACGCTGTGGACGACGCTGACCGGCGGCGAGTCGGTGGTCATCGCCGACTGGCCGGCGGACTCCGGCTTCCGGGACGCGGCGGCCGAGCGGGAGATCGAGACGCTCCAGCAGGTCGTCACCGAGGTCCGCCGGTTCCGCTCGGACCAGGGCCTGCAGCCGGGCCAGAAGGTCCCCGCACGGCTGGACCTGACGGGCACCGCGCTGGCGCCGCACGAGACCGCGATGCGCTCCCTGCTGCGCCTGACGCCGGCCGCCGAGGGCTTCACCGCCACCGCGTCCCTGCCGGTCGCCGGCGCCACCGTCGCCCTGGACCTGTCCGGCGCGATCGACGTCGAGGCGGAGCGCAAGCGGCTGACGAAGGACCTGCTCGCGGCCGAGAAGGAGAAGAAGCAGGCCACCGCCAAGCTGGGCAACGACGCGTTCCTCGCCAAGGCGCCGGAGCCGGTGGTGGAGAAGATCCGCGGCCGGCTGGCGACCGCGGACGCCGACATCGAGCGGATCACCGCGCAGTTGGCGGCCCTGCCCACGGCGTAGTCGGCGCGCCCGGCCATCCGCCGGGCCCCGCAGCCTCCTCCGCAGGCCCCTCGTCCGTACGGGCGGGGGGCCTGCGCCGTCCCCGGCGTCCCCGCCGGCCGCCGCGGTCGCCCCGTTCCCGGACCGGCCAGAGCAGTACGTAAGCCGTGGAGACCGCCACGAACGCCAGCCGGATCAGGCCCCGTGCCGAGTCGTCGGGGATCGCGAAGACACTTCCGTAGAGGACCAGCAGCGCCAGCCAGCTCCACCAGGGCACCAGGCGGCGCTGCCCGATGACGTCCCACAGCAGCGTGCCGAGCAGGACCGACGCGGTGTAGTAGGTGTAGACGCTGGGGTCGAGGACGATCCGGGCGTTGGCGCCGAGCAGCACCACCGCCGCCCAGCGGCCCCGCCAGACCGCCAGCCCGCCGAGCACCAGCCCGAGGCCGAACTGCGCGGGCCGGACCCAGCCGGGCGTCTCGGGGTCGTCGGCGCCGAGCCAGCGCAGCGCGGACGCCGGCTGGTTGGGGATGGCGAACTTGGCGGCGGCGAAGGACTGGGCGTCGCCGAGGAAGAACGGCAGCCAGGCGACCGCGACCAGCCCCGCGCACCACAGGCCGGCCTTGAGCCACTGGTGCCGGGGGAGCGCCAGCAGCAGCGGGACGAAGGCCAGCGCGGTCGGCTTGGAGTCCATCGCCAGTGCCAGGAACACGCCGGTCAGGGCCGCGTTGCCGCTGGTGACCGCGCGGACCGCGAGGGCGGTGAAGAACAGCGCCAGGACGTCGTCGAGGTGCCCGAAGCGGACCGCGACCTCGATCCACATGGGGATGAACGCCAGCCCGGCGATCAGCACCCGCTGCCGCAGCCGCTGGTGGTTGGTGCCGGTGCCCAGGAAGTGGTGGGCCGCGCTGCGGCCGGCCAGCACCAGGATCACCAGGCCCAGCGCGGACATCAGGGCCGCGGCCAGGAACTGCCCGGTGGCCTCCGGGAACGGGTTGAACAGCCCGGCGGTCAGGAAGCTGATCGGCCCCATCTGGAGCTCGGGGTGGTGCGCGTAGAGGTTGAGGCCGCCGGTGCCGTCGCCGGAGGCGCCCTGGTAGATCAGCTCGCCGCCGGTGCGCAGATAGTGCCAGGAGAAGCCGCCGTGCGGTTCGACGATCATGAACCACAGCACGGTCCATGCGGTGAGCAGCACCAAATGCATCCGCTGACTGATTGCCGGCACGCTTCTTCAGCTCCTGCTTTCCACACTCTTCGCGACGACCGCGGTCGCACGTTCTTACGGTCCGGGGCTTTTCAGACCCCGCCGTGGAAGAGGGCGTGCGACGGCGGAAAGGTTGTCCCGCCCGGCGGTTCGATCCCTCACATCCAGGGGTTACGCGCTTCTCATGACGCTCTCATGAAGCCGAGGCACCGTGGACCGGAATGCCGGGGTTCCGGCGGAAACGCATGCCCGGTCCCGTCCCGAACACCGAGGAGCCGCGCCCGTGAACAGACCTCTGCGACGGATCTCGGTCTGCTGCCTCTCGCTGATCCTGGCACTGATGGGCTGGGCCACCTGGATCCAGGGTGCCAAGGCCAGCGACTACCGGGAGGACGCGCACAACCCGCGGGTGAACATCGCCAGGTACTCCTCGCCGCTGGGCAACATCCTCGTCGACGGCCAGCCGGTCACCGGCTCGGCCGCCACCTCCTCCTCGCTGAAGTACAAGCGGACCTACAAGGACGGCCCGCTCTACGCCCCGGTCACCGGCTTCTCGTCGCAGATCTTCGGCAGCACCCAGCTGGAGAGCCTCTACGGCCCGCTGCTCGGCGGCACCGACAGCCGCCTCCAGAGCCCCGCCGACACCCTGCTGCACGAGCGCCCCAAGGCCGGCGACGTGGCCACCACCATCGACCCCAAGGTGCAGAAGGCCGGCTACGAGGCGCTGGGCGGCAAGACCGGTGCGGCCATCGCCCTGGACCCGGCGACCGGCCGCATCCTGGGCATGGTCAGCACTCCGTCGTACGACCCGGGGAAGTTCGCCGGGTCCTCCGCCGCCGACCAGAAGGCGTGGGAAGCCCTGACGAAGGACGGCGGTCAGCCGAACCTCAACCGCGCGCTGCGCCAGCCGCTGCCGCCCGGCTCCACCTTCAAACTGGTGGTGGCCGCCGCCGCGCTGGAGAACGGCCTGTACTCCTCGGTGGACCAGGCCACCGACAGCCCCGACCCGTACACCCTGCCGAACACCCGCACCCAGCTGACCAACGAGAGCGCCTCGGCGCCCTGCGAGAACGCCACCATCCGCACCGCGCTCCAGTACTCCTGCAACACCGTCTTCGCCAAGATGGCCGTCGACCTGGGCAAGGACAAGGTGCGGGCGCAGGCCGAGAAGTTCGGCTTCAACGACGCCAAGATGGACGTCCCGGTACGCGCCACCAAGAGCGTCTACCCCTCGGACATGGACCAGGCGCAGACCGCGCTCTCCGGGATCGGCCAGTTCGACGACCAGGCCACCCCGCTCCAGATGGCGATGGTCGCCTCGGCGATCGCGAACGGCGGCGACCTGAAGACCCCGCAGCTGGTCGACAAGCTCACCGACGGCGGCGGCAACACCCTCCAGCAGAACGGCCCGAAGACCTACCACCAGGCGATGTCGGGCCGGACCGCGGCACAGCTGCGCTCGGCGATGCAGACGGTCGTGGACAAGGGCACCGGGTCCAACGCGAAGATCGACGGGGTGACCGTCGGCGGCAAGACCGGCACCGCCCAGCACGGCGTCGACAACAGCGGCACGCCGTACGCCTGGTTCGTCTCGTACGCCGACGACGGCAAGGGGCACCGGGTCGCGGTCGCGGTGATGGTCGAGGACGGGCACGCGGCCCGCAACGAGGTCTCCGGCAACGGCCTGGCGGCCCCGATCGCCAAGGCGATGATGCAGGCCGCGCTGTCCTGACCGGCGCGGCGGCCGGGCGGTCGGCGGGCGGCCGGGCCGGCAGCGGCGGCGCGAGGGGCGGCGCCGGCCCGTTGTCGGTGGCGCCTCGTAGACTTGTCGTCGTGAGCGAGCGCCCCCAGAACGACGATCCCGACCCGACGCCCGACCCGGCCGACGCCTTCGAGGAGATGGTGGAGGCGGAGACCGAGCGCGACCCCGACCTCGCCGTGATCGAGGCCGGCAGCCGGACCCTGCGCGCCCAGGCCGGGCCGCCGCAGGGGGAGCAGGTCCCGGCCCGCCCCGCCGACCCGGAGGTCGACCGCGCGCTGCGCGCCGTCGAGGAGGAGCTCGGCGGCCGCTGGGGCGAGACCCAGCTGGACCCGTCGACCGCGCGCATCGCCGCGCTCATGGACATCCTGGGCTCCCCCCAGCGCGCCTACCCCTCCATCCACATCACGGGGACGAACGGCAAGACCAGCACCGCCCGCATGATCGAGGCCCTGTTCGGCGCCTTCGAGCTGCGCACCGGCCGCTACACCAGCCCGCACGTCCAGTCCGTCACCGAGCGGATCAGCCTCGACGGCAGCCCCGTCTCCGCCGAGCGCTTCATCGAGACCTACCGCGACATCGCGCCGTACGTCGAGATGGTCGACGCCCAGCAGGAGCACCGCCTCTCCTTCTTCGAGGTGCTCACCGCGATGGCCTTCGCCGCGTTCGCCGACGCGCCGGTGGACGTCGCGGTCGTCGAGGTCGGCATGGGCGGCACCTGGGACGCGACCAACGTCATCGACGGCGACGTCGCCGTGATCACCCCGATCTCGCTGGACCACACCGACCGGCTGGGCGAGACGCCCGAGCAGATCGCCGGCGAGAAGTCCGGGATCATCAAGAAGGACGCCACCGTCGTCCTCGCCCAGCAGCCGGTGGACGCGGCCTCGGTGATGCTCAAGCGCGCCGTCGAGGTGGACGCCACGGTCGCCCGCGAGGGCATGGAGTTCGGCGTGCTCTCCCGCGAGGTGGCGGTCGGCGGCCAGATGCTGACCCTGCGCGGCCTCGGCGGCGAGTACCCGGAGGTCTTCCTCCCGCTGCACGGCGCCCACCAGGCGCACAACGCCGCGGTCGCGCTCGCCGCCGTCGAGGCGTTCTTCGGCATCGGCGCCGGCCACGCCCGCACCCTCGACATCGACACCGTCCGCGCCGCGTTCGCCGCGGTCAGCTCGCCCGGCCGGATGGAGGTGGTCCGGCGCAGTCCCACGGTGGTGCTGGACGCCGCGCACAATCCGGGCGGTGCCCGGGCGGCGGCGGAGGCGGTCAGCGAGGCGTTCGGCTTCAGCCGGCTGATCGGCGTCGTCGGCGCCAGCGACGACAAGGACGTCCGGGGCTTCCTGGAGGCGTTCGAGCCGATCTTCGCCGAGGTCGTGGTGACGCGTAATTCCAGCCAGCGGGCGATGGATCCGGACGAGCTGGCCGCCGTCGCGGTGGAGGTCTTCGGCGCCGAGCGCGTCCAGGTCGAACCGCGGCTGGACGACGCCCTGGAGGCGGCGATCACCCTCGCCGAGGAGGAGGGCGAGTTCTCCGGCGCCGGCGTGCTGGTGACCGGCTCGGTGATCACGGTCGGCGAGGCCCGGCTGCTTCTGGGAAGGAACTGACGGACCATGCGCACCCTGTGTGCCGGCACCCTGATAGGAGAGTTCTTCGTGATCGGCTTCGCCGGCCTGGTCGCGATGCAGCTCACCGACATCTCCCGGGCCACCATCTGGATCGTCAGCGGTGTCGCGATGCTGCTGAGCCTGCTGCTGTGCGGGATGCTGTCCCGCCCCGGCGGGGTGCAGCTGGGCTGGGCACTCCAGATCGCCCTGATCGCCAGCGGCCTGGTCGTCCCCACGATGTTCTTCCTCGGCGCGGTCTTCGCCGCCCTGTGGTGGGCCTCGGTCCACTTCGGCCGCAAGGTGGACGAGGCGAAGGCCCGCTTCGCGGCCGAGGCGACGACGGCGGGCTGAGCCCCACGTTGTCGGCTTTCCCGCCGTAGGGTTTCGCCTTGTTGCGCCTGCGGCGCCGGGCCGCTGCGCGGGGCTGTTGGTCGCCTCCCGTTGTGGGGTGGAGAGGAAGCCCGGTGGGGCTGCCGTGGGCGGGCGGGCTCAGCCACCCGGCAACGGACGCCCCGTATTCGGGCGATAGCCTGGCACCGCTGATCGCCGTTCAGATACAGGGAGTCCCTCCGTGAGCCAGCGCACCCTCGTCCTCCTCAAGCCCGATGCCGTCGAGCGCGGTCTGATCGGCGAGATCATCCGCCGCATCGAGCGCAAGGCCAACTGGACGATCACCGCGCTGGAACTGCGCACCCTCGACCGCGAGGTGCTGGAGCAGCACTACGCCGAGCACGTCGGCAAGCCGTTCTACGAGCCGCTGGTGGAGTTCATGTCCTCCGGGCCGGTCGTCTCGCTGGTCGTCGAGGGGGAGCGGGTCATCGAGGGTGTCCGCGCGCTGGCCGGGCCCACTGACCCGATTGCCGCGCCCAGTGGGTCCATTCGTGGGGACTTCGGAACGATCACCCGAGAAAATCTCATCCACGCCTCGGATTCCGAAGAGTCCGCCGAGCGGGAGATCAAGATTTTCTTCCCTGGCATTTCTTGATCCGAAGAGTACGGCCAACCCCCTTGTGACCAGGGGCGACCGGTGAAATCATCGGTCGCCCCTCGGTGTATTCGCCGCGAGCGGGGGAACGCGTTCCCGCGACACGACGTCACCATTAAGGGGGGCGGGTGCGTGTACGGCTGACAATGGCGGAACGGCCTCCTGCCGTGTTCGAGTGGGAACCCACTACGAACTACGATGGGGGCTTCCGCGTCGCACGGCGCATCACCTCCTGCCGACCTCAAAGTAAGCATTCGCTCCAGTTGGGAAGGCCAGACGTATCCTCATGGGGAACAACATGTCGTTCATCGGCCGTGACATGGCTGTCGACCTCGGGACCGCCAACACGCTGGTGTACGTCAGGGGCCGCGGCATCGTCCTCAACGAACCGTCGGTCGTGGCCATCAACACCAACACCGGCGGCATCCTCGCCGTCGGCGCCGAGGCGAAGAAGATGATCGGCCGGACCCCCGGCAACATCGTCGCCGTACGGCCCCTGAAGGACGGGGTGATCGCCGACTTCGAGATCACCGAGCGGATGCTCCGGTACTTCATCCTCAAGATCCACAAGCGTCGCTACCTGGCCCGTCCGCGGGTGGTGGTCTGCGTTCCCTCCGGTATCACGGGAGTTGAGCGCCGCGCGGTCATCGAGGCGTCGACCCAGGCCGGCGCCCGCCAGGTGCACATCATCGAGGAGCCGATGGCCGCCGCGATCGGTTCCGGCCTCCCGGTCCACGAGGCCACCGGCAACATGGTCGTGGACATCGGCGGCGGCACCACCGAGGTCGCGGTCATCTCGCTCGGCGGCATCGTCACCGCCCAGTCCATCAGGGTCGCCGGCGACGAGCTGGACAACGCGATCATCCAGCACATCAAGAAGGAGTACAGCCTTCTGCTGGGCGAGCGCACCGCCGAGTCCATCAAGATCACCATTGGTTCGGCGTACGACCTGGAGCAGGACGAGCACACCGAGATCCGCGGCCGCGACCTGGTCTCGGGTCTGCCCAAGACCGTCGTCATCTCCGCCGCCGAGGTCCGCAAGGCCATCGAGGAGCCGGTCAACTCCATCGTCGACGCGGTCAAGACGACACTGGACAAGTGCCCGCCGGAGCTGTCCGGTGACGTGATGGACCGCGGCATCGTTCTGACGGGTGGCGGCGCCCTGTTGCGCGGCCTCGACGAGCGGCTGCGCCGCGAGACCGGTATGCCGATCCACATCGCCGAGGACCCGCTCGACTCGGTGGCGCTCGGTTCCGGCAAGTGCGTCGAGGAGTTCGAGGCGCTCCAGCAGGTCCTGGACTCCCAGCCGCGCCGCTGAACCACCGGTCCCGGCCTGTCGCGCGGGCGTCACACGGCGTTCGCGCGGGCCGGGCACCATACAGAAACGGCCGATCCGCCCGGCGGATCGCCGGGCCATACCGCAACGCTCCCACAGACACGGTGCACTGACGCTCCACCACCGCGCCGTCACAGCAAGGCACTCAACCCCCGAACGAGACCGGCGGGGCCCGTAGCCGGCCGGTCCTACGAGGAAGGACACGGCCGCCGCACGTGAGGGACACACGAGAGAGCCGGCTGCTGCTGGTGCTGCTGATCGCGATCGCGTTCGCGCTGATCACGGTCGATATCCGCGGCGGCGAACAGTCCCCGCTCGACGGCGCCCGGCAGGCCGCCGCCTCCGCCTTCGGCCCGGTGGAGCGCGGCGTGGCCCGCCTCGTCAACCCGGTCGGAAACGCCGTCAGCGCCGTACGCGACTCCGGCGAGCGCCACAACCGCATCAGCGACCTGGAGCACGAGAACGCCGCGCTGAAGCTCAAGCTCGGCTCCCCGGACCGCAACCGCAACCGCGCCGCCGAACTCGACAAGATCCTCAAGACCGCGGCCGCCGGCCAGTACGCGATCAAGGGCGCCGAGGTCATCGCCATCGGCTCCGCGCAGGGCTTCTCCTGGACCGTCACCATCGACGCCGGCAGCCGCGACGGCATCGTCCGCGACATGACCGTCCTCAACGGCGACGGGCTGGTCGGCCGGATCACCACCGTCACCCCGCACACCTCCACCGTGCTGCTCGCCGCCGACCCGGAGTTCACCGTCGGCACCCGGATGGAGAAGACCAACGAGATCGGCTTCGCCAACGGGCAGGGCGTCCGCTCGCTCCGCGTCGAGCTGCTCAACGGCCGGGCCGACGTCAAGAAGGGCGACCGGCTGGTCACCTTCGGCTCCAGCAAGGACAAGCCGTTCGTGCCCGGGGTGCCGGTCGGCGCGGTCACCAAGGTCGAGCCGCTCAACGGCGATCTGACCCGCACGCTCCAGGTCCGGCCGTTCGTCTCCTTCTCCTCCCTCGACGTCGTCGGCGTCGTCGTCCAGCCGCCCCGCAAGGACCCGCGGGACACCGTCCTGCCACCCCCGGTCAAGCCCAGGCCGACACCGACGGTCACCGTCACGGCCACACCCTCCGAGAGCGCTTCACCCAGGAGCTGACCGATGCGCATCAACCGGATCCTGCTCGCCGCCCCGCTGGCGGTGATCGCCCTGATCGTCCAGGTCGGCATCCTCGCCAGACTCCATCTGCCGGGCGCCGTACCGGATCTGCTGATGCTGGTGGTGGTCGGCCTGGCCCTGGTCTACGGCCACGTCGGCGGCTCGCTGATCGGCTTCGGCGCCGGGCTGCTCGCCGACCTCGCCCCGCCCGCCGACCACGCCATCGGCCGTTACGCCCTGGTCCTGTGCGTCATCGGCTACGCCGCGGGCCTGACCAAGCCGGACAACGGCCAGCACCGCTCGGCGACCCTGCCGCTGGTGGTGGTGATCGCCGCCGCGATCGGCTCGACGCTGCTGTACGCCGGCGTCGGCTCCCTGGTCGGCGACACCGCGGCCCGCCATGTCGGCCTGGTCGGACTGGTGCTCAGCGCCACTCTCTACGATCTGCTGCTCGCACCGTTCACCGTTCCGCTGGTGATGGCGGTGGCGCGCAGGACCGAGCACGACCCGCTGGCCACGGATGCCGGCGGCACCACCGGGGCGGTCGCCGGGCGCCAGGGCTGGGCCGGCGGCGGCCTCGGCGGCGGTTCGTGGGCCGGCGGGTGGCTCACCACCGGCACCGGCCTCAAGGCCAGCCGCAACGCCATGAAGGCGATCCGCACCGGCCGGGTGCCCAAGCCGGGCCGCGGCGGGCGCGCCAAGGGGGTCAAGGGCATCAAGGGGGTCAAGCGGCTGTGAGCAATATTCCGGAGACGGGGCGGACCTCCCGTATCAACACCCGGCTGATCGCCATTCAGATCCTGGTCTTCTCGCTGCTGGCGACGCTCGGCGGGCGGCTCTGGTACCTCCAGATCCGCAACGGCCAGGAGTACGCGGCCAAGGCCAGGTCCAACCACGTCCAGCAGGTCATCGAGCCCGCCACCCGCGGCTCCATCCTCGACGCCCGCGGCGTGCCGCTGGCCGACAACCAGACCCGGCTCGTGGTCTCCGCCAACCGCACCGACCTGATGAAGATGAAGGACGGCGGCAAGGCCGTCCTCGCCCGGCTGGCCAAGGTGCTGGACATGCCGGTGCAGGAGATCCGCAACAAGGTCCGGCTCTGCGACGCCAAGACCCCGCAGCCCTGCTGGAACGGCTCGCCCTTCCAGCCGATCCCGATCACCGACAAGGCCACCACCCAGCAGGCCCTGCAGATCCGCGAGCGCTCCGAGGACTTCCCCGGCATCAGCGCCCAGCCCACCGCCGTCCGCCGCTACCCGGCCCCCGGCAAGGCCAACACCGCGCAGGTCCTCGGCTACCTCTCGCCGGTCACCGACGCGGAGATCCAGAAGGCCAAGAACGGCCCCTCGCCGCTGCTGCGCTCGGACCAGGTCGGCCGGTCGGGCCTGGAGCGGCAGTACGACAACTACCTGCGCGGCAAGGCCGCCGTCACCCGCTACGAGGTCGACAACCTCGGCCGGGTCATCGGGCAGGCCGACAGCGACAAGGGCCAGGCCGGCTCGACCCTGGTCACCAGCATCGACGCCCGCGTCCAGGCCATAGCGGAACAGCAGCTCGACAAGGCCATGAAGGACGCCCGCTCCCAGATGGACCGGAACACCGGCACCAACTACAAGGCCGACTCGGGCGCCGTGGTCGTCATGGAGGCGAAGACCGGCCGGGTGGTGGCGATGGCCTCCAACCCCACCTACGACCCCAACTCCTGGGTCGGCGGGATCTCCGGCAAGGACTACGCCAAGCTGACCGGCAAGAGCTCCAACTACCCGCTGCTCAACCGCGCCATCCAGGGGCAGGCCGCCCCCGGCTCGATCTTCAAGGTCATCTCGACCTCGGCCGCGGTCAACGCCGGCTACCCCTTCGACGGCCACTACCCCTGCACCAGCGCGTACAGCATCGGCGGCCAGGTCTTCCGGAACTTCGAGGGCGAGTCGGAGGGCGACATCAGCCTGGGCCGTGCGCTGGAGGTCTCCTGCGACACCGTCTTCTACCGGATCGGCCACGACGAGTGGAAGAAGGACGGCGGGGACAAGCCGGTCAACAACCCCCGCGACTGGTTCTACCGGACGGCCCACCAGTTCGGTCTCGGCAAGGAGACCGGCATCGACCTGCCCAACGAGGTGCGCGGCCGGGTCCCCGACCGCCAGTGGAAGAACGCCTTCTGGAAGGCGAACAAGGACAGTTGGTGCGCGCACCCCAAGGACGGCAACGACTACGTCTCCAAGCTCGCCCGGGAGAACTGCCTCGAAGGCATGAAGCTGCACGCCTACGACTCGATCAACTACGCCATCGGCCAGGGTGACACCCTCGTCACCCCGATCCAGATGGCGACGATCTACGCGGCGCTCTCCAACGGCGGCACCCTCTACAACCCCCTCGTCGGCAAGGCCGTCGTCAGCCCCGACGGAAAGTCGGTGCGGACGATCCGGCCCGAGGCGCACGGCCATCTGCCGGACACCCCGGAGACCATCAAGCAGATCGACGCCGCGCTCCAGGGCGTCACCGAGCGGGGCACCGCCGCCTGGCGCTTCCAGGGCTGGCCGCAGGACAAGATCCCGATGCACGCCAAGACCGGTACCGCCGAGGTCTACGGCAAGCAGACCACCTCATGGTTCGCGACGTACACCAAGGACTACGCGGTCGTGATGACCATCTCCCAGGGTGGTACCGGATCCGGCGCCTCCGGCCCGGCCGTCCGCAGCATCTACAACGCGCTCTACGGCGTCAACGACAAGGGCGAGATCGACCCCAAGGCCGCGCTGCTCCCCGCACCGGAGAACAAGCTGCCCAAGATCGAGAGCGACGGCACCATCCTCTCGCCGCCCATCAAGCCGCCGGCCGACCCGTCGCCGTCCCCCTCCGGGAGCCCCCAGCAGTGACCACACCGCTCTTCTCCCGGACCTTCTCCGTCCGCCGTTACGCCCCCGACCGGGGCGTCTGGGGCCGGCTGACGGCACGCGACTCCGTGGTGCGCAGGCTCGACTGGATACTGCTGCTGTCCTGCCTGGTGCTCTCCCTGATGGGGTCGCTGCTGGTCTTCTCCGCCACCCGCAACCGCACCGAGCTCAACAGGGGCGACGAGTTCTTCTTCTTCGTCCACCACCTGCTGAACACCACCATCGGCATCGGGCTGGCTGCCGGCACCATCTGGCTCGGCCACCGCACCCTGCGCGGCGCCGTGCCGGTCCTCTTCGGCGTCTCGGTGGTGCTGGCGATCCTGGTGCTGACCCCGCTGGGCGCCACCATCAACGGCTCCCGCTCCTGGCTGGCGATCCCCGGCGGCTTCTCGCTCCAGCCCGCGGAGTTCACCAAGATCACCATCACGCTGGGGATGGCGATGATCCTGGCGGCCCGGGTCGACGCAGGCGACCGCCCCTATCCCGACCACCGCACCGTCGTCCAGGCGCTGGGCCTGGCCGCCATCCCGGTGGGCGTGATCCTCCTGATGCCCGACCTCGGCTCGGTGATGGTGCTCGGCGCCATCATCCTCGGCGTGCTGCTGGCCAGCGGCTGTTCGAACCGCTGGATCCTGGGCCTGCTGGGCACCGGCGTCGTCGGCTGCGTCGCCATCTGGCAGCTCGGATTGCTGGACGCCTACCAGATCGCCCGCTTCGCCGCGTTCGCCAACCCGAGCCTGGATCCGGCCGGCGTCGGCTACAACACCAACCAGGCCCGGATCGCCATCGGCGGCGGCGGGCTCACCGGCTCCGGCCTCTTCCACGGCAGCCAGACCACCGGCCAGTTCGTCCCCGAGCAGCAGACCGACTTCATCTTCACCGTCGCCGGCGAGGAGTTGGGCTTCGTCGGCGCGGGCCTGATCATCCTGCTGCTCGGCGTCGTGCTCTGGCGTGCCTGCCGGATCGCGCGGGAGACCGGCGAGCTCTACGGCACGATCGTGGCCGCCGGCATCATCGCGTGGTTCGCCTTCCAGGCTTTCGAGAACGTCGGGATGACCCTGGGCATCATGCCCGTCACCGGTCTGCCGCTGCCGTTCGTCTCCTACGGCGGCACGTCGATGTTCGCGGTGTGGATCGCCATCGGGCTGCTGCAGTCGATCCGCGTCCAACGGCCGGTCTCGGCCTCCCGCTGAACCCGCGGCCCGCGCCGGGTCAGCGGCCCGTGTGCAGCTCGAACCACAGGGACGTGGTGTGCGGCGGCCCCTCGAACGGGGTCGTCCCCCAGTCGTCGGCGAGCCGGCTGATCAGCAGCAGTCCGTGCGCCGGGTCCCGGTCGCCGGGCGGGCATGGGGGTCCCCCCTGGACCGGAGCCTGCCGGAGACCCTTGGGGGCCGGGGAGGGGACCAGCGCCGGGCCCTCGTCGTGCACGCTGATCCGCAGACCGTGCGGCGCGGTCAGCACCCGCAGCAGGATGTCCGCGGAACCGGGCGTTCGGAGATGCGCCCTGGTCACCGCCTCCGAGGTGAGCAGGACGGCGGTGTCCCGGAGCGCGGCGAGCGGCCCGTCGCCCAGCAGCGCGCGGACGAAGTCCCGGGCGGTCTTCGGGGTGCCGGGCCGGCTGGGCGCCGTGAGCAGATACGGGCGGGCGCCCGCCGCGATGCGGAAGGCGGGCCGGGCGAGGGCTGCGGTGTCGGGGTGCACGGTGTCTCCCGGAGTCGGTCGAGCCGATTGCCACGCTGCGTGCGTAGTCAGTAACACACCGTAAAACACCGTGTGTCGACGGTGCCACCCCGTTCTCGGCGCATATCGATGCCGGACGGCTGGTCGGTAGCCCCTTGGCTGACTAGATTCGATGCATGGCGGACACCGTGCGAGAAATCGAGCGGAAATACGAAGCGGGCCCCGACGCCGGCCGGTTGCCCGACCTGACCCGCGCCGGCCGGGTCGCCACCGCGGCGGAGCGCGACCCCCGGGACCTGGACGCCGTCTACTACGACACCGCCGACCTGCGCCTCGCCGCGGACGGTGTCACCCTCCGCCGGCGCACCGGCGGCCCCGACGAGGGCTGGCACCTCAAACTCCCGGTCGTGCTCCCTGAGGTCACCGGCGCGGTGCGCGACGAGATCCGCGCCCCGCTCTCCGACGCCCCGCCCGCCGAACTCACCGCCCTGGTCCGCTCCCGGACCCGCGGCGCCGCCCTCGTCCCCCTCGTCCGCCTCCGCACCCGGCGCACCGTCCACGACCTCTGCGACGCCGCCGGCCGGCCGCTCGCCGAGGTCGCGGTGGACGAGGTGCGGGCCCGGCGGCTGCACCCGGAGGGCGTGCGGCGGAAGACCCGCTGGCGGGAGATCGAGGTCGAGCTGGCACCGGGCGTCGGCGCCGGCCAGGAGCTGCTGGACGAGGTCGAGCGGGTGCTGACCGAGGCCGGTGTGCGCCCCGCCGCGGCCCCGTCGAAACTGGCCCGCGCCCTGGCCGAGACGTCGCCGGCGGCCGCCACCCGGCCCACCGCCGACGGCCCCGGGGTCACCGAGGGCGCCGACGGCCCCGACCGCTCCGCCGACACCGCCGGCGACGTCGTCCTCCGCTACGTCCGCGCGCAGGTGCGGGCCCTCGTCGAGCTGGACCCGGCGGTCCGGCGCGAACTGCCCGACGCGGTGCACCAGATGCGGGTCGCCACCCGCCGGCTGCGCAGCGCCTTCCGCTCGTACGGCAAGGTCCTCGACCGCGCCGCCACCGACCCGCTGGGCGTCGAACTCAAGTGGCTGGCCGCGGAGTTGGGCGTCGGCCGGGACCAGGAGGTGCTCGCCGACCGGCTCACCACCGCCCTGGCCGGGGTACCCCGCACACTGCGGCTGGGGCCGGTCCGGGCCCGGCTGCGCACCTGGTCGGTCCGGCGCGGCGCGGGCGCCCGCGACCGGCTGCTCGACGCCCTCGACGGCCCCCGCTACCTCGCCCTCCTGGACGACCTGCACGCCCTGCTCGGCGCCCCTCCGCTGCGCGGCCCCGCCGCCCGCCCCGCCCGCTCCGTCGTCGCCGGCGCCGTCCTCAAGGACTACCGGCGGCTGGCCCGCCGCGTCGAGGACGCCCTCGACACCCCCGCCGGACCGGCCCGCGACGAGGCGCTGCACAACGCCCGCAAGGCCGCCAAGCGCACCCGGTACGCCGCGGAGGCGGCCACCCCGGCGCTCGGTCGCCCGGCCCGGAAGTTCACCCGGCGCGCCAAACAGCTCCAGCAGCTGCTCGGCGACCACCAGGACAGCGTGGTCGCCCGCGCCGCCCTGCGCGAGCTGGCGGCCCAGGCCCACCGGGCCGGCGAGAACGGCTTCACCTTCGGCCTGCTGCACGGCCGAGAGGAGGCCCTGGCCGACCGCCGGGAACGGGAGCTGCCGGGGCTCTGGACGAAGGTCTCCCGCCGCGGGCTCCGCCAGGCGCTGCGGGGGTGAACGGGGCGGCCTCCCCGCCCGTCCGCACGGCGTCCCGGGGCGCCGCCTTCCAGGATCGCCGTGCCGGAGGGTGCCCCCGGGCGGGTTACGCTTGTGAGTCGCCCCTTGTCAGCCCACGAAGGTTCGAGATGTCCGAGTCGGTTTTCCCGCAGCTCGAAGCTCTGCTCCCGCATGTGCAGAAGCCCATCCAGTACGTCGGCGGTGAGCTGAACTCCACGGTCAAGCCGTGGCAGGAGTGCGACGTCCGCTGGGCGCTCATGTACCCCGACGCCTACGAGGTCGGGCTGCCCAACCAGGGCGTCATGATCCTCTACGAGGTGCTGAACGAGCAGGACGGCGTCCTCGCCGAGCGCACCTACAGCGTCTGGCCGGACCTCGAAGCGCTGATGCGCGAGCACAAGGTGCCGCAGTTCACCGTCGACAGCCACCGCCCGGTCGGCGATTTCGACGTGTTCGGCCTGAGCTTCTCCACCGAGCTCGGCTACACCAACATGCTCACCGCCCTCGACCTGGCGGGCATCCCGCTGGAGGCGAAGGACCGTACCGAGGACCACCCGGTGGTGCTGGCCGGCGGGCACGCCGCCTTCAACCCCGAGCCGATCGCCGACTTCCTCGACTGCGCGGTCATCGGCGACGGCGAGCAGGCGGTCCTGGACATCACCCGGATCGTCCGCGAGTGGAAGGCCGAGGGCCGTCCCGGCGGCCGCGAGGAGCTCCTCTTCCGGCTGGCCCGCACCGGCAACGTCTACGTCCCCCGGTTCTACGACGTCGAGTACCTCGCCGACGGCCGCATCTCGCGCGTCGTCCCGAACCGCTCCGGCGTCCCGTGGCGGGTCTCCAAGCACACCGTCATGGACCTCGACGAGTGGCCCTACCCCAAGCAGCCGCTCGTCCCCCTGGCCGAGACCGTCCACGAGCGGATGTCGGTCGAGATCTTCCGTGGCTGCACCCGCGGCTGCCGTTTCTGCCAGGCCGGCATGATCACGCGTCCCGTCCGGGAGCGAAGCATCACCGGCATCGGCGAGATGGTGGACAAGGGCCTGAAGGCCACGGGATTCGAGGAGGTCGGCCTGCTGTCGCTGTCCTCCGCGGACCACACCGAGATCGGCGACGTGGCCAAGGGCCTCGCCGACCGGTACGAGGAAGACAAGATCGGCCTGTCGCTCCCGTCCACCCGGGTCGACGCCTTCAACATCGACCTCGCCAACGAGCTGACCCGCAACGGGCGCCGCTCCGGCCTGACCTTCGCCCCCGAGGGCGGCAGCGAGCGGATCCGCAAGGTCATCAACAAGATGGTCTCCGAAGAGGACCTGATCCGGACCGTCGCCACCGCCTACGGCAACGGCTGGCGCCAGGTGAAGCTCTACTTCATGTGCGGTCTGCCGACCGAGACCGACGACGACGTCCTCCAGATCGGCGACATGGCGGTCAACGTCATCGCCAAGGGCCGCGAGGTCGCCAAGTCCAACGACATCCGCTGCACGGTCTCCATCGGCGGTTTCGTCCCCAAGCCGCACACCCCCTTCCAGTGGGCGCCCCAGCTCTCCGCCGAGGAGACCGACGCCCGCCTGGCCAAGCTGCGCGACAAGATCCGCGGCGACAAGAAGTACGGCCGCTCCATCGGCTTCCGCTACCACGACGGCAAGCCCGGCATCGTCGAGGGCCTGCTCTCCCGCGGCGACCGCCGCATCGGCGCGGTCATCCGCGCGGTCTACGAGGACGGCGGCCGCTTCGACGGCTGGCGCGAGCACTTCTCCTACGACCGCTGGATGGAGTGCGCCGAGAAGACGCTGCCCGACTTCGGCGTGGACGTCGACTGGTACACCACCCGCGAGCGCACCTACGAGGAGGTCCTGCCCTGGGACCACCTCGACTCCGGCCTCGACAAGGACTGGCTCTGGGAGGACTGGCAGGACGCCCTCGACGAGACCGAGGTCGAGGACTGCCGCTGGACCCCGTGCTTCGACTGCGGCGTGTGCCCGCAGATGGACACCCACATCCAGATCGGCCCGACCGGCAAGAAGTTGCTGCCGCTGAGCGTGAAGAAGCCCGCGACCAGCGCAAACCCCCAGTAACGCGAACGACGCCTTACGACGGATCACCGACGCCGTGACTGACGTCACAGAGATTTGAGATGACTGAGGTGCTGAGCGCGCTCGGTGCCGGTGTCTCGGAGCATCGGCGATCCGTCGCGTCGGCAGAGGCCCCCAGAACGCCTCCGCCGACACAGGAAGGCCCCCTCGAACGTCCACTCCGAGTGAGTGGGTGTGAGGGGCCTTCGGGTGTGCGTGGGTCCTGGTTTCTGACGGTCGCCGGGGGCTGGGGCCGTGACGCCACCGCTCATGACGGTGCGAGAAGCTCTGGGGCTCGGAGCCGTTCACTCGTGAGTGGGGGATCCGCCTTAAATATGGTTCCGTCGCAGTCCAGTTGTCGAGCATGACGTACGACCGTCATCGGCTGGCCTGTGTGTCAGCCGCATCCGTGGGGGGATGGGCCGGTGGGGGATTCGTTCCGAAAGTCGCCTGTTCCCCAGACCGGAAGGAACAGAGTGATCAAGCACGCTCTCGCAGCAGCAGCACTCATGCTCACCCTCGGCGTGGTGAGCGCCGCTCCGGCGGCAGCCGATACGGGCACACGTAACGGCAACCATGCGCAGGATGCATACGGCAACACGGCTACCCACGGCGCTATGGACCCGCAGCTGTCCCTGATCGAGGGCACCCTCAATCGGCCCTGCGTCGCGATCCCCATCAAGGCCAACATCCAGCAACTCATCGGCCTGGTGAACATCGTCTCGCTCCAGGACATCCCGATTCTGTCCGCACCACAGAACCAGCAGTGCACCGACAACTCCACCCAGGCCAAGGGCGACGAGCCGCTCTCGCACATCCTCGACCAGATCCCAGTCCTGAGCAGCAACGGCGTCGATAACGGGTGACAGCTGGGCTAGGCCGTACCTGGGGCTTTCGGTGGCAGGGGGTGCGCCTATGGCGCTACGGCCGAAGCGGGTTGGCCGAATCGCTCGGAAGGGAGCTTGCGGCGCTCGTTTGCCCGCAGTTCGATACATGGCCACAACTGAGCCAGGGCGGTGAGGAGTTGCTGCCGCTGAGCGTGAAGAAGCCGGCGACCGGCGCAAACGGTCAGTGACGTGAGCGATGCCTTACGACGGATCGCCGATGCCGTGACTGACGTCATAGAAGTCGAGAGGGTTGAGGTGCTGAGCGCGCTCGGTGTCGGTGTCTCGGAGCGCTGGCGATCCGTCGTCCGGTCGGCAGAGGTGCCCAGAACGCCTCTGCCGACACAGGGAGGCCCCTCGAACGTCCACTCAGAGTGAGTGGGTGTGAGGGGCCTTTCGGCTGTCTGCGTCGTCTGCCGCGGGTGGAAGCTGATGAGCGGCAGTGGCCGCAGTCGAATGCTTAGGGCATATGCGCGTGTTGTCGTGAATCGTGCATGAATCGGGCTCTAAAGTCTCGACTTGTGGCCCAAGGCTTGGCTGTCCGTCTGGAGGACTGTGGGGCCGTAAGCGTCCGCTGAGGGGTGTGCACTCGGGGTGTATCGCTATCGCGCGGACGCTTCCGTAGTTCCCGGCTCGCACTGTGCTTCCGGCAGTGCGATCCGGGGACTGTGGATTAATGAGAACTCCCATTCTGATGAAGGGAGGCCCTTCTAACACCCACTCCGAGTGGACTGCGTCTGGGGTTTCGGATCACGTTGGCGTGGGACAAAAAGGAAAGGGCCGCTGACCAAGCCTCACCGGAGAGCTTGGTCAGCGGAGCTCTGTTCGTGCTGCGGATGACGCTGCCTTGAGCTTCGGGATTCTTACCAGCTCCCAAGAGGCTCGGCAGGTGGCTTTCGTGCCCGAGGGTGTGAGGTCGGGATGAGGCGTGCCCCCGGCGTCGGCCTGGGATGGGCGCCGGGGGTGGCGTTCATTCCTTGTCGCCCTTGCCGCCGAGGGCGAAGCTGTTGTTGCAGCCGATGTTTGAGCCCATCGTGGTGTTTTGGGCGCCGGGGGAGCCTTCACCGCCGAGCGCGTCACCCAGCGCTCCATCGAGGATCCCGACCTCGCCGAGCACGTTGACGTTCTCGTCGTGCGACCGGCACTGGCTTCCCTGTCTGATGTTGAATCCGCCGTCTCCCTTGCCGCCTTGCCTTCCGCCGGCGGCGTTGGCGGTGCCGAAACCAAGAAGGGAGACGCTGCCGAGGATGGCCACCAATACGGCAGCCTTCTGGAGCTTGCGCATTTCTTCTCCGATGGAGTGGAAGGGGTCGATCAGTAGCTGATCGACTTGGTGCGGCGGCAACGTTAGTAACGAAATATGGCACTATCGCTTAACGACTCACTGGAATTAGTTAAAATTCTCCTGCGGGAATAAATGGCATAGTAGGCGGGCCTGATTGTATGAATGATGTGCGGAATTCTCGGCAGGGTATTCGTAATGCCTTGTGCTCGACAGTCCGTCAATGAGTTGCTTCTCGGCTCCTGCTATGTCTGCTACGACGCTGTGAAGAGTTGGGAGCGTGAGCGGGCTCGATGGCGTACTGATGGTCGCCAGGGCGTGCTAGCTGCTGCCGGCTGGGTGGGACGGGCGTCTCCTGCCCGGTGGGCGTGGCCACGGTTGACGCTGCTCGGAGTCCGGAAGAAGGGTTCACGTCGGCGGGGGCGGCACGGGTGTTGGCCGCCGCGTGTCGGGCCGCTGGGCTGGACGGCTCGGCTTCGTTCATGGCTCGGCCGGCGCCTTTGTGGTCACCGATGTTGGAAAGGGCGCGGGCTTCCAGGGCCTTCCATGGCCGAGTACATCGACATGGCGCGCGGAGTCGCCTTGCCTTCGGCGCCTTCGATGGCGGCGCGGGCAAGGTTGATGGCCTGGGTGTGGTTGCCGAGGTAGTTGGCCTGGTGGCTGAGGTCGACCAGCATCACGCCTTAGGGAGTCTGCGCAGTGCTGCGCGGCTTGCGTACATCCGAGCGCCGTTGAAGCGCCCTTGCTCCTGGCCCGAGATTTGTCGTCACAAGCCACCCATGGTGAAACCGACTTGAAGGGGCAGGGCGTATGCAGGAGTACGAGGAGTTCGACATCCCATTCCCCCCACGGGTCAATCCGCTACTGCCCGCAGCGGAAACCCGGCATATCGAGTGGATGCGTGGCATGGGTCTGCTGGCCGGTCCGGAGGCCGAGGCGAAGTACCGGCTGTGGAGTCCGGCGGAGGTCGGGGCACGCTGGTTCTATCTGGCCCAGGGCGATGACCTGGCCCTGGGCTGTGACGTCTTCGGGTGGTTCTTAGCCTTCGACGACCAATTCGACGGACCGCTCGGCCAGCAGCCCGAGTCCGTGGCCGCCGTCATCGAGCGCACCGCCGCGGTACTGGACGGGGAATCCGACACGGCGGCCGTCAGCGGGCATCCGCTGACGGCCGCCTTCAGCGACTTATGGAAACGGGAGCGTGCCGGGATGTCCCCGGCATGGTGCGAACGCGCCGTTCGGCACTGGAAGCAGTACCTGCACGCCCACGTCACCGAGGCAACCAACCGCGTTCAGGGAGTCTGGCCGAGTACGCCGGACTACCTGGACCTGCGCTACCGCACGGGGTTCATGCCCCCGCTGCTGGACCTGATCGAACGGGTCTGGCGCAGCGAACTCCCCCCGCCGGTCTACGACAGCCCCGAACTGCGCCTGATGCGTTATGTCACCAACCAGAACATCAACATCGTCAACGACGTTCTGTCGCTGGACAAAGAAGAAGCCCAGGGCGATCAGCACAATCTCGTACTCATCATCGAACACGAACAGCGATGCACACGCTCCGAAGCCATCGACAGGGCCCGCCGCATGGTCGACGAGTGGACCCGCACTTTCAGCCGCACAGAACCCGCCATCACCAACGTGTGCGATCGGCTCGCAATCCCAGTCGCCGACCGCACCAACGTCTACGGCTGCATCGAGGGAATGCGCGCCGCGATCCGCGGCAACTACGACTGGTGTGCGCAGACCGGCCGCTACGCGGCTCACCGCCCCAGCAGCGTGCCGCTGCCGGCGGCAGTGAGCCCATGGGCACCAACGCCCTCCTGACACGTTGACCGTGCTCCGGGCACTGCCGCAGCCGACGACGGGGGCAACAGCCAGCCATAGTCCGGCTACCGGCATCGCCCCGCACGGCCGTCGTCGGCTGGCGGTGTGCGCGGGGCTGTCGGCGGTGAGGCGGTAGGCGAGTTGGGCACGGCCGGCGCCGGTGCGCAGCTCTTCGAGGATCAAGGGGCGCCGGTCGGTGCCGAGGGTCAGCCGGGAGGCCAGCAGGATCGGGGTCACGTCGGGGGCCTGTAGCGCGTCGCGTTCGTCGAGCGGCATCCGGGCGCTGACGGTCTCGTCCCAGGCGAGCTTGTGCCCGGCCGCAGTGGGAAGCGCGTAGATCAACTCCGGCTCGGTGTCCTGATGGCCAGTGCGGAACGTCTTGCCGCTGCGAGTGATGGTCCGCTCGAAGCTGACCGCCGGGGTAGGGAGGGCGCGGACGTAGCTGCGCTTGCCGTGGGTTACCTCGATGAGCCCTTCGGCAGCACGAATGACGTCTTGTGACGTCTCATCTCTGTATGGCCAAGGAGGCCACCGCTCATGCAGTCCATCCCTGTGGACACCTCGCGGCTCGGCGTACTGCGGTGCGCGGTCGGGCCCGAGCCGAAGCTCGCGGACTTCGAGACCAACAGGTCAAGAAGGACCGGGACGGCAACACCCTCGACCTTCCGGAGCCGGAACCGCTCAGACTGCGGGCCTGGGCACACACCCTCGGCTACCGGGGCCACATCCTCACCAAATCCCGGGCCTACTCCACCACTTACACCGCTCTGCGCGCCGAACGCGCCGAGTACCAGAGCGTCGCCGTCGGTGCCGAGCCGGGTGACGCCCCCGACGTGCTCACGGACGCGTGCCGGCGCTATGTCGGCTCCGGCCACACCCCCGGCGCAGCCCTCATCGCCGCAGGCATTGCCGAAGACCTCCGGCAGACCCGGCAGTTCTACGCAGCGGCGAGAAGAGGCGAGGGGGAGTGGAGCCCGTAGTCGCTCTACCCGAGCTTGAGGCCACTTCTCCACGCTGCCTGTCTTTGCCCCGCTCTGCGGGGGCCGGAGCGAGGGCAATGATCGAAAGCGAGATCGTGATCGTGGATGACGACGGTACCGAGGAACCATTTGATCCCTCGAAGTGGCTCACGTGGGAAAGCCGCCTCCCGGACTGCCCGGGAGGCGGCTCATGCGCTCGCGACTCGTGGCCTGTACACCTAGGCCGGCGTGGAGTCCCAGGTCAGGAGTACGTAGCCGTTTCCGCCTGGCTGGCCGTTGGTGCCTACCAAGCCTTTCTGTCCGTCCTTCCCGTAGTTCTCGGCCAGGTACTCCCGTGCCGCACCGCGTGCCCCGACACCGCCGTCACCGCCTCGGCCTCCGGAACCGCCCTGGCCTCCTTGGCCGATGGCCTGCGGAGGCGTGATCAAGGTGTCCTTGACGGCACCGCCCTTCCCGCCGTCACCGCCGGCTCCGCCCTGACCGGCTTGCCCGCCCTTGGCCGGGACCGTGTCCGGGTCCGTGAACAAGGCACCCCAACCGCCCCGGCCGCCGTACGCCCCCGGGCTCCCGGCCCGGCCCTGTTCGGCAGCGGCAGGCGCATACCATTGGCCGTCCTTGACCGACTTGCCGATCTCCGCATACCCCCCGGAGCTGGCCGTGCTGGCGACACCGCCGGGGCCGGGTGTTCCGCCGTCACCGCCGCGCTCACCGTAGGTCGGCGGGTCGGGTGTGGGGAACGGTGTCTGCTGGTACCGCGCGCACTTGGGCCCGGTGTTGCCGTTGCAGCCTCCTTCCCCAGCCTTGCCGCCGCCGGCTGCCTTGCCGCCGCCACCGCCACTGGCGTCCAGCAACCAGCCGACCCTGGGGTCGGTGATGTTCGAGCCGCTACCGTTGTCCCCGTCGCCGGGGTTGTACGCGTCCTGACCGCGCTTGCCGGGACTGTCCTTCGCGCCGGCGCCGCCCTGCGTGCCCACGCCGCCGGCGCCGCCGCCCTTGCCACCGACTCCGACGAAGATCTTCAACTTCTGGCCCGGTTGCACGGTGAAGCGGCCTGTGGCGTACGTGCCACCGCCCCCACCGGTTCCGCCCGCTCCGCCTCCGCCGCCGGCGCCGCCGCCACCGCCACCGTGCCGTACGTTCTTGGCCCAGATGGTGGCCGCGTCCGTACCTCCGCCTCCACCCCCACCGCCGCCCGTGGCGCCACCGGCTCCACCACCGCCTGCGCCCCATACGTACGCGGTGATGCTGTGCACGCCCTGGGGCACAGTGAACTCGGTCCACCCTGTGGTGGTGAACGCGGCCCGGCACGTACCGCTGGCGCACGGAACGCCAGCCGGTTGCGCGGGCACCGTTGAAGCCGATGGAGCCGCGGCCATAGTGCTGGCCAGAAATGGAGCCGCAAGGAGGGTGCGAAGCAGGGTTTTCAACGACAACTCCCTTGTCCCGTAGCTGCGTTCATGAAGTCGGGCTGTGGCAGCCACGACCCATTCGCCCACCCAACAGGCCACACCCCCGAGCCGCAGACGGAATCTGCGACCTTCAACTGAAAGGATGAAGTGTCGTATGTGCATGCACTGTTATGGCATGGGTCCCGCCGGGTGGTGAAGGCGCGAACGGATCAACGACGGCATCTTCTTCGGTGGGGGAGGGGCAAAGGACCCCCGTAGCCGGATCTGCCGACGGTACGCCTGGTTGCACCGTCCCCAGGCGGCCACTGCCCTGCCTGGCCCTGCTGCCCGGGCCGGGTACGTCGGGTGCTCACAGCCTGCCGAGCAGGTCCAGCAGGGTTGCGCGCTGTCGCGGCGTGAGGGGGGCGAAGACGTCCTCGACGACGCGTACGCGCTCGGCATGGAGCGACCGGCGCATGGCGGAGCCCTGGTCGGTCAGTTCGACCAGTGTGGAGCGCCGGTTGCCCGGGTCGGACAGGCGGCGCACCAGCCCGGCCTCCTCCAGCGCGTCGATGAGGGGGGTCACCGCGCGCGGCACCACGCCCAGTCGCTCCGCCAGTTCCGTCATCCGCGGCGGCGTCCCGCTGCGTGCCAGGAGGCCGAGCACGCGGGCCTGTGCGGGGGTGATGCCGAAGGGCGCGAAGCGTTCCGCCTGCTGGGCCCGCACGCGTTTGGCCACGCTCAGGAACAGTTCGCCCAGGCCCCCGGACGCCTCGTCGGTCTCCATGCACCGAGGCTAGCACCTGACTGAACCCCGTTCTTTATGAACCACCTTCTTAATGAGGGATTCTAATTAAGAGGTAACTTCAGTATGTTGATGGCGCCCGCGGGCGGATCGCTCGACGGGAACGGGAACCGGAACGGCGTCATGAACGGGCACGCGAAGCCGAAAGGGGTACCTGTGGCACACGGTCAGAAGGGGGAGGTCGTGGTGGAGACGGCCGCGGCGGAGACTGCCGCGGTGGCGCTGGGCAGCCGGGTGCTGGCAGCGGCCGGGTAGGGCGACATGGTGTGGGGGCATCTGGCGGTGCGCGACCCCGAGGGGCGGGGGGTGTGGATGAAGGCCCCCGGCTGGGGACTGGAGGAGGTCGGGCCGGACCGGGTCGTGCTGGTCGGCTGGGACGGCCGTTCCCTCGCCGGTCCGGACGGGGTGCACAAGGAGTATCCGATCCACACCGAGCTGATGCGGGCCCGTCCGGACGTGAACGTCACGGTCCATACGCACGCCCCGGCCGTCAACGCCTTCGCCGCGCTGAACCGGCCGCTGCTGCCGGTCAGCCACGACGCGGTCCTCTTCGCCGAGCACGGTCTGCCGCGCTACACCGCCACCGCCGGTCTCGTCAGCACCCCTGCGCTGGGGCGGGCGTTGGCCGAAGCGCTCGGCCCGGCGCGTGCCTGCCTGATGCCCCAGCACGGCCTGGCCGCGGTCGGCCGGGACCTCGCGCACGCCGTGCTGACCGCCCTGTTCCTGGAACGGGCCTGCCGCATCCAACTCACCGCGCAGGCCGCCGGCGAGATCCGGTGCTGGACCGGTCCCGAGGAGAGCGTGCGCAAGGCGGCGGAGTGCTGGCCGGACAGCCAGATGTGGGCGGGCTGGCGCTACTGGACCCGCCGGGTCGGCCACGCCGAGACCCGTTGAGGGGCGGTTCCCCGTGCCGCCGCTCCATCAGGCGATCGTCACCACCCGACCCGATGGCCGATCCGATGGCCGGCCCTACGACCTGGCCGACGTGGAGATCGAGCACACCACGGCCAACGGCGTCGCCGTCCGGGTCTACGTTCCCCGGAGCACCCCCGCCACGGTCGGTCTGGTCTGGGTGCACGGCGGTGGCTTCACGCAGGGCGGCCTGGATGTGCCCCATGCCCACCTGGTAGCGGCCCAACTCGCCCGCCGGACACCGGCGGTGCGTGCGGCCGTGCGCGGGAGCCGGGCCCGGCGCCGGAGCGGATGTGCGGCTGTGGTCAGGGAATTTGTTGCAGTGGTCTCGCGGGTGATGCGACGGTGCCGTCCGGGATCGTTGCCATGGAATGACGGTGAATGCTGTCGCTGTGGGCGATGAAGGGGAACGCGGTGCGGGGGAGGGCGGGCTGGCTCGGGCCCGAACGCCGGCGGATCGCGCTGGACTTGTGGGTTCGTCTCGTGGTGCGTCGGTGAACTCGACGGCGCTGCGGCCCGGTTGGGCGGGGTGTCCGGGCCGGCTGTCCGGGTCGGCTGTCCGGGCCGGGCGTTCGGATCGGGCGTTCGGGCCTGTCGGGTGGCCTCGGGGAATCGCCCTGCCGCCGCTAGAGGGAGATGAGGCAGCCGATGACGGGGGGACAGTGTCCGTGGATGTGCAGGTGGAGGAAGTCGTCGTCGTCCCCGAGGGGGCGCGCCTGGGCGGGCGCGACGAGTCCGAAGGTGAGGATTGCGCTTACCGCTGCGAGGGTGGCTATTCGACGGAGATGCGTCATGAGCTTGTGCCTCCTAGACGGGAGTTGGCGGCGCCCGAAGGCAGGCGCACCAGGAGCTACGCATTGATACGACGGTACCCGTTTGGGCGGTTTCGCCCCGAAAGGGGGTGGGCCGATCGCGTGAGTCGGATACCTGCCGCCGTGCTCTCGTCGTGGCCCCACCGGAAGGGCCGTCGGGGCGGCCGTCCAGGACCTGCCGCGGCGTTCCGGGCCTGCCCGGCGTTCAGGCCCTGAGGCCCTCGATCGCCACCGGGAGGTGGCGGGGGCCGCGCAGCACCGCGTTGGCACGGTACGGCGGCGGGTCCTCCAGCAGCCCGGAGAACCTGACCCGGCGGAACAGTTCCTCCACCGCCACATGGAGTTCCATCCGGGCGAGCGGGGCGCCGAAGCAGTAGTGGATGCCGGTGTAGAAACCCAGGTGCTCGTTGTCCTCGCGGTCGGGATCGAACCGGTCGGGGTCCTTGAAGCGCTTGGGGTCGCGGTTGGCCGCGGCCAGCATGAGCCAGACCGGCGAGCCCTGGGGGATCGTGGTGCCGGCGATGTCGATGTCGGCCAGGGCGGTGGTCCACGGGACGAACTGCACCGGCGGCTCGTACCGCAGCACCTCCTCGACGAGCGGCACGGCCAGGCCCGGCTCGTTCTGGAACCGCCGCAGGATGTCGGGGTGCCGCAGCAGCGTCAGGGTCGTGTTGGTGATCGCGTTGACGGTGGTCTCGTGGCCGGCGACCAGGAGCAGCACCGCGGTGGCCTCCAGGTCCGCCGCAGTCATGTCGGGGGCGAGCGCGCTGAGCATCCCGGGGCCGGGGTGGCGGCGTTTGGTCTCGATCAGTTCGGCCAGGTAGGCGCCCAGCTCCTGGCGCGCCCGCTGCCCCTTCTCCTGGCCGTCGTCGCCGCCGGAGTGGGGATCGAGCGCCGACGCCAGGGCATCGGCCCACCCGTGGAAGCGCGCTTCGTCCTCGCGCGGCACGCCCAGGACCTTGCAGATGGCGGTGACGGGGAGGGGGTAGGAGAAGTCCTCGACGATGTCGACCTGGTCCTTGCCCTCGAAGGCGTCCAGCAGCTCGGTGACGACCTTGGCCAGGTCGCCGCGCAGCGAGTCGAGGAACCCGGGGCTGTGCGGGGGCCCGAACGGCCGGTTGACGGTGTCGCGCAGCCGGTCGTGCACGGGCGGGTCGGTGAAAGTGAAGCTGGGCGGCAGGCCGGTCTCCTCCGGCGGCTGCCCGACGTGGGCGTAGCCGAGCCCACGGTTGCCGGTGTCGTTGCTCAGCCGCGGGTCGTTGGCCAGGTTCCGCACCTCGTAGTACGTGCTGACCAGGTAGGTGCCGTCGTCCTCCCGCCTGACCGGTGTCCGGCGCAGCTCCGCGTAGAGCGGGTACGGATCGGCCCGGTTGGCGTAGTCGGTGATCTTCGCGGAGATGGTCCCGAGCGTCATGGTGTCTCCTGAGGGCTCCGGGCGGCACAGGGCCGGTGATCAGGCCCGCGCCGGAACGAACTCGACACGCCGCTCGCTCGGCGAGTGCCCCGTCAGCGTGACGGTGGGCCCGTGCGTGGGCAGATGGGGATCGGGGAAGTCCGGGTCGACCGGCTGCAGCGTCTCGGTCCGGCGGTCGACCGTGCGGTACTCCGGCGGGAACGGCGCGCCGGCCGCGATCTGCTCCTGGTAGAACCCCAGCCACTTGGCTCCGTCGAAGGACGCCGCGGCGATCACCCGGCCGCGGAAGCCGTACACCGCGACGAACCGGTCCTCGGCGAGCGTCCCCTGGGCGACGACCAGCTGGTCGCCCAGCGGCGGCACGCCCACGGACTTGATGTTGACGCCGAACTGTGAGGACCAGAACATCGGCAGCCACAGATGCGGACGGCGCCTGGGACCTGCACAGATCATGTTGTGGGCGGCGATCTCGGCCTGTTCGACCGCGTTGCCCCAGTGCTCCAGCGACAGGAACTGGTAGTCGAACAGCGGGTGCGGGGTGCGGGCGACGTCACCGGCCGCGTAGATGTCGTCGGTGACGATGCCGTTGACGTCGAACACCCGGCACCCGGCGTCGCACGCGACCCCCCGGGGGCCCGCGGCCAGCCCCGAGCCGGCGAGCCACTCCGTGTTCCGGACGGCACCGAGCGAGACGACCGCCACCTCCACGTCGATCGCCGAACCGTCGGAGAGATGGGCGCGCCTGAGCCGTCCCCCGTAGTCGCCCTCCAGGGCGGTGACGCTGACCCCGCAGCGCAGATCGACTCCCTTCCGGCGCTGCAGCCGGTCCGCGACCGTGCCGATCACCCCGCCGAGCGCGCCGACCAGCGGCGCCGGGGCGCGCTCGGCGACCGTGACAGCCAGGCCCAACTCCCGGCATACGGAGGCGACTTCGGATCCCGTGAAACCGGCGCCGATCACCAGCACCCGGGACGCGCCCCCGGTCAGCTTCCGCTGCAGACGTGCCGAGTCGTCGCGGGTGCGCAGTACGAACACCCCGTCCAGCGCGGCCTGTTCCGGGTGGAACCAGGGCCGCGCCCTGGTCCCGGTGGTGATCAGCAGGCGGTCGTAGGGGACGGTGTCGCCGTTCGCCAGGCGCACCTGTCTGGCGTCCCGGTCCAGGCCCTCGGCGGCGACACCCAGACGCCATGCGGCGTCGATGTCACGTCGGCGCGGCAGCGCGGTGTCCTCGGGCCGGGTCCGCCCGAGGAGCGCCTGCTTGGACAGCGGCGGACGGTCGTAGGGTTCGTACGGCTCGTCGCCGATCATCGTCAGGGAGCCGGTGAACCCCTGCTCGCGCAGGGTCTCCGCGGCGCGCAGGCCGGCCAGCGAGGCGCCGACGACGACGATCCGGCCCTGCCGCCGCAGGACCTCGACGTCTGTGTCAGCCGACATCGGGCTCCACACCCCTCGTCGGCTCGTCGGAGTAGTCGACGAGGATGGCCTGCACCGGGCAGGCCGCCGCAGCCTTCTCCACGCGGTCCCGCTGCGTCTCGTCGAAGCGAGGGGAGAACAGCAGCGCCTCGTTGCCGTGGAGGGCGAACACGTCCGGGGCGAGGAACACGCACTGCGCGAATCCCTGGCACCGGTTGAGATCGACGACAAGCCTCATCTGGAACCCGCTTCCCGCTCGGACTCCGGCGGCCGCAAGCTCCGTAGCCCTTGCGCTCGGTCCACACGATCGGATGGCATGCCTCACCTTCAGGATCGACGCCGCCGCACCGGCCCGCAAACCGGGAGCGGACGCTCGCAACCGGCGCGGACGACCGGTGGCCTTCCCTGCTCGCGGCAGTTTCTGATATCGGAAACGCTACGTTGCATTCCTGGTCGGGGTCGCGTGTTCGTTGTGCGAGATCTCTATAGCTCGCACGTGAAGAGGGTGAAGCGGTTCGGCTGGATGTCGGTGTTCTGCATCCGGTGCAACGGACTCAAGCCTCAGCCGTTGCAATGGGTGCCTCGGGCGGCGCTGCCGGGACGGCGGCCCGCACAATGATCGCCATGGCACCGCAGCTGAGCGCACCGACCGTCCGTGTCCACGACTCGTTCCTCGCCGCCATGACGGAGTTCCGCGCCGAGGGCGTGCACCGTTCCCCTTACTCCGGCCTCGGTCGCGAACTGCGGACCTGGCACACCCGCTGGCGGTCGGCCGAGGGCTTCGCCGCCTACGTCCGCGAGATCGAAGGGGTCGGAACGGACGAGCGGCCCGACGGCCCCGTGCCGATGACCACGTTCTGGTGGGTGGACGGCACGGAGTACCTGGGGCGGATCACCGTCCGGCACCGGCTCACCCCGTCCCTGCGCGAGTTCGGCGGCCACATCGGCTACGCGGTGCGCCCCACCGGCCGCCGCCGGGGCCACGCCACCGCGATGCTGCGCGCCGTGCTGCCGCACGCCCACCGGCTGGGCATCGACCCGGTGCTGGTGACCTGCGACGAGACCAACACCGGCTCGCGCCGGGTGATCGAGGAGTGCGGTGGGGTTTTCGAGGACCGCCGGGCGGAGAAGCTTCGGTACTGGATCTCCGCGTGACCTCCGCGACGGCGCGGCGCCGGGCCGTCGCCGGCCCACCCGTCCGAATGGATTTCCCCGGGGCGGGCGGGATCGCGGCACCCGGCCCCGGCGCCCCGCCGGGAACCAGCCGGGACGCCGGCACGTACTCTAGGCAAAGACGTCCGGGCCCGATGTGTCCGCGCCCACGCGGGGACGGTCCGGACGGGGCGGCGCCAGCCGCGCCCTGAAACCAAGGAGAAGTAACACTGGGCAAGCGACAGCCCGAAGGCCCGCCGCCCGCACCGGCGGTGCAGCGCATCCGACTGCGTTACACCAAGCGCGGCCGCCTCCGGTTCACCAGCCACCGCGACTTCCAGCGCGCCTTCGAACGGGCCCTGCGCCGCGCCGAGGTCCCCATGGCCTATTCGGCGGGCTTCACCCCGCACCCCAAGGTGTCGTACGCCAACGCGGCGCCCACCGGGACCGGCAGCGAGGCCGAGTACCTGGAGATCCAGCTCGCCGAGCACCGGGATCCGGAGACGCTCCGCGCGCTGCTCGACGCCTCCCTGCCCGCCGGTCTCGACGTGACCGACGCCGTGGAGGCCCGCACCAGCGGCCTCGCCGACCGGCTCCAGGCGTCGGTGTGGGAGATCCGGCTCGACGGGGTCGCCCCCGAGGAGGCCGGGCGCGCCGTCGAGGCGTTCCTCGCCGCCGAGGAGGTGCCGGTCGAACGCCGCACCAAGAACGGCCTGCGGACCTTCGACGCCCGGGCCGCGGTCGCGCGCCTGGAGGCCGTCCCGGCAAAGGGCGGCAGCGAAGGCCCCGCTCAGGGCGATAGGCCCGACGGCAATGCCTGTGCGATACTGCGGCTGGTTGTTCGGCATCTGACACCTGCCGTTCGACCCGACGACGTCCTGTCCGGCCTCCGGGTTACGGCCGACCTGGCGCCGCCGGTCCCCGCAGCGGTGACCAGGCTGGCGCAGGGGCTGCTCGATGAGGAGACCGGCACGGTGACCGACCCGCTGGCGCCCGACCGCGACGCTGCCACGGCCGCCCCATCCACGGCCGCCGGGCTGAGTACCGCGACGGTGCAGGGCGGGGTCTCCCCGGCCACTTCCGGGGACGGCACTGCGTAGGACGCGTCGTCGCGTCGCCGATCAACCAGGGCGCCACCCCGGTCCGGCGGACGCACTGACCAGAAGACTTTCGCCGGTCCGGACCACGGGCCCGGCGAGCGAGACGACAGCTCCCGTGCGGCGCACGCGCCCCGGACGGCGGGACCGCGCCCAGCGCGCGGACCGCGGCCGGAATCAGGCGTGGCGCCCGGGAGCGTGACGGGAGAACCGCCCGCATGCTCGAATCTATTGAGCCCACCGAATCCTCGCGTCCCACGGACCGCGAGAGCGACAACAACTCGCCCAGTGACACGCTGCCGCCGCGCCGCCGGCGCCGCGCGGCGTCCCGCCCGGCCGGTCCGCCGGCCGGCGCCGTCGAGGCCGCCGAGGTGAGCACCGACCGCCCGGCCGCGGGCTCCGACACCGCGCTCGTCGCCGTGGCGCAGTCCGCCGCCGACGAGGAGAAGCCGGCCCGTCCGCGCCGCCGGGCGACCCGCAAGGCCACCTCCCCGGCCGGCTCCCCGCGCGCCGTCGTGTCCTCGGAGGCGCCCGAGCCCGCCGAGACCCCGGCCGCCGCCACCGCCGAGACCCCGGCCGCCGCTGCCGAGGAGAAGCCGGCCCGTCCGCGTCGCCGGGCCACCCGCAAGGCCACCGCTCCGGCCGGCGCACCGCGGTCCGAGGAGCCCGCCGCCCCGGAGGCCGTCGAGGCGCCCGCCGCCGTCGAGGAGGCCCCGGCCGCCCCCGCCGAGGAGGAGCCGCGTCCGGCCCGTGCGCGTCGCCGGGCGACCCGTAAGGCGACCGCTCCGGCGGCCGCCCCGGAGCCGGTCGTCGAGACGCCGGCAGCCGAGGAAGAGGCGGCGGACGAGGAAGCCGAGGAGGCGGCCGCGGCCGTCGAGGCGCCCGCCGCCGAGGAGGAGCCGCGTCCGGCCCGTGCGCGTCGCCGGGCCACCCGTAAGGCCACCGCTCCGGCCGCCGCCGCGGAGCCCGCGGCCGAGGCCCCCGCCGCGGAGGCCGCCGAGACCGAGGCGCCCCGCCGCCGGAGCCGCCGCCGTGCCGAGCGGCCCGCGGAGCCCGTGGCCGCCGAGGCGTCCGCGCCGCAGGCCGCGGAGGAGCCCCCCGCCGAGGCGCCGGCGCGCGGCCGCCGCCGGGCGCAGCGGCCGCCGACGGCCGTCTTCCAGGCCCCGGTCTTCGCCGAGCCGATGTTCCAGACCCCCGAGAGCGCCGCCGCCGAGCACGCCGCCGCCCGCCGCGAGGCGGAGGCGACCACGGAGACGTCGGAGGAGGCGCCGGCGGGCGCCCAGCGCCGCCGTCGCCGGCGCCGCGGCGAGCCGGCCGAGGCCGCGTCGGCGGCTCCCGCGCAGGTCGAGGAGCCGGTGACCGCCGAGGTCGCGGAGGCTGTCGAGACCGCCGAGGTCGAGGAGCCCGAGGAGCCCGAGGAGGAGCACGCCGAGGCCGGGACCGGCGAGGACGGCGACCGTCCCTCCCGCCGGCGCCGCCGGGGCGGCCGTCGTCGCCGCCGCGGCGAGATGGCCGAGGGTGCCGAGGAGCAGCCCGAGGCCGGTGCGGGCGAGGAGCCCGAGGAGGCCGCCGAGGGCGAGGAGCCGGAGGAGCACCCGGAGTCCGGCGCCGGCACCAGCAGCAGCCGCCGTCGCCGGCGCCGCCGCCGGCGCACCGGCGAGACCGCCGAGGCCGAGGGCACCCACACCGACGACCCGGAGCGCACCGTCGTCAAGGTCCGCGAGCCGCGCAAGAAGGAAGAGGGCACCGGCGCCGACGAGGTCCAGTCCATCAAGGGCTCGACCCGTCTGGAGGCCAAGAAGCAGCGTCGCCGTGAGGGGCGCGAGCAAGGCCGCCGCCGGGTGCCGATCATCACCGAGGCGGAGTTCCTGGCGCGCCGGGAGGCCGTCGAGCGGGTGATGGTGGTCCGCCAGAGCGGCGAGCGCACCCAGATCGGTGTCCTTGAGGACAACGTGCTCGTGGAGCACTTCGTCAACAAGGAGCAGGCGACCTCGTACGTCGGCAACGTCTACCTGGGCAAGGTGCAGAACGTCCTGCCCTCCATGGAGGCCGCCTTCGTCGACATCGGCAAGGGCCGCAACGCCGTGCTGTACGCCGGCGAGGTCAACTTCGAGGCGCTGGGCATGGCCAACGGGCCGCGCCGCATCGAGACCGCGCTGAAGTCCGGCCAGTCCGTCCTGGTCCAGGTGACCAAGGACCCGATCGGTCACAAGGGTGCCCGGCTGACCAGCCAGGTCTCGCTGCCCGGCCGCTACCTCGTCTACGTGCCCGAGGGCTCGATGACCGGTATCAGCCGCAAGCTCCCGGACACCGAGCGGGCCCGTCTGAAGCAGATCCTCAAGAAGATCGTCCCCGAGGACGCGGGCGTCATCGTCCGCACCGCCGCGGAGGGCGCGAGCGAGGACGAGCTGCGCCGGGACGTGGAGCGGCTGCAGGCGCAGTGGGAGGAGATCCAGAAGAAGGCGAAGGCGTCCTCCACCAGCTCGCCGAGCCTGCTCTACGGCGAGCCGGACATGACCGTCCGGGTCGTCCGCGACATCTTCAACGAGGACTTCTCCAAGGTCATCGTCAGCGGTGACGACGCCTGGGAGACCATCCACGGCTATGTCTCGCACGTCGCGCCGGACCTCGTCGACCGCCTGCAGCGGTGGACCTCCGAGGTCGACGTCTTCGCGACGTACCGGATCGACGAGCAGCTGATGAAGGCGCTGGACCGCAAGGTCTGGCTGCCCAGCGGCGGTTCGCTGGTCATCGACAAGACCGAGGCGATGGTCGTCATCGACGTCAACACCGGGAAGTTCACCGGTCAGGGCGGCAACCTCGAGGAGACCGTCACCCGGAACAACCTGGAGGCGGCCGAGGAGATCGTGCGCCAGCTGCGGCTGCGCGACCTGGGCGGCATCGTCGTCGTCGACTTCATCGACATGGTCCTGGAGTCCAACCGGGACCTGGTGCTGCGGCGCCTGCTGGAGTGCCTGGGCCGGGACCGCACCAAGCACCAGGTGGCCGAGGTCACCTCGCTCGGCCTGGTCCAGATGACCCGCAAGCGGGTCGGCCAAGGCCTGCTGGAGTCGTTCTCCGAGCAGTGCGTGCACTGCAACGGCCGCGGCGTGATCGTCCACATGGACCAGCCGGCGGCCGGTGGCGGCAAGCGCAGGAAGAAGGGCAAGGCCGGCGCGAACGGCGCCCAGCCGGAGCAGCCCGCCGAGGTCGCGGCCGAGGCCGTGCCGGCGGTCGCCGCCCCGGCGGAGGAGCCGCTGCCGGAGCTGGAGCCGGTCGCGGTGACCGAGGCCCAGCTGCAGCCGTCGGTGGACGGCACCGACGAGTGGTTCGGCAGCCCCGCGGAGGCCGAGGCCGCCGCGGCGGGTCGGAGCCGTGGCCGCCGCCGGGTCAGCCGGAAGGCGACGGCACCGGCGGGTGCGCCCAAGGCCACGGAGGCCGCCGCGATCGTGGTGCCGGCCGCCCCGGCTGCGGCCGCCGAGCCGGAGCCCGTCGCCGAGCCCGTGCCGGCGGCGGAGACGGCCCCCGCCGAGCCCGCGCCGCCGCGTGCGCGCCGCCGGGCGACCCGCCGGGTGTCCGCTCCGGCGGGCTCGCCGGAGGCCGCCGACGAGGCGGCGGGGACGATCGTGGTCGGCACGCCGGCCGCGGAGGCCCCTGCCGAGGCCCCCGAGCAGCCCGCCGAAGCGGCCGAGGGTGCCGAGCCGGCCCCCGCGGCGAAGAAGACCGCGAAGAAGACGGCGGCGAAGAAGACCACGGCCAAGAAGGCCGCGGTGAAGAAGACCACGGCCAAGAAGACGGCGGCGAAGAAGACCACCGCCAAGAAGGCCGCGGTCAAGAAGACCACTGCGAAGAAGACCACGACGAAGAAGGCGGCGGCCAAGAAGACCGCGGCGTCGTCGACGGAGGGCGCGGCGTAAGCCGCTCCGGTGCCCCCGGTGCTTGCACCGGGGCGGACTGAGCAGTGCCCGGACCCGGACCGTCGCGAGGCGGTCCGGGGCCGGTTTGACCCCCTGGTCGAGGCCCCGTAACCTTGACCGTCGGTGTCTGTGTGACACCACCCCTTCTGAGCAAACACCCCTCGGCCCCGCCGAGGGAGGCCGCTCGTCCCGCTCGTGGTCCACGGGTCGGATTCCACGGGACGTCCCTGAGCCCGTGAGAGCGGCTGGCATCAGAGGATCCGTTACCTAGCGAGAGAGAGTTCCGCGTGTACGCGATCGTGCGCACCGGCGGACGCCAGCAGAAGGTTGCTGTTGGCGACGTCATCGAGGTTGACCGCATTTCCACCAGCAAGGTCGGCGACACCGTCGAGCTCTCCACGCTGCTGGTCGTCGACGGTGACGCGGTCACCAGCGACCCGTGGGTCCTCGCCGGCGTGAAGGTCCAGGCCGAGGTCGTGGACCACCACAAGGGCGACAAGATCCGGATCCAGAAGTACAAGAACAAGACCGGTTACAAGAAGCGGATCGGCCACCGCCAGCTCCACACGGCGCTGAAGATCACCGGCATCGACGCTCCGGCGAAGTAAGGGACTGAGGAGACATGGCACACAAGAAGGGCGCATCGTCCACTCGGAACGGTCGCGATTCCAACGCTCAGCGGCTCGGCGTGAAGCGCTTCGGCGGCCAGGCCGTCCTCGCCGGTGAGATCCTGGTCCGCCAGCGCGGCACCCACTTCCACCCGGGCAACGGCGTCGGCCGCGGCGGCGACGACACCCTGTTCGCCCTGCAGCCCGGTGCGGTGCAGTTCGGCACCTTCCGCGGCCGCAAGGTCGTGAACATCGTCCCGATCGCCGAGTAATTCGGCCCGGACGACGCACGTCGACAGCACGCCAGGGGCGGACCGCCTCTTTCCGCGCGAAGCGGGAAGACCGGTCCGCCCTTGGCGCGTTGTGAAGAAGACATACCCGCTGTACGCGCGGCATCCCCGGGCGTAGGCGGCCGTTCCACGCATTACGCAGACAACCCCGCTGATCTGGAGGCATCCCCACCATGACCACCTTCGTGGACCGCGTCGAGCTGCACGTCGCCGCGGGTAACGGAGGCCACGGCTGCGCCTCCGTCCATCGGGAGAAGTTCAAGCCGCTCGGTGGCCCCGACGGGGGCAACGGCGGCCGCGGCGGCGATGTGACCCTGGTCGTCGACCAGGACGTCACCACGCTCCTCGACTACCACCACCACCCGCACCGCAAGGCCACCAACGGCCAGCCGGGCGCGGGCGACAACCGCGAGGGCAAGAACGGCCAGGACCTGGTCCTGCCGGTGCCCGACGGCACCGTCGTCCTGGACAAGAACGGCGAGGTGCTGGCCGACCTGGTGGGCCAGGGCACCCGTTTCGTCGCCGGCCAGGGCGGCCGCGGCGGCCTCGGCAACGCCGCGCTGGCCTCGGCCCGCCGCAAGGCCCCCGGCTTCGCGCTGCTCGGCGAGCCCGGCGAGGCCCGGGACATCGTGCTGGAGCTGAAGACCGTCGCGGACGTCGCGCTGGTCGGCTACCCGAGCGCCGGCAAGTCCTCGCTGATCTCGGTCCTCTCGGCCGCCAAGCCGAAGATCGCCGACTATCCGTTCACGACGCTGGTGCCCAACCTCGGCGTGGTGACCGCGGGCGAGACGGTCTACACCATCGCCGACGTCCCCGGCCTGATCCCCGGCGCCAGCCGGGGCAAGGGCCTGGGCCTGGAGTTCCTGCGGCACGTCGAGCGGTGCGAGGTGCTGGTCCACGTCCTGGACACCGCCACGCTGGAGTCGGACCGCGACCCGGTCTCCGACCTCGACGTCATCGAGGAGGAGCTGGCCCAGTACGGCGGCCTCGGCGACCGGCCGCGGGTGGTCGTCCTCAACAAGATCGACATCCCGGACGGCAAGGACCTCGCCGACATGATCCGCCCGGACCTGGAGGAGCGCGGCTACCGCGTCTTCGAGGTCTCCGCGGTCGCCCGCCAGGGCCTGAAGGAGCTGTCGTACGCGCTGGCGGAGATCGTCGCCACGGCGCGTGCCGCCAAGCCGGTCCAGGAGGCGACCCGCATCGTGATCCGCCCCAAGGCGGTGGACG
The DNA here is from genome assembly GCF_019774615.1 of Streptomyces sp. BHT-5-2. Classification (NCBI taxonomy): domain Bacteria; kingdom Bacillati; phylum Actinomycetota; class Actinomycetes; order Kitasatosporales; family Streptomycetaceae; genus Streptomyces; species Streptomyces sp. BHT-5-2. Next base: position 158,634 of record NZ_CP081496.1, on the reverse strand, counting down.
ACGCGGGCTTCACGGTCACCAAGGAGGCCGACGGGTTCTTCCGCGTCCGCGGCGAGAAGCCCGAGCGCTGGGTCCGCCAGACCGACTTCAACAACGAGGAGGCGGTGGGCTATCTGGCCGACCGGCTCAACCGCCTCGGCGTGGAGGACGAGTTGCTGAAGGCGGGCGCCCGCGCCATGGACGGCGTGGCGATCGGCCCCGAGGACAACGCGGTGGTCTTCGACTGGGAGCCGTCGCTGTCGGCCGGTGCGGAGATGCTCGGCCGCCGCGGCGAGGACCACCGCTTCGACGCGCCGCGCCCGGCCGCCCAGCGCCGCCGCGACCGCGACGCGGCCCGCGACGACGCGCAGCGCGACTACGACGGCTTCTCGCCCTTCTAGTTCGAGGGCGCAACGGCGTCCGGGGCGTATCGACTCCGGGCCGTACCGGCCGACGCGGTCCGGCGCCGCAAGCACACCCAAGGCCCCGGGAGGAACGCTCCTCCCGGGGCCTTCGCGTCCTCGCAGGGTCTTCGCGTCCTCGCGTACGGCTCGCGTACGGGCTCCTCGGCCACGGGCCCCCACGTACGGCCCGCTGCGGGCTTAGACGGCGGCGGGGGTGTCCGGGGCGCCGTCGGTGCCCGGCCGGGCCGTCCCGGTGGCGGGTAGGGCCTGCTGCGAGCGCTGGACGGGGATTCCGGAAAGCCGGTTCTCCATCCGCCGGCGCCGCTCGTCGGCCTTGGCGCACAGCTCCAGCGCGGCCTGGTTGAAGCGGATCGCCGACGGCGGGTCGGACGGGCCGAGCAGATGCTCCTTGAGTTCGGCGCGGGCCGTGGCCAGGCCGTCCCGCTCCGGGTGCCGGACCGCCTCCAGGAGCGCGGGCACCCCGGCCGCGTCGGGCGCGAGGACGGTGGCCGCCCGCACCGTCGGGAACTGCGCCCGGAAGTCGTCCTCGTCCAGCCCCGAGGTGTTGACGACCGCGTACGGCTTTTCGCTGGTCAGGTAGTCGGAGACCACGCTGGAGACGTCGCTGATCAGCAGGTCCGCCTCGTTGAAGCAGGCGAAGATGCCGGGGCGCGCGGTGACGACGACGCGGTGCTCCCACTCCGGGAAGGAGTCCCAGTACGCCTTCTCCCAGGCGGTGACCGCGGCCTCGACGGCGGCCGCGCGGCCCTCCTCGGGGGTGCTCTGGAGCCGCATCCGCTCCAGCTCGTCGGCGCTCTTGCGGAAGTCCGCGGTGGTCAGCCGGTCGAGTTCGACGGTGCGGCGGTCCAGTTCGGCGGCGGTCTCGGGGCCGGGCCGCGGGCCGCCGCGCCGGGCGTTGGCCGCGGCGATCATCGCCTGGATGCGGAGGTTGGCGGCGCCGGCCCGCGGGTCCACCGAGCCGGTCATCGGGTGCGGCTTGTAGAGCAGCCGGACCGAGGGGTCGGCGAGCAGGGCGCGGACGATGTTCTCGCCGGCCAGGATCACCGAGGTGTTGCCCGGGTTGCCGTCCCAGCCCTCCCAGGTGGGCGCGTAGAGCACGGTGGTGTACCGGCCGACCGGGGCGCCCTCGTAGGGCCGGATCGGCGCCAGTTGGGGGCGGCCGACCTCGACGACGTCCTTGTCCTCGATGCCGATCTCGGCGAGCTGGTAGCGGTCCCGGGCCGCCGGGCCGGCCACCCACACCTCGTCGTACGCCTTGGCGTACGGGTTGCAGGAGGAGAGCTTGTCGCTCTCGCCGTGGTTGATGAAGGCGTGCTTGATGGAGGGGATCCGCAGGATCTGCGAGGTCTTCCCGGAGTTCGCCGGGTGCAGCAGCACCTTGAGGGTGGAGTGCTCCAGCCGCATCAGGTGGGAGACCTTGGGGATGCAGACGATCGGGATGTCGGTGGCCTCGATCTTCTGCACCATGAACCGCTCGCGGAGCACGATGATCGGCCGGCCGTCCAGCCCTGCCAGGGTGTCCAGCCACATGTTGGCCTGGTAGGCGGAGGCGGCGCCGCCGGAGAAGTACATGCCGACGGTCGGCCGGTAGGCGGCCAGCCAGCGGTCCAGCCATTCCAGGGCGCGCTGTTCGCCGACGACCTGCTTGCGGGGCAGCAGCCAGGTGCTGAGGTAGAGGGTGCCGCCGGCCGAGAGCAGCAGCGCGATGCCGATGCCGATGCCGCCCCAGAAGACGTTGCCGGTGACCGCGGTGACCATCATCCCGGCCGTGGTCGGTACCGAGAAGCGCAGCAGCCGCCGGCCCGTCTGGCGGTAGAGCAGCCGCGGCGGGGCGTCGGTCAGGCCCAGCGCGCCGGCGTCGACGTTGCGGGTGACGATCGGCAGGCTCCGGGAGCGCCGGACCAGGACCGCGACCGCCTGGCACACGAAGTGGGTGCCGTAGAAGGCGAGCAGGGTGATGGTCAGGGGAGCCTGCTCCTCCAGGGGGTTGATCCCGTCGATGTGCAGCAGGCCGACCAGCATCAGCATGTCCCGCAGCAGTTGACGCACCGTCACATCGAAGCGGATCCGACCGAGCAGGGCGAGCAGGGCGGGCTGCTGGTGCTGGAGGACCAGGTCGAGACCCAGGTTCACCACGGACGCCGCGATGAACAGCGGAATGACGGGCAGCAGCGCGCCGAGCAGCTGGGCGGTGAACGCGACCATCATCGCGAAGAGCGCCGCGAGCTGGACGGCTCGTCTGGGGGCGATTCCGGCGGAAGGCACGGGAGAGGGCTCCTGGCAGCAGAAAGGTCATGGGGGGAGGCCGGGGACGGCGGCCGGGTCCCGCGCTGCGACACCGCCGAAGCGACGAAACGGGACCGACGGACACCCGACCGTATGACCTTGTTGGCCTTGGTGACAATCTGCTGTGGCTCTCTTCGCCGCGAAACGGACCAGTCGAACGCAACCTTCGAGTGCCGATATCCGTCTTAGTTTTTTACGGCCCACCTCGGATTCGGCGAGTCCGGGTGTCCGCCGGTGCGTCCGCCAGGCGATATGGCGGAGCGTCGGCCCGGGGTGCTGCCGTAGATTGCGGCTGTACGGGTTCCCGACCGGGTCCCGTGCGGCCAAGGGTTCGCGAGCACAGGGGTACGCAGGTGGCAGGGGCAAGGCAGGACGTGGAAGACGCCCGCCGGATCGTGGTGAAGGTCGGCTCGTCCTCGTTGACCACGGCCGCGGGGGGACTGGACGCGGACCGGGTCGACGCCCTGGTGGACGTCCTGGCCAAGCACCAGGACAAGGAGATCGTGCTGGTCTCCTCCGGGGCCATCGCGGCCGGCCTCGCCCCCCTGGGGCTGGAGCGCCGCCCCCGCGACCTCGCCCGGCAGCAGGCCGCCGCCAGCGTCGGCCAGGGCCTGCTGGTCGCCCGCTACACCGCCTCCTTCGCCCGTTACGGCCGCCGGGTCGGCCAGGTGCTGCTCACCTCCGACGACACCAGCCGCCGGGCCCACTACCGCAACGCCTGCCGCACCCTGGACCAACTGCTGGCCATGGGGGCGGTGCCGATCGTCAACGAGAACGACACCGTCGCCACCGACGAGATCCGGTTCGGCGACAACGACCGGCTGGCCGCCCTCGTCGCCCACCTCGTCCGCGCCGACCTGCTGGTCCTCCTCTCCGACGTGGACGGCCTCTACGACGGCGACCCGTCCACCCCCGGGACGTCCCGGATAGCGGTGGTCACCGGCCCCGGCGACCTGGAGGGCGTCTCCATCGGGAGCGCCGGCAGGTCCGGTGTCGGCACCGGCGGCATGGTCACCAAGGTGGAGGCGGCCCGGATCGCGGCCGCGGCCGGCATCCCGGTCGTCCTCACCTCCGCCGTGCACGCCGCCGACGCGCTGGCCGGCACCGACACCGGCACGCACTTCCTGCGCACCGGCCGCCGCTCCGCCGACCGGCTGCTGTGGCTGGCGCACGCCTCCACACCGCAGGGCGCCCTGGTCCTGGACGACGGCGCCGTGCGGGCCGTCGTCGAACGGAACTCCTCGCTGCTGCCCGCCGGGATCTCCGCCGTGGAGGGCGAGTTCGCCGCCGGGGACCCGGTCGAGCTGCGGGACACCGACGGCCGCGCGGTCGCCCGCGGGCTCGTCAACTTCGACGCCCGCGAAATCCCCCGATTGATTGGTCGTTCCACCCGGGATCTGGCCCGCGAGCTCGGACCGGCGTATGAGCGCGAGGTCGTGCACCGCGACGACCTGGTGCTGCTGCACCACTGACCCGCCCCACCCGGGGGCACCGGCACGGTCCCGTACGGGACCGGCCTTCATCAGCCCTTCACCGAGGACCTTCGGCAAAACCGCCCCGCGAGCCGCCGCGGGCTGGTCAACTTTGTTGGGGGGCGCCGCAGCACGCGAGCGCAGGCGCCGAAGGACGACCGCACCAGTCGGCTCCGCCCCCAGGGGACGGAGCGATTCGCATCACAGGAGGCCGCCGGTGACACGAGGGCGCCCAGGGGCTCCGGCCCGAGGGACGGCGGAGCGCGCACTGACCAGCGTCGGGACCGCCACGAGCACCGTCCGGCCGGAGGACGGCCGGCGGGCGGAGCGGGAGCGGACGGCACCGCGGCCGCGGGAGGCCGAGCGCCGGGAGGCGTCCCGGCTGTGGCACGTCACCCTCAGCGTCTCCGGCGCCGAGGCCCCGCTGAAGGAGGTCCGCCGGGCGCTCGAACAGCTCGCCCACGACCACCCCTTCCTGCTAACCAGCCGCTACGCCAACGACCACGCCGAGATCCGCTACTGGGAGGAGGCCCGGGACCTGCACGACGCGGCGGCGGTCGCGCTCCGGCTGTGGGGCGAGCACCGCTCGACGGCCAAACTGCCGCCCTGGGAGATCGTCGGCCTGGAGGTCATCGACCGGGAGACCTACCACCAGCGCGTAGCGGAGGGCTACGGTCCGCCGCCGGCTTCGCCGGTCGGCGTCCATCCGTACTGACCCGCCCGCCGTACCCGCGCGGCCCGCCGGGTCGTCCACAGGTCGTGTCGCCGGTGCGACCGGCGTCCCGCTCTGTGGAATCCGGCGCGGCCGCAGCCCGGCGCGGAGTTAGGCTGCGGCCATGACCAGCAGTGCATCCCAGTCCTCGCCCGTCCTCGACACCGCCCGCCGCGCCAGGGAGGCGGCCGCCGTCCTGGCCCCGCTGCCGCGCACGGCCCGCGACGGGGCGCTGCTCGCCATCGCCGACGCCCTGGTGGCGCAGACCGACGCCGTGATCGCGGCCAACGCCCAGGACGTCGAGAAGGCCCGGGCCGCCGGCACCTCCGAGTCGATCGTGGACCGGCTCACCCTCACCCCCGAGCGGATCGCCGCCATCGCCGACGACGTCCGCAAGGTCGTCGCGCTGCCCGACCCGGTCGGCGAGGTGCTGCGCGGCTCGACCCTGCCCAACGGCCTCGACCTCCGCCAGGTCCGGGTCCCGCTCGGCGTCGTCGGCATCATCTACGAGGCCCGGCCCAACGTGACGGTGGACGCCGCCGCCCTCTGCCTCAAGTCCGGCAACGCCGTACTGCTGCGCGGCTCCTCCTCCGCGTACGCCTCCAACAGCGCGCTGGTGGACGTGCTGCGCGGCGCCGTGGCGAGCGCCGGGCTGCCCGCCGACGCCGTCCAGCTGGTCCCCGGCGAGAGCCGCGACTCGGTGCGCGAACTGATGCGTGCCCGCGGCCTGGTCGACGTGCTCATCCCGCGCGGCGGCGCCGCCCTGATCCGCACGGTCGTCGAGGAGTCCACCGTCCCGGTCATCGAGACCGGCACCGGCAACTGCCACGTCTACGTCGACGAGGCCGCCGACCTCGACATGGCGATCGACATCCTGGTCAACTCCAAGGCCCAGCGCCCCAGTGTGTGCAACGCCGCCGAGACCGTGCTGGTGCACGCCGGCATCGCCGAGAAGTTCCTGCCGCGCGCCCTGGAGGCACTGACCCAGGCCGGCGTGGTGGTGCACGGCGACGCCGCCTGGCAGCAGGCCGGCCCCGGCCTCGTCGCCCCCGCCACGGAGGAGGACTGGGCGACCGAGTACCTCTCCTACGACATCGCGGCCGCCGTGGTGCCCGACCTGGAGGCCGCGGTCGCGCACATCCGCCGCTGGTCCTCCGGCCACACCGAGGCCATCGTCACCGGCTCGCAGGCCGCCGCACGGCGGTTCACCCAGTTGGTGGATTCCACGACGGTCGCGGTCAACGCCTCGACCCGCTTCACCGACGGCGGCCAGTTCGGCTTCGGCGCCGAGATCGGCATCTCCACCCAGAAGCTGCACGCCCGCGGCCCCATGGGACTGCCGGAACTGACGTCCACGAAGTACATCGTCACCGGCGACGGCCACACCCGCTGACCCACCCCGCGCACGGCCCCGTCCGCGCTGCTGTCCGGCCGCTTCTCTCCCTGCCCAAAAGGTCCGGCCGGGGCTACTCTGGACGGGTGCCGGACGACGTGGGGGGCACGCCGTTCCCGGACGGCGAAGAGCCCGACGAGCACCACCACGGGAGCCACGGACGAGCGGACGAGGAGTTCGCTTCCGTGGTCTTCGACGAGGACTTCGTAAGGGCCGCGACGATCCACGAACCCTCGGCGGTCGAGCGCATGCTCGCCGCCGCCGAGGCGCGCGCCGAGGCCGAGGCGGCCGCCCGACCCGGCGGCGGCTTCGGCCCGGACGACGACTACGACCACGACGACCTCGCCGACCGCCCCGAGGACCGCGACGGCTTCCGCCCGGACGATCCCTACGGCCCCTACGGCGGGGCCCTGCGCCCCTACCGCGGCGCCGCGCGCTGGCACCGCCCCATCGCCTGGGTGCTGGCCGTGGTGATGGGCGTCGGCCTGGTCGCGCTGGCCTTCAGCGCCGTCTACCGCGGCGCCTCCGGCCGCACCCAGAGCCCCGCCCCGGCCAGCTCCACCGGCGTCGACGCCCCGGCCCCCGGCACGCTGCCCAGGAGCGGCCGGGACGCCCTCGGCACGCCCCGCCCCGCGGTACCGACCCCCGGCGCTCCCGCCGAGCCGCTGCGCCCGTCCCTCTCCGCGGGATCCGGGGCGCACTGACCCGAAATCGCGGCGTCCTCCGGCGTTTACGCCGGCCCCGTCAGACCTACCCTTGTTGTATGACCGGGCCTGGTGACCCTCCCGAAGGGACGCCCGACGGCGCCCCGGGAGGCGGTGACGACGAGTACCGATCCGTGGTCTTCGACGAGCGGTTCGTCCGCGCGGCGCGACTGCAGGAGTTCTCCGCCGACGAGCGACTGGGCGAGCACCACGCACCGGCGGTGAAGGCCCGCCACGCCTGGCTGCGGCCGGGCGGCTCCCGCCAGGCGGCCCTGTTGGTGCTGCTGATCGTGCTGGCCTTCGGCACCGCCGTCTACATGGGCATCCGTCACCCGTACAAGGCCCCCGAGCCCGCCCCCGCCCAGCCGCTGCGGTCCTCGGTGGTGCCGCTGGCGCCGCCCGGCACCGTCCCGGGCGCGACCCCCGAGGACCTCTTCGCGCACAGCCCGGCGGCCGACTACCGGATCGGCGCGGCCGGTATCAACCTCCCCACCGTCGAGCGCACCGCGCACTTCTCCGACGGCCAGATCGTCACCGCGATGAGCATCGCCAAGGACTACCTCGTCCGCTCGTCGGTGGACCCGGCCACCCTCACCGGCGGCTCCGTACGCCCCGTCAGACTGCTGCTGGACACCGGCCAACTCGACCAGTTCGACCGGAGCCTGGCGCATCCCGACGACAACGGCCGGGACGCGGCGACCGGTTGGCTCGTCCGCTTCGACCCGAAACAGGTCACGCTCGCCGACCGCGACGTCCGCGTCGACGGCACCCTGAGCGCCACGGAGGTCGGCGCCGACAGCCTCGACGTGACCGCCGACTACACCTTCGTCTACGCCGTCCGGCCGGCACCGGGCGCCCCGCGGGACGCCGCCGGGCAGCACACCGGCACACCGACGCCGGGCGCCGCCTCGCTCGTCACCGTCCGGCGCGAACTGCACTTCCGGATCGGCCGGGACGACCTCGCCGACCACCGCCTGTCCGTCGTGCAGAGCAGCCTCCAGGCCGGGCCGATGAGCTGCTCCGCCGACCCGGCCGGCACGCTGCACCCGCTGCTTGCCGGGCAGCACGCCGGCCCCGACCGGCCCGCCGGTACCGACCCCTACGCCCGGGGCCGGGCCAACGCCTCGCTCTGCGGCCAGCTTTCGGCTACTTCCCAGCCGACCCCGAGTCGTCCGATCCGCTAGCGCCGTCCGCTCCGCCGGCGCCGTTGGAGCGCGAGCCGAAGACGGTGTCGCGCAGCTTGCCGCCCAAGTCCCCGGCGCCGCCCGCGATATCGCGCACCAGGCCCATCAGCGGGTCCTTGCTGGTGCGCACCGAATCGGCGTAGTGCGCCGCGGAGTCCCGGAAGGAGTCGGAGACCGAGGCGTCCTTGTCCTCGTCGCGGCGCGGGTAGTGGCCGTCCATGATGCGCTGGTAGTCGCGGCTCTCGGACCACTTCTTCAGCTCGGCCGCGCGGACCGTGGTGAACGGGTGGCTGCGCGGCAGGACGTTGAGGATCTTCAGCACGGAGTCGCGCAGATCGCCGCCGGACTCGTACTCCTCGGCCTGCTTGAGGAAGGCGTCGACGTTCATCTCGTGGAGGTGGTTGCCGCCGGCCAGCTTCATCAGGCCGCGCATCGACGCCTGGAGGTCCTGCCCGACCAGCAGGCCGGCCCGGTCCGCCGACAGCTCGGACTTGCGGAACCACTCGCGCAGCGCCGTCACGATCGCCATGACCGCGACATTGCCGAGCGGGATCCAGGCGACCTTCGTCGCCAGGTTGGTCAGGAACAGCAGGATCGTGCGGTACACCGCGTGCCCCGAGAGGGCGTGGCCCACCTCGTGCCCGATGACGGCCCGCATCTCCTCCTCGTCGAGCAGCTCGACCAGGCCGGTCGTCACCACGATGATCGGCTCGTCCAGGCCGATGCACATGGCGTTGGGCTGCGGGTCCTGATTGACGTACATCGGCGGGACCTTCTCCAGGTCCAGGATGTAGCAGGCGTCGCGCAGCATCGCGTGGAGGTGGGCGAACTGCTGGTCGCCGACGCGGACCGAGTCCGACAGGAAGAGCAGCCGCAGGCTGCGCTCCGGCAGCAGGCCGCTGAGCGTCTTGAAGACGGTGTCGAACCCGCTCAGCTTGCGCAGCGCGACCAGCGCCGAGCGATCCGCCGGGTGCTCGTAGGACCGCGACGAGATTCCGGGGAACCGCCTGCGGTTCCGGCCCGGTACGCTCGCGCCGCGGTCTGGGCTCTCCGTCATTGGGGCCTCCCCCTGTTCGACTGCGTGTGATTCAGCCTAGAGGACGCCACTGACAGCCGAATGGATGCCCGGGCGTACGCTGGCGAGCGGACCAATGCCCGCCGGGCCCGCACAGAAGCCCGCACAAAAGGGAGCCATCGTCATGCCGCATCCGAGCCTGCTGCTCGCCGTCGCCGAGACCTCCAGGGACAGCGGCCCCGGCTGGATCCTGCGCACCGTGATCATCGTCGGCGTGCTGGGCGCCGCGCTGCTCGCCTGGATCCTGCTGCGCGGCTACGGCAACCAGGACTGACACCGGACCGGGAAGGGGCGGTGACGCGGCCGGACGCCTCCGAGGAGGAGTCGGCGTGAGCCCGCGGTGACGTGGCGCTTACGATGTGGCGGAAAGCCTTGTCCGAACCCCGCCCGGATTGGTCCCGCCAACGATGAGCCTGAACTCTGCCGCACAGTCCCTGGTCACCCTTGCCGAAGCCGGGCAGAAGGGCGGCCAGCACGAAAGCCTGAGCCCCTACCTCACCGGTGGCAGCGCCCTTTTCATCCTGCTTCTCCTGCTCTGGATCACCACCCGCTTCAACCGCGACCGCTGAGCCTTCCGGACCCGGCAGCCGGGACCGCGTCCCGCCAAGTAGGGTCTGCACGCATGGGAGAGCACACAGGACCCGTGAAGCGGCGACTGGGCGTGATGGGCGGCACATTCGACCCGATCCATCACGGACACCTGGTCGCCGCCAGCGAGGTGGCCAGTCAGTTCCACCTCGACGAGGTCGTCTTTGTGCCCACGGGGCACCCGTGGCAGAAGAGCCACAAGAAGGTGTCGCCGGCCGAGGACCGCTATCTGATGACGGTCATCGCGACCGCGTCGAACCCGCAGTTCTCCGTCAGCCGTATCGACATCGACCGCGGCGGCGAAACGTACACGATAGACACGCTGCGTGATCTGCGGGCCCAGCACCTCGACGCGGATCTGTTCTTCATCACCGGCGCCGACGCGCTCAGCCAGATCCTGACCTGGCACGATGCGCCGGAGCTGGTCTCGCTCGCCCACTTCATCGGGGTGACCCGGCCCGGCCACGTCCTCGCGGACCCCGGGCTGCCCGAGGGGGCGGTGTCCCTGGTCGAGGTGCCCGCGCTGGCCATCTCCTCGACCGACTGCCGGGCGCGCGTCGCCCAGGGGGATCCGGTCTGGTACCTCGTACCGGATGGTGTGGTGCGCTACATCGACAAAAAGCAGCTGTACCGCGACGATCGCTGACGGGGCAGACGGAAAGGGGCGCCGGTGAGCGACCGACACGATCCGTACGGGCCGCAGGACCCGTATGCCCAGGACCCGTACGCCCCGCAGCAGGGGCAGCCGGGCCAGGGCTACGCCTACGACGCGTACGGCCGGCCGGTGCCCCATGAGGCGCCGCAGCAGTACGAGGCGCAGCCGTACGAGCAGCAGCAGTACGACCCCTACGGGCAGCCGATCGCGCCGGGCGCCTACGAGCCCTATGACCCCTACGGGGCCCAGGGCAATCAGGCGCCCCCGGCCCAGCAGCCGTACCACGACCAGCAGGAGTACGGCTACGACGCCTACGGCCGGCAGGTACCGCAGCAGACCGGCTACCCGCAGCAGTACGACCCGTACGCCCAGCCCCAGCAGCCCCAGCATCAGTCGCCCCAGCAGACGGACTGGATCCCGCAGCAGGTCCAGCAGCCCCCGTACGAGCAGGACCCCTACGGGGAGCTCCGGCCGCACACCGGGCGGGCCGCCGCGGCGCCGGCGGCCGCCCCGGAGGAGCCGCCCGCGCCCGGCGGGGCCGACAAGGGCGCCGGGGCTCCGGGGGAGGAGCACCACACCGGGGAGTTCGCGTTCGTCGAGGATCCGGACGAGGAATCCGAAGACGTCATCGACTGGCTGAAGTTCACCGAGAGCCGCACCGAGCGGCGCGAGGAGGCCAAGCGGCGCGGCCGCAGCCGCCTGATCGCCCTCTCCGTCGTCCTGGCCCTCCTGGTGGCCGGCGGCGTCGGCTATCTGTGGTGGGCCGGCAAGCTGCCCGGGCTGCCCGGTGCGGGCGGCGGCACCGCCCCCGCGGCCGGCGGGCAGAAGCGCGACGTCCTCGTGGTGAACCTCCGGGACACCAAGACGGGGAACAGTTCCACCGCCCTCCTCGTGGACAACGAGACCACCCACAAGGGCACCACCCTCCTCCTGCCCAACAACCTCATCGTCACCAAGGACGACGGCACCCCGACGACGCTCGGCAAGTCCGTCAAGGACGACGGCACCGACGCCACCCGGGAGTCCCTCAACACCCTCCTCGGCGCCGACCTGAAGGCCAGCTGGCGGCTGGACACCCCCTACCTGGAGAACCTCGTCGAGACCGTCGGCGGGATCAACGTCGACACCGACACCGCCGTCCCCGGTGACAAGAAGGGCGACACCCCGGTCGTCAAACAGGGCGCCGGCCAGCTCCTCAACGGGCAGGCGGCCGTCGCCTACGCCACCTACCAGGGCCCGGGCGACACCCAGGCCAAACAGCTGGAGCGGTTCGGGCAGGTCATGCAGGCCACTCTGAAGAAGGTCTCCAGCGACGCGGACGGCGCCACCGCCACCGTGAAGGCGCTGCTCCAGATCCTCGATCCGCCGCTCACCGAGGCCCAGTTGGGCAGTTCGCTGGCCCAGCGTGCCGAACTGGCCAAGACCGGCAAGTACGACACCGAGGTGCTCCCGGTACAGGCCGACGGCACCATCGCCCAGAACACCGCGGCCGGCGTCGTCAAGGACATCCTGGGCGGCACGGTCAAGAAGACCGCACCGGGCGCGACCCCGCGGGTCGCGGTCCGCAACGCCACCGGCGACAAGGCCGCCACCGGAAAGGCCCAGGTCGCGCTGCTCAACGGCGGCTACACCTTCGTCGACGGCGGCAGCGGCGGCACCGCGGCCGCCTCCCAGGTGACGTACGGGGACGCCGCGCAGCGAGCCAAGGCCGGGGAGGTCGCCAAGACGCTGGGCCTTCCGGCGGGCGCCGTCCGGCAGGGCACGGTCGCCGACAACGCCGATATCGCGGTCGTCCTGGGCCAGGACTACAAGGGCTGACTGACCAGGCAGGAAGCGGCCACCTCCCGGCGGGGCGGAAATGCCCGCCGGGAGTGTCGGTGGTCCGTGAGACCCTAAAGGGGTACCTGACGCCGCTCCGGCCGCCCAGGACCGCAGGTGCGCAGCGGGCCCCGCCGCGCGTCCCGCGTTCCGGCCGGCAGCGGCCCCACCGACCCGGAAAGCCGCTTGTGACCGCCACGGACCGCTCCCTCGAGCTCATCAACGCCGCCGCCCTGGCAGCAGCCGACAAGCTCGCGCACGACATCATCGCGTACGACGTCAGCGACGTCCTCTCGATCACCGACGCCTTCCTGCTGGCCTCCGCGCCCAGCGACCGCCAGGTCAAGGCGATCGTCGACGAGATCGAGGAACGCCTCAACAAGGACCTCGGCGCCAAGCCCGTCCGCCGCGAGGGCGACCGCGAGGCCCGCTGGGTCCTGCTCGACTACGTCGACATCGTCGTCCACGTCCAGCACAGCGAGGAGCGGGTGTTCTACGCGCTGGAGCGCCTGTGGAAGGACTGCCCGGAGATCGACCTCCCGGAGGAGGCCAAGGCCACCCGCGGCAAGGCCGCGGAGCACGCCCGGACCACCGGGGCCGACGAGGACGGGGGCCCGCGCTGAACGGCTCCAAGGGCGGCCGGGGCCGTCGCGTCGTCCTGTGGCGCCATGGCCAGACGGCCTGGAATCTGGAGCGCCGCTTCCAGGGCTCGACCGACATCGAGCTGACCGAGACCGGCCTCGCCCAGGCCCGGCGCGCCGCCCGGCTGCTGGCCGCGCTGCGCCCGGACACCATCATCGCCTCCGACCTGCGCCGGGCCATGGCGACGGCGGGCGAGCTGGCCGCCCTGACGCGGCTGGACGTCTCCTACGACGCCGCGCTGCGGGAGACCTATGCCGGCGCCTGGCAGGGCCTCACGCACGACGAGATCCTCGCGCGCCACGGCGAGGAGTACAGCGCCTGGAAGCGTGGTGAGCCGGTGCGCCGAGGCGGGGGCGAACTGGAGACCGAGGTCGCCGACCGCGCTGCCCCGGTCGTCCTCCACCACGCCGACAAGCTGCCCGACGGCGGCACGCTGGTCGTCGTCAGCCACGGCGGCACCATCCGCACCACCATCGGCCGGCTCCTCGGGCTGGAGTCCCACCACTGGGAGGGCCTGGGCGGTCTGTCGAACTGCTGCTGGTCCGTGCTGGGCGAGGGCGCACGCGGCTGGCGGCTGCTGGAGCACAACGCCGGCACCCTGCCGGAACCGGTGCTCGGCGACGACGACTGAGCCCCCGTGGCAGTGCCGCCGGACCGGATTTCACATCTGGGCAGGTCGCAGGCTAAAGTTCTTCTTGTTCGCGGGGAACGCGGGGGAAACCCCGAAGAAACCGCAGCAAGACCCGGGGCTATAGCTCAGTTGGTAGAGCGCCTGCATGGCATGCAGGAGGTCAGGAGTTCAATTCTCCTTAGCTCCACAGTCCGGAAGATCCCCGCCTCCTCCAGGAGGCGGGGATCTTTGCATTGCGGCCGGATGTGGCGCCGGCGGCCGGTCGTCCGGGCACGGTCGCCGACCCGGGGGGTGCGCCACGTCACTCCGCCGGAATTCCCGTCTCTCCTCGGGCGCGATGTCGCCGGGTTCCCCTCTTCGCCCCGGGGCCACGCGGGTCCTGACTCCCGGCCTCGGGCGGCTGGTCCGGTCGGCGAGCGGATCATGAACTCCCGTTCCCGCGGCCGAGGTTGCCGACCGGACCGGCGATCTTCGCCGGCTCCTCGCCGGTGAGCCGATCCGGCCGCGGGGTTCGGCGGCCCCGGCCGCGCGGGAGGGGGGCGGAGGGCCTGACGGGGCGTCGAGGCGCCGTGGACGGGCGTTCGCGCGCCGGGCGGTGCGGGAAGCGCTCGGCGGGGCGGTGGGGCGCTGCACGGGCGGGCCTGACCCGGTGGGCGGTCCGTGGCAGAATCGGACGGCGCCGCCAGGGGAGGAGGGAACGCGATGCCCACGAGCATCCACGGGGAGGTCGAGTACCTGCCCGCACCCACTGCCGCGCGCGCCGCCAGGGGCGTGGCTCTCCAGTGCCCCTCGTGCGGTTCCTCCCATGTCGCACAGGTGCTGGGCGACAACGGCGGGGTTTCCTTCGTCTGTACGGCCTGCGGCCACAGTTGGAGCTGATGGATGGGCGCCCACAGCAGGAAGTGCGACTGGTGCGGCAGCGGCACCCCGATCGTCCGCGACATGGAACCGGTCAACGCCGATTACCAGTACTGGTGCGAGGAATGTGCGCGTGCCCTGGTCATAAAGGGCGATCCCATCGAGACCTACCGCGAGCTCGACGGGGAGCCGATCTACGGCCGGCTGCTGGACGAGCACTGCACGCTGAAACGGTTCTATTCCTTCGCCACGGCCTGAGTTGGGCCCGGCCGGCGAGACCGGCAGCCAGGGCCGTCGCCAATCGGTCGTTTTCCTAAGCGCATTGGGCGGCAGCGAACACTTTCGATCGCTTCCGATGGTTCGGAATTCCCGTGGAACGGCGGGGCGTTCACGTGTCAGGACGGCTGACGGAACGGCCGTCGGAACCGCTGCCGGAGCGGCCGGCAGCGTACGGCGACGGACCGCGGCAGCGCGTATCGGAGACGGGCGCGCGCTGCGGACGGGAACGGGGGCGGACATGACGGGGGCAGGCGGCGGACTGGCGGTGGTGCGGTCGGTCAGGGGCGAGGAGGCCCGGAGGGGGTGGAGGGGCCGGACGAGCCGGTGGGTCCGGGCGACGTACCGGCCATGGGCTCGGGCCTGGGCTCCGGCCGCGGTGCGGGCTCGGATATCGGCCCCGCGGCGACCGGCCGCCGGAGCCGGGCCGCGGCCAGCACCAGCAGCGTGAGCCCGGCCAGCGGGTAGACCGCGGAGAGCAGCATCTGCCCGGCGTTCTGGTGGAGTTCCTCGTGCTGGTGCCAGCGGTGCGGCACCCACCACAGCGCGAACGAGCAGAACAGCAGCCCGGTCGCCCCGGTCACCGCCCACCAGCGGCGGGCCGCGATGCCGGAGTGCCGCAGCGCCTCGGAGCCCAGCAGGATCAGCATCGGGACGCTCCACACCCAGTGGTGCGACCAGGAGATCGGGCTGATCAGCAGGGCGGTGGCCGCGCAGGCCAGGGTCGCCCAGGCGCGCTCGCCGCGCAGCAGTGCCCCGGCGGCCAGCGCCAGCCCGGCGACGGCCGCCAGTCCGGCCAGGACGAGCCAGGCGGCGCCGGGGTCGTGGGTGTGCAGCAGCCGGGCGAGGGTGCCTCGCAGCGACTGGTTCGCGGTGATCTCCACCTCGCCGACCCGGTCGGCGGCGAACACGATCTCGGTCCAGAAGCGGTGCGAGTCGCGCGGCAGCGCGACCGCGGAGAGGAGGGCGGTGGCGCCGAAGGTGCCGGTGGCGACGGCGGCCTGCCGCAGCCAGGGGTTCCAGGCGGCGCGCCATCCGGCGCCCGAGCGCAGTCGCCGAGCGGCGTGCGCAGCCCCGGCCAGGGCGAGGAAGACGGCGAACAGCGCCGGGGTCAGCTTGATGCCGGCCGCGATGCCGATGCCGATGCCGGCCCAGCGGTTGCTGTCCCGGCGGGTCAGGTCCCACAGCACCAGCACGGCGAGCAGGAGGTTGATCTGGCCGTAGCGCAGGGTCGTCCAGACCGGCTCGCACCACACCAGCAGTGCGGAGAGCGCCAGCGTCGCGGCGAGCGGCGGCACCCGCCGGGGCCGGCCGACGAGGCGGAGGGAGAGGTGGACGACGGCGACGAGCAGGACGAGGTTGCCCGCCGTGGCCAGCGTGCGCATCACCGGGACGCCGAAGAAGGTGAGCGGGACGAACAGCAGCGCGGCGAACGGCGGGTAGGTGTTGGGCAGCCGGGCGGAGGTGGCCACCATGTCGTAGAGGGCCCTGCCGTCGCGGGCGGTCTCGCCCTCGGCGCGGTAGACCATCAGGTCCACCATCGAGACGTGCGCCAGCCGCTGCGCGACCCAGAAGGCGGCGAAGGAGACCAGGCAGGCCAGCGCAGCGGCGCGCACCGGGTGGCGGCGGATCACGCCCGCGCGGGGGTGTGACCCGCGGGGGTGGATGGGCTGGTCCGGCTCCAGCGCGGTCACGGCGTACGGCTCCCCTGGACGAATCGGGCACGGCTCGCCGACAGTACCTCGGGTCCCGCCGGTGGGCCTGCGGGGGCGTCGTGGCCCGAAGGGGCTCGTCCAGGGGCGGTGGCCGGGGGATGGGAGGCGATTTGGCAGAAGGCCGGGGGGTCCGTGTAATGTAGGCGATGCCGCAGCGGGGAGCCGGAAGGAAAACCGCAGCGGAGCAGGACCTGGGGCTATAGCTCAGTTGGTAGAGCGCCTGCATGGCATGCAGGAGGTCAGGAGTTCAATTCTCCTTAGCTCCACAGAACACAGAGCGGGCCGTCCGTAGAGGACGGTCCGCTCTGTTGTGCGTTTACGGGGCCGGCCCCCCATAGGGGGCCTTCCGGGGTTGCCCTGATATTCGGTCAACAAGCTGTCATATTCGGCGAGTTGGGTGGCCCTTTCGTGGCCGCTTCTGCCCGTTCCTGGCGGTTCTTTGGTCTCTTCTTGGTGATCGCATGACCCTGACATGAACGGTTCACCGAAAGAGTGGCGAATCGCGTGAGCGTCACATCCGACGCATTCACCGCTGATGAGGTGTCGCGCACCGGCGCACCGGCGCGGCGTCACCACGCAGCGCACCGCATCGCCACAGCAGGGGGTTACATGAGAGCAAGCCGCACCAGATCACCGCGCGTCCGCGCCGGTCTGGCCTTGACCGCGGCGCTGCCGATGGTCGCCGGAGCGCTCGCGCTCGGCGCACCGGCCGCCGACGCCGCGGGCCACGACGGGGGCCGGCACGCGCTGCAGGGCACCAAGCCGCGGTGGGCCACCGCGCAGGCCGACCAGGGCGCCACCGCCGACAGCGCCCGGGTCAACGCCCGGGTCTACCTGGCCGGCCGGGACGCCAAGGGCCTCGCGGACTACGCCAGGGCCGTTTCCGACCCGCACTCCGCCACGTACGGGAAATACCTGAGCACCGCCCAGGTCAAGACCCGCTACGGCGCCACGAAGGACCAGATAGCCAGGGTGACCGCCTGGCTGAAGAAGTCCGGCCTGGCGGTCACCGGCGCCACCGACCGCTATGTGACGGTCACCGGCGACGCGGCCGCCGCCGAGCGGGCCTTCGCCACCGACCTGCACAACTACCGCAAGAACGGCCACACCTACCACGCGCCGTCGGCCACCGCCTCCGCGCCCGCGGCCCTCTCCGACGCGGTCCTGACGGTCACCGGCCTGGACAACGCGCCCCGGCTGGCCCGGCACCACTCCGCCGAACTGCCGCCGCCGTCGCCCGTCTTCCGCAACGCCGGGCCGTTCTCCACGTACTACGGCTCGCGGACCGACAAGGACCTGCCCTCGGCCTACGGGAGCAAGGCGCCGTACGCGGTCAAGGGCTACACCGGCAAGCAGCTGCGCGCCGCCTACGGGGCGAAGAACTGGACCGGCAAGGGCGTCACCGTCGCGATCACCGACGCCTACGCCTCGCCGACCATCGCCAAGGACGCGGACACCTACGCCGCCCGCAACGGCGACGCGCGCTACCGCAAGGGTCAGCTCTCGCAGGTCCTGCCCAAGGACTACACGCACATCACCGACTGCAAGGCGGCCGGCTGGTACGGCGAGGAGACCCTCGACGTCGAGGCGGTGCACGCGGTGGCCCCCGCCGCGGACATCGTCTACGTCGGTGCCGCCTCCTGCAACGACGACGACCTGCTGGACTCGCTCGGCAAGGTCGTCGACGGGCGGCTCGCCGACATCGTCTCCAACTCCTGGGGCGACATCGAGGCCAACGAGACCCCGGACGTGGCCGCCGCCTACGACCAGCTCTTCCAGCGCGGCGCCGTCGAGGGCATCGGCTTCTACTTCTCCTCCGGCGACAACGGTGACGAGGTCGCCAACACCGGCACCAAGCAGGTGGACACCCCGGCGAACTCCGCGTGGGTGACCGCGGTCGGTGGCACCGCCCTGGCCGTCGGCAAGGGCAACAGCTACCAGTGGGAGACCGGCTGGGGCACCCAGAAGACGGTGCTCTCCAAGGACGGCAACGACTGGACCGACTTCCCCGGCGCCTTCAGCGGGGGCGCGGGCGGCGGCACCAGCAAGGCCGTCGCGCAGCCCTTCTACCAGCGCGGCGTCGTCCCGGACGCGCTGGCCAAGGCCAACGGCGGCAGCGCCATGCGGACCGTGCCGGACATCTCGGCCGTCGCCGACCCGAACACCGGCTTCCTGGTCGGCCAGACCCAGACCCTGCCCAACGGCAAGCTCGGCTACGACGAGTACCGCATCGGCGGCACCTCGCTGGCCGCGCCGGTGATCGCGGGCGTCCAGGCGCTGGCCCAGCAGGCCCGGCACGGCATCGCCATCGGCTTCGCCAACCCGGCCATCTACCAGCGGTACGGCACCTCGGCCTACCACGACGTGACCGACCACCCGCTGGGTGCCGGCCGCGACCTGGCGGTCGTCCGGGTGGACTTCGCCAACGGCGTCGACGCCGCCAAGGGCACCATCACCTCGCTGCGCAGCCTCGGCAAGGACAGCTCGTTGCACGCCACCGTGGGCTACGACGACGTCACCGGCGTCGGCTCCCCCGGGGCCGGATACGTCAGCTCCTACCGTCCCTGACGCAGGGGCCGTCCCCGAGCCGCGCCGCCGCCCCGTGACCTCATGAGGCGGCGGTAGGGGAGGGGGACAACAGGACAGGGCCCGCGCCGGGGGGAATCCCGGGCGCGGGCCCTGTGCGCCCTGCGGTACCCTGACGCCATGTGTGCCGTACGCCTTCTGCTTAGCGGGCCGCGCTGATCAGTCCCGACCGGGCCCTCCGCTGTGGCCGCCCGGGTCGGAATCGGCGCGGCTTCCCCTCCTGAGCGAGGGGCATTTTTGTTTCCGCGGAAACCGTGTCCGCAGCAGCCGCAGGCAGAGACGATCGATGGAGCTTTGAGGACGATGAGCGAGACGACTACCGCTGCCGAGGTGGCAGCGCCGCACCGCTACACGGCCGCGCTGGCCGCCGACATCGAGGCACGCTGGCAGGACTTCTGGGAGGCGGACGGGACCTACGAGGCCCCCAACCCCGGCGGGACGCTGGCGGGCGACCCCGAGGCGGTGGCCCGCCCCAAGAAGTTCGTCATGGACATGTTCCCGTACCCCTCGGGTGCGGGGCTGCACGTCGGCCACCCCCTGGGCTTCATCGCCACCGACGTCTACGCCCGCTACCACCGCATGACGGGCCACAACGTCCTGCACACCCTGGGCTTCGACGCCTTCGGCCTGCCCGCCGAGCAGTACGCCGTGCAGACCGGCACCCACCCGCGGGTCTCCACCGAGGCCAACATCGTCAACATGCGGCGCCAGCTGCGCCGCCTGGGCCTGGGCCACGACCAGCGCCGGTCGATCGAGACCATCGACCCGGCGTACTACAAGTGGACCCAGTGGATCTTCCTGCAGATCTTCAACTCCTGGTACGACCCGGAGGCGGACAAGGCACGGCCGATCGACACCCTGGTCGCCCAGTTCGAGGCCGGCACCCGGCCCACCCCCGACGGCCGCCCCTGGGCGGAGCTGTCCGGCCCCGAGCGCGCCGACGTCCTGGGCGGATACCGCCTGGCGTACGCCTCGGACGCCCCGGTGAACTGGTGCCCCGGACTGGGCACGGTGCTGGCCAACGAGGAGGTCACCGCCGAGGGCCGCTCCGAGCGCGGGAACTACCCGGTCTTCAAGTCCAAGCTGCGCCAGTGGAACATGCGGATCACCGCCTACGCGGACCGGCTGCTGCGCGACCTGGACGCACTGGACTGGCCGGACGCCATCAAGCTCCAGCAGCGCAACTGGATCGGCCGCTCCGAGGGCGCCCGCGTCGACTTCCCGGTCGGCGACTCCGACAAGATCACGGTGTTCACCACCCGCCAGGACACCCTGTTCGGCGCGACCTACATGGTCCTGGCCCCCGAGCACCCGCTGATCGCCGGCTCCGACAACGGCACCGGCTCGATCGTCCCCGATGCCTGGCCCGCGGACACCCACGACGTGTGGACCGGCGGCCACGCCACCCCCGCCGAGGCCGTCGCCGCCTACCGCAAGCAGGCCGCCGCCAAGTCCGACGTCGAGCGGCAGGCCGAGGCCAAGGACAAGACCGGCGTCTTCACCGGCGTCCACGCCACCAACCCGGTCAGCGGCGAGCAGATCCCGGTCTTCATCGCCGACTACGTCCTGATGGGCTACGGCACCGGCGCGATCATGGCCGTCCCGGCCCACGACAGCCGCGACTTCGCCTTCGCCCGCGCCTTCGAGCTGCCCCTGCGCTGCGTCGTCGAGCCGACCGACGGCCGCGGCACCGACACCGCCACCTGGGACGACGCCTTCGGCGCGTACGACGCGAAGCTGGTCAACTCCGCCGGCGCGGAGATCTCGCTGGACGGCCTGGGCGTGACCGAGGCCAAGGCCAGGATCACCGAGTGGCTGGCCGCCAACGGCATCGGCGAGGGCACCGTCAACTTCCGGCTGCGCGACTGGCTGTTCAGCCGCCAGCGCTACTGGGGCGAGCCGTTCCCGATCGTCTACGACGAGGACGGCGTGGCGCACCCGCTGCCCGAGTCGATGCTGCCGCTGGAACTCCCCGAGGTCGACGACTACTCGCCGCGCACCTTCGACCCGGACGACGCCGACACCCGGCCCGAGACCCCGCTGTCCCGTAATGAGGACTGGGTCGACGTCGAGCTGGACCTGGGCGACGGCCGCGGGGTGCGGCGCTACCGGCGCGAGACCAACACCATGCCCAACTGGGCCGGTTCCTGCTGGTACGAGCTGCGCTACCTCGACCCGGACAACGGCGACGCGCTGGTCGACCCGGGCGTCGAGCAGTACTGGATGGGCCCGGGCGAGGGCCGGCCGCACGGCGGTGTCGACCTGTACGTGGGCGGCGCCGAGCACGCCGTGCTGCACCTGCTGTACGCCCGCTTCTGGTCCAAGGTGCTGTTCGACCTGGGGCACGTCTCGTCCGCCGAGCCGTTCCACAAGCTCTACAACCAAGGCATGATCCAGGCGTACGTCTACCGGGACGCCCGCGGGATCGCCGTCCCGGCCGCCGAGGTCGAGGAGCACGAGGGCGGCGTCTTCTACTACGAGGGCGGCAAGGTCTCCCGGCTGCTGGGCAAGATGGGCAAGTCCCTGAAGAACGCCGTCACGCCGGACGAGATCTGCGCCGAGTACGGCGCGGACACCCTGCGCCTGTACGAGATGGCGATGGGCCCGTTGGACGTCTCCCGGCCCTGGGACACCCGTGCCGTCGTCGGCCAGTACCGCCTGCTGCAGCGGCTGTGGCGCAACGTGGTCGACGAGGCGACCGGCGAGGTCACCGTCGTCGACGCCGAGCCGGACGAGGCCACGCTGCGGGCCCTGCACAAGGCGGTCGACGGCGTCACCCAGGACATGGCGAACCTGCGCTTCAACACCGCCATCGCCAAGATCACCGAGCTGAACAACCACCTGACCAAGGCGGGCGGCCCGGTGTCGCGCACCGTCGCGGAGCGGCTGGTGCTGCTGATCGCCCCGCTGGCGCCGCACATCGCCGAGGAGCTGTGGCGCAGGCTGGGCCACACCGGCACGATCGTCCACGCGGACTTCCCGGTGGCCGACCCGGCGTACGTCGTGGACGAGACGGTCACCTGCGTCGTCCAGGTGAAGGGCAAGGTCAAGGCCCGCCTGGAGGTGGCGCCGTCGATCTCCGACGCGGATCTGGAGGCGGCCGCGCTGGCCGAGCCCGCGGTGGTCGCGGCGCTGGGCGGCGCGGGCGTCCGGAAGGTGATCGTCCGGGCACCGAAGCTGGTGAACATCGTTCCGGCCTGACGGCCTAGCCGGCTGAGCCGCCCCTGACCTGGTCTTCTGGCGGCTCTGCCGGTGGCCGGGGACGGTGTGCCGCACGCGTATAGGTGGTTTCCCCTACGGGCAGGTTGGGGGTTCGTTTGGAACCCGCGACCTGCCCGACGCGTTTACGGTGGAGGGACGGGCGCCGGCGGGGAACCGGCGCCGCCGACACCTCTGGGGAGTGCCCATGGAAGCCGCCGTCGCGATCGTCGGGTTGCTCTTCGTGCTGTTCGTCGCCGCCGGGGTGTTCCTCACGGTCAAGGCGGCCCAGGCGGCCAAGCGCGGGGTGGACCGCAAGGTCGCCCAGGCCCGGCGGACGGTCGAGGACACCACCCTGCGGGCGCGGCAGTTCACCCAGCCCGGGGTCGTCGGCGAACTGGCGCAGCTGCGGCTGTCGTTGCGCACGTCCATGCGGGCCACCCAGGAGGTCCTGCGCAGAGCCTCCTCCGAGGACGCCTCGCTCGCCGAGGCATCCCGCCTCTTCGAACGGCTCAGCGCGCACGGCCGCGAGCTGGACGACGACCTCCAGCGCCTGGAGCGCGAGCCCAGCAAGGCCGGTATCGCCGAGCGCCTCCCCGAACTCCGGGAACGCCTGGAGCGCATCACACACTCCGCCGAATCGCTCCGCTGGGCCGCCCGCGACCGGGCCCGCAAGTTCGCCGACGACGATCTGGCCGCCCTGAGCGACCAGATCGACATGGAGGCGGGGGCCCTGCGGCACTGGACGGATGCGGGGACGGGGGCAGGATCGGGGTCGGGCTCAGGTTCGGGGTCGGGTTCTGGTTCGGGCTCGGGGGAGAAGGGCTTCTCATGGAAGCCGGTGGGCGAAGAGGCACCGCCCGCGATCACCGCCCAGGACGCCCGTACCCGGCCGACGTACCCGTGGGAGAAGTCCCCGCGGCGGGAGACGTCCCGCCCGGGGAGCGGCAAGGGCGAGGGCATAGCGGGGTAGGGCGCTTTTCGGGGGCGGGGCAGTGCGGGGCGGTTCGTGAGGCGGGTCCGGCGTCCGCCGTGCGATCTCCCGTCTCCTCGTCCCGCCGCTCCCCGACCGGCCGTGACCTGGGCGGACTTGGCGTAGCCTTGGTTAAATCCGGAAGACCCCGGCAGGGGCCCGCACTGTCGAGCGCCCGCGTCCCCGGATAACCTCCCAGTCATGTCCCGCCATGTCGCGATCGTCACCGATTCCACGGCCTACCTGCCGCGGGCGGCTGTCGAACGCCACCGCATCACGGCCGTACCGCTGACCGTCGTCCTGGGGGACCAGGCCCTGGAAGAGGGCACCGAGATCTCCGCGAGATCCGTCGCGCAGGCGCTCCAGAAGCGCCGGCCC
Source organism: Streptomyces sp. BHT-5-2 (assembly GCF_019774615.1). Classification (NCBI taxonomy): domain Bacteria; kingdom Bacillati; phylum Actinomycetota; class Actinomycetes; order Kitasatosporales; family Streptomycetaceae; genus Streptomyces; species Streptomyces sp. BHT-5-2. The sequence continues at coordinate 135,086 of NZ_CP081496.1, read as the reverse complement.
GTGACGACGTCGCGGCCGAGCCCCGCCGTGTTCGCGGACACCTATCGCGCCATCGCCGAGGCCGGGGCGAGCAGCATCGTTTCCCTTCACCTCTCCTCGGAATTCTCCGGCACCTACGACGCGGCGGTGCTGGCGGCGAAGGACGCGCCGGTACCGGTACGGGTCGTGGACACCGGGATGGTGGCGATGGCCCTCGGGTTCTGCGCCCTTGCCGCCGCGGAGGCGGTGGAGGCCGGCGGGGACGCGGACGACGCGGTGGCCGCCGCGGAGAAGCGCGCCTCGGGCACCTCCACCTATTTCTACGTCGACACCCTCGACTACCTGCGGCGCGGCGGCAGGATCGGCGCTGCGCAGGCGCTGCTCGGCTCGGCGCTCGCCGTCAAGCCGATCCTCCAACTCGCCGACGGGCGCATCGAACTGCTGGAGAAGGTCCGTACGGCCTCCAAGGCCATCGCGCGCCTGGAGGAGATCGCCGCGGAGCGGGCGGGGGAGGGCCAGGTCGATATCGCGGTCCACCATCTCGCGGCTGCGGAGCGGGCGGACGCGTTGGCCGAACGGCTCCGGGAACGGGTGCCGGGGCTGAACGAACTGCATGTGAGCGAGGTCGGAGCGGTGATCGGCGCACACACGGGGCCGGGGCTGCTGGGGGCTGTGGTCTCGCCGCGGTGACGGGCGTTCGAGCTGTGGCGTGGCATGCCTCCGGGTGGCCGTGTGGGTGACAGAGTTATCCACAACTCTCCACTTATCCACGGGATTTGACGCAGTTCGGCGAGATCGGCGCGAGGTGCCTACCGTCGAGGGCTATGAGCACTTACCGAACGGCTTCCCTGCCGGATTCAACGTCGGTTTCACTGTCCGTTTCCGCGTCGGAGGCACCGGCCGGACCGTCCCTCCCGGCCGCCGCCTCCCCGGCCGCCGCCTCCCCGCCCGCCGTCGCGCCGCCCACGCGTTGGGGACGGCAGGAGCGCGAGCGCCTGCGGGAGTGGAAACGCGAACGGATGCGGGCGCGGGCCGCGGTGATCTTCGGAGCCGATCAGTGGGACGGCGCGGAGAGTGGTACCGGTGCGGGCGCCGACCCAGGGGCGCGTGGGCCGGCCGGCGGCGGTCGCGGGCGTCCGGAGGTGGCGGCGGAACCGTCGTACGCCCAGGGTGCGCCGCCGTCCAGGGAGCACGATCCGCCGGGTCCCCGACGGGATCTTCCGGGTCCCCGACGGCATGAGAGCTGGTGGCCGGCGGTACGTGAACGGCTGCCGCTGTGGGTGCAGTTACGGTGCGGCACGACTCCGAAGGCGCTGGCCGCGCTGGCCCTGGTGCTCGTCGTCGGGGTGGGCCTCGCCGTTCAGCACTTCTGGGCGGCGCGTCCCGAGCCCGTGAGTGCGCCCGGCGCCGATCGTCCGATCGCGGTGCCCGGGCCAGGGGCCCGCTCACCGGCCCAGCGGTGGTCGTCGGGACAGTCCCCGCCCCAGGGCTCGGCGCCCGGCGGACCATCGGGCGGTGCAGGCCGGATGCTGGTCGTGGATGTCGTGGGGAAGGTCCGGCGCCCCGGAGTCCACCGGTTGCCGGCGGGCTCACGGGTGACCGATGCGCTGGATGCCGCGGGCGGGGTGCTGCGCGGGACGGATCTCCGCGGGCTGAACCGGGCCCGTCTCCTGACCGACGGCGAACAGATCGTCGTCGGCGTGGAGGGTGCGGGCGTCACGGGCGGCACAGGTGGCACGGGCACGAGTGGACAGGCCGGGGCCGGCGGTGCAGGGGGCGGCGCGCCGGGGGCGCCGAATGGGCCGCTGAGCCTCAGCTCGGCGACGGAGCAGCAGCTCGATGCGCTGCCCGGCGTGGGTCCGGTGCTGGCCCGCCACATCATCGAATTCCGCACCCAGCACGGCGGGTTCACCTCGGTCGACCAGCTCCGCCACGTCACCGGCATCGGTGAACGCCGCCTCGCCGATCTGCGCCCCTTGGTGACGCCATGACGTCGACCGGGGCATCGATCGAGGGCTTCGGCAATCGGGAGCGCGCGTCGGCCGGGTCGGCGGAGGCAGCTCAGGACGGCCCCGCCGACCTGCGGCTGGTCGGTCCTGCGGTGGCGGCGTGGGCGGCGGCAGCGGTCGCCTTGGGGGCGCCGGGTGGTGCGGTGGCAGTGGGGTGCATCGTGGCCGTGGTGCTCGCGGGACTCGTGCTGTGGTGGGCCCGAGCGCTCCCGGAGCGACCGGATGCGTCGGCACCTCCTGCTGCCATGGCGGGCGGCCTGCTGGGCGGCCGGTCCGTGGGGGCACTCGTGGCGCTGGCGGCGGTACTGCTCTGCGCCGCGGCCGGGGCCGCGTCCGCCGCGCTGCACGCCGCGGACGTACGTCGCGGGCCGCTGCCGGCCTGGGCTCAGCGGTACGCCAGGCTCACGGTGGAGCTGGAGGTGACGGACGACCCCCGGCTGTCCCGCCCGAAGGTGCGTGGCTCCCAACAGGCGCCGCCTGCACTGCTGTTCAACGCCGATGCCGTGCGCGTCACCACGCCGGACGGCAGGGTCACCGACGTCCGCACCCCTGTGCTGGCCGTCGTACAGCAGCAGGGCGGCACGAAGGACGGGAAGGGCACGAGCCGGAGTGCTCTGAGCGGACCGAGCGGACCGAGTGGACCGATCGGTCGGAGTGGTCGGAGTGATCCGAGTGGCTCCGCATGGCGGGGGTTGCTGCCGTCGACCCGGATCCGGGTGGTGGCGCGTGTCACGGCGCCGCTGGCGGCGGCCGATCGGACGGCTGCGGTGCTGCGGGTCACCGCCGACGGGCCGCCGGTCGAGGTGGGGCCGCCATCGCCCCTTCAGCGGCTGGCCGGAAGCCTGCGCGCCGGGCTGCGCACGGCGACCGACGGGCTGACTCCGGATGCCCGCGCGCTGCTGCCCGGCCTCGTGGTGGGCGATGTGTCACGGGTACCGCCCGATCTCGACGAAGCCTTCAGCGCCACCGACTTGACCCACCTGCTCGCCGTCTCCGGCAGCAATCTGACCATTGTGCTCGCCCTGTTGATCGGCCCGCCGCACCTCGCCGCCCGGGCCGAACGACGAGGACTGGCACGGCGCCTGGGGCTCTCGCTGCGCGGCACCGCGCTGATCGGCGGTGCTCTCGCCCTCGCCTTCGTCCTCGTATGCCGACCTGATCCGAGCGTGCTGCGGGCCGCCGCCTGCGGGCTGATCACGCTGCTCGCCATCGGCACCGGCCGCCGCCGCTCGCTGCTCCCCGCGCTCGCCGCCGCCGTACTGCTGCTAATCCTCTACGACCCCTGGCTCGCCCGGCGCTACGGCTTCCTGCTCTCCGTCCTGGCGACCGGCGCGCTGCTCCTGCTCGCGCCGCGCTGGAGCACCGCCCTCCAGCGCCGCCGGGTCCCACCCCGGCTCGCCGAGGTGGTCGCCGCCGCGGCCGCCGCCCAGGCGGTCTGCGCACCCGTCATCGCGGTGCTCGCGGCGCGGGTGGGCCTGGTGGGCGTGCCCTGCAACCTGCTCGCCGAACTGGCCGTGGCCCCCGCGACGATCCTCGGCTTCGCCGCCCTTGCAGTCGCCCCGTTGGCATTGCCGGTCGCCAAGGTGCTGGCCTGGTGCGCGGGCTGGCCGGCCGAGTGGATCGCCGGTGTTGCCCGTACGGGGGCGGAGCTGCCGGGCGCGGAGGTCGGCTGGCCCGGTGGCTGGGTGGGCGGGCTGATGCTCGCCGTCGCCACCGTGGTGCTGCTCGCGGTCGGCCGCCGGGTGCTGCGCCGTCGATGGCTGTCTGTGGCGTGTGCGCTGGCCGTGGTGCTGGCGGTGTGCCGCCCGGCACCGCTGACCCGCGTGCTGACGGGTTGGCCGCCGCCGGACTGGCGGGTCGTGGCCTGTGATGTGGGGCAGGGGGACGGGCTGGTGCTGGCAGCCGGGGACGGTACGGCGGTCGTGGTGGACACCGGGCCCGAGCCCCGCGCCATCGACCGCTGCCTGACCACACTGGGCATCCACCGGATCCCGCTCCTCCTGCTCACGCATTTTTTCTCTCCACAGTTCTGATCTGTCTCACCGCAATGAGTGGTTTGATCAAATTTCCCTAGAGTGTTCCGTCTGTCCTGTTCTTCTCTGTTCTGGCTGATGTTCCAGAGGAGGGAAGTTGGACCTGTTCTTTGTGAAGCGTCCGCTGGTGGAGCGGTACGGCGACGGGCTCCCGGGCGGCACGGCGGTGGCTCTGCTGGACCGGCAGGTGATCCCGGACGGGATGCCGATCGTGCTGGGGTCGGACATGCGGCCGGTCGAGCCTCTGTCCTCGTGGTTCCGTCATCTCGCCTACCTGGGGCGGACTGCGGGGACGATGCGCTCGTACGCGTACGTCGTGCTGCGGTTGGCCGATTACCTTGCCTCGCGGCAGACGGACCTGCTCGCCGCGGGGGAGGTCGATCTGCTTGCCTACCGGCGCCAGCGGCTCGATGTCCAGGCGGCGCCGCTCGACCAGGTGACGTGGGACCGGGAGGCGTCGACGGCCAACGGGATGTTCGCCTGGCTGACCGAGGCCGGGCACCGCTCGCACGGGCCGCTGCGGATGCCGAAGGCATACGGATCGGGGATGTCGCACGGCATGCGGGTGCGGCATCTCGCTCTGGATCAGTACCTGTTCTTCCGCGATGTCGGGCTGGGCGGGCAGTGCCCGGACGGTGAGGTCGATGTTGCTTTCCGGGGCGGGTTCCCGCACCGCAACCGGGCGGCGGCCGAGCTCGCGCTGATGACCGGGATGCGCAAGCGGGAGTGGTCGACGGTGCTGCTGCCGGAGCTGGCCCGCCGGCCCGAAGGGCCGGCGGAGTTCCCCCTGCAGGCATGCGCGAAGGGCGGTCGGCGCCGGGACGTCTACGTCCCGGCGGCTCCGCTGGACCTGGTGGACACCTACCAGCTGCTGGAGCGGGCGGAGACCGTCGAGCGGGCGGCGGCCCGGCTCGCCCGCCGGCACCGCGAACTGTTCGTCGTCGACGACATCGACGACTTCGGCCGCCTCTCGGGGATGCTGGGCGGGCGGCGCCGGACGTTCGCCATGGCCCGGATGCCCGCTGAACTGCGGCGGATCACGGTCCGCGAGTGCGACGGCGGACTGGAGGCGATGGCGGTCTTCCTCGGCCAGGGCGGGTTGATGCTGGGGGCATCGTCCTGGGACCGGATCCGGCGCCATGCCTGGGAGAGGATGTCCGCCTTCGCCCGGAGGGGGCCGGCTCCGGTGCTGCCGCGCAAGCCCTGGCGCTTCCACGACCTGCGGCACACGTTCGCCCTGCGCTTGCTCAAGCACCTCACCCAGCTGCTGATCGAGAAGGAACTTCGTCGGGCCGACCCACGGCCGCTGGTGACCCTTGCCGAGCACATCTCGATGAACCCGCTGCTGGTCGTCCAGCGCGCTCTTGGCCACGCGAGCCCTCGCACCACCTATGAGTACCTGGCCTACCTGGAGGACTCGATGACCTACGTTGACCAGGCATTTCGTGCCTGGGCAGACAGCGACGGAGCCTCCTACACGGACATCGCCGTCTGGCTGCTGGAGGGGGAACGCAGTGCCCAGGAGAGGTGAGCGCACACGGGACTTCACCGAGCCCGCCGAGGAAGAACGTCCGCAACGGCTCGGTGGTATCTGGGAGTTGAAGACCTCCACCGCGCACGGCCGCCGGGCCAGGGTGAAGGTGGACACGACGGGATTTGCCTGCCGCCGCCTGGCGGACGAGCTCGCGGCCGAGCTGGCCGACTACGTCGAGCTGAAGCGGCCGCACCCGACCGGGGTGTTCACCTACCGGCGGGGTCTGCTCGACTTGTGCTCGTTCGTGGACCGCAAGGCCGGGGCGGAAGCGGCGGCCTGTTCGCTGGCCCGGCCCGAGCCAGACGTCAGTTTCCACATCAGGGAGTGGATCAGGGCCCTGCCCGGGCAGTTCGAGGAGGGCTCTACCCGGCCCTACTTCCTGGCCGCTGATGTCCTGTCCCTGATCCGTTTTCGCGGTCAGCATCCCGAGCGGGTGCTGGCGCCGGCTGTCCAGAGGCTGCTGACGACCGCGATCCCGGCGAGCATCCCGCGCACGCACCGGCAGCTGGAGGAGTTCACCCGGGCGGAGAAACGCGAGCTGGTCAGGGCCGCCTGGACGGATATCCGCGGGCTGAGACAGCGGCTCCAGCGGGGCCGTGAACTGGTGGCGGCAGGCGCCGACCCGCGCACGGAGGGCTGGGCCAGCCTGGCGAACCTGGCCTTCGGCCTGGCGAACGGCCTGGTCACTCCGCTGGAGATCTGGAGGGCTCTGCCCAGCCACCATGCCTGGCCACCGGAGCTGAAAGAGGTCTTCGACTTCACCGGAGTGCGGTTCAACCCGAACATGGGCCGCTACCTGCTGACGATCGCGATCGCCTCACTGCTCTATCCGCGCAACGTCGACTTGCAGTCGTTCCGGGTGCTGCTGGTCGCCGCGACCGGCCATGCTCCCGAAGAGGTCGCCTACCTGACCGAGGGCGACGTGGAGTTCGTTCCCGGAGGAGTACGGCTGCGGCTGGTGAAGCGACGCGCCCACAAGATCCGCTACCGCGAGTTCAAGGAGATGGGCGAGGAGAGCCAGGTCATGCACCCGGACCGGGCCGGGCTCAGCACGGCCGAGATCCTGAGGACCCTGATCGAGGTCACCGCTGCCGCCCGGCGCCGCAGCACCGCCAAGAAGCCCTACCTGTTCATCCGCGGGAGCGTCATCCCGCACACCGACAACTCCCACCAGCGCGGTGAACTGTCCTTCCGGCCCTTCGAACCGGTCGGCCGCGGCGGCGGCCTGGACGAGTGGGTGGAACGGACCGGGGTGACGGTCGCCGGGAAGATGGACATCCGGCGGCTGCGGAAGTCGGCCAAGGTCGAGAAGACCATCGCGTTCCGCGGTCTGGTCAGCGATGCCGCCGACGATCACACCGAACAGGTCTTCTGGGGCCACTACGCGCACGGCACCACCCTGCGGACGATGGCCGGGCACACCATCACCCGCGCGCAAGACGACTGGCTGAAGCGGGCCCTGGCCGGTCCGGTGGTGCTGGACGAGGAGGCCGCCGGCCAGCTTCGCGACCCGGAGGTCCTGGACACGCTCGGACTGGACGCCCAGCAGGCCGAGGACATCGTCCAGGGCGAGCTCGACATGGGCGTCAGCAGCTGCCGCAACCCCTACCAGTCGCCCTACAGTCCGCCCGGCGAGCTCTGCGCGGTCGCTCCGCTTCGCTGTCTGGAATGCACCAACGCGTTTATCCTGCCGTCCAACCTGCCCCAACTCCTGTTGTTCGCCGAGCATGTGGAATCCCTGGCGGCCCGGCTCGACCCCAGGGTCTTCCACAAGGCATGGGGGCAGAGCCGCACGAACCTGAAGGCGGTGCTGGCCGACGTCCTGCCCGCCGACCTGGAGCGGGCCCGCCAGCAGATCACCGACCAGGGCCTGCGGCTGCAGCTTCCCCTTTCCTCGTTCGTGGAGTTCGACTCATGACCTCACCCGCGGACTTCACCCACGAGCCCGTACGCGATCCGGCACCGTCCCGCCTGCACGAATACCTCACCGCCCCGCTCGGCCTGTCGGACGTGTTCGCTCAGGACGAGCCGGTCCTCCAGGGGCGGCCGCTGCTGCCGGGCGTCGAGATCCCGCCCTTCGGCCGCACGGACCGGTGGCTGTTCGAGGCCCAGCGGCGTCCCGCGAACGTCGCCCCGTCCGGCTGGATCGCGGTGTTCGACGGATTCCCCAGGCAGTGGAACCTGCGGGTCCGCGAGATCAGCATGTCCGTGCTCAACCCTCAGCACCCGGCCCTGCTCAAGACCGGCGTCTGCCTGGACCGCGACCCCTACCAGCCGGGCACGGTGATGGGCATGCTCTCCGAGCTGCGGGTGCTGATCGAGTGGGTCCGCGAAGCGGGCCTGAGCCTGCATCCCGCCCACTGGACCAGTAACGACATGCACCGCTTCATCGCGGAGAAGTCCGAGATCCGCTCGACGGCGACGGTCCGCAACTACGTCGGCTCCGTCCGGCTCCTGCACGAACTCGCACCCGCGCTGACCGGCGGCGGCCTGGCGGCCGACCCCTGGCCGGGCCGCTCGGCCCGAACAGTGGCCAAGGACCCCGCAACCGACGAGGTCTCCACCCCGAACATCCGGCCCGAGGTCTGGTTTCCCCTGATCAAAGCGGCCTGGACCTACATCGACACCTTCTCCGCGGACATCATCACCGCCCGCGACACCCACCTGCGGCTGGCGCCGCGGCCGAGCGGCCCGCTGGAACCGTTGCCCGAGCACGTGATCCGATGGCTGGCCGGCCCGGACCGCACCGTCCCGCTTCATCACGGCGGGTGCGGCCAGGCCGGTGAGCCGAACTGGAGCCTGCTGGCCGAACTCATGGGCCGCGGCAGCGGCAACGCGTTCTCCTCGAAGGGCCACGCCGGGAACCGGGTCAGCAGAGCACGGGAAATCGTCCTGCAGGCACTCGCCGAGGGCCGCGGGCGTCCGGGCAGCCTCATCGAGCACCTCACCGAGGTCGACCGTCCCGACGGCAGCCGGGGCCCCTGGCATCCCGGCATCGACCCCTGGGCCCTGGGCCACGAATGCCGGGCCCTGCGGGCCGCCTGCTACATCTTCGTCGCCGCCATGTCGATGATGCGCGACAGCGAGATCCGTGAAGTCGTACGCGGCAGCGTCGTCGCCGAGTTCTACGGGGCACCGGCCATCGTCTCCCGCAAACGCAAGCAGGACCCCGGCCGCCCCATGGAGCACTGGTGGATCATCGAGCCGGTCGCCCGCGCGATCCTCGTCGCCGAGGAACTGTCCGCCCACCCCGAACTCGTCTTCGCCGACCCCGGCCTGCCGGGCAGCACGACCCGCATCAACAGCTACGAGCACAGCGTCAGCCGCAAGCTGATCGAGAAGTTCATCGAGCACGTCAACGAGACCTCCGACCACACCGGCCTGGAGAAGATCCCCGCGGACAAGGTCGCCCCGCACATGTTCCGCAAGACCATGTCCATGCTCGTCGCCACCGAACCCGGCGCCGAGATCGCCCTGGGGCTCCAGCTCAAGCACGCGGCCACCCGAGCCCTGGCCAACCGGTCCACCCAGGGCTATGGCGCCTCCGACGCGAACTGGTCCCGCCTGCTGGACACCGCCATCGAGGACGCCCGCTTCATGCGCCTGCGGGACCTCTACGACCAGCACCACGCAGGCGCCGTGATCGGCTACGGACCCGGCGCCGACAAACTCACCAACACCTTCAACAGCGTCAAGAAGGCCGCCATCGAAGCCACCCGCACCGCGAAGACCGGCGACAAACGGACCGAATACGACCTCCTGCACAAGACCCGCGTCACGCTCCGCTTCGGCAAGCTCAACCACTGCACCCTCGACCACAACCACCCCGACGGCGCGAAATGCCTCGAAGAAGCGGTCGTCCCCGCCGGACACACCGGCCCGCTGATCGACCGCTGCCAGCCCGGCCGCTGCCCCAACAGCGTCATCACCCCCGACCACCTGCAGATCTGGAAGAGCGAGGAGCACAGCCTCCTGACCCTGCTGGAGACGCACAAGATCGCCCCCTGCCGCCGGGACCAGCTCAACCGACAGCTCGACGACGTCCGCTCAGTGATCCGAAGGGCCGAGAAATGACCCAGCCCACCACCGCCGAGACGATCACGGACCACGCCTCCGCCGAGGCGGTCAAGGCCCTGCGGGCCGCGATGGAACGGCTCCTCGCGGGCCGCCCCACCTGCACCGACGGGCGGCTGATCAAGGAGAACCTCTACCGGGAAGCCGGCGTCAGCCGGGCCACGATGAACCGGGCCCACAGCATCCTCGCCGAATGGGACCGACGCACAGCCGCTACCGACGCCCGCACCCCCGGCGAAGCCCGACGCGATGACGAACTCCAGAAGCTACGTGTCGAGGTGAGGACTCTCAAACGAGAGCGGACCCAGCTCCAAGGCCGACTCGATGCCTCCGCCACGGTCATCGCCGCCCTTCACCACGACAACGAAGCCCTCCGCCAGCAGCTGGACACGCAGACCGGAGCCGTCGTCGCCATCGGCCCACCACGCTCCGAATGATCCCGAGGGGGCCGCCCTCCCGGCCGTTGTCAGTGCCCCACGGCAAGATGGCGAGACCAGCACTGCGTGATCAAGTCCGCCATCACTGGGGGGAGTTGCATTGCCTGCAAGGAAGCGAGAGGACCTGCCGGTCGGCAGCATGCTCGGCATCCACGAAGTGACCGGGCCGTCGTTCCCGAAGCTCGTGAGGGGCCGCAGTGGACAGTCAGCCAAACGAAACCGGTATTTCGTCCCCGTCCGCTGCACGGCCTGCAAGAGAAAAAAGGAGATCCGGGAGGACGCGCTAGAGCAACTGAAAACGTCCGCCTGCGGCTACTGCTACGCGAGCGTGGACGGCGACCCGGAAGCCCGAATCCACGTCGAGAGAGTATGGAACGGCCAGGTCCAGGTCTATGACAGATACCGATTTCACGGAAAATCGCGCAGTGCCCTTCACAGCGTCTGGACCAACATGCGGGAGCGATGCAACAACCCGAAGTCAAAAAAATATCCCGGATATGGTGGCCGCGAAATACCAGTCACAGTTGATCCAGCCTGGGAAAACTTCCTAACCTTCGCCCGGTGGGCAGAGGAGAACGGATACCAAAAGGGCCTGGAACTCGACAGGATCAACAACGACCTCGGCTACAGCCCCGAGAACTGCCGATGGATCACCGACCAGGAGAACCTCATGAACCGAAGCAGGTATCTCTCCGCCCCACTGCTTGAAGCCCTCGAAGCCCGGGCAGCACGCGACAGCGTCGACACCTATACGGTGATCCGACGAGCTCTGGAAGCCTGCCGCGAGGCGACTCAGCAGGCGGGGGGCGGTCATGGCCAGTGAGCGGCAGGGCTCAGCGAAGCGCCCGCCAGCAGCCGTCGGAGATGTCTACGGACGGCTGAAGGTCATCAAGTTCCTCGACAGGCGCCAGAACAACAGTGGCGAGTGGATTCAATGGGTCCTCGTTGAATGCTCATGCGAGAACCGGACCCGCAAAGAATTGAGGCTCACGAGCCTGAGATCAGGAAACACCCGCAGCTGCGGGTGCCTTGCCAGAGAGACGACGATTGCGAGAGCGACGACGCACGGCGATCACAAGTCTCGCCTTTATGGCGTCTGGGCGTCCATGAAGAACCGATGCAAGAGTACCACTCACCGTTCGGCGCACCGCTATTCGCTCAAAGGCATCACCGTCTGCGAGGAATGGCAAGAATACCTGGCCTTTCGGGACTGGGCCCTTGCGAACGACTACATGGACGGCAAGGAACTCGACCGGAAGGACAACAACCTGGGCTACAGCCCGGATAACTGCGAGTGGGTAACAAAGATCGAAAACCTTGACAACCGCGCCAAGTACTTGCCGGAGGAACTGGAAGACTGGCTCCGCACTCACGCACGCCAGACCGAGTCCTCCCCCTACGAAGTGATCAAGGCAGCCTTGGAAAGCTACTTGGGTGTCTCACGATCTGGGGACTGACGGGACTGCCACGAGGCAAGGGCCAACCTGCTTGGCCACCGATATACCGGGACGTGAGCGTCTCATGAGACATCGAAACGGTGGAGAACAGGTCCACGCCGACCATGTGGACGGCCTGCCCGGGGCGCTGCGCGGGCGGTCGGTCGGCGCCATCGAGACCACGACACTGCAAGAACCCTATGGCCGGGCGAAGTTCGTACGGGAAGCGGCGGCCGGTGCCCGGATCCCCGTCCTCAGGGCCGTACCGGGCGAACGGCGCCACCTGGGCCCCCTCGCGTGGGAGGTCCTCTGGCCGGTCGCGCCCCCGTTCACGCCGCCGACGTCCGCACAGGCAGCGACACCCTCGACTGGGACTGGGACTGGGACTGGGGCCGGGGCCGGGGAGTTCTCCGGGCCCAATGACGCCAGTGTGGCCCTGCTCGTTCGGACGGGCGGGCTGACCGTCCTCCTGCTCGGGGATCTTGAACCCCCGGCCCAACAGGCGCTGTTCGCCGCTCACCCGGAACTGTCCGCCGTCGATGTCCTCAAGGTGGCGCACCACGGATCCGCCTACCAGGACCCGGAGTTGATACGCCACCTGATGCCCCGCCTGGCCCTCATCTCCTGCGGCGCCGGAAATCCGTACGGACATCCCGCTCTGCGCACCATTGCGTCGCTGCGCGCCGGGGGCACGCTGGTGCTGCGTACCGACACCGATGGCGCGATCGCGGTCGTCGGTACCCCCGGCAGGCTGGCCGCGGTGGTCGGCGGACGCCGGCCCCGGGGGCAGCCCGGCAGATCCAGGAGGCGGCCACGGGGTGTCCCGGGCCGTAGACGGCGGGAGCTCCGCGGAACAGGGAGATCCATGCCGACGCTGAGAACGAGGGGCACGGGCCCACCGAGATCGAGCGGAGTACGGACACGACAAGATCTACGAGGTACAGGGACAAGGAAAGAGACAGAGACAAGGAACGCAACAAGGAAAGCGACAAGAAAAAGGCAGGAAAAGGGAAGGGGAAAGGGACGGGGAATGAGTCAGGGAATGAGTCAGGGAATGAGTCAGGGAACAGGGAGGACGCATATCTCATGGACGATGCCACCGCTGACGCCTATCTCCGGCGGATAGCCGCTGCTCGGCCGGCCGTCGCGGACGTCGAGGCGTTGCGTGCGCTGCAACTGAGCCATCTACGGGCCGTGCCGTTCGAGAACCTCGCCATCCATCTGGGAGAGGAGATCGTCCTCGCCGAGCAGCCGCTGGTGGACAAGATCGTCGGGGCTCGCCGGGGCGGATTCTGCTACGAACTCAACGGCGCGTTCGCGGCACTGCTCCGGGCGCTGGGTTACGAGGTCGAGCTGCTGTCGGCGCGGGTGTTCGGACCCGACGGGCTGGGGATTCCGTACGACCATCTCGCGCTGCGGGTGCACACTCCCACCGGGCCGTGGCTGGTCGACGTCGGCTTCGGACAGAACAGCCACTGCCCGCTGCGGCTGGACAGCGACGCGGACCAGAAGGATCCCGGGGGCGTCTTCCGAGTAGTGCAGGCACCGGGGGGCGACCTCGACGTCCACCGGGACGGCGATCCGCAGTACCGCATGGAACAACGTCCGCGCGAGCTGCGGGACTTTGAAGCGGGTTGCTGGTGGCAGCGTACGTCGCCCAAGTCGCATTTCCGGCGGTCGCTGGTCTGCTCGCGGCTCACGGAGACCGGCCGGGTCACGCTCTCCGGGCGCACGTTGGCGATCACCGGTGCCGACGGCACCCGGGAGGAGCGTGAGCTGGACGCGGCCGAGGTTCTCCCGGCTTACCGCACCCACTTCGGCATCGTGCTGGAACGGGAGCCCGTCCTCGTGAGCGAGTGAGGAACGACGGGAGGGACGGAGGAGAAGGAGCGACGGGGGGCAAGGAAGGGGAGAAGGGGGGACGGCTACTCGGTCTCGCGCCAGCCGTCGTATTCCATGGCGAGGGCGTCCAGGCGGGCGGCGTCGTAGGCGGCGTCGGGGTCCTCGATCACCACCAGCCACTGCGCGTCCTCGGCGTCGTCCTCGCCGGCCAGGGCGTCGCGTACGAGCTGGGGTTCCTCGGCGACGCCGAAGCGTTCGGTCAGGGCCTCGGCCACCTCCTCGGCGGCGTCGCGGTCGGGGAGGACGAGGACGTGGCGTCCGTGGTGGGTGTCGTGTACCGGGCCGTGGCTGCTGTTCACCGGTCCATTGTCGGGCAGTGGGCAGTGGGCAGTGGGCAGTGGGCAGTGGGCAGTGGGCGGTGGGCGGTGGGCCCGGCCGGTGGTGGGGTGCCATCGGACGGGCCCGGTCCGGGCGGGGCTCCGGCGGGCGGCGTTGTCGGTGGGGCGTGGGATGCTGGGACGCGATGGCCAGGAAGACAGCTAACGACGACCCCCTCGCCCCCGTGACGATCGCGGTGGGGCAGGAGGAGTTGCTGCTCGAGCGCGCGATGCAGCAGGTGGTGGCCGCGGCCCGGGCGGCCGACGCGGATACCGATGTGCGGGACCTCACCCCCGACCAGCTCCAGCCCGGCACCCTCGCCGAGCTCACCAGCCCCTCGCTCTTCGCCGAGCGCAAGGTCGTGGTGGTGCGTGCTTCGCAGGACCTGTCCGCGGACACCGTCAAGGACGTCAAGGCGTATCTCGGCTCGCCCGCCGAGGAGATCACCCTGGTGCTGCTGCACGCCGGCGGCGCCAAGGGCAAGGGGCTGCTGGACGCGGCCCGCAAGGCAGGTGCGCGGGAGATCGCCTGCCCCAAGATGACCAAGCCGGCCGACCGGCTCGCCTTCGTCCGCGGCGAGTTCCGGGCGGCCGGCCGCTCCGCCACGCCGGAAGCCTGCCAGGCACTGGTGGACGCCATCGGCAGTGATCTGCGCGAGTTGGCGTCGGCGTGCGCGCAGCTGGCCGCCGATGTCGAGGGCACGATCGACGACGCCGTGGTCGCTCGCTACTACACCGGCCGGGCGGAGGCGTCGAGCTTCACCGTCGCCGACCGGGCGGTCGAGGGCCGGGCCGCCGAGGCGCTGGAGGCGCTGCGCTGGGCGATCGCGACCGGCGTCGCCCCCGTCATGATCACCAGCGCGCTGGCGCAGGGCGTCCGGGCCATCGGCAAGCTCGCCTCCGCCCCGCGCGGGGCCCGCCCCGGCGACCTCGCCCGTGAGCTGGGCATGCCGCCCTGGAAGATCGACCGGGTTCGGCAGCAGATGCGCGGCTGGTCGGCGGACGGCGTGGCCAGGGCGCTGCGCGCGGTGGCCGAAGCCGACGCGGGGGTGAAGGGCGGCGGCGACGATCCCGAATACGCCCTGGAGAAGGCCGTGGTGACGATCGCGCGGGCGGCCCGCTCGCGGTAGGCGGTGGGACGACCGGCGGTGGCCGCGATGATCGGTGGGGACGGCAGCCGGTGGGGGCGACGGTCGGTGGAGACGACGGACCGTGGTGCCGGTGCAGGTGCCGGTGCCGGTGCCGCTGACGGCGACGGGCAATGCAACCAGCCGCGGCCCGGGCCCCAGGCCGGGGCAGGACAGCGGCACCCAGACTGAGGCACCGAGACCCAGGCACCCGGACTGAGGCGCCGAGACCCAGGCACCCGGACTGAGGCGCCGAGACCGGGGCACCCCCGGGGAAACTCCCCGGGGCCCCCGAACACCCCTGCACGCATCGGGTGGCCAGCCCTGGACGCCCCCCACCCGCCCCCTCCATCCCCCAACCCTCACCCCCGCAGTCGCTTCAGCGTTTCCTTCGCGCTGGTTTCCAGCATCGTGGCGAGCTCGGCGGAGGACGGCGGCTTCGCGGTGCTGTTGGCCGTCGTGTAGCTGGACCACGTCGACTGGTACGTCAGCCAGCCGTCCCGGACGGCGAGGACGACATAGGCGCTCTTGCCGCCGCCGGGGGAGTCGTTGCGGGTCACGAGGTACGCCTCGTCGCCGAGGCCGGTGACGGGCTCGACCTTGTACGAGACGGTGGTCTGCTGTTTCTCGTACGCGCGGTAGACGTCGCCGAACTCCGGGCGCGGGTCGGTCTTCTTGTGCAGGGTGACGGAGTTGTAGAGCCAGGTCGAGGAGTAGTCGCCGGCGCCGGCTTTGTCGGCGCTGAGGGAGACGTTGCACCACATCGAGTCCATGGAGTTCATCCGTGAACCGCTGTGCTGCGGGTTGGGCGGGGACGACACCCCCGACGGACCCGAGCCGGATGCCGCGCCCGAGCCGGAGCCCGTGCTCGGCTTGGCCTTGTAGTGGCCGTTGGCGAACGGCGCCAAGGAGGTCGCGGCGCACAGGTCGTCCCGGAACGCGTAGCCCTTGAGGTCGGGGGAGGGCTCCGGGGAGAAGGCGCCGGTGGCGAACATCACGGACGCCCCGATCGCGGTGGCCGCCACCGCGCCGCCGACGGCCCACAGCCAGCCGGAGACGCCGCGCCCGCCCGCCCCACCGCCTGCCCCACCGGGCATGCCGCCGAGGTTGCCGCCGAGCGGTGCCCGGTAGGCCGCGCTCGGTGCTGCCGGCGCGGCCAGGGCCCTCGGTGCTCTCGGTGCACCCGACGTCCCAAGCGCCCCATGCACCCCTGGTACCCCCTGCGCCCCCGTTACGCCACCTTGGGTACCCGGCAGCGGATAGCCGTACCCGCCCGGCCCCTGGGCATACGGATTCTGCCGGTAGGGCATCGAAGGCGAAGGCGACGACGAAGAAGGCGGGGGTGGAGGCGGCGGCTGCGACTGCGACTGCGGCGCGGGCCTAGGACCGTAGGCGGGAGGCTGCGGTACGGAGTAGGGATCGTTCTGCTCCCCCGAATTGGACATGGCGGCAGACTAGTGGACATCCCTCACATCTGACGCTCTCCGGAGCCGCGTTGCACCCTGCCGGAAGGTGCATTCGGACTCGACCGGGAGTCGCGCCGGCACCTCCCCGGAGCGCCCGCCCGCAAACGCCCGCCGAGCGCACACCGGGCGCTTCCGGGGCCTTCCGGGCCTCACCTCAACCGCCCGCCCCCACCACCCCCTGCCGTCCCCCCCCCCACACACACACGACAAAAGACCCCGCCGTCCCCAAAAGGGGACCGACGAGGTCTTTTGTATCCAGTTAGGACGGCTGCTCGGCGGACGTTGCCGCGGAGGAGCCGACTGCGCCGCACCCGCGTGGCGAACGCAGGCCGCGTGCGGCGCGGTGGTGCACCGAAAGGGAGCGGTGAGAGGGGCCGCTGGGTCCCTGATCGGCAGGGTGACCGCGTCGGGCGCGGTCGGGGCGAAGGTCAGCCCTTGAGGCCGGCGACCTTCTTGGCCAGCGCCGACTTCTTGTTGGCGGCGTTGTTCTTGTGCAGCACACCCTTGCTGACGGCCTTGTCGAGCTTCTGGGCCGCCAGGGCCTGCGCGGCGGTGGCCTTCTCGAGGTCACCGGCCTCGATGGCCTCGCGGGTGCGACGGATCGCGGTCTTCAGCGAGGACTTGACAGCCTTGTTGCGCTGACGAGCCTTCTCGTTGGTCTTGATCCGCTTCATCTGGGACTTGATGTTCGCCACGAAAGAGCCTTTTCAGGTTCGTTGGAGTTTCGAGTTGCGCCTCGTACGAGAGAGGGCACGAAGCGCAGTGGACCAGGCTACCAGCAGGGTTTACGGGCTCCCAAACCGGACCCTGAACCGGCACCCGCGCGCGGGCGGCCCGCGTACCCGGCGCCTGTAACGGCCGAAGCGGACCCCGCCCCTCCGGAAGGCGTGCCATGCCTGGCGCCCCGGCCTCCGGTGTCCCGGCGCCCGAGCGGGCCCGCCCCGCCGCCCCATGCCCGAACCCCTCACCCCCGCCGGTCATGGGACGATGGGGGAGACATCACAAGACCGAGTCCCGCCTACCCGCGTTCACTGAATGGACCCTGCGTGCCCGCGACCCCTCCGAACGTGCCGGAGCCGAGCCGTACCGACCCGGCGCTCCTCCGAAACTTCTGCATCATCGCGCACATCGACCACGGCAAGTCGACGCTCGCCGACCGGATGCTCCAGCTCACCGGTGTCGTCGACCAGCGGCAGATGCGCGCGCAGTATCTCGACCGCATGGACATCGAGCGCGAGCGCGGCATCACGATCAAGTCCCAGGCGGTCCGGCTGCCCTGGAGCCCCTCCGAGGGCGAAGCGGGAAGTGGGACCACCCACATCCTGAACATGATCGACACGCCGGGCCACGTCGACTTCACCTACGAGGTGTCCCGCTCGCTGGCCGCGTGCGAGGGCTGCATCCTCCTCGTCGACGCCGCCCAGGGCATCGAGGCCCAGACCCTCGCCAACCTCTACCTGGCGATGGAGAACGACCTCACGATCATCCCGGTCCTCAACAAGATCGACCTGCCGGCCGCGCAGCCCGAGAAGTTCGCCGCCGAGCTGGCCAACCTCGTCGGCTGCGAGCCCGAGGACGTGCTGAAGGTCTCCGCCAAGACCGGCGTCGGCGTGCCCGAGCTGCTGGACAAGGTCGTCCGCGAGGTGCCGGCCCCGGTCGGCGTCAAGGACGCGCCCGCCCGCGCGATGATCTTCGACTCGGTCTACGACGCCTACCGCGGCGTGGTGACGTACGTGAAGGTCGTCGACGGCACGCTCGGCAAGCGCGAGCGGATCAAGATGATGTCCACCGGCGCCGCCCACGAGCTGCTGGAGATCGGCACCAACTCGCCGGAGATGAAGCCGGCCGACGGCCTGTCCGTCGGCGAGGTGGGCTATCTCATCACCGGTGTGAAGGACGTCCGCCAGTCGAAGGTCGGCGACACCATCACCCAGCTCAGCAAGGGTGCCGAGGAGCCGCTGGGCGGCTACAAGGACCCCAAGCCGATGGTGTTCTCCGGGCTGTATCCGCTGGACGGCTCGGACTACCCCGAGCTGCGCGACGCGCTGGACAAGCTCCAGCTCAACGACGCCGCGCTGGTCTACGAGCCGGAGACCTCGGCCGCCCTGGGCTTCGGTTTCCGCGTCGGCTTCCTCGGCCTGCTGCACCTGGAGGTCGTCCGGGAGCGCCTGGAGCGCGAGTTCGGCCTCGATCTGATCGCGACCGCGCCCAACGTGGTCTACCGCGTGGAGATGGAGGACGGGGCCGAGCACACCGTCACCAACCCCAGCGAGTTCCCGACCGGCAAGATCGACGTGGTGCACGAGCCGGTCGTCCGGGCCACGATCCTGGCGCCCAGCGAGTTCATCGGCTCGATCATGGAGCTGTGCCAGAACCGCCGCGGCACGCTGCTGGGCATGGACTACCTCTCCGAGGACCGGGTCGAGATCCGCTACACCCTGCCGCTCGCCGAGGTCGTCTTCGACTTCTTCGACCAGCTCAAGTCCAAGACCCGCGGCTACGCCTCGCTGGACTACGAGCCCACCGGCGAGCAGACCGCCGACCTGGTCAAGGTCGACATCCTGCTGCACGGCGACAAGGTCGACGCGTTCTCCGCGATCACCCACAAGGACAAGGCGTACGCGTACGGCGTGCGGCTGGTCGCCAAGCTGCGCGAGCTGATCCCGCGGCAGAGCTTCGAGGTGCCGATCCAGGCCGCCATCGGCAGCCGGGTCATCGCCCGTGAGACCGTCCGCGCCATCCGCAAGGACGTCCTCGCCAAGTGCTACGGCGGTGACATCTCCCGTAAGCGGAAGCTGCTGGAGAAGCAGAAGGAGGGCAAGAAGCGGATGAAGATGGTCGGCAGCGTGGAGGTGCCGCAGGAGGCGTTCATCGCGGTGCTGTCCTCGGACTCCGACGGCGACGGCAAGTCGAAGAAGTAGTCCGGGGCGTCGTCGGAGAAGCGACGGACGCAGGACGCATGCGCGGGGCGCCGGTTCCTTGGGGGACCGGCGCCCCGCGCCGTGTCGGCGCCGGTCGCACGGGGCCCGCGGGCCCGCCGGTCAAGCGTGTGTCATGTGCACCTATCGCTCGGGTCACATCGTGAACCAGTCGGGTGCAGCCCCTTACGTGGCGGCCCCACGCGCTCTAGTCTGATCACTGCTCAAAGGTTACTCGCGAGTCACCAGCAACGAAGCGGGCCCCGGAGGACGCCGTGACCGACACTCACACGCTGATCGACAACCGGCCGCCTTCGGTGGCGACCCTGTTCCTGGAGCGGGTCGCGGCCACACCGGACACCGAGGCATACCGCTACCCCGTCCCGCCCGCCTCGGGCGCCGGGCCGGACGACTGGAAGGTCCTCACCTGGGGCCAGGCCGCCGAGCGGGTCCTCGCCGCGGCCGCCGGCCTGATCGCACTGGGCATCCGCCCCGAGGAACGGGTGGCACTGGCCGCCGACACCCGGGTGGAGTGGATCCTCGCCGACCTCGGAGTGCTCTGCTCCGGCGCCGCGACCACCACCGTCTACCCCTCCACCAACGCCGACGAGACCGCGTTCATCCTGGCCGACTCCGGCAGCCGGGTACTGATCGCGGAGAACGCCCGGCAGCTCGCCAAGGCCCGCGAGAGGCGCGCCGAGCTGCCCGAGCTGGCACACGTCGTCGTCATCGACGAGGCCGACGCGCAGCCCGCGGACGACGACCCCGAGGGCTGGGTGCTCTCCCTCGCCGAGCTGGAGAAGCGCGGCACCGTCCATCTGGAGCAGCACCCGGAGTGCGTCAAGGAGCGGGTCGCCGCGCTCCGCGCCGACCAGCTGGCCACCCTGATCTACACCTCCGGGACCACCGGCCGCCCCAAGGGCGTGCGGCTGGCCCACGACTGCTGGGCGTACATGGCCCGTGCCATCCAGGCGACCGGCATGGTCACCACGGACGACGTGCAGTACCTCTGGCTGCCGCTGGCGCACGTCTTCGGTAAGGTGCTCAGCGCCGGGCAGATCTCGGTCGGGCACGTGATCGCGGTGGACGGCCGGGTCGACAAGATCATCGAGAATCTGCCGGTGGTCCGGCCGACGTACATGGCCGCCGTCCCGCGGATCTTCGAGAAGGTCTACAACGGCGTCGCGGCCAAGGCGCGCGAGGGCGGCGGCGCCAAGTACAAGATCTTCCAGTGGGCGGCCGGGGTGGCCCGCGAGTACGCCAAAACCTCTCAGGAGAACTTCCGGCACACCGGCAACACCGCGGTGCCGTTCGCGCTGGCCGCCAAGCACAAGGTCGCCGACGCCCTCGTCTACACCAAGCTGCGGGAGGCGTTCGGCGGCCGGCTGCGCGCCGCGATCTCCGGCTCGGCCGCCCTCGCCCCGGACATCGGCTACTTCTTCTCCGGCGCCGGCATCCACATCCTGGAGGGCTACGGCCTGACGGAGTCCAGCGCCGCCAGCTTCGTCAACCCCGGCGAGGCGTACCGCACCGGCACCGTCGGCAAGCCGCTGCCCGGCACCGAGGTGCGGATCGCCGAGGACGGCGAGATCCTGCTGCGCGGCCCCGGCATCATGCAGGGCTACCACGGCCTGCCCGAGAAGACCGCCGAGGTCCTGGAGGAGGACGGCTGGTTCCACACCGGCGACATCGGCGAGCTCTCCCCGGACGGCTATCTGCGGATCACCGACCGCAAGAAGGACCTCATCAAGACCTCCGGCGGCAAGTACATCGCGCCCGCGGAGGTGGAGGGCCAGTTCAAGGCGGTCTGCCCGTTCGTCTCCAACGTCCTGGTGCACGGCGCCAACCGGAACTTCTGCACCGCCCTGATCGCGCTGGACGAACCCACCATCCTCAAGTGGGCCGAGGAGCACGGCCTGGCCGGCCGGAGCTATGCCGAGGTCGTCGCCACCGACCAGGTCCGCACGCTGATCGACGGCTATGTGGAGCGGGTCAACGAGGGGCTCCAGCGATGGCAGCAGATCCGCAAGTTCCGGTTGCTGCCGCGCGACCTGGACATCGAGCACGGCGAGATCACCCCCAGCCTCAAGATCAAGCGGCCGGCGGTGGAGCGGGCCTTCAAGGACCTGCTCGACGAGATGTACGCCGGGGCGCGGGAGGCGTAGGCCGCGTCGCCGGACCGGCGACGGCGGCGGGCACGGTGCCGGCGGCGCGGGCGGGACCCGCGCCGCTCCGGCGCGCCCCGGCCAACTGCCGCCCCGCGTCAGCCGAATTGACGCCTCTGACCACGCACTTCCGTGACTCACCGCTTATGTGCGGGCTCGTTCTGTCACTCTGGCGTTGGCGCATCCGGCGCCGCTGGGGAACTGCTCGGGAGTTGCTCAATGAGGATGACAACTTCGGCCGGACGGGACGACGTTGCCGGGGCCGCCGCGCGCTCCCTGCGCGCCACGCTGCCCGGTGACCCGCGGGCCGCGGCGGCCGCACGGCAGTTCGTCCGGGCCGCCTTCGCGGACTGGGCCGCGCGGCGGCTGCCCGGCGCCGACCGGCTCACCGAAGCGCTGGCGGACGAAGCGGTGCTGCTGGTCAGCGAGTTGGTGACCAACGCCGTGGTGCACGCGGGCACCACCGTCGACGTGCTCTGCCGGCTCGACCCCGCCGAGGAGCGGCTGCCGCACCCCGACGACCCCCCGGACGCCGTCCCCGAGGAACCACCCCGCCCCGGCCTGGTCGTCGAGGTCTCCGACCGGCACCCCACCCAGCCCGTACGGGCCCGCGAGGACACCGGCGCCTACGAGGCGGGCGGCCACGGACTGCGGCTGATCAGCGCGGTGGCCGAGTCCTGGGGCGTCACCTACCGGCGGGCGATGAAGACCGTGTGGTTCCGGTTGCCGGTCGGCGGCCCGGACGCCGCCTGGCCCGAGCCGGACACCGTCGACGGCGCCTACGACGCCCTCGACCCCCACGGCACCTACGGCGCCCTCGACGAGGAGGTCTTCCGGCAGGGACTGCGGGCCTCCGAACTCCTCGCCCCCGTACCGCGCCGCGCCGCCCCGCCCGAGGACCGGCCCGTGCGGGAGCGCGGCGGCGTCGACAGCGGCGCGCTCTCCTTCCTGGCGGAGGCGTCCGACCTGCTCTCCGGGCAACTCGACGCCGACCAGGTCGCCTCGCTCGCCTGCCAGTTGATCGTTCCGCGACTCGCCGACTGGTGCGCGGTGTGGCTCCACGACGGCGACGGCGGCGCTCCTGGGCGCGGCCTCGCCGAGGTCGGCGACGCCCCGCGGCTTGCCCGCGTCTGGCACCAGTCCGAGAGCCGGATCGATTCACTGCGGGCTGCCCTGGAGAAGGCGCCGCTGGGCCTGGGGATCGACGGCACCGCCGTCAGCCGGCCGGTCCCGGTGCCCTGGCCCTGGCCGCACGAGCCGGCCGGCCCGGAGCCCGGCGGCGCGGCCCTGGCCTGCCCGCTGGTCGCCGGCGGCCGCCGGCTCGGCACCCTGTTGCTCGGCCGGGCCGGGCTGCGGCGCTTCCCCGGCGAGGTGGTCGCGCTCGCCGAGGACCTGTGCCGCCGGGCCGCCCGCGCGGTGGCCACCGCCCGCGCCTACAGCCGCCAGGAACGCATCAGCCGGGTCCTGCAGCGCCGGCTGCTGCCCCAGGGGCGGGCCCGGGTGCCGGGCGTGGCGTCGGCGGTGGTCTACGAGCCGCGCGAGGGCGCCTGGGCCGGCGGTGACTTCTGGGACCTCTTCGACGCCGGCGACGGCCGCTGGTGCTTCGCGCTCGGCGACGTCTGCGGCAGCGGGCCCGAGGCCGCCGCGGTCACCGGGCTGGCCCGGCCGGTGCTGCGGCTGCTGGCCCGGGACGGCTTCGGCGTCGCCGAGGTGCTGGACCGGCTCAACAAGACCATGGCCCGGGAGGCCGCGGACTCCGTCGCCGCGGTGGCGGCGGCGGTGGCGGCGGCCGGCGCGGGCGCGGAGGCCCCCGTGGAGATCCGCGAGGAGGGCGAGCAGGCCCGCTTCCTGTCCCTCCTCTACGGCGAGATCGTCCCCTACCGCGGCGGTGCCGGCGGCGCCCGGTGCACCCTCGCCAGCGCCGGCCACCCGCTGCCGCTGGTCCTGGGCGCCGACGGCGCGGTGCGGGTCGTCGCGGCCCCGCAGATGCTGCTGGGCGTCGTCGAGGAGGCGGCCTACGTCAGCGAGTCCTTCGACCTGTGCCCCGGGGAGACGCTGCTGTGCGTCACCGACGGGGTGACCGAGCGCCGCTGCGGCCGGCGGCTCTTCGACGACGAGGACGGGCTGGTCTCGGCGCTCGCCGCGACGGCCGGGCGGAGCGCCGAGGCGATCGCCGAACACATCCGCCGCACGGTGCACGCCTTCGGCCCCACGCCGCCCGACGACGACCTGGCGCTGATGGTGCTGCAGGCGGAGGGGGGCTGCCCTTGAGGGGGCGGTGGGGCCCGTAGGGGTGGGGCGAACGGTTCCCGTAGGGGGTGCGCGGGCCCCCTGCGGGGCCACAACCGGGCGAGCGGGGGTGATATTCCCTTGGTGCGGTGCGGTGCGGTGCGGTGCGGTGCGGTGCACGGCGCCGGCCGGAGCCCGCTGCAAGCCCGGCCGGAGCCCGCCGCAAGCCCGGCCGGAGGCCCGTCGACAGCCCGGCCGGAGGCCCGCCGGGCCCCGCACCGCACCGCCGTTCCCCAGGCACCTCGGGCGGGCGCCCGTCCACCCCGCGCCATGACGGACAATGGACCCCATGCCTTCCGCACTGCCAGATGGTGAGCCGATGCCCGAGGACGGGGCGCTGCCCCGCCATGCGCTGACCGGCGCCGCCGAGCGCCCCCTCGGCTTCTATCTGCACGTGCCGTACTGCGCCACCCGCTGCGGCTACTGCGACTTCAACACCTACACCGCCGGCGAGCTGCGCGGCCCCGGCGGCGCCCTGGCCTCCCGCGAGACCTACGCCGACACCCTCGTCGACGAGATCCGGCTGGCCCGCAAGGTCCTGGGCGACGACCCCCGCCCGGTCGAGACGGTCTTCGTCGGCGGTGGCACCCCGACCCTGCTGCCCGCCGCCGACCTCGGCCGGATGCTGGCCGCGGTGCGCGACGAGTTCGGCCTGGCGCCCGACGCCGAGATCACCACTGAGGCCAACCCGGAGTCGGTCGGCCCGCGCTACCTCGCCGAGCTGCGCGAGGCCGGCTTCAACCGCGTCTCCTTCGGCATGCAGAGCGCCCGGCAGCACGTCCTGAAGATCCTCGACCGCACGCACACCCCGGGCCGCCCCGAAGCCTGCGTCGCCGAGGCCCGCGCGGCCGGCTTCGCGCACGTCAACCTCGATCTGATCTACGGCACCCCCGGCGAGTCCGACGACGACTGGCGGGCCTCCCTGGACGCCGCCACCGCCGCCGGCCCGGACCACATCTCCGCCTACGCCCTGATCGTCGAGGAGGGCACCCAGCTGGCCCGCCGGATCCGCCGCGGCGAGGTCCCGATGACCGATGACGACGTGCACGCCGACCGCTATCTGATCGCCGAGGAGCGCCTGACCGCCGCCGGCTTCTCCTGGTACGAGGTCTCCAACTGGGCCACCACTGAGGCCGGCCGCTGCCGTCACAACGAGCTGTACTGGACCGGCGCCGACTGGTGGGGCGCCGGCCCCGGCGCGCACAGCCACGTCGGCGGCGTCCGCTGGTGGAACGTCAAGCACCCCGCCGCCTACGCCCAGGCCCTCGCCGAGGGGCGCTCCCCGGGCGCCGGCCGCGAACTCCTCTCCGGTGAGGACCGCCGCGTCGAGCGGATCCTCCTGGAGCTCCGCCTCGCCGCCGGCTGCCCGCTGTCCCTGCTCGCGCCCGCCGGGGCCCGCGCCGCCGCCCGCGCGGTGGCCGACGGCCTGCTGCAGCCCGGCCCCTACGAGGCGGGCCGGGCCGTGCTGACCCTCCGCGGCCGACTGCTCGCGGACGCGGTGGTGCGCGACCTGGTGGACTGACCGCTCCGTCCGCGCTCCGGTGGACCGACCTTTCCGCCCGTGCCCCGATGGGCCGACCGCCCTGCCGTGACCTGGTGGACGTGGTGGACGGACCGCCCCACCGGGGCACCGTCTGGCCGTGCGGCACCCCTGGGGCGCGGAGCGGCGGCCGTCGTCGGGCCGGCGCCTCAACCGGCCCACAGGGCAGCGGAGTTCAGTGGATCAGCGGCCGCGACGTCCGCCCCGAGGCGGTGTCGATCTCGTCGTGGGCCTTCGTCAGCAGCTGCATCGCCAGGTCGTTGAGGGCTCTGGCCCCCGCGACCTCCTCGCCGACCCGGGGCTGGTTCCCGTCGGCGGGGTGGCGGCTGGCATAGCCGTGGGCCCGCACCTCGGTCCCGTCCGGCAGTCGTACCAGCGCGGCGGCCCGGGTGCGGTGGGTGTCCTCCTCGAATTCCAGCTCGACATGCCATCCGACAGCGGTCTTCAACATGGCGGGTCACCTCCGGAATCGCTGCTACCAGAGTGCGCTCACCGCCGAGGCGGCGCACGGCGTGCACCGCCCGCGCACGCCGCCGCCCAGGACCACCGCGCCGGACCTCAGCCCCCGTCGTCCGCCCCCGCCGGCGCCGTCACGAAGTCGATCAGCTCCTCCACCCGCCCCAGCAGAGCCGGCTCCAGGTCCTTGTAGGACCGCACCCGGGACAGGATCCGCTGCCAGGCCGCACCGGTGTTCTCCGGCCAGCCCAGCGCCCGGCACACCCCCGTCTTCCAGTCCTGGCCCCGGGGCACCTCCGGCCACGCCTCGATGCCCAACGAGGACGGCTTCACCGCCTGCCAGACGTCGATGTACGGGTGGCCGACGACCAGCGCGTGCTTCCCGGTCACCGCGGCCGCGATCCGGGACTCCTTGGAGCCGGGGACGAGGTGGTCCACCAGGACGCCGAGGCGGGCGTCCGGTCCGGGGTCGAAGGCGTCGACGATCGCCGGGAGGTCGTCGACGCCCTCCAGGTACTCCACGACGACGCCCTCGATCCGCAGGTCGTCGCCCCAGACGCGCTCCACCAGCTCCGCGTCGTGCCGCCCCTCCACATAGATGCGGCCGGCCCGGGCGACCCGGGCGCGCGCCCCGGGGACCGCGATCGAGCCGGACGCGGTGCGCGCCGGACCGCTCGGTGCCGGGCCGCTCCGCGGACGGACGAGGGTCACGGTCCGGCCCTCCAGGAGGAAGCCGCGCGGCACCATCGGGAACACCCGCTGCTTGCCGAAGCGGTCCTCCAGGGTGACCGTCGGGCCCTCGGCGGTCTTCTCGCACCGCAGCACCGCGCCGCAGTAGCCCGTCCCCACCTCCTCGACGACCAGCCCGGGGTCGGCCGGTACCTCGGGCACCGGCCGGGGCTTCTTCCAGGGGGGAGTGAGGTCGGCGTTGTAGTGCCTGCTGTGCATGCGGGTCTGCTTCCTGTTCCGGCGGGACGGAGGGGCGGCGGGGCGCGGGGCGGTGAAACGACGGGGCGGTGAAACGTCGGCCGGTGGGCCGGGAGACGGGGGACGAGGGACGGGCCGAAGGGGCGGGGCCCGTTGGGCCGGCGACTCGACGGCCCAACGGGAGCCGCTTCAGGAGGAGTTCGCCCCGAAGCGGACGGCCAGGGCGTCGCGCTGGGCGCGGACGAAGCGGGCGTCGACCACGGCGCCGTGGCCCGGCACGTACACCGCGTCCTCGCCGCCCAGCGCCAGCAGCCGGTCCAGCGCGGCGGGCCACCGACCGGGCACCGCGTCCGGGCCCGCCTGCGGCTCGCCGGACTCCTCGACCAGGTCGCCGCAGAAGACGATCCCCCGTTCACCGGCCCGGCCCGGCACCAGGACGGCCAGGTCGTGCCCGGTGTGACCGGGCCCCACGTCGGCCAGCAGCACCTCCCGGTCCCCGAGGCCGACGGCCAGCCGCCCGTGCACCTCGTGACGCGGGACGACCAGCAGGTCCGCGGCCTCCGCCGCGGCATCCGGGTCCACGCCGTGCCGGACCGCGTCGGCCCGCAGCGCCTCCTTGTCGCGCCGCAGCAGCTCGCCCAGCCCGGCCGCGCCGAACACCTCCACCCCGGCGAACGCCGCGGTGCCCAGGACGTGGTCGAAGTGCGGGTGGGTGAGCGCGACATGCGTCACACCGCGGCCGAGCACCGCGCGCACCGTCCGGCGCAGCTCCGCCCCGGCACCCAGCGTCGCGCCGGTGTCGACGATCAACACGCCGTCCGAACCGGCGACCACACCGATCGTCTCGTCCCAGCCCGGCATCCGGCGCCGGACCACCCCCTCGCCGAGCCGCTCCCAGCCCGCCTCTTCCCATGTGGTGCGCATACCGAGACGCTAGCGCCCCCGCGATAGCGTTGCCGGGCACACCGCGGAAGCCGGTCCGGTGCCGGCCCCGCAACGGGCACCGACCGGGACCCTTAGGGGGCCGCGGCGGCGCCTGACCGGGGGTTCCCCGGGGTCCGCTCCGGGCCTTCCCGGGGGCGGCCCGCGGGTCGGATTCCACGGGGGTGGGTAAGTCCTGAGTACGCCCGCCCTTGCCGCATCCGCGCTACCCGGCCGTACACTGGCCCAGGGTCTGGCACTCGGCCCATGTGAGTGCCAGGAGTAACGAGACGACACGGCGGGACGGCCGACTGGAGGTGGCGAGATGCTCAGTGAACGCAGGCTCGAAGTGCTGCGCGCCATCGTCCAGGACTACGTCGGGACGGAGGAGCCGGTCGGTTCCAAGGCGCTCACCGAGCGGCACCGGCTCGGCGTCTCCCCGGCCACCGTCCGCAACGACATGGCGGCCCTGGAGGACGAGGGCTACATCGCCCAGCCGCACACCAGCGCCGGCCGGATCCCCACCGACAAGGGCTACCGCCTCTTCGTCGACAAGCTCGCCGGCGTCAAGCCGCTGTCCGTCCCCGAGCGCCGCGCGATCCAGAACTTCCTCGACGGTGCCGTCGACCTGGACGACGTGGTGGGCCGCACGGTGCGCCTGCTGGCGCAGCTGACCCGCCAGGTGGCGGTGGTGCAGTACCCGTCCCTGACGCGGTCCACGGTGCGGCACGTCGAGCTGCTGGCCCTGGCCCCGGCCCGGCTGATGCTGGTGCTGATCACCGACACCGGCCGCGTCGAGCAGCGGCTCGTCGACTGCCAGACGCCGTTCGGCGAGACGTCCCTGGCGGACCTGCGCGCCCGGCTCAACAGCCGGATCGTCGGCCGCCGTTTCACGGATGTCCCGCAGCTGGTGCAGGATCTCCCGGAATCCTTCGAACAGGACGACCGGGCCACCGTCTCGACAGTACTGTCGGTACTGCTGGAGACTCTGGTGGAGGAGACCGAAGAGCGGCTCATGATCGGCGGCACCGCCAATCTGACGCGCTTCGGGCATGATTTCCCCTTGACCATCCGGCCGGTGCTGGAAGCCCTCGAGGAGCATGTGGTGATGCTCAAGCTGCTCGGGGAGGCCAAGGACTCGGGCATGACCGTACGGATCGGGCATGAGAATGCTCACGAGGGCCTGACGTCCACCTCGGTCGTCACCGTCGGATACGGTTCGGGCGACGAGGCCGTCGCGAAAATGGGCGTGGTCGGACCGACCCGCATGGACTACCCCGGAACGATGGGAGCGGTACGCGCAGTGGCACGTTACGTCGGACAAATCCTCGCGGAGTCGTAAGTGGCCACGGATTACTACTCGGTCCTCGGCATCAGCCGTGACGCCTCGCAGGACCAGATCAAGAAGGCGTTCCGCCGGCTGGCGCGCGAGCTGCACCCGGACGTGAACCCGGATCCCAAGACCCAGGAGCGGTTCAAGGAGATCAACGCCGCCTACGAGGTGCTGTCGGACCCGCAGAAGAAGCAGGTCTACGACCTCGGCGGCGACCCGCTCTCGCAGGCCGGCGGCGCCGGTGGCGCGGGCGGCTTCGGTGCCGGCTTCGGGAACTTCTCCGACATCATGGACGCCTTCTTCGGCACAGCCTCGCAGCGCGGCCCGCGCTCGCGCACCCGCCGCGGCCAGGACGCCATGATCCGTCTGGACGTCGAGCTCAGCGAGGCCGCGTTCGGCACGACCAAGGACATCCAGGTCGACACCGCCGTCGTCTGCACCACCTGCAGCGGCGAGGGCGCGGCGCCGGGCACCTCGGCGCAGACCTGTGACATGTGCCGCGGCCGCGGCGAGGTCTCGCAGGTCACCCGCTCCTTCCTGGGCCAGGTCATGACCTCCCGGCCCTGTCCCCAGTGCCAGGGCTTCGGCACGGTCGTCCCGACGCCGTGCCCCGAGTGCGCCGGCGACGGCCGGGTCCGCTCCCGCCGCACCCTCACCGTCAAGATCCCGGCCGGTGTCGACAACGGCACCCGGATCCAGCTGGCCGGCGAGGGCGAGGTGGGCCCGGGCGGCGGTCCCGCCGGCGATCTCTACGTCGAGATCCACGAGCTGCCCCATCCGGTGTTCCAGCGCCGCGGCGACGATCTGCACTGCACGGTCACCATCCCGATGACCGCGGCGGCGCTGGGCACCAAGTGCCCGCTGGAGACGCTGGACGGGGTGGAGGAGATCGACGTCCGGCCCGGCACCCAGTCCGGCCAGTCGATCCCGCTGCACGGCCGCGGCGTGACCCATCTGCGCGGCAACGGCCGGGGCGACCTCATCGTCCACGTCGAGGTGCAGACCCCCGGCAAGCTCGACCCCGAGCAGGAGGAACTCCTGCGCCGCCTCGCCAAGCTGCGCGGCGAGGAGCGCCCGCAGGGCCAGTTCCAGCCGGGGCAGCAGGGGTTGTTCTCGCGGCTGAAGGATGCGTTCAACGGGCGGTAGGCGCCCGGCCGGGGGTTCCGGGGGTTGTCCCCCGGGCAGGCACGGTCAGCCGGGGCAGCAGGGGTTGTTCTCGCGGCTGAAGGATGCGTTCAACGGGCGGTAGGCGCCCGGCCGGGGGTCCGGGGCCCGCGGCGGCAGCCGCCGTCGGCACGGCCCCGGGCCGCCTCCCTCGTTCGGGCCGGGGCGCCGGACGTGACACGATGTGGGCATGCCCACCGCGCTCACCGATTTCTGCCGCCACCCCGTCGTGCAGGCCCCGATGGCGGGCGGCGGCTCCGGACCCGAGCTGGCCGCGGCCGTCTGCGAGGCCGGTGGCTTCGGCTTCCTGGCCGCCGGCTACAAAACCGCCGACGGCATGTACCAGGAGATCAAACGGCTGCGCGGGATGACCGGCCGGCCCTTCGGCGTCAACCTCTTCATGCCGCAGCCCGAGCTGACCGACACCTCCGCCGTCGAGGTCTACCGTGAGCAACTCGCCGGCGAGACCGCCTGGTACGAGACCGAGCTCGGTGACGTCAACGGCCCCACCGACGACGGCTACGAGGCCAAACTCGCGATCCTCCGCGACGATCCGGTGCCGGTGGTCTCCTTCACCTTCGGCTGCCCCTCGCGGGCGGCCCTCGACGCGTTCGCCAAGGTCGGCACGTACACCGTCGTCACCGTCACCACCGCCGCCGAGGCACAGGCCGCCCAGTGGGCCGGAGCCGACGCGGTGTGTGTGCAGGGCGTGGAGGCGGGCGGCCACCAGGGCACCCACCGGGACGATCCGCACGCCGACGGGACCGGCGCCGGACTGGGGTTGCTGGCGCTGCTCGCCCAGGTCCGGGAGACGGTGCAGATTCCGGTGATCGCCGCCGGCGGGCTGATGCGCGGTGCGCAGATCGCCGCGGTACTGGCCGCCGGGGCCTCGATGGCGCAGCTGGGCACCGCGTTCCTGGCCACCCCCGAGTCCGGCGCCGACCCGCTGCACAAGCAGGCGCTGACCAACCCCCTCTTCACCCATACCGAGTTGACTCGGGCGTTCTCCGGGCGGCCGGCCCGCGGCCTGGTGAACCGTTTCCTGCGGGAGCACGGCCCGTACGCCCCGGCCGCCTATCCCGCCGTGCACTACCTCACCTCCCCGGTCCGGAAGGCCGCCGCCAAGGCCGGCGACGCCCAGGGGCTGAGCCTCTGGGCGGGCCAAGGGCACCGGCTGGCGCGCGAGCTGCCGGCCGGGCAGCTGGTGGAGGTGCTGGTGGCCGAACTCGACGCCGCCCGTGCTTCGTTCGGCCAGGGCGGCCCCCGCCACACCACCGGCGGTGCGGCATGACCGCCCCCGTCTTCCTCGTCGAATCGCTCACCGGAGTACGGGCCGGGGGCACGCTGACCCTGGACGGCCCCGAGGGCCGGCACGCCGTGTCGGTACGCCGGCTGCGGGTCGGTGAGGAGGTCGTGCTGACGGACGGCGCCGGGACCGGCGCCGAGGGCACCGTCGCCGCCGTCGAGGGCAAGGACCGGCTGTCCGTCGCCGTCACCGGTCTGCGGACCGAGGAGCCGCCGACGCCCACCCTCACCGTCGTACAGGCACTGCCCAAGGGCGACCGCGGCGAACTGGCCGTGGAGACCATGACGGAGACCGGCGTGGACGCCATCGTGCCGTGGTCCGCGGCCCGCTGCGTCACCCAGTGGAAGGGTGAGCGGGCCGCCAAGTCGCTGGCCAAGTGGCGCGCCACCGCCCGCGAGGCGGGCAAGCAGTCCCGCCGGCTGACCTTCCCCCGCGTCGCCGACCCGCTGACGACCAAGCAGGTCGCCGCGCTGCTGGCCGACGCCGACTTCGCCGCCGTCCTCCACGAGGAGGGCAGCACCCCGCTCGCCACCGCCGAACTCCCCACCGAGGGCTCGATCGTGCTGGTCGTCGGACCCGAGGGCGGCGTCTCGCCGGAGGAGCTGACGCTCTTCGCCGAGGCGGGTGCCAGGCCGTACCGGCTGGGCGCCTCCGTACTGCGGACGTCCACGGCGGGGACCGCGGCGACGGCGTTGTTGTTGGGGCGTACGGGGCGGTGGAGTTAGGCCCGGGGGCTTCACGTCGTCGGCCGTTCCGCTGCGCTTGGCCGGCCTCCCACGTTGTCGGCTTTCCCGCCGTAGGGCTTCGCCTTTTGCGCCTGGCGGCGCCGGTCCGCTGCGCGGGGCTGTCGGGTGCGGTGCCGGGCCTGCGGGGGTGGTGTGCCGGACTGCTGCGCTTTACGTCCGACACACCACCCCCTCCGGCCCGTCCCCTCCCGTGGGTTGGGTGGGAAAGACGGTGAGTGGGGGCTGAGCTCAGTGGTCCTCTGGTGGTCAACGCCCGGTTCGGGGGCGTGCGTTGGTCCGTCGGCCTGAGGGGGCGGGCCCACCCGTTGTGCCCCGGTGTTCCGTCAGGAGAGCAGTTCGGCCTGGAGCGTGATGTTCTTGACGCCGGCCAGGGCCTGGCTGACCGGGCAGTTCTTCTTGGCGTCCTCGGCCGCGGCCTGGAAGTCCGCCTCGGAGAGGCCGGGTACCCGGGCCTTGACGGTCAGCACGATGCCGGTGATGCCCTCGCCGGGCTGGAAGGTGACGTCGGCCCGGGTGTCCAGCGCCTCGACGGTGTGCCCCTTGCCGGCCAGGCCGTGCGAGAAGGCCATCGAGTAGCAGGAGGAGTGGGCCGCCGCGATCAGCTCCTCGGGGCTGGTGACGCCGCCGGGCTGCTCCGCGCGGGCGGGCCAGTTCACGTCGTAGGTGCCGATCTTGGAGGACTCCAGGGCGACGGTGCCCTTGCCCTGAAGGAGGTTGCCCTCCCAGTGGGTCGTGGCGGTGCGCGTGGTTGCCATGGTGCATAACTCCCGTTTGTGGGGCCAATGCGGTCTGAGAGATCAGCTTAGGGTCTGGCGGGCCGTGATCCGGGCGACCGGCCACGGGGTCGCCCACGGGCCGCCCCGGGGACCCGCCGGAGTGATCGGCTAGCATCCGGAGGGCGTACGCACGGTGCGTACGGCGCATGCCGCGCGACCCGGGAGGAGTCCACCGGTGGCGGGAGAACCGCAGGCCGAGTGCCTGTTCTGCAAGATCGTGGCGGGTGAGGTACCGGCGACGATCGTCCGCGAGACCGAGACCACCGTCGCGTTCCGCGACATCAACCCCCAGGCGCCGACGCACGTCCTGGTGATCCCCAAGGCCCACTACCCGAACGCGGCGGAGCTCGCCGCCGCCGAGCCCAAGGTGATCGCCGACATACTGTGCGAGTCCCGCGAGGTCGCGGCGGCGGAGGAGATCGAGGAGACCGGCTACCGGGTCGTCTTCAACACCGGTGCCGGCGCCGGCCAGACCGTCTTCCACGCCCATCTGCACGTCCTCGGCGGCCGCGGCCTCCAGTGGCCCCCCGGATAACGAGCCATGTCGGTACGCGAACTGGTCGTCCTCGGGACCGCCAGCCAGGTCCCCACCCGGCACCGCAACCACAACGGCTACCTGTTGCGGTGGGACGGCCAGGGGCTGCTCTTCGACCCCGGTGAGGGCACCCAGCGCCAGATGCTGCGGGCCGGGGTCGCCGCCCACGACATCAACCGGATCTGCGTCACCCACTTCCACGGCGACCACTCGCTCGGCCTGGCCGGGGTGATCCAGCGGATCAACCTCGACCGGGTGCCGCATCCGGTCACCGCGCACTATCCGGCCAGCGGCGAGCGGTTCTTCGAGCGGCTGCGGTACGCCACTGCCTACCGCGAGACGGTCCGGATCGCCCAGCGGCCGGTCTCCGCCGACGGCGAACTGGACCGCGCCAAGGGCTACGTCCTGACGGCGCGCAGGCTGTCGCACCCGGTCGAGTCGTACGGCTACCGCCTCACCGAGCCGGACGGCCGGCGGATGCTGCCCGAACGGCTGGCCGCCCACGGCATCGCCGGACCGGACGTCGGCCGGCTGCAGCGGACCGGCGAGCTGAACGGCGTCACCCTCGACGAGGTCAGCGAGGTGCGGCCCGGACAGAGCTTCGCCTTCGTCATGGACACCCGGCTGTGCGACGGCGTGTACGCGCTCGCCGAGGGCGTGGACATGCTGGTGATCGAGTCCACCTTCCTCGACGAGGACGTGCAACTCGCCGAGGAACACGGGCACTTGTCGGCCGGGCAGGCGGCCCGGGTGGCCGCCGACGCCGGCGTGCGCCACCTGGTGCTCACGCACTTCTCGCAGCGCTACGCCGACCCCGAGGACTTCGAGCGGCAGGCGCGCGCGGCGGGCTTCAGCGGCGAACTCACCATCGCCAAGGACCTGCTGCGGGTACCGCTCCCCAAGAGGCGCTGATCCCCGCGTGGCCCCGGCGCCCCGAGGAGGGCGCCGGGACCGCCGCCTACGGCAGGTAGTACATCGGGTTCGGCAGCTTGAAGGTGCGCGCCGCGGCGCCGCCCGCCAGGTCGCTGTACTGGTCGCCGAAGTTGGCGACGACGCGGTAGCCGAGGGACTCGATGTGCCGGCGGGTGCCGGACTTGAAGCCGATCGTCGAGCAGGTCGCGCCGCACGGCAGGTAGGCGGGCGGGTGCTCCTTGTCGCGCAGGTAGACGTGGGCGCGGTCGAGCGGGACGTCGTAGCCGACGTTCTTGAGGTTGCGCACGCTCCAGTCGCGCTGCGCCTCCTTGCGGCCGGTGAGGAAGAAGACCTCGGCGCCCTTCTTGTGGGCCCAGTTCACCAGGTCGTTCATGCCGAAGACCGCGGCCATGTCGGTGTGCTCCAGGTACTCGTCCTGGGACTTGGGGGTGAAGTTGAAGCCGACCTTGAGCTCGTAGTTGTAGGTCAGCAGGGTGGTGTCGTCCATGTCCAGGACGATGGCCGGCCTGGCCTTCCCGGTGCCCTTCTTGGCGAGCGCGCCGGCCAGGTAGGCGCGCGCCCTGGCCTCTATGCCGCGGACCTGGCGGGCGTAGTTGCTGGTGGGGGAGGCGTAGTGCTCGCCGTCGGCCGTCACCGTGTCGCCGTAGTACGCCTTGATCTTGTCCTCGACCTGGGTGAGGTTGGGGATCTCCTTGTCGGTGCGCGGCACGGAGTGTTCGGCGGTGGCCTGGCCGGCGCCGAACACCACGGTGCCGGCGACGAGGGCGGCGGCCACCGCACCGCCCAGGCGGACACGGCGGGAGAGGGCGGGACGGGGCATGCGCGGCTCCTTAGTAAGCATGGGGGTGGTCCCGGGTAGGTGTAACAGAGGTGGCACGCGGCCATCTACGCGCGAAGAATAAAGGATTGGTAAAGTGTGGCGTGATGTTGTTGCCAACTCGGCCGGTCTGTACGGCGCGTGGCGGTGCATGGGGGTGCCCTCCGGCCCTCGTCCCGCTCCATGGACGGTGTCCGCATGGGGAGACGGATGCCTGGCGCGCCCGTCTTCCGCGCCGCCCCCGCGACGTACCGCCGGTGACCCGGGCGGCCACGGCCGCGGTCCTGCGCGTGGCCGTTTCGTCCCCGTACGGTGTGGCACGACCGGGTGGCGGTGCGCCACAGTGGTCCCTTACGTGATCTTCGAGAGGGGCGGTACCGATGGCACAGGAAGTGCGCGGCGTCGTGGCGCCGGGGAAGAACGAAGCGGTCCGGCTGGAGACGATCCTGGTGCCCGATCCCGGGCCCGGCGAGGCCGTGGTGAAGGTGCAGGCGTGCGGGGTGTGCCACACCGACCTGCACTACAAACAGGGTGCTGTCAACGACGACTTCCCGTTCCTGCTCGGCCATGAGGCGGCCGGGGTGGTGGAGTCGGTCGGCGAGGGCGTCACCGACGTCGCACCCGGGGACTTCGTCGTCCTCAACTGGCGCGCGGTGTGCGGCTCCTGCCGGGCGTGCCTGCGCGGCCGGCCCCAGTACTGCTTCGACACCCACAACGCCCGGCAGAAGATGACGCTCAAGGACGGCACGGAGCTGAGCCCGGCGCTGGGCATCGGGGCGTTCGCCGACAAGACGCTGGTCGCCGCCGGCCAGTGCACCAAGGTCGACCCGGGCGTCTCCCCGGCCGTCGCGGGGCTGCTGGGCTGCGGGGTGATGGCCGGCATCGGCGCCGCGATCAACACCGGCGGGGTCGGCCGCGGCGACTCGGTCGCGGTCATCG
Source organism: Streptomyces sp. BHT-5-2 (assembly GCF_019774615.1). NCBI lineage: Bacteria > Bacillati > Actinomycetota > Actinomycetes > Kitasatosporales > Streptomycetaceae > Streptomyces > Streptomyces sp. BHT-5-2. Next base: position 99,007 of record NZ_CP081496.1, on the reverse strand, counting down.
GCTGCGGCGGCGTCGGCGACGCGGCGGTGGTCGGCGCCCGGCTGGCCGGCGCGGCCAGGATCATCGCCGTCGACATCGACGACCGGAAGCTGGAGCAGGCCCGCGCCATGGGGGCCACCCACACCGTCAACTCCCGCACCACCGACCCCGTCGACGCCGTCCGCGAGCTGACCGGCGGATTCGGCGCGGACGTCGTCATCGAGGCGGTCGGCCACCCGGAGACCTACCGCCAGGCGTTCTACGCCCGCGACCTGGCCGGCACCGTCGTCCTGGTGGGCGTGCCCACCCCGGAGATGACCCTGGAACTCCCCCTCCTGGACGTCTTCGGCCGCGGCGGCGCCCTGAAGTCCTCCTGGTACGGCGACTGCCTGCCGTCCCGGGACTTCCCGATGCTGATCGACCTCCACCAGCAGGGCCGGATCGACCTCGGCGCGTTCGTCACCGAGACCATCGGCATCGACGGGGTGGAGCGGGCCTTCGACCGGATGCACGCCGGCGACGTGCTGCGTTCGGTGGTGATGCTGTGATGACCGCCCGCATCGACCACCTCGTCACCTCGGGGACGTTCTCGCTGGACGGCGGCACCTGGGACGTCGACAACAACGTGTGGATCGTCGGCGACGGTTCGGAGGCCGTGGTCATCGACGCCGCCCACGACGCCGACGCCATCCTCCGGGCCCTCGACGGGCGCACCCTGCGCGCGATCATCTGCACCCACGCGCACAACGACCACATCGACGCGGCCCCGGCACTCGCCGCCCGCACCGGGGCGCGGATCCTGCTGCACCCCGACGACCTGCCGCTGTGGAAGACGACCCACCCGGACACCGCCCCCGACGGGGACCTGTCGGACGGTCAGGTGCTGACCATCGCCGGCACCGACCTGACGGTGCTGCACACCCCCGGCCACGCGCCCGGCGCGGTCTGCCTGTACGCCCCCGACCTGAACACCGTCTTCACCGGGGACACGCTCTTCCAGGGCGGTCCCGGTGCCACCGGCCGGTCGTTCTCCGACTTCCCGACGATCGTCGACTCGATCCGCGACCGGCTGCTGACCCTGCCGCCGCGGACCGTCGTCCGCACCGGCCACGGCGACCCGACGACCATCGGCGAGGAGGCCCCTCACCTGGCGGAGTGGATCGCCCGGGGGCACTGAGGCGACGCCCCGGCGCGGGGGCGGGCGTTGCCCGTACGGCCCGGGGGAGCTTTCCCTACGGGGCGGGCGAACAGATCCCGTAGGGGGCCGCGGCGCCCCCTGCGGGGCCACAACGTGCCGGGGGGTGGTGGGAATTCCCCTGCGAGCGGGGCACAGAGGGGGACACGAGGGGGGCGGAGGCACGGGGGGGGAGGGGACGGAGCAACAAGGTGGTGCTTCCGGGCCCCGCCCCCCTATGCGCTCTCCGCCGCCGCTCGTTGCAGGATGCGGGCGGCCACCGCGGGGGAGTCCACCAGGGGGTGCAGGGCCAGGGCCCGGAGGGCCGCGTCGCGGTCCTTGAAGAGGGCGGCCGCCACCGTGGCGCGTTCGACCGCCTTGATCTGGAGCATCAGGCCCAACTGGTCCTCGCGCAGCGGCGCGCAGGGCAGCGGCCGGGGCCCCTTTGCGGTCACCTCGCACACCGTCTCCACGATGGCGTCCGGCGGCAGCTGCGGCACCGTCGTCCCGTTGCGGACGTTGAGGATCAGCCGGCGGCCGGAGTCGCCGGCGATGGCGTGCATCAGGGCCAGCGCCACCCGGTCGTAGCCGCCGCCCTCCAGGTCGTGGCTGTCCCGCTGCCAGCCGCCGGTCGCCTCCCGGCTGTGCGCCATGTACGTCTCCTCGCGCTCCAGCCGGGTGCGCTCCCACAGGTCGTACACCGCGTCCGGGGAGCCCGCCGCCGCGGCCCGTTCGAAGAAGCCGCCCTGCTGCCGGTCCAGGAACTCCCCGCGGGTCTGTGCGGTGTCCCGTACGGAGTGCAGGGTCTCCCGGCGGAAGTAGTAGTAGTGCAGATACTCGTTGGGGAGGGCGCCGAGGACGCGGAGCCACTCCGGGCCGAAGAGCCGTCCCTCCTCGAAGGAGCCCAGGGCCGCCACGTCGTCCAGGAGGCCCGGCAGCACGTCGGTGCCTTCGAGGGTCAACGACCGCAGCCAGCCCAGGTGGTTGAGCCCCACGTAGTCGTAGCCGGACCGCGCCGGGTCCTCCAGGACGGCCGGGTCCGCGCCGGCCGCCCGCGCCGCCCGGCGCACCAGCCCCACCGGCGAGTCGCAGATCCCGACGACCCGGTCGCCCAGCACCTGCGCCATCGCCTCGGTCACCATCCCCGCCGGATTGGTGAAGTTGATGACCCAGGCCCCCGGGGAGAGCGCCGCGACCCGCTCGGCGACGCGCAGCGCCACCGGGATCGTCCGCAGCCCGTAGAGGACCCCGCCGGCCCCCACCGTCTCCTGGCCCAGCACGCCCTCCGACAGCGGGATCCGCTCGTCCCGGACGCGGCCCGCGGTACCGCCGACCCGTATTGCGGAGAAGACGAAGTCGGCTCCGGTCAGCGCCGCGTCGAGAGTTTCCGCCACTCGTACGGGTACCGGTTCGGTACGGCCCCGTGCCAGCCGGGACAGCACGTCGGAGATCACCGCGACCCGGCGGGGATCGGTGTCGTAGAGCGTCAGCTCGGAGACGGAGCGTGCCGGGTCGTCCAGGAGCGCGCGGTAGACCAGCGGCACCCGGAAGCCGCCACCACCGAGAATGGAGAGCCTCATGGGGCGGAACGTACCGCAGCATCAGGCACACTTGCGGCACGAGTTGAGTACGAGAGGGGCGAGCGCGGTGAACACTGGCCGACGCGATGTCCAACCGCCCGCGGGGCCGGTCGCCGCACCGCCGGGCCTCGATCCGCTGGCCGCGCTGCGCCGCGCGGACGATCCGCCCACCGACGTCTACCTCACCGGCACCGTCTTCCTCGACATCGTCTTCACCGGCCTGGACTCCGCGCCGGTCCGCGGCACCGAATCCTGGGCCCGCGGCATGGGCTCCAGCCCCGGCGGCGTCGCCAACATGGCCACCGCACTGGCCCGGCTCGGCCTGCGCACCTCCCTGGCCGCCGCGTTCGGCGACGACATGTACGGCGAGTACTGCTGGGAGGCGCTGGAGCAGGGCGAGGGCATCGACCTGGCGCTCTCGCGCAGGATCCCGGGCTGGCACTCCCCGGTCACCGTCTCGATGGCCTACGAGGGCGAGCGCACCATGGTCTCGCACGGCCACGAGGCACCGCCACCGGAGAACGCCTTCGACGGCGGGCACGCGCCCGGCTGCCCGCCGCCGACCCGGGCCTGCGTCGCCTCGCTCGTCCCCGGCCGCCGGGAGGGCTGGCTGGGCTGCGCGGCCGGCCGCGGCAGCCGGATCTTCGCCGACGTCGGCTGGGACGACACCGGCCGCTGGGACCCGTCCGACCTCGCCGACCTGGAGCACTGCGAGGCGTTCCTGCCCAACGCCGAGGAGGCGATGCGCTACACCCGCACCGACTGCCCGCGCGCGGCCGCCCGCAAGCTCGCCGACCTGGTCCCGCTCGCCGTCGTCACGCTCGGCTCGGAGGGCGCCTGCGCGGTCGACGGCCGCACCGGCGAGAGCGCCGAGGTGCCGGCCATCGCGGTGGAGGCGCTGGACCCGACCGGCGCCGGGGACGTCTTCGTCGCCGGCTTCGTCACCGGCACCCTCGCCGACTGGCCGCTGGCCGACCGGCTGGCCTTCGCCGGGCTGAGCGCCGCCCTGTCCGTGCAGGAGTTCGGCGGCTCGCTCTCCGCGCCCGGCTGGGCGGAGATCGCCGCCTGGTGGCGCCGGGTCCGGGCCTGCGCCTCCGAGGCCGCCGCCGGGCTGGTCCGCCAGTACGGCTTCCTGGACGCCGTGCTGCCCGAGCCTGGGGTGGCCCTGGGGGCCAAGGGGGCGGCGGACCTCGCGCGGCCGCACGGGCCCGCGCCGCTGGCCCGTGCGGTGCCCACGATCGGCTTCCGCCGCCCGGCCTGAACGCTCCGGCCGGGCGTCCCTGCGGGCCCGGGCCGCCCCGCGCCGCCGTGGCCCCGCGGCGCCCCCGCGGCCGCCCCGGAAAAGCCGGCCGGCTTGTCAGTCCCCCGTCGTACTCTGGTAGCGCAAGGAGCCAGTGCGGGCACCGCTGCTCAAGGGTCCGCACCTGTGATGAGCAAAGGATGGGGGTTGAGCAGGCCACCCGGCCTACCCATGACGCAGACACCCACACGAGCGCAGGCGAGCGCCCAGTTCACGGTCCCGGCCAAGCACCCGATGGTGACGGTCCTGGGATCCGGCGACTCGCTCCTGCGTGTGATCGAGGACGCCTTCCCCGCCACCGACATCCACGTCCGGGGCAACGAGATCAGCGCGGTCGGCGACGCTCGCGAAGTCGCCCTCGTCCAGCGCCTGTTCGACGAGATGATGCTGGTGCTCCGCACCGGACAACCGATGACGGAGGACGCAGTGGAACGCTCCATCGCCATGCTGCGCGCGGCGGAGAACGGCGAGGGAGCGGCGGGCGAGACCCCCGCCGAGGTGCTCACCCAGAACATCCTCTCCAACCGCGGCCGCACCATCCGCCCCAAGACCCTCAACCAGAAGCGCTATGTCGACGCCATCGACAAGCACACCATCGTCTTCGGGATCGGACCGGCCGGCACCGGCAAGACCTACCTGGCCATGGCCAAGGCCGTCCAGGCCCTCCAGGCCAAGCAGGTCAACCGCATCATCCTGACCCGGCCCGCGGTCGAGGCCGGCGAGCGCCTGGGCTTCCTGCCCGGCACCCTCTACGAGAAGATCGACCCGTATCTGCGCCCGCTCTACGACGCGCTGCACGACATGCTCGACCCCGACTCCATCCCCAGGCTGATGGCGGCGGGCACCATCGAGGTCGCGCCGCTGGCGTACATGCGCGGCCGGACGCTCAACGACGCCTTCATCATTCTCGACGAGGCACAGAACACCAACCCCGAGCAGATGAAGATGTTCCTCACCCGGCTCGGCTTCGACTCGAAGATAGTCATCACCGGCGACGTCACCCAGATCGATCTGCCCGGCGGCACCAAGAGCGGTCTGCGCCAGGTCCGGGACATCCTGACCGGTGTCGACGACGTGCACTTCGCCGAGCTGACCAGCAGGGACGTCGTCCGGCACAAGCTCGTCGGCCGTATCGTCGACGCCTACGAGAAGTACGACAGCCGCAACGGCCAGTAGCCCGCGCTGCACGACCAAGAAGCGAGACCTGACCTTCCCCATGTCGATCGACGTCAACAACGAGTCCGGAACGGACATCGACGAGCAGGCGATCCTGGACGTCGCCCGCTATGCCCTGGGCCGGATGCGGATCCACCCGCTCTCCGAGCTGTCCGTCATCGTCGTGGACGCCGAGGCCATGGAGCAGCTCCACATCCAGTGGATGGACCTCCCCGGCCCGACGGACGTCATGTCCTTCCCGATGGACGAGCTGCGGCCGCCGGCCAAGGACGAGGAGGAGCCCCCGCAGGGACTCCTCGGCGACATCGTGCTGTGCCCCGAGGTCGCCGAACAGCAGGGCGCGGCGGCCCCCACGGCGCACAGCATGGACGAGGAGCTGCAGCTGCTCACCGTCCACGGCGTACTGCACCTGCTCGGCTACGACCACGAGGAGCCGGACGAGAAGGCCGAGATGTTCGGCCTGCAGGCCGCGATCGTCGACGGCTGGCGGGCCGAGCGCGGGATGACCGGTCCCTCGCCGGCCCCGACCGTGACCTGACGGGACGCCCCCGATGACCACCCTGATCGCCGTCGCGGTACTGCTCGTCGTGATCGCCTGGCTCGCCGCCTGCGCGGAGGCCGGACTGACCCGCACGACGAGCTTCCGCGCAGAGGAGGCGGTCCGCTCCGGCCGCCGCGGCAGCGCCAAGCTCGCCGCGGTCGCCGCCGACCCCACCCGCTATCTCAACGTCGCCCTGCTGGTGCGGGTCGGCTGCGAGATGGCGGCCGGCGCCCTGGTCACCTACGCCTGCCTGCGGTCCTTCGAGGAGACCTGGCAGGCGCTGACCGTCGCCATCGCGGTGATGGTGCTGGTGTCCTACGTCGCCGTGGGGGTCTCCCCGCGCACCATCGGCCGCCAGCACCCGCTCAACACCGCCACCGCGGCGGCGTACGTCCTGCTGCCGCTGGCCCGGGTGATGGGCCCGGTGCCGCAGCTGCTGATCCTGCTCGGCAACGCCCTCACCCCCGGCAAGGGCTTCCGCAAGGGCCCGTTCGCCTCCGAGGCGGAGCTGCGGTCGCTGGTGGACCTGGCTGAGAAGGAGTCGCTGATCGAGGACGAGGAGCGCCGGATGGTGCACTCGGTCTTCCAGCTCGGCGACACCCTCGTCCGCGAGGTGATGGTGCCGCGCACCGACCTGATCTCCGTCGAGCGCTTCAAGACCATCCGGCAGGCCCTGACCCTCGCGCTGCGCTCCGGCTTCTCCCGGATCCCGGTGACGGGGGAGAACGAGGACGACGTCGTCGGCGTGGTCTACCTCAAGGACCTCGCCCGCAAGGTGCACATCAGCCGGGACGCGGAGAGCGAACTGGTCTCCACGGCGATGCGCCCCGCGGTGTTCGTGCCCGACACCAAGAACGCCGGTGACCTGCTGCGCGAGATGCAGCGGGACCGCAACCACGTCGCGGTGGTCATCGACGAATACGGTGGCACCGCCGGCGTCGTCACCATCGAGGACATCCTGGAGGAGATCGTCGGCGAGATCACCGACGAGTACGACCGGGAACTCCCGCCCGTGGAGGATCTCGGCGGCGGCCGCTACCGTGTCACCGCCCGGCTGGACATCGGCGCGCTCGGCGAGCTGTACGGGCTGGCGGAGCTGGACGACGAGGACGTGGAGACGGTCGGCGGGCTGCTCGCCAAACAGCTGGGCAGGGTCCCGATCGCCGGCGCGACCGCCGAGATCGACCTCTCCGACGACGCCTCGGACCCGGACCTGAAGGCGCTGCGGCTGGTCGCCGAGTCGCCGGCCGGTCGCCGCAACAAGATCGTCACGGTGCTCTGCGAACCGGTCCGCGCGGCGGACGCGGAGGGTGACGGCGCCGCCGGCTGACCGCCGTCCCACCGGCCCGCATCGCCCGCGATTCCGGGCATTCGCCCGCACTCCACTCCTGATCTCCAGTACAGCGGAAATATCCTCGAAGCCATTTCCGGCAGCCCTGGATTCCCTTGCCAATTCCGTGGAAAGATCTTCGAGTCGGCGCCGGAAAGGGCGTCGGCTCTGTGCGGCAGAGGGAAGCTGAACGAAATGCGGGAAAGAAATGCGGCGGTGGCCTCCACCGTCGCGGCGGCGCTGCGGGCGGACCGCCCGGGCGACAGCGAAGCCCCCGCCGCGAGCGGCAGGGCCGGCGGCGGGCATTCCGCGGCGCGCAGAACGCCACGGCGGACCCCCGCCGCCCGACGGCCGCACTGACCACCGACAAGGGCCGCCGCACGGCGCGGAGCGCGGCGCGGAGAAACTCAGGAAATCCCAGAAAAACCCTCCACGGAATTCGCGATGACGTCCGGCCAGGCCGCGGACATCGCGAACACGGGCACCGGGTGGGGGTGCCGGTCCACCGACCGAAGGTGACCGGCGACCCGGTGGTCTTCGAGGACTCCGGAACGGGCGGTGGCCCCGCATGCGCGAAGTGTGCGGCGGCACCGCACGTTCCGGACCCGGAAACGACGTTGGCTGAAGAGCCGGGTGCCCCGGCACAGGGGAGCGGGGCAACCGGACTCTTCAGCCATCGTGCGTTTCCCGTGTCCCGCCCCCGTGGGCCCCGGCCCGGCCCCCGCATATGCTCGCCCGTATGACCGAAGCCGCACCGCTGGACCCCGAAGACCGCAAGATCATCACGCTCGCGCGCTCGGCGCGGGCCCGTAACGGCGTTCCCGAGGGCGCCGCCGTCCGCGACGAGACCGGCCGCACCTACGTCGCCGGCACCGTCGCCCTGGACTCCCTCAAGCTCACCGCCCTGCAGACCGCCGTCGCGATGGCCGTCGCCAGCGGCGCCACGTCCCTGGAGGCCGCGGCCGTGGTCACCGACGCCGAGCAGGCCGCCGACGCCGACCGCGCCGCCGTCCGCGACCTGGGCGGCCCCGACACCCCCGTCCTGGTCGCCGCCCCCGACGGCACCCTGCGCGGCACCGTCCCGGCCGGCCCCGCGGCCTGACGCCACGGCGGGGCGCCACGGCGGGGCGCCGCACCCCCGTGCGCCCCGCCCCACGGCGGCAGAAACGGCGGATTGGTCGGAGCGGCCGCGGGGATCGGGGAGAATGGGCGCCATGAGCGTTCGTACAGACTCCACCGCACCGCACCGTGCGGGCTTCGCCTGCTTCGTCGGCCGTCCCAACGCGGGCAAGTCCACCCTGACGAACGCTCTCGTCGGGACGAAGGTGGCGATCACCTCCAACCGCCCCCAGACCACCCGCCACACCGTGCGCGGCATCGTGCACCGCCCCGACGCCCAGCTGGTCCTGGTCGACACCCCGGGCCTGCACAAGCCCCGCACCCTGCTCGGCGAGCGGCTCAACGACGTGGTCCGCACCACCTGGTCCGAGGTCGACGTGATCGGCTTCTGCCTGCCCGCCGACCAGAAGATCGGCCCCGGCGACCGCTACATCGCCGGCGAGCTCGCCGACATCAAGAAGACCCCCAAGGTGGCCATCGTCACCAAGACCGACCTGGTCGACTCCAAGGCACTGGCCACCCAGCTGCTCGCCATCGACCAGCTCGGCAAGGAGCTGGGCATCGAGTGGGCCGAGATCATCCCGGTCTCCGCGGTGGGCGACAAGCAGGTCTCGCTGCTCGCCGACCTCCTCGTCCCGCTGCTCCCCGAGGGCCCCGCCCTCTACCCCGAGGGCGACCTCACCGACGAGCCCGAGCAGGTCATGGTCGCCGAGCTGATCCGCGAGGCCGCGCTGGAGGGCGTCCGCGACGAGCTGCCGCACTCCATCGCCGTCGTCGTCGAGGAGATGCTGCCCCGCGAGGACCGCCCCGCCGACAAGCCGCTGCTCGACATCCACGCCAACGTCTACATCGAGCGCCCCAGCCAGAAGGGGATCATCATCGGCCCCAAGGGCAAGCGCCTGAAGGAGGTCGGCACGAAGTCCCGCAAGCACATCGAGGCGTTGCTGGGCACGCCGGTCTTCCTGGACCTGCACGTCAAGGTGGCCAAGGATTGGCAGCGGGACCCTAAGCAGCTGAGGAAGCTGGGCTTTTAGGCTTCCCACGTGGCCGGCGTTTCCGCCGGGGTTCGCCGCTTGCCTTTTGCGCCTGCGGCGCGGTGCCGTTCCGCTGCGCGGGGCTGTTGGGTGCGGTGACGGGCCTCCGGGGCAGGGGTGTGCCGGACTGCTTCGCTTTACGTCCGGCACACCCCTGCCCCTCCGGCCCGTCCCCTCCCGTTGTGGGTCATGAAAACCCATAGACGGGGCAACGGTTGCTGGGCTCCTGCGGGCTCTGGACTGATGGGCGACCGTCCCTCAACGAGTGACCGTCAGCCCTCGACAAGCGACCGTTGGCGGACCAGCCGGCTCAGCCCCCACCCACCGTCTTTATGACCCTCAACGGGAGGGGACGGGCCGGAGGGGGTGGTGTGTCGGACGTAAAGCGCAGCAGTCCGACACACCACCCCCGCAGGCCCGTCACCGCACCCAACAGCCCCGCGCAGCGGACCGGCCCCGCGCAGCGGAACCGCCCCGCGCAGCGGACCGGCTATGCCCCGCGCAGCGGATCCGCGGCGATCAAGGAACGCAACCAGTGGAACGACGCCTTCGGCGTACGGGCCGTCGTCGCGTAATCGACGTGGACCAAGCCGAACCGCTGGCGGAACCCTTCCGCCCACTCGAAGTTGTCCAGCAGGGACCAGACGAAGTAGCCGCGGACGTCGACGCCGGCGTCCATCGCCGCTCGCAGCGCTCGCAGGTGCGCGTCGAGGAACGCGATCCGTTCGGGGTCCTCGATGCCGTCGTACGCGCAGCCGTTCTCCGTGATGATCACGGGCGGCAGGCTCGCCCCGTACCGCTCGTGGAAGGTCAGCAGCAGCTCCGTGAGGGCCTCGGGGACCACCGGCCAGCCGAAGCCGGTGCGGGGGCGTCCCTCGATCTCCCGGGGCGCGAACGGCAGGCCGGCCGGCAGCCGGACGCCGGAGAAGTCGGCGGGGGCGGCCCCGTCGGTGGCGTCCGGAGCCCCGACCCGCGTCGGTTGGTAGTAGTTGATCCCGTACCAGTCCAGCGGCGTGGAGATGGTCTTCAGGTCGTCGGCGACCGGACCCGGGAGGAGCGCGGCGAGGTCCTCGTCGGGGTAGCGGCCCAGCAGGATCGGCTCCGCGAAGAGCCGGTTGAGCAGCAGGTCGTAGAGGCCGGCGGCCTCCGTGTCGGCGGGGGAGCCGGACGCCGGCCAGGTCGGGCCGTGCGAGTTGGCGATCCCGATGGCGGTGGCGCCGCGGGCGCGCAGTGCCCGGACGGCCAGGCCGTGGCCGAGCAGCTGGTGGTGGGCGGCGGGCAGGGCGTCGAAGAGCAGTCGGCGGCCGGGCGCGTGCTGGCCCAGGCCGTAGCCAAGCAGGGTCAGCTCGGCAGGTTCGTTGAGGGTGATCCAGCGGGTGACCCGGTCGCCGAGGCGGGCCGCCACCGTGTCCGCGTAGGCCGCGAAGTGCTCGGCGGTGTCCCGGACGAGCCAGCCGCCGGCGGCCTCCAGGGGCTGCGGGGTGTCCCAGTGGAACAGCGTCGGCACCGGCGCGACCCCGGCCTCCAGCAGCGCGTCCACCAGCCGGTCGTAGAAGTCCAGTCCGGCCTCGTTGACCGGGCCGTGGCCCTCGGGCACCACCCGCGGCCAGGCCACCGAGAAGCGGTACGCGCCGACGCCCAGCTCGCGGAGCAGCGCCACGTCCTCGCGGTAGCGGTGGTAGTGGTCGGTCGTCACCCGCGGGTTCGAGCCGTCCTTGATCCGTCCCGCCCCGGCCGCGAACACGTCCCAGGCGGAGGGGCCCCGTCCGTCTTCGTCCACCGCCCCTTCGATCTGGGCCGCGGAGGTGGCGACGCCCCAGAGGAAGTCGCGGGGGAAGCGGGGGAGGGGCGCGGGCCGGCCGGACGACGGCGTGGACGCGGCGGCTGCGGGCGCGGATCCGGGCTCCGGTGTCATGCCCCCGGATCCTTGTAACCGCCGGTAATGCCGTCAAGGGACGTGCGATCCCATTGCGCGGTCTCAAGCAGCCTGACCAGTAAGGGAGTTGCAGTGCGGACGGTGGCTCCGGTCCTGGCGACCAGGACCGGCGTCCTACGCCCCCTCCTTCAGGACCCTGGTGATCAGTTCGCGTTGCTCGTCGGTGAGCTGCGGGTCCGTGCAGTAGGCGGTCCGGCCGTCGACGGTGAGGGTGTAGCGGAAGCCGTCGGGGATACCGGCCGGGGGTGTCGGGTGGGCCGCCGTCAGGGCGTGTTCGGCCAGGGTGTGCAGCTCGGCGGCGTCGGGGCGGTCGTCCGTGTCGATCTCGGCGTGCCGCTCGATGCCGGTGAAGCCGCCGGTGCGGCGGATGTGGATGCGCATGGGGGGCTCCTACCCGAAGGGGAGGGAATAGTCGCGCGGGCGGCCGTCCCCTCCCCCGGAGGCGGGACTACTTGCCGGTGACGCCGACCGTGGACCACGCCTTGACCACGGCCTCGTGTTCGTTGCCGGAGGCGCCGTAACGGGCCTGGGCGGCCTGGACGGTGAGGTTGGCGAAGTCGGCGAACTGGGCGTTCTTGGCCAGGTGGCCGCCGGTCAGGACGTCGTACCAGATCTGGCCGGCGCGTTCCCACGCCTTGCCGCCCAGGGCGCTGGCGACGAGGTAGAAGGCGTGGTTGGGGATGCCGGAGTTCAGGTGGACGCCGCCGTTGTCGTCGGCGGTCTGGACGTAGCCGGCCATCGTGGCGGGCTGCGGGTCCTTGCCGAGCTTGGGGTCGTCGTAGGCGGTGCCGGGGGCCTTCATGGAGCGCAGGGCCTGGCCGTGCACGCCGGGGGCGAGCAGGTCGGCGCCGATCAGCCAGTCGGCCTGGTCGGCGGTCTGCTTGAGGGCGTACTGCTTGATCAGGGAGCCGAAGACGTCGGAGACGGATTCGTTGAGGGCGCCGGACTGGCCCTGGTAGTCGAGGGCGGCGGTGTACTGGGTGACGCCGTGGGTCAGCTCGTGGCCGATGACGTCGACGGGGATGGTGAAGTCCTTGAAGAGGGTGCCGTCGCCGTCGCCGAAGACCATCCGCTGGCCGTCCCAGAAGGCGTTGTCGTACTTCTCGCCGTAGTGGACGGTGGCGTCGAGCGGGAGGCCGGCGCCGTCGATGGACTTGCGGCCGTACGCCTTGAGGTAGAGCTCGAAGGTGGCGCCGAGGCCGGCCTGTGCGCGGTTGACGGAGGCGTCCTTGGAGGGACCGTCGGACTCGGAGTGGACCTTGGTGCCGGGGAGGTTCTGCTGGTGGCCGGCGTCGTAGATGGTGCGGTTCGGCTTGTCGGCGTCGGCCCGGGCCTCCTCCGGGGCGGTCAGCTGCGCGGTCAGGTCCATGCGGCGGGTGCGGTGGAGGGCGTCGTGCTCCAGGGTGCGGCGGGCGGGCTCGTGCCACGTCGGGTCGTCGGACTCGGCGAGTCTGCCGAGGATGTGCGGCGGGACGATCGTGCAGAAGACAGGCGAGGTGGGGGCGGCTGCGAGGCGCGTCCGGGTCACGGATTCCTTCATAGGAAAACGGTGGCATTGTGTAATCCGTCTGTCACTGCCGGCGGCCGAAGTTCCCGAAAACGTGTGGTTGGCCGCAATTTCGCCGCTACGCCCCGGCGGTCCCGCATACTGATACGCGACTGCGGATCTTCCCCGCCTCCGCTAACGTGCTGTGCATCATGCGTTTCGGGCTGCTTCTCCTTAGCTGCCGCGGCGAGGGCCTGTAGTCGTAGGCCGACCCCCTCCCCGCGGGATCTGGTGCTGCGTTCGACCGTCGGCCGTCATACGGATCTCCCCTAGGAGCCCTACGCAATGTCGCAGCCAGTCGGCCGCCCCACCCCGATCACCAACGCCACCCACGTGCAGAAGCCGTCCGGGATGCCGATCCACAAGTACCGGCCCTTCGACGCGGTGCACCTGCCCGACCGCGCCTGGCCGGAGCAGCGGATCACCAAGGCCCCCCGCTGGCTCTCCACCGACCTGCGCGACGGCAACCAGGCGCTGATCGACCCCATGTCGCCGGCCCGCAAGCGCGAGATGTTCGACCTGCTGGTACGGATGGGCTACAAGGAGATCGAGGTCGGCTTCCCGTCCTCCGGCGAGACGGACTTCGCCTTCGTACGGTCGATCATCGAGGACGGGGCGATCCCCGACGACGTGACGATCTCGGTCCTGACGCAGGCGCGCGAGGAACTGATCGAGCGGACCGTGGAGTCGCTGCGCGGCGCCCCGCGGGCCACCGTCCACCTCTACAACGCCACCGCCCCCACCTTCCGCCGGGTCGTCTTCCGCGGCTCCAAGGAGCAGGTCAAGCAGATCGCGGTGGACGGCACGCGGCTGGTGATGGAGTACGCGGACAAGGTGCTCGGCGACGACACGGTCTTCGGGTACCAGTACAGCCCGGAGATCTTCACCGACACCGAGCTGGACTTCGCGCTGGAGGTCTGCGAGGGCGTGATGGACGTCTGGCAGCCCGAGGCGGGCCGCGAGATCATCCTCAACCTGCCCGCCACCGTGGAGCGTTCGACGCCCAGCACGCACGCCGACCGGTTCGAGTGGATGAGCCGGAATCTGAGCCGGCGCGAGTTCGTGTGCCTGTCGACCCATCCGCACAACGACCGCGGGACGGCGGTGGCCGCGGCCGAGCTGGCCGTGATGGCCGGCGCCGACCGCGTCGAGGGCTGCCTGTTCGGCCAGGGCGAGCGCACCGGCAACGTCGACCTGGTGACCCTGGGCATGAACCTCTTCTCCCAGGGCGTCGACCCGCAGATCGACTTCTCGCAGATCGACGAGATCCGTCGCACCAGCGAGTACTGCAACCAGATGGAGATCCACCCGCGCCACCCCTACGCGGGCGACCTGGTCTACACCGCCTTCTCCGGCTCCCACCAGGACGCCATCAAGAAGGGCTTCGACGCCATGGAGGCCGACGCGGCCGCCCGGGGCGGGACCGTGGACGACATCGAGTGGGCGGTGCCGTACCTGCCCATCGACCCCAAGGACGTCGGCCGCTCCTACGAGGCCGTCATCCGGGTCAACTCCCAGTCCGGCAAGGGCGGTGTCGCCTACGTCCTGAAGAACGACCACAAGCTGGACCTGCCGCGTCGGATGCAGATCGAGTTCTCCCGGATCATCCAGGAGAAGACCGACGCCGAGGGCGGCGAGGTCACCCCGGCGGCCATCTGGTCGGCGTTCCAGGACGAGTACCTGCCCAACCCGCAGAACCCGTGGGGCCGCATCCAGGTCAGGGCCGGGCAGACCACCACCGACAAGGACGGCATCGACACCCTGACCGTCGAGGCCGAGGTCGACGGCACCGAGACCGTCCTGGTGGGCTCCGGCAACGGTCCGATCTCCGCGTTCTTCCACGCGCTGGCCGGCCTGGGCATCGACGCCCGCCTGCTGGACTACCAGGAGCACACCATGAGCGAGGGCGCCTCCGCGCAGGCCGCCTCGTACATCGAGTGCGCCATCGACGGCAAGGTGCTGTGGGGCATCGGCATCGACGCCAACACCACCCGCGCCTCCCTCAAGGCCGTGGTCTCCGCCGTCAACCGCGCGGCGCGCTGACCCCCGGTCGCGGCAGCTCCCGCACGGCCCCGTCGCTCCCGTCCGGAGCGGCGGGGCCGTGCCGCTCCGTCCCGCCCCTCCCGCGTGCCGTACACACTCCGTACGCATCGGCGCCTGCATTCCGGCCAGCGGTCCGGGCGTTGTCCGATACGGGGTGCTGACGACGCATCACCGATGTGGCTAACATCACGTAACGAACGGCGAAGAGGCCGATGGGGGCACCTCCCATGCCCTTCAGGCGATGGGGGAATGAAGGAGGGCTGACCTGATGCGCAACGGATGTGTGGTGGGGGTGCGCACATCGTGGCGGACCGTCGCCGACGGCGAGTTCTTCTGCCCCGAGTGCGGCGGCGACCGCAACTACCTCCGCCGCACCGGCCGGCGCCGCCTCACCGTCCTCGGCATCCCCGTCCTCGCCCGCGGCGCCGCCGGCCCGGTCCTCGAATGCTCCGCCTGCCGGGGCCACTTCGGGCTGGACGCGCTCGACCACCCGACCACCGTCCGGTTCTCCACGATGCTCCGGGACGCCGTGCACACCCTGACCCTGGCCCTGCTGGCGGCCGGCGGCACGGCCTCCCGCACGGTCCGCGACACCGCCGTGGCCGCCGTCCGCGCGGCCGGCTCCGCCGACTGCACCGAGGACCAGCTGCTCACCCTGCTCGCCGCACTCGCCGCCGACACCGGCCGGATGACCGGCACCTACGAGGCGGCCACCGGCGGCCACTGCGGACACCAGGGCCTCGACCCGTGCGGCACCGCGCTGGCCATAGAGCTGCACGAGGCGCTGGAGCCGCTGGCGCCCCATCTCGCCCCCGCCGGGCGGGAGTCGCTGCTCCTCCAGGGCGCCCGGATCGCCCTCGCCGACGGCCCCTGCACCCCCGCCGAACGCGAGGTGCTCACCACCGCCGGCGCCGCCCTGACGCTCGACCCGGACGACATCGCCCGGCTGCTGACCGCGGCGGCCCGCTCGCCCCGTTACCGAGGCTAGAGCCTGCCCGAGAGAGACCGGCAAGGACCCCGGCCCATGGCGGCGCCCCGCCCCCAGGCGCCGCCCGGCACGAGGACGGCCCCGCCACCGGATGTCATCGGTGGCGGGGCCGCATGCCTGCCGGGGCCCCGGCTCGTGCGCCTCGGGTGCGGGTCAGGCCGTCAGCCGCACCGGCAGGCTCGCCAGACCGCCCGCGATGAAGCCGCCCGCGGGCGTCAACTCCTCGGGCGGGGCGGCCAGTCGGATGTCCGGGAACCGCTCGAAGAGCGCCGGCAGCGCGGTCCGCGCCTCCAGCCGGGCCAGCGGCGCACCGATGCAGTGGTGCACTCCGTGCCCGAACGCCAGATGCTCCTGCGCCGCCCGCCGGATGTCGAACTCCCCGGCGTCCGCGCCGTGCTGCGCCACGTCCCGGCCCGCCGCCGCGTACATCGGCAGCAGCGCCTCGCCCTTGCGGATCACCTCACCGCCCGGCAGCTCGACGTCCGCCGCCGCGAACCGCAGCGGCAGGCTCGCGATGCTGGGCATCCAGCGCAGCGTCTCCTCGATCACGTCGTTCCACGACGCGCCGCCCTCCCGCACCAGCTTCAGCTGCTCGGGGTGGGTCAGCAGCGCGAACACCGCGTTCCCCAGCAGGTCCACGGTGGTCTCGTGGCCGGCGCCGATGACCAGCAACAGGGTGTCCAGCAGCTCCTTCTCGGTCATGCCCTGGCCCTCGTCGTCCCGGGCCGCCACCAGCAGGCTGGTCAGGTCGTCCGCGGGCTCCGCGCGCTTGGCCGCGACCAGCGAGCCGAGCAGCTCGGCCGCCGCCCGCTGGGTCGCCGCGGCCTGCTCCGGCGTGGCCGTGGTGTCCATGATCTCCGCGACGACCCGGGCCAGTTCGAGCCGCGGCTCGCCCTCCGGATAGCCGAACAGCTCGCAGATCACCTGCATGGGGAGCGGGTGGTTGAAGGACTCCCGCAGGTCGACGACCTCGCCGGCGGGGCGGGCCGCCAGTCCGTCCAGTAAGTCGCGGGTGATCTGCTCGACCCGCGGCACCATGGCCTCCGTGCGGCGCGCGGTGAACGCCGGGGCGATCAGCTTCCGCAGCCGGCGGTGGTCGGCGCCGTAGGCGGTGAACATGTTCGTCACACCGATCCACGACTGGAGCCAGCTGCCGCGCACCTCCGCGCGCTGCCACTCCGGCCAGTGCGCGCGCGGGTTCTTCGAGATCCGGTCGTCGGTCAGCAGCCGCTTGAGCAGGGCGTGACCGGTGACCCCCCACGCCTGGATGCCGCCGGGCAGCTCGACCCGGGTCGCCGGACCTAGTGCGCGGAGGCGGGCGTTCTCGCCGTGGATGTCTGTTCCGGCGGGGTCGATGACGAAGGGCCGCGTTCGCTGTTGTGCCATGGCGTGGCTCCTGCCTGATCCGGGGTGATGGGGGTGAAGCGGGTCGGAAGGGCGGCCAGGGCCCGGTGGAAGGCCCCGTTGCGCCACGTCAACTCACTTGGGTGGACGGTGAGTTCGATGTCCGAGAGCCAGGCGGTGAGCCGCTCGATCGCGGTGATCGCGATCAGCAGCGCATGCCGCTTCACCGGGCAGGCGTGCGGCCCCGCCGCCCACGCCAGGTGCGATCCGCTGCCCGACCCCGGCCCGTGCACACCGGTGGTGTCGAACTGACTGTTGGCCGCCGCGTACGAGACCATCACCAGTTGCCCGGCGCGCAGCCAGGTGCCGTGGAAGAAGACGTCCCGGACCGGGAAGTGCGCGGAGTAGTTGGCCATCGGCGGGTCGTTCCACAACACCTCGTTGATGGCGTCGTGGACGGTCAGCGCGCCGCCGGAGACGGTGTTGTAGTAGCGGTCGTCGGAGAGCATCCGGGCCAGCGAGTTGCCGATGAGGTTGGCCAGCGGCTCGTTGCCCGCGCCCATCACGAGGATGATGTTGTGGATCAGTTCCTCGTCGCCGAGGTCGTTGGGATGGTCCATCATCCACGACGTGAGGTCCGGCCCGCGCTGCGCCTTCTTCGCGCCGACCAGCTCCATGATGTACTGCGTGTACGCCTCGTTGGCGGCGTTCGCCTCCTCCGGCGAATTGCCCTCCATCATCCCCGCGATCGCCGCGATCAGCCGCTCGCTGTAGGAATCGGGCAGCCCGAAGAGGGTGTTGAACATCAGCAGCGGGATCAGCCGCGCGTAGTCCGCGATCAGGTCCGCCTCGCCGACGGCACCGAACCGCTGGATCAGGGTGTCCGCCGCGTGGTGCACCCGCGCCCGCAGCTCGTGCGGCTCGACGAGCTTGAAGCTGTCGACGATCACGTCGCGGTAGCGGACGTGCGCCGGCCCGTCGCTGTAGAAGACGTTCGGCCGCCAGTGCAGCATCGGCATGACCGGCGAGTCCGCCGGGACGGTCTGCATCCAGGCCCGGGAGTCCTTGGACCAGGTGGCGTCGTCGTTGAGCAGCTCCAGCGCCGCCCGGTAGTCGGTCACCAGCATCGCGGTCACCTCGGGCGCGATCTCCACCGGCGCCACCGCCCCGTACTGCCGCAGCTGCGCGTAGACCCGCTGCGGGTCCGCGGCGAACTCCGGCCCGTACAGCTTCACCGGCGCGTACGCGTCCGGATGCACGGGGGTCTGCGGCGGCATCCCGTGCGCCGGACAGCCCGGCGGCGGAACGGCGGCCTCCGGCGGCGGTGGAACGGCCTGCCCGGGGCAGGCCGGCTGCGGGGCGGCGCCCGGCTCGTACGGGGAAGTCACGGGTTTGCGTTCTCCTCGGGCTGCGGCGTGTGGTCCAGGACATGGCGGACCAGCGAGATCAGCGCGTCGACGGACTGCTCCCGGTCGCGGGCGTCGCACAGCACCAGCGGGGTGTCCGGGTGCAGGTCGAGCGCCTCGCGGAGCTTTTCGACGTCGTACTGCGGGGCGTCGGGGAAGGTGTTGACCGCGACCGCGTAGCGCAGCCCGGCCTCCTCCACGATGTCCATCACCTCGAACGAGTCCGCCAGCCGGCGGGTGTCCGCGAGGACCAGCGCGCCCAGCGCACCGCGGGCGATGTCCTGCCACAGCGGGCGGAAACGCTTCTGCCCCGGGGTGCCGAACAGGTACAGCACCAGGTCCTCGGACAGCGTCAGCCGCCCGAAGTCGATGGCGACGGTGGTGGTGGTCTTGTCCCGCACCCCGGCGAGGTCGTCGACCATCGCGCCGGACTGCGTCATCACTTCTTCGGTGTGCAGCGGCGGGGTCTCCGACAGCGCCCGGATCAGCGTGGTCTTGCCGACCCCGAACGGGCCGGCGACCAGCAGTTTCACCAGTGTCTGGTGTTCGCCGGCGAGGTACATGTTGCCGGTCCCGGCGCCGGGGCTAGGACTTGAGAGAGCGGAGTCCATCGAGAACCCTCTCCAGGATCTGCCGGTCGAATTGCTCGGCTTCGGGTATGGGGACTCGGGCGTGCAGGCGCCCGGCATCGACGAGGTCGGCCACCAGCACCTTCACCACGCTCACCGGGAGGTGCAGATGGGCGGCCACCTCGGCCAGAGTCAGCGCCCCGGGCCGGAGCAGCTCCAGGATCCGGTGCTCCTCGGGGCGTATCTCACTGGTGAGCGGCATGTCCACGCTGATCAGCACGGTCAGCCGGTCCAGTGTGTTGCGGCTCGGCCGGGCGCGTCCGCCGGTGGCCAGATAGGCCGGTACGAGGCGCCGTCCGCTGCTCTGCCGCGGCGTCATGCCAGGCCACCGATGTCCCGGGCCGGGCTGTTCATGACCTTCTTGCCCAGGGTCGTCACCTGGATCTGCATGTGGTGCGCGACGACGCCCATGTTCACCTCCGGATCGGCGAACACGGCCAGGCAGGTGTTCTCGCCCGCCGGGATGGCGAACACGAAACCTTCCTCGGACTCGATCACGGTCTGCCGCAGCCGGGCGTCGTCCTTCTCCGTGAACGCCGCGGTCACCGCGCGCCCCGCGCCCTGGAGCGCCGACATCATCGCCGCGACGCCCTCCCCCGCCTCCCGTGACAGGCCCGGCGAGGCCCCCTCGATGAAGCCGTCGCCGGAGATGACGGCGGCGTGGACGACATGTGGCAGCTCCAACAGGGGAGCCAGCACCCAGGACTTGTCCTCGGTGACACGGCGGCGGGTGGGGCTGTTCATGACTGGGCGTTCCCTTCGGGACTGCGCGGGGGTTCTGACTGGGCTGCGGCCCGGCCGGTTTCGGTGCCTCGCTGGAGCGCCGCCCAGCGGGATCCCGTCTCCTCCGGGGAGCGCAGGTTGATCGTTTCGGTGGATGACTCGGCGGGCTGCTCGGGCATCGGCCGACGGCGCCGGCGGCGCGGCAGCTCACCCTCGGCCGGCGGCTGCGCCGGCTCCGGCGCGGCGAACTCGGCCGCCGGAGACGGGGACGGGGCCGGAGCGGCGTGCGCGGGCCTCTGCTGCGCGGGCGCGGCCGGCACGGCGCCCGCGGGGGTGGCCGGCGCGTTCGCACCGGTCGGCATCGCGGACGGCACCGCGGCCCGGTCCCGCGGCCCGCCGGGGGCCCGGTGCGGCATCGGCGCCATCACCGACATCGGCCGCGCGCCCTCGTCGAGAACGGTCAGCAGCGGATCGCCCGGGATGTACACCACGGCCCGCACCCCTCCGTACGGCGACGGCTCCACGTGCACCCCGAAGCCGTACTGCCGCACCAGCTGGCCGGCCGCGGCGAAACCCGAGCGCGGCGGGTCGCCGAGCTGGGTCAACAGCAGGCCGTCGCCGCCCGCCAGAAGCTCCATCGCGTGCTTGATCTCGTCGTCGTGCATGCCGACGCCGTAGTCGTCGATGATCACCGAGGCGCCGCGGCTGCCCTGCTGGAGCGTGACGGAGACCGGCAGTTCGCGGTGCGAGTGGTGCAGCGCGTTCGCCAGCAGCTCGGTGACGGTGATCGCGATCGGCTCGACGGCCCGCGCCACCACCGCGACCGGGTCCCGCAGCTGGTTGCTGACCTGCACCCGCTCGTAGCCGCGCAGCCGCGACGTCGCGCCGACCACCAGCTCCGCGAGGTAGGAGTCCTCGCGGGTCAGCCCCGGCCAGGCGCCGCACACGACGCCGGTGGCCTGGACGCGCCGCAGCGCCTGCTCGTTGAGGAAGTCCGCCTCCAGCAGGTCCTGCGCGATCTGCGGGTCGTCGTAGGTGTGCTGCATCGTCTGCAACGACGTCTGCACCTGGTACAGCAGGGCCTGGATGGTGGTCGTCGCACCGCGCAGCGTGGACTGCGCCGCCGAGTCGACCCGGGTGCGCTCCTTGGTGATCGCCTGGCTGACCTGCTCCAGCACGCCGTTGAGCGCCTCGTCGGTCGGCGACCCGCCGAAACGTTTGTCCAGCAGGCCGCGCACCGGCACGTGCGGGTGGGCCAGCGCCATGGTCAGGTCGGGCAGCCGCGCCTCGGCCAGGTGCCGGATCTCGGCCTCCGTGGCCCGCAGTCTGGCCGACAGCTCCGTGTTGCTGTGGAGCGTGGCGCTGTTGTGTTCCTCGGCGGAGGTCAGTCGCGCTCTGAGACCGGCACGCTCCTTGCGCACGCGGACGAGGAGCGCCGCCAGCACCACGGCGGCGGCCGTACCTGCGCTGAGGCACCACAACAGCGCCTGCGGTATGGATGTCATCGAGATCCTCGTTTGGGACGGACGGGGATGTCTCGGCCACGCCACGGCTGCGGTGCGCCGATGTTCACGCGATGCTACCTGTCATCTGACACGCCGTAAGGGCCCGTGAGGTGCGAGGACGGAGAAGTGCGGAAGGTCGCATTCAGTCGTTGATGAGTTTGATGACCGGTGAGTAACGTGATGCGGCCCCGACATCCGGAGGGATGGCGGGGCCTTGTGGAGATGGTGTGCGCAGGACGTGGGTGAGCCGCGTTCAGACCGCCGCTATGCGGCCGTCCTTGACGGCGTCCACGAACGAGGTCCAGCGGTCGGCCGGGAAGACCAGCGCCGGGCCGTGCGGGTTTTTGCTGTCACGGACGGGGACGAGGCCGGGGAGGTCGTTCGAGACCTCCAGGCAGCTGCCGCCGGTGTGATCGCTGTAGCTGCTCTTACGCCAGCGGGCGACCTCGATGCAGCTTCCGCCTTCGCCGTTGCTGTAGCTGCTCTTGTACCACTCGGCTGTACTCAGGTCGTAGGTGCGCATCGTCGGAAGTCCTCCGCCGCCGATTCGATCAGTGCCAGGGACGCTGCGGACGGCAGCGCAGCAAGCCTGATCAAATCGTAGGCACGTTGGACTCGCCTCACCACCGCCGGATCGTCCAGCAGCATCCCGGCAAACGACGTCTCTGTATAGGCGGTTGGCGGTGCGTCCGCGAACTCCATGAGCGTCAGCATTCCGCCCATCGACGGGTGTGCCCCTGCCGAGTGCGGGAGCACCGTCACCACAACTGCGCGCTCGCGCATCAGCTTCGCGATGTGCTCCAGCTGCTCGGCCATGGCGACGGGGCCACCAACCGGCGTGCGGATCGTGTTCTCGTGCAGCACCGCCCAATACTCGGGCCTTGTAGTGTGCTTGAAGATGTCTGCTCGCTCTATCCGGGCCGACACCTTCTCCTCGACGTAATCGTCGCTGACGAACGGGTTGGCGGCGATGGTGACGGCCCGCGCGTACTCGGGCGTCTGCAGGAGCCCCGGGATCACCGTGGGTGCGAACTCGCAGATGGTGGTCGCCTGGGCCTCCAGCTCCACCACCTTCGCGAAGTAATCCGCGTACCGCTGGTCGTCGATGAGCTTGCGCCATGCCCGCTCGAAAAAACCATCGGTTTGTAGAACCTGATCGATGCGGATCGCGACATCCAACTGAGGGCGGCGGATCGCCTGCTCGAACTGTCCGATATAGCCGCCGGAGACGAACACCTGGTTCCCCAGCATCTCCTGGGTTAAGGCGGCGTTCTCCCGGTGCCGCTTCAGCTCTGCTCCCCAATATTCCCAGAGCGCCTGGCGTGAGGTGTTGGCCATCATCTACTCCCTTTCCCTGCCCGGTAGTTGCAGTGCCGACCCTGTTGCTCAGGCTAGCTCTGGAGCGTCATGCTTTCGCTGCGAATTGTGAAAGGAGCCGCTAATGAAGGACCGCGCCGAAGTCGAGAGCGTGATCAAGGAATTGCAGCAAGCTTTGGCCCGAGCAGGAATCGTCTTGCCGTCGCTCGGGCTCGACCCGGTTTCGTACGCGCATCGCAGTCTGCCCCCGCTCGTGGAATTGGGGCGCTGCAATACGGACACCGCCCGGCGGCTGGCGAAGGCGCTGGGGGAGGGGTGAGAGCGCCGGTGGCGGCCCCGGCGTTCGGGACGTACGTGATCGACATCCGCGACGGGCGGGTCGGGCAGGTGGTCGGCCGGGAGGGACCGCACCTTTGGCTGCGGCCCGTCGGGGGCGGGCGGGAGTGGGTGTGCGCCCCCGAGGTCGTCCGGTGCGCCTCGGTCGCCGAGCGGCTGCGGGCCGAGACCGGCTACGCCAACGCCCGCAGCCGCGGCGAGCGGGCCTGACGGCCGACCCGGCCGTCGGGTGCGGGAGAATGGCGGCATGACTCTGTTCCGCGACGACGGCATCGTGCTGCGCACCCAGAAGCTGGGTGAGGCGGACCGGATCATCACGCTGCTCACCCGTGGCAACGGTCGCGTACGGGCCGTGGCCCGGGGCGTGCGGCGGACGAAGTCGAAGTTCGGGGCCCGGCTGGAGCCGTTCTCGCATGTGGACGTGCAGTTCTTCGCCCGCGGCGGGGAGCTGGTCGGGCGAGGGCTGCCGCTGTGCACGCAGAGCGAGACGATCGCCGCGTACGGTGGCGCGATCGTGACGGACTACGCCCGCTATACGGCCGGGACGGCCATGCTGGAGACGGCCGAGCGGTTCACCGACCACGAGGGCGAACCGGCCGTGCAGCAGTACCTGCTGCTGGTCGGCGGGCTGCGGACGCTGGCCAACGGGCTGCACGCACCGCATCTGGTGCTGGACGCGTTCCTGCTGCGCTCGCTGGCGGTGAACGGTTACGCGCCGAGTTTCGACGCCTGCGCGCGGTGCGGAATGCCCGGTCCGAACCGGTTCTTCTCGGTGGGTTCGGGGGGAGTGGTGTGCGGTGACTGCCGGGTGCCCGGAAGCGTCGTACCCTCCTCAGAGGCCATCGGGCTCCTGAGCGCGCTGCTGACCGGCGACTGGGAGACCGCGGACGCCTGCGAGGCGCGCCATGTCCGGGAGGGCAGCGGCCTCGTCGCGGCGTATCTGCACTGGCATCTGGAGCGCGGCCTGCGGTCCCTGCGCTATGTGGAGAAATAGCGCCGGAGACGACCGACGGGCCGCGGCGACAGCGTGAACACATGAACGCACGTGAACACACGGCCATCGATATCGATATTGCATAGGAGACGTGGGGCGCATGGCAGTACGCGGGATTCTGGGGCGTAACCGACGTGAATACCAGACGCCCGAGCCGCACCCCTCGGGTGCGCGTCCGCCGAAGATCCCCGGCGAGCTCGTCCCCAATCACGTCGCGATCGTGATGGACGGGAACGGGCGGTGGGCCAAGGAGCGCGGGCTGCCGCGCACGGAGGGCCACAAGGTCGGCGAGGGCGTGGTGCTGGACGTCCTCAAGGGCTGTATCGAAATGGGTGTGAAGAACCTCTCGCTCTACGCCTTCTCGACCGAGAACTGGAAGCGTTCGCCGGACGAGGTCCGGTTCCTGATGAATTTCAACCGGGACGTCATCCGGCGGCGCCGGGACGAAATGGACGCGCTGGGTATCCGTATCCGGTGGGTGGGCCGGATGCCGAAACTCTGGAAGTCGGTCGTCCAGGAACTCCAGATCGCCCAGGAACAGACCAAGAACAACGACGCGATGACGCTGTACTTCTGCGTCAATTACGGCGGCCGGGCGGAGATCGCGGATGCCGCGGCGGCCATCGCGGCGGACGTCCGGGCCGGGAAGCTGGACCCGTCCAAGGTCAACGAGAAGACCGTGGCGAAGTACATGTACTACCCGGACATGCCCGATGTGGACCTGTTCGTCCGGCCGTCCGGTGAGCAGCGCACCTCGAATTACCTGATCTGGCAGAGCGCCTACGCGGAGATGGTGTTCCAGGACATCCTTTGGCCGGATTTCGACCGCCGGAACCTCTGGGACGCGTGCCTGGAGTACGCCAAGCGGGACCGCCGGTTCGGCGCGGCGCCGCTGGAGGCGGGCGAGACGGCGACCTGAGCAGGGGCCCGCGCGACGGGCCGGTGAACGGCGGACGGGCCGCCTCCCCGCGTGGGGAGGCGACCCGTCATGCTGGTGGCCGCTGCCTGCTTCGGGGCGGCGCCGGCTCCGGGGCGTCAGGCGCGCCTGCCGCCCGCCCCCGACTCCGCCTTCTCCGCGCACTCGCCGCAGGTGCCGAAGATCTCGACGGTGTGCGCCACGTCGCGGAAGCCGTGCTCGGCGGCGATCTGGTCGGCCCACTTCTCCACCGCCGGGCCCTCGACCTCGACGGCCCGGCCGCAGCCGCGGCAGACCAGGTGGTGGTGATGGTCGTCGCTGCTGCACCGGCGGTAGACGGCCTCGCCGTCGCTGGTGCGCAGCACGTCGACCTCACCGGCGTCGGCGAGGGACTGGAGCGTCCGGTAGACGGTGGTCAGTCCCACCGAGTCGCCCCGGTGCTTGAGCATGTCGTGGAGTTCCTGTGCGCTGCGGAACTCGTCGACCTCGTCGAGTGCGGCCGAAACCGCGGTGCGCTGCCGCGTCGACCGGCCGCGGACCGGAGAACCCGCGCTCGTCGCCACCGTTGCCTCCCTAGGACGTCAGGACTTGACCCGCGCATGCGTTTGGCCATTGTGCCAGGTGATGACCGGGAGCCCTGTTCAGCGCTTTACCGCTTCCTTCCTTTCCTTATGTATCCCTCGGCCGGGGTGTCCCACACGGCCGCCGGCGGCCTTCCGGACAGCGGTGCGGTGGTGCGGCAGCGGGGTCGTGGGGGCCGTGGGGCCGTGGGGGCGTCACACCTTGACGTCGTCCTCGGCGGTGCGGCTGCCCGGTACCTCCAGGGTGCACCCCTTCCCGGCCGTCGCGGCGGCGGCCGCCGCGCGCCTTCGGGCCAGCGGGGCGGCCAGCGCCGTGAAGACCACGAACAGCGCGATGGCGAACAGCACGATGGTCGCGCCGGACGGCACGTCGACGTAGTACGAGGCGGTGGTGCCGGTGAGGGTCACCGCGACGCCGATCGCCACCGCGGTCACGAAGGTCACCGCGAAACTGCGGCTGATCTGCTGGGCGGCCGCGACCGGGATCACCATCAGCGCACTGACCAGCAGCAGGCCGACGACCCGCATGGCGACCGTGACGGTGACCGCGGCGGTCACCGCGACCAGGAGGTTCAGCAGCCGCACCGGCAGGCCGGTGACCCGGGCGAACTCCTCGTCCTGGCAGACCGCGAACAGCTGGCGGCGCAGCCCCACCGTGATCGCCAGCACCAGCGCGGCCAGCACGCAGATCGTCGTCATGTCCTGCGGCGAGACGGTGGTGATCGAACCGAACAGATACGTCCCCAGGTTGGCGCTGGAGCCCGCGTCCGAGAGGTTCATCAGCATCACACCGCCCGCCATGCCGCCGTAGAACAGCATGGCCAGCGCCAGGTCGCCGCGGGTCTTGCCGTACCAGCGGATCAGCTCCATCACCACCGAGCCGACCACCGCGACCGCGGTGGCGACCCACACCGGGCTGGTGTTGAGCAGAAAGCCCAGGCCGACGCCGGTCAGTGCGACATGGCCGATGCCGTCGCCCATCAGGGCCTGGCGGCGCTGGACGAGGTAGATGCCGATGGCGGGCGCGGTGATCCCGACGATCAGGGCGGCGATCAGCGCCCGCTGCATGAAGGCGAAGGAGAGCATTTCCATGGTGGCGGGCCCCTAGCTCAGCAGGCCGGTGCGGAGCGGCTCCGCGGCGGCGTCGGCGTGCGGGTGGACGTGGTCGTGGCCGGGCAGGGCGTGCTGCCCCACCGCCTCGGGCGGCGGCCCGTCGTGGACGACGCAGCCGTCCCGCAGCACCACCGCGCGGTCGATCAGCGGCTCCAGCGGGCCGAGTTCGTGCAGCACCAGCAGGACCGTGACGCCGCGGGCGACCTGCTCGCGGAGGGCCGAGGCCAGCACCTCCTGGCTGGCCAGGTCGACGCCGGCCATCGGCTCGTCCATGATCAGCAGATCGGGCTCGCCGGCCAGCGCGCGGGCGATCAGCACTCGTTGGTGCTGTCCTCCCGACAGGGCGTTGACGGAGTCCCGGGCCCGGTCCGCCATCCCGACCAGCTCCAGCGCGTGGTGCACCGCCGTCCGGTCCGCCTTGCGCAGCAGGCCGAGCCTCGCCCGGGCCAGCCGGCCGGCGGTGACCACCTCGCGGACGGTGGCCGGCACCCCGCCGGCCGCGGTGGTGCGCTGCGGCACGTAGCCGATCCGCGCCCAGTCCTTGAAGCGGCGGAACGGCGTCCCGAAGAGCGCCAGTTCGCCGCCGGTCAGCGGGACCTGGCCGATCACCGAGCGGACGGCGGTGGACTTGCCCGAGCCGTTGGCGCCGAGCAGCGCGACGACCTCGCCGGTCCGCACCGTCAGGTCGACCCCGCGCAGCACCGGCCGGGCGCCCAGCGACGCGGTGGCCCCGCGCAGCTCGATGACGGCCGAGCGGTCCCGGGCGGGCCGGTCGGCGGCCTCCGGGGCTATGACGGTCTGGCCGGTGTCCTTCATCTGCTGACCTCCGTCGTGCGGTGCGTCCTGGGGCGAGGGGTGCGCGGGGTGCGTGTGGTGCGGGCGTGGTGCGGGGCGTACGGGCCGGTGTGCGGGACGGGCCCGGTCCGCGGGCGGGGCGCGCGGCCGGTCACTTGGTGCCGAGCGCCTTCTGCAGCGCGGCGAGGTTGGCGCGCTGCACCGAGAAGTAGTCGGTGCCGCGGGACTTGCCGGTGATGCCCTCCAGCGGGTCCAGCACGTCCGTCTTCAGGTGCAGGTCGCCGGCGAGCGTCTTGGCGGTGGCCGGGTTGGCCAGCGTCTCGAAGAACACCGTGGAGACGTGGTGCCGCTCCGCGAGGGTGTGCAGGTCCTTGATGCGGTTGGCGCTGGGCTCGGACTCCGGGTCCAGGCCGCTGATCGCCTCCTCGGTGAGGCCGTAGCGCTCGGCGAGGTAGCCGAAGGCCGCGTGCGTGGTGATGAAGGTGTCCGAGGCGCGGTTCTTCAGCCCGTCCGCGAACTCCTTGTTCAGCGCGTCCAGCTTCTTCACCAGGGCGTCGGTGTTCTTCTGGTAGTCCGCCTTGTGCGCGGGGTCGGCCGCCGCGAACGTGGTGTTGACCCCCTTGGCGACCTGGGCGAACTTCACCGGGTCCAGCCAGACGTGCGGGTCCAGGCCGGGCTCGGACTCGGAGTGCGAGTGGTTGTCGCCGGTGGTGTGGTGGTGCCCGTCGACCTCGGGGCCGTGCGTCTCCAGCGGGGTCAGCTTCGCCGCGTCGGCGATGTGCTTCACCCCGGACTGGGCGACCGCGTCGTCCACGGCGGGCTGGAGGCCCTTGAGGTAGACGATCGCGCCGGCCTCGCCGAGCCGGCCGGTCTGCTGGGGGGTGAGCGTCAGGTCGTGCGGCTCCACGCCGGGCTTGGTGAGGTTGGACACCTCGACGTGGGACCCGCCGATCTGCTGGGCGAGGAACTGCAGCGGATAGAACGACGCCGTCACCTTCAGCTTGCCGTCGTCGGTGCGCCCGGAGGCGGTGGGGGAGCAGGCGGAGAGGGCCAGCAGACCGAGGACCGCGGCTCCGGCGACGGCGGCGGTGGATATGTGAGGGCGCACGTTCATGACACTCATTTTCAACAAAGGTGGAAATGATTGTCAACAAAGTGCGCGCCAGGTCACAGGTGGCCGACAAGCGGCCGGAACCGATCCCGAATCGATTTGGTCCGGGGGGTACGCCCGCCGCTACCCTGAACTATTCGCCCAGCCGTCTCGCGTTCACCACACCTCACCGAGGCGCAGCGCGCCCCCTATCCACTGTCCGACGTCGTACTGAAGAGAGCACCGTGGCCGCCGACAAGATCGATACCATCGTCAGCCTGAGCAAGCGCCGTGGCTTCGTCTACCCCTGCAGTGAGATCTACGGCGGCTCGCGCGCTGCCTGGGACTACGGTCCCCTCGGCGTCGAGCTCAAGGAGAACATCAAGCGCCAGTGGTGGCGCGCCATGGTCACCTCCCGCGAGGACGTGGTCGGCATCGACTCGTCGGTGATCCTGGCCCCCGAGGTGTGGCAGGCGTCCGGCCACGTCGCCACCTTCACCGACCCGCTCACCGAGTGCACCTCCTGCCACAAGCGCTTCCGCGCCGACCACCTGGAGGAGGCGTACGAGGCCAAGCACGGCAGGCTCCCCGAGAACGGCCTCGCCGACATCAACTGCCCGCACTGCGGCAACAAGGGCGGCTTCACCGAGCCCAAGCAGTTCTCCGGTCTGCTCTCCACCCACCTCGGCCCCTCGCAGGACACCGCGTCCGTCGCCTACCTGCGCCCCGAGACCGCCCAGGGCATCTTCACCAACTTCGCGCAGGTCCAGCAGACCTCCCGGAAGAAGCCCCCGTTCGGCATTGCCCAGATGGGCAAGTCCTTCCGGAACGAGATCACCCCGGGCAACTTCATCTTCCGCACCCGCGAGTTCGAGCAGATGGAGATGGAGTTCTTCGTCAAGCCGGGCGAGGACGAGCAGTGGCACGAGTACTGGATGGAGCAGCGCTGGAACTGGTACCGCGACCTCGGTCTCCGCGAGGAGAACGTCCGCTGGTACGAGCACCCCAAGGAGAAGCTGTCCCACTACTCCAAGCGCACCGCTGACATCGAGTACCGCTTCCAGTTCGGCGGCTCGGAGTGGGGCGAGCTGGAGGGTGTCGCCAACCGCACCGACTACGACCTCTCCTCGCACGCCAAGGCGTCCGGCCAGGACCTCTCCTACTTCGACCAGGAGGCCGGCGAGCGCTACACCCCGTACGTCATCGAGCCGGCGGCCGGTGTCGGCCGCACCATGCTCGCCTTCATGCTCGACGCCTACACCGAGGACGAGGCGCCCAACGCCAAGGGCAAGCTGGAGAAGCGCACCGTGCTGCGCCTCGACCCGCGCCTGTCCCCGGTGAAGGTCGCGGTCCTCCCGCTCTCCCGCAACCCGCAGCTCTCGCCGAAGGCGAAGGGTCTCGCCGCGGACCTCCGCAAGTTCTGGAACATCGAGTTCGACGACGCCGGCGCCATCGGCCGCCGCTACCGTCGCCAGGACGAGATCGGCACCCCGTTCTGCGTCACCGTCGACTTCGACACCCTCGACGACAACGCCGTCACGGTGCGCGAGCGCGACACCATGAAGCAGGAGCGCGTGGGCCTGGACCAGATCCAGTCCTACCTGGGCGCGCGACTGCTCGGCTGCTGAGCCGCCTGACGGCGGGAGAGCCGACAGTGGTTCGGGCCGCGGCCGCACGGCCGTGGCCCGAACCGGCGCCCCCGGCGACAGCATGAACGCCGGCCGGTCCCCGAGGAGTTGGGGACCGGCCGGCGTTGCGTTTTCTCATGTGTTCCCTCACGGGGCGCGGCGGCGCGCTCCGTTGTCGTCCTTGGTCTTTCTTGCCCTGGGGCCTGTGCGACGGGGCAGAAGCGCCCTAGCCGCGCAGTCCGCGCAGGACGAGGTCGCGGACGGCGTCGAAGTCGTCGGTGATCTCCGGGCGGGACCACTCGGGGGCGTAACACGGGTCGTGGAAGCGGCCGGTGGCGGCGAAGACGGCGTGCGCGGTGGTGGCGGGGGAGTCGGCGCGGAAGGCGCCCTCCGCGACACCCGCCTCGATGATCTTCGTCAACTGCGCTTCGAGATCGCTGACGTGCCGGTCGACCACGCCACCGCTCTCGCCGATCAACGTCATGTAGGTGGCGAAGAGTTCGGGATCGTCACCGGCCTTGTGCCGCTTGGTGTCGAAGAGCGTGGCCAGCCAGTGGCCCAGCCGGTCCTCGGCGGGCCCCGCCTCGTCGACGATCGCCGCCAGCTGCTGGCTCGTACGGTCCAGCCAGCGAGCCGTGACCGCCTCCCGCAGCGCCGTCTTCGTACGGAAGTGACGGTAGACGCTGCCGTGGCTGACCCCCAGCGCCCGCGCGACATCGACCACCGTCGCCTTGGCCGGCCCATACCGGCGCAGCACCTCCTCGGTGGCTTCGAGGATCCGCTCGGGCGTCAACGTCTCGGGTGGCATGGTGCCGGGCCGACCTTTCCATCAGGGGCCCTGGCGGGGGCCGGGCCTCTACGTATGGACGGTACCTTGCGCTGGCCGCTGGCCGCTGGCCGCTGGCCGCTTGGCTGTCTTCCCACGTAGTCGGCGTTCCCGCCGTAGGGGTTCGCCTTGCTTGCGCCTGGCGGCGCTTCGCCTTTTGCGCCTGCGGCGCGTGTCCGCTGCGCGGGGCTGTTGGGTGCGGTGACGGGCCTCCGGGGCAGGGGTGTGCCGGACTGCTTCGCTTTACGTCCGGCACACCCCTGCCCCGGAGGCCCGTCCCCTCCCGTTGTGGGTCATGAAAACCCATAGACGGGGCAACGGTTGCTGGGCTCCTGCGGGCTCTGGACTGAGGGGCGGCCGTCCCTCAACGAGTGACCGTCAGCCCTCGACAAGCGACCGTTGGCGGACCAGCCGGCTCAGCCCCCACCCACCGTCTTTATGACCACTCACGGGAGGGGACGGGCCGGAGGGGGTGGTGTGTCGGACGTAAAGCGCAGCAGTCCGACACACCACCCCCGCAGGCCCGGCACCGCACCCGACAGCCCCGCGCAGCGGACCGGCCCC
Organism: Streptomyces sp. BHT-5-2; assembly: GCF_019774615.1. Classification (NCBI taxonomy): domain Bacteria; kingdom Bacillati; phylum Actinomycetota; class Actinomycetes; order Kitasatosporales; family Streptomycetaceae; genus Streptomyces; species Streptomyces sp. BHT-5-2. The sequence goes on along the minus strand of NZ_CP081496.1, from coordinate 67,494 downwards.
GCGCAGCGGCAAACCAATGCCCGCGAAGCGGGCCGGAACAGCCCCGCGCAGCGGACCCGCAATGCGCCGCAGGCGCAACAGGACAAGCCCCCCACGGCCGGAAGGCCGACAACGTACGACGAGGCTCGCGCCGCCAGGCGCAAGCGGCGAACCCCTACGGCGGGAACGCCGGCTACGTGGGAAGCAAAGCCCAGCGCTCAGCGCTCGCTGTCGAGGTGCGCCATCTGTGACGACGGGTAGCGGGCGCCGGAGGCCGCTCCGGCGGGGATCGCTCGTTCGATGGCGGTGAGGTCGGTGGGGGCGAGGGTGGTGTCGAGGGCGCCGAGGGCCTCGGTGAGGCGGTCGCGGCGGCGGGCGCCGATGAGGGGGACGATGTCCTCGCCGCGGGAGAGGACCCAGGCGATGGCGGTCTGGGCGACCGTGATGCCCTTCTCGTCGGCGATCTTGCGGAGGGCGTCGACCAGGTCGAGGTTGCGGTCGAGGTTCTCGCCCTGGAAGCGGGGGGACATGCCGCGGAAGTCGTTGGCGGCGAGCTTGCGGTCGCGCTCGAAGTGGCCGCTGATCAGGCCGCGGGAGAGGACGCCGTAGGCGGTGACGCCGATGCCCAGCTCGCGGGCCGTGGGCAGGATCGCGTCCTCGATGCCGCGGGAGAGCAGGGAGTACTCGATCTGGAGGTCGGAGATCGGGGCGACCGCGGCGGCCCGGCGGAGGGTGTCCGTGCCGACCTCGGAGAGGCCGATGTGGCGGACGTGGCCGGCCTCGACCAGCTCGGCGATGGCGCCGACGGTCTCCTCGATCGGGACGTCCGGGTCGACGCGGGCGATGCGGTAGATGTCGATGTGGTCGGTGCCCAGGCGCTGGAGGGAGTACGCGGCGAAGTTCTTCACCGCGGCGGGGCGGCCGTCATAGCCGCTGAAGCCGCCCTCGACGGTGCGCAGGGCGCCGAACTTCACGCTGAGCAGGGCCTTTTCGCGCCGGGCGGCGGGGGCGGTGCGGAGCGCCTCGTTGATGAGGAGTTCGTTGTGGCCCATGCCGTAGAAGTCGCCGGTGTCGAGGAGGGTGATGCCTGCTTCGAGGGCGGCGTGGACGGTGGCGAGGGATTCGGTGCGGTCGGCGTCGCCGTAGAGGGCGGACATGCCCATGCAGCCGAGGCCGAGGGCGGAGGTCTGCGGGCCGGTGGTGCCGAGGGTGCGGGTCTGCACGGCGTGCTCCTGGGGTGGGAGGGGAGAGGGGTGGCGTCGGCGGGCTGGCCCGTCGCGCCGTGCATCCACCATGACATGACGGCTGACAGATTTCAATATTTGTCATCCGTAAGGGTGAGGGGTGTGCGCATCGGCGAGGCCGCCCCGGGGCCCCGCCGCAGGTCAGCGCATGGTGCGGGGCAGCCGGAAGCCGAGCAGGGTGGTGCCCAGGACGATCACCAGCTGGGCCAGGACGGTTGCGAGGAACGCGTCGCGGATGCCCGCGGAGGGCAGCAGGGCGAGGAAGAGCGTGCCGAGCGTCGCCACACCCAGCGCCAGCCCCGACTGCTGGGTGGTGACCATCACGCCGCCGCCGACCCCGGCCTGCGCCACCGGCAGTTCGCTCAGCACGATCCGCAGCAGCACCGGCAGGACCATTCCCTGACCGAGGCCCAGCACGGTCATGCTCGGCGCGAGCGCGGCCACCGGGATGTCGGGCCAGCCCGCCCGGACGGTGAGGACCAGGGCGAGAAGCCCGGCGCCCTGGATCAGCGAACCGGTGATCACCACCTTGCGCCCGAAGCGCTGCACCAGCCGGGGCCCGGCCAGCGAGGAGAGGAAGAAGGCGACGCAGAGCGGGACCAGCGCGACGCCCGCGGCCAGCGGCCCGTAGCGCAGTCCGCTCTGGAGGGCGACCGCCACCACGAACATGAAGCCGCCGAAGCCCACCGAGAACGGGACGATCATGGCCAGCCCGCTGCGGACCGAGGGGATGCCGAAGAGCGAGGGCGGGACCAGCGGCGTCCGCCCGGCACGCTCCGCGCGGCGCTCCACCACGACGAACGCCACGGCGGCGAACGGGAAGACGGCCAGCAGCACCCAGGACCACACGGGCCAGCCGGCGGCGCGGCCCTCGGTCAGCGGCAGCAGCAGCGTGACCAGCGTGGTGGCCAGCAGCGCGGTGCCGGGACCGTCCACCCGGCTGGGGTGCGGCGACCGCGTCTCGGGCACCGTACGGGCCGCCAGCAGCCAGGCCACCACGGCGATCGGCACGTTCACCAGGAACACCGCGCGCCAGCCGCTGCCGGCCAGATTCACCGAGACCAGCAGCCCGCCGAGCACCTGACCGACGGCGCTGGAGACCCCGGCCGTGCCGCCGTAGAGGCTGACGGCCTTGGCGCGCCGCTGGCCGGTGGTGGTGGCCTGGATGGTGGCGAGCACCTGGGGCAGCAGCAGCGCGGCCGCCGCGCCCTGGGCGACCCGGGCGGCCACCAACGTCCAGGCGTCCGGGGCCAGTCCGCAGGCCAGGGAGGTCAGCCCGAACGTCGACAGTCCCCAGAGGAAGAGACGGCGCCGCCCGACCATGTCGCCGAGCCGGCCGCCGAGCACCAGCAGCGTGGCGTAGGAGACGCCGTAGCCGGCCACCACCATCTCCAGCATCGCGGGGCCGGCGTGCAGATCGTGGTCGATGGTGGGCAGGGCGACGTTGACGATGAAGAAGTCGATCAACGGGAGGGCGGCGCCCAGCAGGACGGTCAGCAGGCCGAGCGGGGTGAGCAGCGGGGCGGCCCCCGGGCCGGGGCGGGCGGCGGGAGCCGGGCCGGCGGACCCGGTGGGCGGGGTGGTGGACGGGGCGTCCAAAGTGGCGGAGGCTATGGGTGTTTCACTCACGGACAAGAGAATCCCGGGTCGCTCAGCCGGGTACCAGAGTGTCCTTATCCTGGTACCAGCGCTACCTGGCAACCGGCTGCGGGCTGCGGCACGCTGGACGCATGACGGTGGATGTGGGCGAGACGGCGGGGGCGGCCCGAGCGGGTGCGCGGGTGCCCGGGGCGACGAGCGCGAGCGGTGCTGCCTGGACGGTACCGGGCCGCGCCGGGCACCGCGCGGACGACGCGGTCCGGCGGGCCGAGCTGGCCGCCTTCCTGCGCAGCCGGCGCGAGCGGATCACCCCCGAGCAGGTCGGGCTGCCGCGCGGCACCCGCCGCCGCACCCCGGGCCTGCGCCGCGAGGAGGTCGCCCAGCTCGGCGCCGTCGGCGTCACCTGGTACACCTGGCTCGAACAGGGCCGGGACATCCACGTCTCGCCCCAGGTGCTGGACGCCGTCGCCCGCGCCCTGTTGCTGGACCGTGCCGAGCGCAGCCACCTCTTCGCGCTGGCCGGCTCGGTCGACCCGATGCCGGGCAAGGAGTGCACCGGCGTCCCCCGCGCACTGCGGGACGTCCTGGACCAGCTCGCCCCGTATCCCGCCGTCGTCCAGAACAGCCGGTTCGACATCCTCGCCTACAACAGCACCTACGGGCAGCTGTTGTGCGAGCTGGACGCGCTGCCCGACGAGGACCGCAACTGCATGTGGCTGGCGTTCACCCACGCCGGGTGGCGGACGGGGCTGGCCGACTGGGAGGCCACGGTCCGGACGATGACGGCCAAGTTCCGTTCGGCGATGGCCGAGCACATCGCGGAGCCGGGCTGGAAGGCGCTGGTGGCCCGGCTGACGGAGGCGTCGCCGGAGTTCCGCGAGATATGGGCGCAGCACGAGGTCGAGCGTCCCCGGGGCGTGGTCAAGGTCTTCCGGCACCCGGTCGTCGGCGTCCTCCAGCTGATCGGCACCAACATGTGGCTGGGCCCCAATCCCGGGGCGAAGGTGCTGACTTACACGCCGGTGGACGAGGCGAGCCGGGAGCGGCTGCAGGAGCTGGAGAAGCTGGCGCACGCGGTGGCGTTGTAGGGCCGGCCGGTCCCCTGCTCCGGCCGCTCCCGTTACGACCCGGTGCCCGCCCGGGAGTGGTCGCGGGTGCCCTCGTCCTCGAAGAGGGCGGCGGTGTGCCGGGCGGTCGCGCGGGCCCAGCGGCCCGTGGTCAGGGCGCCGAGGAGGAGGATGGCGCCGCCGCAGCCGACGATGATCCACCAGGCCGGGTGGGCGGCGGCCAGGAACTCCGGGCGGGTGGCGCCGGCGTGCGCCCCGCCGGCCAGTACGGCGCCGAACACCGCGACGCCTAGCGACTGCCCGACCTGCCGGCTGGTGGAGGCCACGGCCGCCGCGACGCCCGCCTGGGTGCGCGGCATGCCGGACACCGCGGTGTTGGTGATCGGGGCGTTGACCAGCCCGAACCCGATGCCGAAGAGGACGTATCCGGTGAAGAGCAGCGGGGTGGCCGACTCGGTGTTGAAGGCCGCGAAGAGCAGGCCGCTGGCCGCCGTGGCGCAGCCGGCCAGCAGCAGCGGCAGCCGCGCACCGCGCCCGCCGACCAGCCGCCCGGACAGCGGCGCGAAGATCAGTGTCATCCCGGCCATCGGCAGCATGTAGAGCCCGGCCTGGAGGGCGGACAGGCCGCGGATGTTCTGCAGGTAGAGGGTGTTGACGAACAGGAAGCCGCCGAGCGCGGCGAACGCGCAGACCGCTATCACGGTGGCGCCGGCGAACGGGGCGCTGTGGAAGAACCGCAGGTCGATCAGCGGTTCCCGGCGGCGTCGCTCGTAGCCGACCAGGGCCGCCAGGGAGGCCAGCGCCAGCACCGCGAACGCCAGGATCCGCGCCGAGGTCCAGCCCGCTTCCGGGGCCTCGATGATCGCGTACGTCAGTGAGCCGAGCAGCGTGATCACCAGCAGCTGGCCCACCGGGTCGACCCGGCGCGGCCGGGGCGCACGGGACTCCGGCACCCAGCGGAGGGTGAGGACGAGCGCCAGGACGCCGATCGGGACGTTGATCCAGAAGATCGAGCGCCAGCCGACGCTCTGCACCAGCAGCCCGCCGATCACCGGCCCGGCGGCCATGCTGATGCCGACCACGCCGCCCCACACCCCGATGGCGCGGGCCCGCTCCCGGGGGTCGGTGAAGGTGTTGGTGATGATCGACAGGGCGACGGGGTTGAGCATCGAGCCGCCGACCGCCTGCACCATCCGGAACACCACCAGCCAGCCCAGGTCGGGCGCCAGGCTGCACAGCAGCGAGTCGAGCGAGAAGACCACCAGGCCGGCCATGAAGACCCGGCGGCGGCCCAGGCGGTCCGCGGTCGAGCCGGCGAGCATCAGGAGCGCGGCCAGCACCAGGGTGTAGGCGTCGATCGTCCACTGCATACCGGAGACCGAGGCGCCCAGTTCGTGCTGCATCGAGGGCAGGGCGACGTTGAGGACGGTGTTGTCGAGACTGACGATCAGCAGGCTCATGCAGCAGATCGCCAGGACGAGCAGACGCCGCCGGCGGCTGAGGTCGGTCATGGTTGAACGCTACAACGATCCCGGCGGGGCGGCCCCTGGCGGGGGAACCGCTCAGGTGCGGGACAATGGGAGCCATGAGTTCGCTGCAGATCGGCCCGCACACGGTGCAGCCCCCCGTGGTCCTGGCACCGATGGCCGGGATCACCAACGCCCCGTTCCGGACGCTGTGCCGGGAATTCGCCGAAGGCGACGGCTGGGGGTCCGGGGGTCGGCCCCCGGGAGATCGCAGCAGTGGTGGCAAGGGGCTCTTCGTCAGCGAGATGATCACGACTCGGGCGCTGGTCGAGCGCAACGAGAAGACCATGCAGCTGATCCACTTCGACGCGACCGAGCGCCCGCGCTCGATCCAGCTCTACGGTGTGGATCCGGTCACCGTCGGCAAGGCCGTCCGCATGATCGTCGAGGAGGACCTGGCCGACCACATCGACCTGAACTTCGGCTGCCCGGTCCCCAAGGTCACGCGCAAGGGCGGCGGCTCCGCCCTCCCGTACAAGCGGCCCCTGTTGCGCGCCATCCTCCGCGAGGCGGTCAGTGGCGCCGGTGACCTGCCGGTGACGATGAAGATGCGCAAGGGCATCGACGAGGACCACCTCACCTACCTCGACGCCGGCCGGATCGCCGTCGAGGAGGGCGTCACCGCCGTCGCCCTGCACGGCCGCACCACCTCCCAGCACTACGGCGGCACCGCCGACTGGGACGCCATCGCCCGGCTGAAGGAGCACGTCCCGGAGATCCCGGTGCTCGGCAACGGCGACATCTGGTCGGCCGACGACGCGGTGCGGATGATGCGGGAGACCGGCTGCGACGGTGTCGTGGTCGGCCGCGGCTGCCTGGGCCGCCCCTGGCTCTTCGGCGATCTGGTCGCCGCCTTCGAGGGCACCGGCGCGCCGAAGGCCCCCGGCCTGCGCGAGGTCGCGGCCGTCATGGTGCGGCACGCCACCCTGCTCGGCGAGTGGCTGGGCGACGAGGCCCGCGGGGTGATCGACTTCCGCAAGCACGTCGCCTGGTACCTCAAGGGCTTCGCGGTCGGCTCCGAGATGCGCAAGCGGCTGGCGATCAGCTCGTCGCTGGCCGAGCTGGCGGAGGGGCTGCACGAGCTCGACCTGGACCAGCCGTGGCCGGCCGGCGCCGACGGCCCGCGCGGCCGGACCTCCGGCAACAACCGCGTGGTGCTTCCGGACGGTTGGCTGCGCGACCCCTACGACTGCGCCGGCGTCGGCGAGGACGCCGAGCTGGACACCTCCGGCGGCTGACCGGCGGCCTCTCGAACGGGCCGGTGCGCGGCGGCCGTTCGGCCCCCGGGCCGGGCCGGGCCCGCCGCCCCGGCCAGCAGCCCGGCCGCGCCGACCTCCCGATAGCGCGCCAGCAGCTCGTCGAGCACCCGCGCCGCGTCCGCGTCCGCCGGCGTGTAGATCCACAGCTTGGCGTCCGGCGCCTCGGTGCGGGTGAAGCCGGTGGCGACGATGGTGACGCGGCGGCCGTCGACCGCCCGGAACGTCTTGCGGTGCGCGGCCGGCGCGGCGACGTCATGGCGCGCCCACATTTCCGCGAACAGCGGGGACGCTTCGGCCAGCCGCCGGATGTACGCCTGCCACTGCGGGTCCTGGAGCCGGCGGCCGAACTCGTTCCGCAGGTGCCCCAGCATGACGGACACCTCACGCTCCCAGTCCACCAGCGGCCGGGATTCCTCGTCCGCGGTGAACAGCCGCCACAGCACGTTCCGTTCCGCCGGCGGCAGCAGCTCGATCCGCGGATCGAGTGCGGCATAGGCGTCGTTGAAGGCCAGCACGTCGTAGCGGGCGCCGACCAGGCCCGCCGGCAGCGGGTTCAGCGCGTCGAGGATCGTCTGGAGCGTGTGCTCGCCGGGCGGCGGGCCGGCGGGCGGGGGCGCGGCGGTGGCGGCACCGGGGACGTCGGCGAGCCGGTGCAGATGGGCGCGCTCCGCCGGGTCGAGCAGCAGGGCCCGGGCGATCGCGTCCAGCACCTGCGTGCTGGGGTTGATCGGCCGTCCCTGCTCCAGCCACGTGTACCAGGCCACCCCGACACCGGCCCGCTCGGCGACCTCCTCGCGGCGCAGTCCCGGGGTGCGGCGCCGCGGGCCTACGGGCAGCCCGACGTCCTGGGGGGCGAGGCGTTCCCGGCGGAGCCGGAGGAACGCGGCGAGTTCACCGCGCCGGGCGGCCGCGCCGGCGGCGGGGCGGAGGGGGGACAGAGGGGTCGCGGACACCGCCCCATCATCGGCGACGCCCGCGGACGTCTGCCAGATACCACCGGTACCAGGATCACTGCGTCCTGGTACCCGAATGCGCCGCTCGTGAGGATCACCGTCATGAACGGAACAACGCACGTCCCCGGAAAGAGAGTTGCCGGGGCACCGACGCACACTTCGACGTCCCCGGCGGCGCAGCGCGGCACCGGAGTTCTGGTCGTCGTCCTCGGCGCGGTCTTCATGGCGCTGCTGGACGCCACCGTCGTCAATGTCGCGACCCCGGCCGTCCGCGGCGATCTGCGCACCACCGGCGCCGCGCTGCAACTGATCGTCTCCGGCTACACCCTGGCGTACGCGGCGCTGCTGATCACCGGGGCCCGGCTCGGCGCCCGGCACGGCTTCCGGACCGTCTTCCTGCTGGGCCTGACGGTCTTCACCCTCGCCTCGGCCGCCTGCGGACTGGCGCCGGGGGCGGGGGCGCTGATCGGCGCCCGGGTGGTGCAGGGGCTCGGCGCCGGGCTGATGGTGCCGCAGATCTACAGCTTGATCCAGCTCACCTTCGAAGGGCGGGCGCGGGCCCGGGCGTTGAGCCTCTACGCGACGGTGATCGCGGCGGCGGTGGTGGTCGGGCAGGTCGCCGGCGGGCTGCTGGTCAGCGCGGACCTGTTCGGTACCGGATGGCGCCCGGTCTTCCTGATCAACGTGCCGGTCGGGGCGGCCCTGCTGGCCGCGGCGGCCCGGTTGCTGCCGCGGCAGTCGGACCGCACGGCCAAGGGGCTGGACCTGCCCGGTGTGGTGACGCTGACCGCCGCGCTGCTGTTGCTGGTCGTCCCGCTGGTACTGGGGCACGAGCGGCACTGGCCGCGGTGGACGGGGGTGTGCCTGGCCGCCGCGGTACCGGCGGCGGTGCTGTTCGTCCTCGTCGAGCGGGCGGTGGCCCGGCGCGGGGGCGCGCCGCTGGTCCCCGGGCGGGTGCTGCGCTCGCCGGATCTGGTGTGCGGCGCGGCGGCGCTGTTCTTCTGCATGGCCGGCTATGCGGGCTTCCTGTTCGCCTTCTCCCAGCACCTCCAGACGGGCCTGGGGGAGTCCGCGGTGCGCGCCGGGCTGACCTTCGTGCCGCTGGCGGCGGGAGTGGCCGTGGGCAGCCTCACCTGGCAGCGGCTGCCCGCCCGTTGCCATCTGCCGATGATCGCCGTGGCCTGCGCCCTGGCCGGGGCCGGCTACCTCGGCCTCGGCCTGGTCCTGCGCGGCGGCACCGGCAGCCCGGCCGTGCTGCTGCTCCAACTGGTCTGGGGGCTGGGCCTGGGCTTCACCACCAGTCCGCTGCTGACGCTGGCGCTGTCCGGGATCGCCCCGGCCGACGCCGCCGACGCCAGCGGGGTGTTGACCACCGTCCCGCAGCTCGCCCAGGTGATCGGCGTCGCGGGCTACGGCAGCGTCTTCCTGACCCGGGCGGCGGGCTCGGGCGGCCGGGCGGCGGCCTCGGCGCACGCGCTGTACGCGACCTCGCTCCCGGTGGCGGTCGGCAGTCTGCTCGCCGGGCTGGCGGTGCTGCCGCTGCTGCGCCGCCGGCGGCTCCCGGGCGGGGCCACCGAGCGGCCGCACACGGCACGTTGAGCACCGCCGCCGGTGCGACGGGCCGCCGGTCGGGCCCGCCGTCCGGTATACGACTCCGGGCGGCGGGGCGGACGTTCCCGCAGGCGGCGAACTATGGCCCGATCCGGACGCCCGGCGCGCGGTGGCCGGTGCCTCGCCGTCCCGGAGCGGCGGGTGGCCGAATTGCGCGCCGATCTGCCGCCCGGACGAAAACGGGCCCCCGTTCCGGTCGCCGCGTTTCTTGATCACGCGAACGTGAAGGGTCCAGATGATGGGACCTCATCACACATGAGCGCGTGATTCTCGCCACCCCTGATAGGGGTTGCGCTCAGATGAGCAGCAAAGGGTGGGCTCTACCTCTCGCAATGGTGGCACCGGGTGCCACTCGCTATCCGTTCAATCCATCAAGTGAAACGTAGCGTTAAGTAGCGATCGCCGCCTGAGTGACTGCGGAGCGCAGTGATGCATTCAGGTTATAAACGATGGTGGAAACGCATGATCACTTTCGATCTGCTGGCTGACGCCGGGTTACGCACGTATGTCGACCAAGTGGACGTACCCATACGCCTTCGATCTGGGTATGTTCCTCGCCGTCAGGGCAGCCCGTCGGCGAGGAGTCAGAGCCGTGCCGGAAACACAAGATCCCCACGTAAGCCAGTCTTCTTCCGTGAAGTTCGTCTACGACTTCACCGAGGGCAACAAGGACCTCAAGGACCTCCTTGGTGGCAAGGGCGCCAACCTCGCGGAGATGACCAACCTGGGACTTCCCGTCCCGCCCGGCTTCACGATCACCACCGAGGCGTGCAAGGTCCACCTGGAGAGCGGCAGCGAGCCCGCGGCACTCCGTGCCGAGGTCTCCGAGCACCTCGACGCCCTTGAGCGGAAGATGGGGAAGAAGCTCGGCCAGGCGGACGACCCGCTGCTGGTCTCGGTCCGCTCCGGTGCGAAGTTCTCGATGCCCGGCATGATGGACACCGTCCTCAACATCGGCCTCTCCGACGCGTCGGTTTCCGGCCTCGCCGCGCAGGCCGGCGACGAGCGGTTCGCCTGGGACTCCTACCGCCGCCTCATCCAGATGTTCGGCAAGACCGTGCTGGGCGTCGACGGCGAGCTCTTCGAGGAGGCCCTGGAGGACGCCAAGAACGCCAAGGGCGTCACTGTCGACGTGGACCTGGACGCCGCCGACCTGCGGGGGCTGGTCGACAACTTCAAGCAGATCGTCACCAAGGAGACCGGCCGGGACTTCCCGCAGGACCCGCGCGAGCAGATGGACCTCGCCGTCCGCGCGGTCTTCGACTCCTGGAACACCGACCGCGCCAAGCTCTACCGCCGCCAGGAGCGCATCCCCGGCGACCTCGGCACCGCGGTCAACGTCTGCTCCATGGTCTTCGGCAACCTCGGCCCCGACTCCGGCACCGGCGTCGCCTTCACCCGCGACCCGGCCAGCGGCCACCAGGGCGTCTACGGCGACTACCTGCAGAACGCGCAGGGCGAGGACGTCGTCGCCGGCATCCGCAACACCGTCCCGCTCGCGGACCTGGAGTCGATCGACAAGAAGTCGTACGACGAGCTGATGCAGATCATGGAGACGCTCGAAACGCACTACAGGGACCTGTGCGACATCGAGTTCACCATCGAGCGCGGCAAACTGTGGATGCTGCAGACCCGGGTCGGCAAGCGCACCGCCGGCGCCGCCTTCCGCATCGCCACCCAGCTCGTCGACCAGGGCCTGATCGACGAGGCCGAGGCCCTCCAGCGGGTCAACGGCGCGCAGCTGGCGCAGCTGATGTTCCCCCGCTTCGACCTGGACGCGAAGTCCGAGCTGATCGGCCGCGGCATCGCCGCCTCCCCGGGCGCGGCGGTCGGCAAGGCCGTCTTCGACTCCTACACCGCCGTCAAGTGGTCGCGCTCCGGCGAGAAGGTCATCCTGATCCGCCGCGAGACCAACCCCGACGACCTCAACGGCATGATCGCCGCCGAGGGCATCCTCACCTCCCGCGGCGGCAAGACCTCGCACGCCGCCGTCGTCGCCCGCGGCATGGGCAAGACCTGTGTCTGCGGCGCCGAGGAGCTGGAGGTCGACACCAAGACCCGCAAGCTGACCACGCCGGACGGCACGGTCATCGAGGAGGGCGACGTCGTCTCCATCGACGGCTCCACCGGCAAGGTGTACGCCGGCGAGGTCCCGGTCGTGCCGTCGCCGGTCGTGGAGTACTTCGAGGGCCGGATGCACGCCGGCGCCGACGACGCCGACGAACTGGTGCAGGCCGTGCACCGGATCATGGCCTACGCGGACCGGGTCCGCCGGCTGCGCGTCCGGGCCAACGCCGACAACGCCGAGGACGCCGCCCGCGCCCGCCGGTTCGGCGCCCAGGGCATCGGCCTGTGCCGCACCGAGCACATGTTCCTCGGCGAGCGCCGGGAGATGGTCGAGCGGCTGATCCTGGCCCACACCGACGCCGACAGGGAAGCCGCCCTCGCCGAGCTGCTGCCGCTCCAGAAGGCCGACTTCATCGAGCTGTTCGAGGCGATGGACGGCCTGCCGGTGACGGTCCGGCTGCTCGACCCGCCGCTGCACGAGTTCCTGCCCGACATCACCGACCTCTCGGTGCGGGTCGCGCTCGCCGAGGCCCGCCAGGAGCCGCACGAGAACGACCTCCGCCTCCTCCAGGCCGTGCACAAGCTGCACGAGCAGAACCCGATGCTGGGTCTGCGCGGCGTCCGCCTCGGCCTGGTCATCCCCGGCCTGTTCGCCATGCAGGTACGGGCCATCGCCGAGGCCGCCGCCGAGCGCCGGAACGCCAAGGGCGACCCGCGGGCCGAGATCATGATCCCGCTGGTCGGCACCGTCCAGGAGCTGGAGATCGTCCGCGAGGAGGCCGAGCAGGTCATCGCCGAGGTCGAGCAGGCCCGCGGCGTCAGCCTCAAGCTCACCCTCGGCACCATGATCGAGCTGCCCCGCGCCGCCCTCACGGCCGGTCAGATCGCCGAGTCCGCCGACTTCTTCTCCTTCGGCACCAACGACCTGACCCAGACCGTCTGGGGCTTCTCCCGGGACGACGTGGAGGCCAGCTTCTTCACCGCGTACCTGGAGAAGGGCATCTTCGGCGTCAGCCCCTTCGAGACCATCGACAAGGACGGCGTGGGCTCCCTGGTCCGCAGCGCCGCCGCGGCCGGCCGGGCCACCCGCCCCGACCTCAAGCTCGGCGTCTGCGGCGAGCACGGCGGCGACCCGGAGTCCGTCCACTTCTTCCACGAGGTCGGCCTGGACTACGTCTCCTGCTCCCCGTTCCGCATCCCGGTCGCCCGCCTGGAGGCGGGCCGGGCGGCGGCCGAATCCCAGGGCAGCGACAGCCGCTGACCCCACCCGGGGACCACGTCCCCGCGAACCACCGGAGCCGGCGGCGGCACCCTGCCACCCTCAACGCCCGCCGCCCGCTCCGGCTCCCTACGAGGGCGGCACCTGTGCGGAGGTGCCGCCCTCGGTTTTGTGGCCTGCGGGAACTCTTAGATAGCGGCCTTGACCTGCGAAAAGTACTCGCAGTGATTGTCGTAGTCTTCCGGGGCGTATCCGTTGCGGGTGCTGTGAGGTGCGGTGCCGACCTACGCCGGCGGGTGGGGCAAGTCGAGAACCATGACGTCGTGGAGATCGGCACCGGTCCACGGGCGAGCATCACCGACCTTGCGGTAGCCCCACGACCGGTAGGCCGCCCGCGCTGCCTCACTCGCCGGATGGACGTTGAGCACCACGCGCTCGGCCTCGATCCGGTCAAGGAGTGATTCGTGCAGTCGGCGAGCGATGCCGCACCGGCGCCACGGCAGGCGTACGGCCAGCTCCATCAGTCCGAAGGTGCGGCGACCGTCCTCGCGGCGCATCTCGTCGGACACGGGCTCGGTAAGCGAGTCCCACCAGCCCGTCTTCGGCCCGAGGGGGCAGCCGTAGGCCATGCCGACGGGCGTGCCGTCGGGTGTGCGGGCCAGGGCAGCCCGGAAGGCGCGTTTCCGTGTCTGGGAGCGGAAACGCCGGAAGGTGGCCACGACGTCGTCCTCGGTCTCGCAGTAGGGCGGCTCGGCGAATACCTCGGCGTAGACGAGCGTGAAGTCACCTTCGGCCTCCTCCGCGGCCGGGCCGTCCAGGTGTGCGACGGTGATGCCTTCGGGTTGGGTCATGTGGTGCCCCTCAGACTGTCTCGCGGATGCGGTCGCTGCACTCGCGGGCGACCGCCGTGTCGATTCTGGCGACGGCGTGCTGGAACTTCCGAATCTTGTCCAGCAACCGCGGCGACGAGACCCCTCCGCACACCTGAAGTGCGGTGGCCATCTCGGCGCATGCCTCCTCGGCTTCCCCCGCCTCAAGGAGCACACCCGCGAGTTTTACGCGGTACGAGGCGCTGTTGCGGAGCAGGTCACCACCGATACCGGTCACCGCAGCACGCAGAAAGGGAACGGCGCGCCTGGGCTGCTCCGCCCGGACATACATGTCTGCCGTGGCGTAGTCCACCTCGAACGGTCCGACGAACTGGGCCCAGTTGGGTACCTCGGTGTCCGCATCGACTCGGCCCTGGTGGCTGACGGCACGGCTCAAGGCACGGCGCGCTCCGGACAGGTCTCCCACATGGGTGGCCGCGTTGGCGGCACGCAACGCGATCACTAGGTGCACGGTGTGCCCGGCACCGGCGCGTTGGGCGAGCCGGTAGGCCTTCTCGACGGCGCTCGCGGCTTCCCATGCCCGTTCGGCCCTGATAGCGAGCAGCACGAGCGTTTCCAGGACGGAGACTTGAAGGAGGGGGCTGTCGACGAGCTGGGCCGCGGCCAGCGCTTCCATGCATGCCGCTCGCCCCTCGGCGATGCGCCAACCGTCGTAGCCGTACCAGGCTCGGTGCCCGTGCAGCTCGGCCAGCATCGTCTGAAGCTCGCGACCGACGCGGCTGGTGTACGAAGCCGCGCTGAGCGCTCCCGTGATCTCGTTCTCGATCCGGCGCGCTTTGGTCATGGCCGGCACGCTGCCCTCGCTGTGGTCCGTCTGGTACAGACCGTCGAGTCGCTCGCGCAGCAGGCCGAGGTCACCGACACCGATCCGAGGTCCTGACCGAGAAGACACCAGAGCCGTTGCGGCAAGCACACCGGCAACGATGCATCAATGCCGAGACGTAGGGCTTCGTGCCTGAACGCTTTGACGAACGCCTGCTGCGTGTACCCCGCGGACTGCCGTAACTGCGCCAGTCTGTTGCCACCGATGCCCACCATGCGCTTCCCCTTGCGGCTGCGGTTGGTCCTCCCACCGTAACGAGCGGGCCGTGGCGGGGGATGAAAACGTCCGCCTCCGCGGCGCCGGAAACGCTCCAACTCGCAGTGGACTAGAGGCTCACCGCTTCATCGTCCAGGCATCGAGGAGGAAAGGCGTGAGCAGATGCACCCCCACGTACGTCGAGCAGAAGAACCTGCAACGGGATGACACGGATGAAGGAACCGCCGGTCGTGAAGAGTCCGGTGAGCGCCCCGTGGGCATGCCGAAGTGGGTCTTCATCGGGGCTCGCGTGCTTGACACCGCCAAGGAGCGCGAGGCCGTCGTCCACGGGATCGGACAGCCCTACCTGCTCCACCACGAGCAGCCGTCCTGTGTGTGGCTGCGCCCGCCGGGCGGCGGGTTGGAGTGGTGCGTGGAGGTTAGCGCCATCAGACCGCTTGAGGAGGAGCCGTGCCCCGCCGTTCCCGAGAAGAGCTGACCGAAGCTCGCAACGAGTTCATCGCCAATCGAGAAAACGTGATCGCCCGGTACAACGAGGGCGAGTCCGTCGCCTCGCTAGCCCGCTCGTACGACTACGTAGGGGACGGCAAAGCTGACGCTCGCCGGATCGGGTTCAGTGGCCAGGAAGCCGCTCTGCGCAAGGCGCTCATACATGAGGTTGGAGGCGACGAGCGCAGGCAGGACCGCCGGGAAACCACTCAGGGCGACGCCCGCGACCGTAAGGCATAGGTCCCACGACGGCAGGCTCACGCCTGACGTGCAACACGCACGATACGAACAGGAGAGACATGCACACCGTTGAGTACGAAGCGAAGGCGCTGGGCATCGACCCGGACGCCATGGCCGAGCGGATCAAGGCAGCCGGTGGAAGTTTCCAGGGCGAGCGCCTGATGCGCCGCTACGTTTACGACACCGTTCCCCCGGTGCCGGGCCGTTGGGTGCGCCTGCGGGACTCCGGCGGCGCAGTGACCCTGTGCGTGAAGACGATCAGCTCGGACGCGATCGACGGCACCCGGGAGACCGAGACAACGGTCGGCTCGTTCGAGGACACGCACGCGCTGCTCGGGCTCATGGGGCTCACGCACCGCAGCTACCAGGAGAACCGGCGATCGTCCTGGCTGCTGGACGGCGTGCGGCTGGAGATCGACGAATGGCCGCGTATCCCGCCCTACCTGGAGATCGAGGGCGACACCGAGGAACAGGTGTGGGCGACCGCCGAATGCCTCTCGATCCCTCGACCCGACCTGACCAGCGAGAACACGACGAAGGTGTTCGCACGGTACGGAATCGACCTCGACTCGATCAGCGAACTCCGATTCGCCTAGACCTCTCTACTGCGCGTCGGCGGGGTCACCAGGCCCCGCCGGCCAGGAGGCAACCATGACCGACACTGACACGGACGCCTTACCGGTCACGGTAGTGCCGGACCGGACCCTGCGCGTCAAGATCATTGATGCCTGCGGACTCGCCTGCACCTTCTGTCACAACGAAGGCACCCCGGTCACGACGGACAACCTCGGCCGCGAGGCCGGCCAGTTCACCGGGACGGCCGGCCGCTCCGGTCGGGTCTCGATCTACCTCTCGACGAACAGTGCAAGCTTCCTGCCGGAGCGGATCAAGGCCGATTCCGAATTTGCCTTGGCCCTGGCGGCAGTGCGCGGCAGCCTCCCGACTACCGAGGTTCACTTCACGGGCGGGGAGCCAACTCTGCACCCGGAGCTGCCGGCGCTTGTCCGCATCGCACGACGCCTCGGCCTGACGGTGGGACTCACCAGCAACGGCGAGAACGGAGCGGCCGTTCTGCCCGAGTGTGCGGCGGCCGGGCTTGACCGGATCAACCTGTCCGTATTCGGAACAACGCCCGAGGAACTTGCCGCCGTCCAGGCGCCGCGCCTCGCTTCACCGAAGCTGGCGGCACGGAAGCTGGACGCTCTCACCGCCACGATCGACACCGCCTCCCGGCACGGGGTGAAGGTGTCGGCGAACATCGTGATCCCGGACCATGACCACGTGGCGCGGGTGCTCCGCATTATCGAGGAGCACGGGCGGGTCGTCACCGTACGGGTGCTTGTGAACCTTGAGGACGACGGGGCGTCACTCGCTGCCATGCAAGAGGTTGTGGATCATCTCGGGGCGGTTCCGGTCCGCCGCATCGTCACCGCCGGCGCCTCCGATCAGCGCACCCGCTACCGGCTCCCCGACGGCCGGACCCTCTACGCGAAGAGCATCCGGCCCGTCCGGCTGCCGGACACCTGCAAGGGGTGCCGGTTCGACAACGACCGGGACTGTCATGAGGGGTACTACGGCGTGCGCATGTACCGGGCGCAGAACGGCCCGTTCATGGTCGGCGTGTGCATTCAGCGTATGGACCTGTGTCTGACGTTGGGCGAGTTCGTGATGAGCCAGCGGTGCGCCGAAGTCAGGGACTTCCGTGAGGAGGAAACGGCCCGGCTCATGGCTCTCCATAAGACAGCCGCAGCGTCCCGCTGACAGCGACGTACGTGAACTGCACCAGAGTCGGGTACGGCCATGGCTGGTGGGGCTCCCTTTCACTGTCGTTTGGTGAGCAGATGAGCGACGCTGTGTGCTGCCGGTGCGAGCGGCCGACGCTGGCCCCGATCGCGGTGCGGTACGTCGAGCGGGCGAGCGGCCCCGGGTGGGCGGTGTATGCCTGCCCTGATCGTGCGGCCTCGACTGACGCCCGGCCCGCTTCCCGAAGAGATGATTCCGTCGGTGCGCGGCTGACGCGCTGCCGACTCTGCCCCGCCCGGACATCCTCCGGGCGGGGCTTCGCCGTTCCGGTGCGGCTACGACATCCCGTCAAGAACCCGGGAATTCGGCTGAACCCGTGTGGGACGCTCACCCCACCGGACCGATTTGAGTTGGCCAGGGAGGCTTCGTGTCCACCATCGAAGAGCGCGTGAAGAAGATCATCGGCGAGCAACTCGGCGTCAAGCAGGGTGAGGTTGTGAACAACGCCTCGTTTGTGGAGGACCTCGGTGCAGACGAGACGGACACCGTCGAGCTGATCATGGCGTTGGAGGAGGAATTCGACACTGAGATCCCCGACGAGGAAGCCGAGAAGATCACCACGGTTCAGGCCGCCATCGACTACATCAACGGCCACCAAGGGTAGGCCCGCAGGCCCGGGCGGCACGACTGATGCCCCGCTCTTCGGTGTGGGGCATCAGCGTGGCGTCGGGTACTTACGTGGTGGGGAGTGGGGCGGCCTGCTGGTCGGCGAGGCGGGCCGCGATGGTTGGAGCGGAGGCCGTTGGCTGGGCCGGCGGTGCCGTCGACGTCACGGCGCAGTTCGAAAAGGTGGGTCTTGCGGGTCTGCTTGAGTCGGTGGGTGGCGGTGTTGGCGTCGATGTAGTCGGGGCCGGTCAGGGAGGGAATGAAATCAACTCCGTTTGTTTCAGGGATGGTTCAGTAGGGGCGGGTGTGGAGCGGGCGGCCGACGGTGTCGAGGGGCGGGGTGCGGGCGGGGGGTGAGGCCGTGCCGCTCGGCGTAGCGGCGCATGGCGTCGACCTTGGCGAGATGGTCGGCAGGCGGCCCCTCGGGGGCGTCTTCCTCGCCGATGGCGGCGCCGGATTCGCGGGCCTGGTCGCGGATGTGGTCGACCCAGCGGGCGTTGTCTGCTCCTGGCGCAGGCACTGCACGTTGCGCCGATTCACCTGCTCGTACCCATTGGCGACGATCGGGATCAATGCAGGATCGTGTGGGGGTCGCCGCTCCGCGCCCCCAAGGGCACCACGCTGCATGACCTACGACACTTCTTCGCCTCCGTGCTGATCAAGCACGGGGCTACAGTGAAGAAGGTTCAGCGGCTCCTCGGCCACGCGAAGCCCTCGATCACGTGGGATCTCTACGTGCATCTGTGGGAGGGCGACGAGGACACACCGCGGACACCATCGACGCGGTTCTGGCCCGATGTGTCCCCCAGAGTGCCCTATCGACCCATCAGTTCCGCATATGTGCAGATCAACCCAACGAGGGCGGCACCTGTGCGGAGGTGCCGCCCTCGGTTTTTTGTGGGTGGCGGCGGGAACTGCCGGAAAGCGTGGGCCCGTTGGGAGGGGGAGCGGACGGCGTGGGAATTGCGGCGGCGGGCCGTCCGCTTTTGCATCGTCCGCTTTTGAAGCATTCGGCGCCCAAAACGTTCGGCCCTGAAGCTTCGGGCCCGGGGCATTCGCCCCTGAATCGCCCGGTGTTGAAATGTGCGGCCCCGGATCGTCCGACTCCCGGATCGTCCGGACCCGGATTGTCCGGCGGCGGGGCGTCCGTCCCCGAACCGTTCGGCGGCGATACGACGTACCCGCATCGTCCGGGGCGGAACCGTCCGAACGGAAACCATCCGTACCGGAACTGTTCCACGGGGTGGGTGACAGTCGGTTGTCGGCCGTTCCCGGGGGCGCCGCGGCGGCCCGCCCGACCGGGCGCCCGACCGGCGGGTTCGCCCGCCTCCGGGCCCGTACGGCAAGGGCGGCACCTGTGCGCACAGGTGCCGCCCTTGCTTTCTCCGGACTCCCCCCTCGGGAGCTGCCGCCCTCCCAGTCGGCGTGGGAGGCGGCCTTCAACGGGGCGAAGCCCGGCCGGTTGTTTGCCCATCACCCCCCACGGGATCGAGCAATCCGCGCCGTGCACACCGTCGTCGAATTGCCTCCAGCATTCCGTCCGGGCCCGGCCCCGCGCGACCCTTTTCAACTCTGGCCAAAAGGGCATGGTGACCGCGCGTGTTGGCGTGCATACTCAGGCGTGCCGGGGGCCGAGGGAGATAACCAAAGAGTGGGGGTTCGGTGTTACGCGTCCATTTCAGTGGACTCGATCTGGCCCGCGTGCGGATTGCCGCACGCCCCGATGCGCTGTGGGAGACGGTCTTAAGCTTTCACCGACTTCGCGACCGGCGCGACGATTCCACGTTCGGCGGTTGGCGATCGGAAACCCGCGGAAGGTTGAATGGCGAAGCGCGCCTGCTGGCGCCGCTGGTGCCCACCCGCGGCTATTTCCCGGATTTCCTGACGCCTGCCGAGGGCCTGCTCGGCATGGACGAGGCGCTCGCCGCGCTGCGCGAGACGCCGGCCGCCCGGCTGCACGTCGAACTGGGCCGGCTGGCGCCCGCCGCGGGCCGCCCGCTGCCGGCGTGGATACAGGCCATGGCGGACGGCGAGACCCGCTCGCTGGGCCGGCTCGCCGGCATACTCCAGCGCTACCACGACGCGGCCGTGGCCCCGTACTGGCACCGCGTGCAGAGCCGAATAGAGGCCGACCGGGCGGCCCGCGGCCGGGCCCTGCTGGACGGTGGCGCGGACCGGCTGCTGGCCTCGCTGCCGCCGATGATGCGCTGGCGCCCGCCCGTCCTGGAGGCCGACTACCCCGTCGACCGGGACCTCCACCTCGGCGGACGCGGGCTGCTCCTGCTGCCCTCGTACTTCTGCCGCCGCACCCCGGTCACGTTCTACAACCCGGACCTGACGCCCGTCCTGGTCTATCCGGTGGAGCACCCGGCGCCGCGCCTCACCCCGCAGGTCCCGGCCGCCCGCTCGCTGGGCCGCCTCGTGGGCCAGACCCGCTCGGCGATACTCCAGGGCATCGGCGTCGGCTGCACCACCAGCGAACTCGCCCGCCGCGTCGACGTCTCGCTGGCCTCCGCCAGCCAGCACGCCACCGTCCTGCGGGACGCCGGACTGCTGTCCACCCTGCGCCAGGGCAACGCCGTGCTGCACACCCTGACGCCGCTGGGCGCCGCCCTGCTGCGCGGCGGCGCCCAGGTCGACGGGACGGCGGCCCACTGACCGCTCCCCGACGGCCGGTTGGCGGTGCGCCGTCGGCCCCACCGGAGGACCGGCTCTAGTACGGCTGGTCCCCGGCGATCGCCACCCGCTCCGCGACCCGCCGCCGCGTCCCGTAGTCGAACACCGCGTAATGCTGGGTGGCACGGTTGTCCCAGAACGCGACGTCGCCGGCCCGCCAGCGGAACCGCACCTGGAACTCCGGCACATGGGCCTGCTGGAACAGCAGCCGCAGCAACCGGTCGCTCTCCGCCTCCGGCAGTCCCACGATCCGGGTGGTGAACGACGCGTTGACGAACAGCATCCGCCGTCCGGACTCCGGGTGTCGGCGTACCACCGGATGTTCCACCGGTGGGAACTCCCCCTGGAATGGGGCCAGTTGGGCCGGAGAGCAGAATCGGGCGAAGCCCGGGAGATAGTCGTGCACCGCTCGCGCGCCCTCGATCCGCTCCTGGATTTCCGGTGGCAAATTGTCGTACGCCGCCGCCATGTCGGCCCACAGGGTGTCCCCGCCGGACGGTGGGACCTCGCGCAGTTGCAACACGGCACCAAGTGCGGGCCGCTCGCGGAAGGTTACGTCCGTGTGCCATACGTTCTCGAACGTCGGAGCCCCACCGGCGGCCTTGTCAAACCGCACCACCTCCTTCGAGTCGCCCCGGGCCAGCAGCGGGTTGGTCTCCAACTCCCCCCAGTTGGCGGCAAATTGACGCTGTGTGACGGAGCTCAGGTGCTGGCCGCGGAAGAACAGCACCTTCCACTCCAGCAGCGCCCGGTTCAGCTCGGCGCGCAGCGCCGCGGACAGCGGGCGGGACAGATCCAGCCCCCGGATCTCCGCCCCGATGGTGGCGGCCTGCGGGACGAGCTCGAACAGCTCGTAGGGCCGGTCGGTCCAGTCCTCCGGGGTGCGACGCAGGATCCGGCGGCCTTCGTGGAGTCCGTCGGCGGGGATGCGGTGGGGGCGGAGTGCGGGGGTGGGGGGTGCGGCTGTGGGCGTGGTGGGATCGGCGGCGCTCGTCAACTTGGCCTCCTGGAACGGGAGTTGGCTGGGTGCGTGGATATGCCCGGGTGAAGGGGGCGCGTGGGTGGGCGCGGCTGGTGCCGGGGCGGTAGTGGGGCGGGCCGGGGTGCGGCCCGTCCGGGCGCGGGCCCTCAGGACACGCCGGGACAGCCGGCCGGGGGCGAACCCACCCGGCCGCGGCGGCGCAGGAAACTCAGACCGCGGGGAGCGCACGCGCCGTGAGGGCCGCGGTCGCGCGGCGCGAGGGCGGCGACGGCGGCCTCACGGAAGGCCGGGTACGTGCGCATGGCGCGCACCGTACCGCATCTGCGGGCCGCGGCCCATGGCGGCGGGCCGCGGGTCATGGCCTGCCGGCCGGGGGCGTCTTGGTCGTCGATTCCGCACTTGTCCGGCGGTGGAAGGCGAGATCCAGCCAAATTTCGGCGCGGCTGATCGCTGTCTGTCGGCTGGCCCGACGTGGTGGGGTTGCCGCCTTCGGCGGAGGGGGTTCGTTGGGCGAGGGCGCCCGGAGGGTGGTGGGTGGCGGGTGCGGGGCCTCCGCCCGGTGGGGGTGGGGTGAGTGAGGCGGGCCGTCGTGGGTGCGGAAATCGGGTCGTCCGGGCGTGGTGGGGCCTGTCAGCCTGGCGGGGAGGAATCGACCAGGAGGAGCGTGGATGGAGGACCGCGACGGAGTGGCCGAAGCGTTGTTGATCGGGGGCCGGGCCGGGGTCGGGAAGACGACGGTGGGGTGGGAGGTTTCCGCGCTGCTGCGGGAGGCGGAGGTCGGGCACGCCGTCATGGACGGGGACTTCATGGGGCAGGTGCATCCGGCTCCGGAGGGCGATCCGTCGCGGGCGGCCATCACCGAGCGCAACTTGGCGGCGGTGTGGGCGAATTACCTCCGGATCGGATGCCGGCGGATGGTGTACGTCAACACCGTCAGTGTGCTGCCCGAGAGCACCGGGATGTTCGAGCGGGCCATGGGGGCCCGCGTGCGGCTCGTTCGGGTGCTGCTCACCGGTACCGACGCCACCGTCACCGAGCGGCTCACCGCCCGCGAGCGCGGTTCGGAGCTGGCCCGGGAGTTGGCGAACAGCGCGCGCAAGGCGCGGCTGTTGGACGAGCGGGTGGCCGCCGACACCCTGCGGGTGGCGACCGACGGCCGCTCGGTCCCGGACATCGCCGAGGAGGTGGTCACGGCCACGGGGTGGATGCCCCAAGGGCGCTGATCACCCCGTACAGCAGACGTGGCCCGACGGCTGCCTGTACCTGTCCCACGAACGGGGCGGGGTCCCGTTCACCCCGCCACCCACCACACACCAGGGCACCGCCCCGACAAACCCCCTCCGCCGAAGGCGGAAAAGAGAGCCCCACCACGGCGGGACAGCCGACGACGTACGGGAACGCCGCGGCCCCAGGGGCCGCTACGGCGTCAGCCGGAACCGCAAGCGGCAGATCACCGCATCCGTCCCCCGCCGCACCGCATGTGCCACCACCCCGCCCCGCTGGTTCTGCAGCAGCCGCTGCCACACGTGGGCGGGCTCGGCCTCGGGGATCAGGACGGTGACCCGGGCGTCGGGCCGGCGGGCCGTCAGGTCGCGGACGTAGGTGGCGATCGGGCGGCCCAGGGAGCGGGTGGGGGAGGGGAGTTCCAGCAGGTCAACGCCCGGGTTCCACAGTTCCCAGTCGCGGCGCAGGGCCTCGGCGGCGGGGCGGTCCTCGGCGAAGGTGACGGTGACGGCGATCACCTCGTCGCCCATCGACACCGCCGCGTTGAGCGCCTCGCCGGTCAGCCGGGACAGGTGGGAGACGGGGACGACGACCAACGAGCGGGCGCGGCGCGGCGGTTCGGGCACCCGGCCCAGGCCGAGGCGGTCGCCGATCCGCGCGTAGGCCCGGTGGACGCCCTCGAAGGCGAGGACCAGCAGCGGCAGCGCGATCGCGATCAGCCAGGCGCCTTCGGTGAACTTGGTGGCGGTGACCACGATCGCGGCGGCGGCGGTGAGCAGCGCGCCGAAGCCGTTGAGCAGTGCCTTGCCGAACCAGCCGGCGGATCGCTCCAGATGCCAGTGGCGGACCATGCCGGCCTGGCAGAGCGTGAAGCCGACGAAGACGCCGATGGCGAACAGCGGCACCAGGGTGTTGACGTCGCCGCCGGAGAAGACCAGGAGCGCGGCGGCGACCGCGGCCAGCGCCAGTACGCCGTGGCGGTGGACCTGGCGGTCGGCCTTCAGGCCGAAGACGTGCGGCAGGTAGTTGTCGCGTGCCAGCAGCCCCATCAGCACCGGCAGTCCACCGAAGGAGGTGTTGGCGGCCAGCGCCAGCAGCACCATGGTGGCGAACTGGACTACGTAGAAGGCCCAGTTGTGGCCGAGCGAGGCGTCCGCGAGCTGGGCGAGGACGGTGACGCCCTCGACCGGCTGGAGGTGGAAGCGGCCGATGAGCAGCGACAGGCCGATCAGCATCGCGCCGAGCAGGGCGCCGAGCGCGACCTCGGTGCGCTGGGCGCGGCGGGTGGCGGGGGCCCGGAAGGACGGCACGGCGTTGGCGACCGCCTCCACGCCGGTCAGCGCCGAGCAGCCGGACGCGAACGCCTTCAGGAGCAGCAGCGCGCCGACGGAGGTGGCGTTCTGGGCGAGGACGGAGGCGTGCCCGTCGGCGGTGGCGGTGGAGGCCGGCGCGTCGCGGAACAGCCCGACCACGATCATCGCCAGGATCGAGGCGACGAAGACCGCGGTGGGCAGCAGGAACGCCCGTGCCGAGTCGGCGATTCCGCGCAGGTTGACGCAGGTCACCAGGACCAGTACCGCCAGGCAGATCCACACCCGGTCGCCGTAGAGGCCGGGGAAGGCGGAGGTGAGGGCGGCGACGCCGGCGGTCACCGACACCGCGACGTTGAGGATGTAGTCCAGGACGAGGGAGGCGGCGGCGACCAGCGCCGGGCGGCGCCCCAGGTGGGTCTTGGCCACCGCGTAGGAGCCGCCGCCGTTGGGGAAGGCGGCGATGACCTGGCGGTAGGACGCCACCAGTACGGCCAGCAGCGCGGCGATGGCGAGCGTGACGGGGAGGGTGAAGCCCAGCCCGTAGGCGCCGGCCGCGGACAGCACCAGCACGATCGACTCCGGTCCGTACGCCACGGAGGCCATCGCGTCGAGGGAGAGGGCGGCCAGGCCCTGGAGGGCGGTGAGGCGGTGCCGGTCGGCGGCCGGGTCGGGGCCGGTGGCGGCGCCGGAGTCGGTGGCGGTCGCCGGGGGCGGTTGTTCCGGCCGGTTTGCGGGCTGCGACACCGTCGACATCGTTCGTCGTACCTCCGTGCGGCACTGGCTGGGACCTGGCCAGCCTGGAGGCCGTTTCGGCGGCCGACGAGCGGTTTTGGCACGCTCTTGGCGCGCGACGCTGCGATCTTCACGCGATTTTGACGGTGAACGCGGGAATGCGCGCCCCACCAGCCCGCGGGCGCGCCCCATGGGCAGGGGCGCGCCCGTCGGGCCGGGTCTCACGCCCCGGGGACGGTGAAGTCGTACCGCACCTTGGTCAGCTCCTCGGAGGCCGTCCAGAGCCGCTCGGCGGTGGCGCCCTTGCGCGTCCAGGGGGCGCGGAAGGAGTGGGCCGGGGCGCCGCGGAGCCCGTTGCGCGGCCCGATGAAGGCGTCCGGGCGCATGTGCGGGGCGGTGGCCGCGCACAGCGTGCCCAGCGCGCCGCCGTCCGCGGGCTGGGCGATCACGCGGTTGCCCACCTCCACCAGGCGCTCGGCGGTCCGGCGGCCCTCCATCCGGACCCCGGCGGTCTGGAGGTTGGTGTGCGCGTAGCCGGGGTGCGCGGCGGCCGCGACGACCCGCGAACCGGTTGTCGCCAGCCGCCGGGCCAGCTCGTGGGTGAAGAGCAGGTTGGCGCTCTTCGACCGGCCGTAGGCGGTCCAGCGTCGGTACGAGCGCACGCTGTCGAGGTCGTCGAGATTCACGTCGGCCAGCACGTGCAGCATGCTGGAGACCGTCACGATCCGCGCCCCGGGCGTCGCCAGCAGCCTGGGCAGCAGCAGCCCGGTGAGCGCGAAGTGCCCCAGGTGGTTGGTGCCGAACTGCATCTCGAAGCCGTCCGCGGTGGTGCGGTACGGCAGCGCCATCACACCCGCGTTGTTGATCAGCAGGTCGAGCCGGTCGCCGCAGAAGTCGGTGAGGTCCTCGGCGAAGTGCCGTACCGACGCCAGATCGGCGAGGTCCAGCGGCCGGAACTCGGCCTCGGCGGCGGGGACTTCGGAGCGCAGCCGGGCCAGCGCGGCCTCGCCCCGCTCCGTGCTGCGGCAGGCCAGCACCACCCGGGCGCCGCGCCGCGCCAGTTCACGGGCGGTGACATAGCCCAGGCCGCTGTTGGCGCCGGTGACGACCACCGCGCGTCCGGTCTGATCGGGGATGTGGCTGGTGTTCCACCGGGTCACGCCGTACTCCTCGGTAGGGGAATTCCAGCGTACGCCCGGCGCTCACCCGGCGTGCGTACGCACCCGGTACACCGGTACGGACACCGACGGGTCGTCCAGGCACGCCCCGGTCTCCAGGTCGAACCGCTGCTTGAGCAGCGGCGACGCCACGAACGGGCGGCCCGCGGCGGTGCCGGTCAACCCCCGGGCCAGCACCGGGGCGCCGGTGAACGGGTCGCGGTTGTCGACGGCGTACAGCCGCTCCCCGCGGCCCCGGAACAGAGCCACCTGGCGCCCGTCCGGCAGCAGGGCGGCGACCCCGCGGCCGGGGGCCAGCCGGCGCAGGTCGCAGACCGTGAACCAGCCCTCCGAAAGGTGGAGTTGGACCTGGAGGCCGGTCGTCTCAAGGGTGCGGGTCATCGCTGGGAGGTTCCTTCCAGTGCGTCGTCCAGGGGGCGCCGGCCGATGGCCAGCAGCGGCAGGTCGGGCTTGATCTGGTCGCGCTCGGGGACGAAGGCGACGACCGGGTCGGGGGTGCCGGGGGCGTTCACGAAGGACACGAAGCGGGCCAGCTTCTCGGGGTCGTCGAGGGTCGCGGCCCACTCGTCGCGGTAGTGCGAGATGTGCGTCCGCATCAGCCGCTCCAGCTCGTCGCAGATGCCCAGCGCGTCGTGCACCACCACGTCGCGTACGTGTTCCAGGCCGCCGGGGATGCGCTCCAGCCAGGTCGAGGTGCGCTCCAGCCGGTCCGCGGTGCGGATGTAGAACATCAGGAACCGGTCGATCAGGCGGACCAGTTCGGCGTCGGAGAGGTCCTGGGCCAGCAGGTCGGCGTGGCGCGGGGTCGCGCCGCCGTTCCCGCCGACGTAGAGGTTCCAGCCGTTGGCCGTGGCGATCACCCCGAAGTCCTTGGACTGCGCCTCCGCGCACTCGCGGGCGCAGCCGGAGACCGCGGACTTGAGCTTGTGCGGGGAGCGCAGCCCCCGGTAGCGCAGCTCCAGGTCGATCGCCATCCGCACCGAGTCCTGCACGCCGAAGCGGCACCAGGTCGACCCCACACAGGACTTCACGGTGCGCAGCGACTTGCCGTACGCGTGCCCGGACTCGAAGCCGGCCTCCACCAACCGGCCCCAGATCTGCGGGAGCTGTTCCACCCGCGCACCGAACATGTCGATCCGCTGACCACCGGTGATCTTGGTGTAGAGGCCGAAGTCCCGGGCGATCTCGCCGATCACGATCAGCTTCTCGGGCGCGATCTCCCCGCCGGGGATGCGCGGCACCACCGAGTACGAGCCGTTCTTCTGGAGGTTGGCGAGGAAGTGGTCGTTGGTGTCCTGAAGGGCCGCCTGCTCCCCGTCCAGGACGTAGCCGCTCGCGCCGATCGACGGGGCGAGGGAGGCGATGATCGAGGCCACCGCCGGCTTGCACACCTCGCAGCCCTCGCCACCCCGGGCGCCCTCGCGGCCGTGCCCGTCCAGCAGCTCCCGGTACGAGGTGACGCCCAGCGCCAGGACGATCTCGTACAGCTCCTCGCGGGTCTGCGCGAAGCAGTCGCACAGCCCCTTGTCGACCTCGATGCCGGACGCCTCCAGTTCGGCGGTGACCAGCTGGTCGAGCACCTTCACGCAACTGCCGCAGCCGGTACCGGCCTTGGTGCACTTCTTCACCTCGGGCACGGAGGTGCACCGGTGCTCGGTGACCGCCCCGCGGATGGTGCCCTTGCCTACGTTGTGGCAGGAGCAGACGATCGCGTCGTCCGGGAGCGCACCCGGTCCGAGCTGGGCGCCCCCGCCGGCGCCGGCGGGCAGCACCAGGGACTCCGGCGCGACCGGCGGCACCGAGCCGGTGAGCGCCCGCAGCGTCCCGTACGCCTCCGCGTCGCCGACGAGGATGCCGCCGAGCAGGGTGCCGTCCGCCGCGACGACCAGTTTCTTGTACAGGCCCGCCCGGGAGTCGGAGTAGACCACGTCCAGGCAGCCCTCGGCCGTGCCGTGCGCGTCGCCGAAGGACGCCACGTCCACCCCGAGCAGCTTGAGCTTGGTGGACAGGTCGGCGCCGGTGAACGACGGCTGCCCGGTGCCGTCGTCGGCGATCGTGGCCGCCGCGGTCTCGGCCTGCTCGTAACCGGGCGCGACCAGCCCGTACACCCGGCCGTCCACAGCCAGCGCGCACTCGCCGATCGCGAAGACCCGCGGGTCGGTGACGGTGCGGCACCGCTCGTCGACGCTGATGCCGCCGCGCTCGCCGACCGCCAGGCCGCAGTCCCGGGCCAGCTGGTCGCGGGGGCGGACGCCGGCGCTGAACACCACCATGTCGGTGGCGAGTTCGGAGCCGTCGGACAGCTTCATGCCGGTGACGGCGCCGGCCGCGTCGGTCAGGATCTCCTGGGTGCCCACGCCGGTGTGGACCGTCAGGCCCATCTCCTCGATCGTGCGCAGCAGGGCCGCGCCGCCGCCGTCGTCCACCTGCACCGGCATCAGCCGCGGCGCGAACTCCACGATGTGGGAGGTCACCCCGAGGCCCTTGAGCGCACCCGCCGCCTCCAGCCCGAGCAGCCCGCCGCCGACCACCGCACCGGTCGTGGCGCGGGCCCCGGCGTACTCCTCGATCGCGAGCAGGTCCTCGATCGTGCGGTAGACGAAGCACCCGGTGGCGTCCTTGTTGGGCACCGGCGGCACGAACGGGTACGAGCCGGTGGCCAGCACCAGGGTGTCGTACTCGACGGTCAGACCGGACCGGGCGGTCACCTTCCGTGCCGCGCGGTCCACCGTCTCCACCGGATCGCCCAGGTGCAGCTCGATGCCGTGCTCGTCGAGGAACGCCGGGTCGGACAGGGAGAGTTCCTCGGGCGTGGTCCCCGAGAAGTACGAGGTGAGCTGGACCCGGTCGTAGGCCGGGCGCGGCTCCTCGCACAGCACGACCACGCGGTGCGTGGCGGTCAGGCCGCGCCCGGCCAGTGCCTCCAGGAAGCGCTGGCCGACCATGCCGTGGCCGACGAGCACGATCGTGGGGCGGGACCGGTCACGAGAAGCCGTCGTGGACATCAGGAGCCTCCGTCGTTGGTGAGCAGATGGAGCAGGGGCCGCCGGAGGGGAGCGGCTCTGCTCCCTCCCAGGCGCGGGCGAGCGCGCCGACGCTGCCGAGCGCGCCGACGAGCACCCCGCCGACCAGGCGGTCGCCGCGGACCACGACCTTGCGATAGGTGCCGCGGGTGGCGTCGGCGAGCCGGACGACGTCGTCGCCGGGGCGCGCCTCGGGCTCGCCGAACGCGGCCAGGTCCAGCGCGTCCCGCCCCGGCAGGGTGAGCCGGGTCAGGGCCCGGGTGCCGGTGTAGGGCGGCGCCGTGGGCCGGGGCCCGGTCAGCACCCGGGCCAGTGCGTCGGCCTGTTCCTGGGCGGCGCCGGCCAGGCCGTAGACCGTCCCGCGGTGCTCGGCGCAGTCGCCTACGGCGTGGATGTGCGGGGCGCTGGTGCGCAGCGCGCCGTCCACCCGGATGCCGGCGCCGACGTCCAGTCCGGCGTCCCGGGCGAGTCCGGTACGGGGGCGGACCCCGCACGCCAGCACGACCACACCGGCGTCGAGCAGATGCCCGTCGGCCAGTTCGACGCCGTGCACCCGCCGCCTGCCCGCCCGGTCGGCCCCGGGCGCCGGCACGGGTCCTGCCGGCGCGGCGCCGGTGCCCGGGGTGCCCCGGGGCGCGGTGCCCGTGAGCGCTCTGCCCGTCAACGTCATACCGACAGCCTGCGACGCCGCTGTTACCCACCGGGATCGCCCGCGTTTCCCCGGCGGAACACGGGCCTCAGCGGCGGGCGGGCGGGGCTGTGAGGGGATCTTGCGGGGTGCCGGGGGCTTGTATACCGGCTGTCGGCGCTCGGCCGGCGCCCTTCAACCAGTCCGCTGAAGATCAGCTCGGACTGGAGATCGGCTTGCGCTGAAGATCAGCCGTCGACCCGTGCCGGGCACAGCCGCCGCGGCTGCGCCTCGCCCCGCAGCCCGGCGTCCACACAGCCGCCCGGCAGCCCGTCGTGCGCCGCGCTGCCGAAGTTGGCGGTCACCGTCAGGGTCCCGTCCCCGAACACCGTCCGCTGCACGCTCCGGTCCGCCGTCAGCCACCGGAACGACGTCAGCCGCTCGGTACCCGCGGCGCGGTGCAGCGGCGCGAAGTACTTCTGGAGCGCCGCCAGTTCCTTCCCGTTCTTCGCAAGCGCCGGCCCGTTCAGCGAGAAGTTCAGCGGGGTGTTGTAGAGCATCCCCAGCAGCGCCCGGGTGGTCTTCTGGCCCGGGAGCTTGTCGTACGACAGCTCCCACCGCTCCACGTTGACCAGCGACTCGTGCAGCGCCGTCTCGTACAGCGGCACCCGGTACTTCGGGTCGTACATCGCGGTGGCCAGGTCCGCCGGCAGCGACACCGGCATGAAGGCGTTCTTCGGGGCGTTCTGCGGGTAGTAGCCGCCCCACTTCTCCTTGTCGCGCTCCAGCTTCCACAGCCCGTCGGCGACCGGCGTGCCCGAGCCGTGGTCGTAGGCCAGCACCTGGTTGGCCCACGGCTGCGCGGACTCCGAGCCCAGGACGAACCGCTGCGCCAGCCGCCGCATCCGCGCGAGCCGGTTCTCCCGGTCCCCGGCCCTGGTCATCTCGTGTCCCCTGCCGTGATCGCGGAACACCTCACCGGTCGCGTCCACGTCCAGGAAGTAGCTCTCCGCCCCGTTGGCGGTCATCGCACGAGCCCGGTCCGCCAGATAGTGCCCGGTCGGCTCCGCCCGCTCGAACGCCTGCGAGCTCAGGTAGCACCCGCGGTTGCCGAACCCGGTCTCCGGCTTCCCGTCCGCCTTCCGTACGCAGAAGTCCGGATACACCGTCCCCGGCCACGCCGACGTGGGACTGTCGGCGGTCTTCGGGTCCTGCCCGTTGGCGTACGTGTCGTACGGCCCGACGAGATACCCCGCCCGCCCGGCGGCCGCGACGGCCTTGGCGTCCATCGGGTCCGGCCCGGAGTCGTAGCCGAGCCACATCCGGTCCACGCCCAGCTTCCGCAGCCGCTCCACCCCGGCCGCGGTCCGCGCCTCGCCCCACAGATAGGCGTGGAACGCCCCCAGCAGCTTCCCGGTCGCCGGATTCCGCCGGATCTTCTCCCGCAGACTGCCGAGCTGCCCGTTCTGCGCGAGATACGACCGGTAGTCGGCCGCCGGCGCGACCGGATTCCCGTCGGTCAGCGCGAACGACACCTCGTAGTCCCGTGTCCCCTCCCCGGCGTCGAAGTCGTGCCCGGCCGTGGCCCGCAGCGCCCCGCCCCGCGACGCGAACCGCAACGACGTCCCGATGTCGGTGGGCGTCAGATAACTCACCCCGTGCCGCGCCCCGCCGGCCTTCGAGCCCCCGCCGCCGCCCATGGCGTACCCCCACAACGGCAGCGCCAGATCCCCGCCGACGTCCACTGTGTTCCCGGCCAGGCCGCCCCGCTCGGAGTTCCAGAACGCGTCCCGCACCGGGATGTCCAGCCCCTCCCCGCGCGGCAGCTGCACGGACGACGCCGCCCGGTCGGTGCCGGTCACCGGCCAGCTCACCGACTGCCTGCGAGCGGCCCGGATACCGATCCGCAGCCGTCCCCGCTCCGAACGCGCCGTCACCGCGAGCCCCTTGGCGGGATACGTCCAACGCGCCCCGTCGGCGGTACGCGTCACCGGCCCGGGCGCACCGAGCCCGCCCGCGGCCGCCTCCGACAGCACCAGCCGCGTCCCGTCCCCGGCCCGCGCTTCCACCGCCAGCGTGGCGGTGTCGACGGTGGCGGTCCCCCCGTCCACCGGCAACGTCAGCCGCCCGCCCTGAAGTGTCCCCGCCTCGGCCGTCCCGCACCCGGAGACCCCGACGGACACAGCCGTCAGTGCCAACGAGACGGCGATTACTCGTGTGAGCTTCGATGTCATGCCCACGTGGATAGTGAGGGGGGGGTTAAGAACGTTCTAAGAACCGGGCCCCGGAGGCGACGGCCGTCGGCCCGCGCCGGGTCGGGCGCTGCGGCGCGACCCCCGCCGGCGAGTCGGGCGCCACCGGGCCCATGGCCGCCGTACGACTCCCCCTACCCCTTCGCCAACCGTCGCGCCGCCAACTCCGCGTACACCGCCGCCCCGTCCGCCAGCACCGCGTCGTCGAACTCCGCCAGCGGCGAATGGTTGTTGGCGCTCCGCTCCGGATCCGCCCCGGCCGGCGGCGATCCCAGCACCATCATCACGCCCGGCACCTCGTCCAGCACCCGGGAGAAGTCCTCCGACGCCGTCAGCGGATTGGGCCGCCGCGCGAACCGCTCCTCGCCCAGCGCCTCCCGGACCGTGTGCGCCGCGAACTCCGCCTCCGCGTCGTCGTTCACCGTCACCGGATACCGCTCGACGAACTCGGCCTCCACCGCCACCTCGTGGGCCGCCGCGACGCCCCGGCACACCTCGACCGTCCCGTCCTTCACCCGTGCCTGGGCCGCGGTCGAGAAACTCCGGACCGTCGCCTCGAAGACCGCGGTCTCCGGGATCACGTTCTGCTGCGTCCCCGCGTGGAACGTGCCCACCGACAGGACCACCGGGTCGAACACGTCGAAGCTCCGCGTGATCCACGCCTGCAACGCCGTCACCATCGCACACGCCGCCTGCACCGGGTCCTTGGCACGGTGCGGCATCGACCCGTGCCCGCCCGTCCCGCGCACCGTCACCCGCAGCAGATTGGACGCCGACATCATCGGCCCGCCACGCGTCCCGAAGACCCCGCTCGGCTGGCCCGCCGACAGCACATGCAGCGCATACGCCGCCACCGGCCGCCGCCCCGCGGCCTCCAACACGCCCTCCGCCACCATGTACCGGGCCCCGTCGTACCCCTCCTCGCCCGGCTGGAACATGAACACCACGTCCCCGGCGAGCCGGTCCCGGTGCGCGGACAGCAGCTTCGCGGCGCCCGTGAGCATGCTGGTGTGCAGATCGTGCCCGCAGGCGTGCATCCGCCCGTTGTCCGCGGCGAAGTCCAGGTCGAGACGCTCGGCGACGGGCAGCGCGTCCATGTCACCGCGCAGCAGCACCACGGGACCGGGTTCGGCCCCGCGCAGCACCGCCGTCACCGAACTCACCTGCTGACCGGTGCTCACCTCCAGCGGCAGCCCGTCGAGCGCGGCGAGCACCGCCTCCTGCGTACGGGGGAGTTCGAGCCCCGTCTCCGGAATCCGGTGCAGCGCCCGCCGCATCCGCACCAACTCGTCGGCCAGGGCTCGGGCATCGTCACGCAGATCCACGGGCGCTCCTCCTCAGAACGGACCTCAGACGGCCCTCAGACGGCGAACTCCCCATTCTTGACCGCCGAGATGAACGAGGACCACCCGTTAACGGACATGATGATCGGGGGGCCGTCGAAAGCCTTGCTGTCGCGGACGGGGACCACGCCGTGGGTACGGGCTTGGGTCGGGCAGAATTCGAGGCAGTCCCCGCCGCTGCCGTCGCTGTAGGACGATTTGACCCACGTCGCGACGGCCAGATCCAAGTCCGGGATCATGGGCGGAACTCCTTTAGCAGGGTCTTGATCAGAGCCAGTGACCGATCCGGGGACAACGCATGCGCCCGAAGAAGATCATAGTCATCGAGGGCCGCGTCGAGCGTTTGTGCGGAGTCGTGCATCCGGCCTCCTACCCTGGTTTCGGTGTAGAGCACCGAGCGGGAGTCCGTGAAGTGCAGCACAGTGAAGGGCTTCATGTGTGCAGTGGGAGCACCCGCCGAGAATGGCATGACCTGAAGCACGATGTGAGGTCGCTCGGCCATCTCCAGCAGGTACTCAAGCTGTAGGGACATGACTTCTGCGTTGCCCACGACGGTTCGCAGGCTCGCCTCGTGGAGGATGGCCCAGAGAAGCGGCGGCTTGTCCCGCTCGAACACCTCGCGCCGCCGCAGTCGCGCTGCGACCTTGCCGTCGATCGCTTCGGCGCTCGCCCCGGGGTTGGACACCTGGAAGATCACCCTCGCGTACGCCTCGGTCTGGAGGATGCCCTTCACAAGGCTCGCCGAGTAGTCCAGGATGCGCGTCGCCTTGCGCTCCATGTTCAGATACGGGACGAACCACGAGGGGCTGTCCCCCTCGTCGATCCGGTGCAGCAGCCCCTCGAAGAGTCCGTTCGTTCCGAACGCCGTATCGCAGCCCTTGGCGAATCTCTGGCTGGCCTTCTGCTTTCCGGACTCCACCATGGAGATGTACGCCTCGGTATAGCCGGTGGCCTTGCCCAGGTGCTTCTGTGTGAGTTTGCGGCCCAGACGTACCCGTTTGACGTCCTGGCCGAAGCGCTGGAGCGGATTGAAGAGTTCGGGTGGGGTCGTCTCATCCAATGCCGTGACCTCTCCTCTTGCGAGTGCACGCAGCATCGCAGCAGGTAAGCACGTTCAGCGCCTGCTGTTTAAGTTGCCCAATCCTATTGCCCGTTGCGGCTTCTGCGTGACCGAATGGCTACACGCAGTACGCAAGCGAGACCCCCGCGACCGAGGCAACGGTCCGGGGGCGTGGCCACCAACCCCCTGGAGGTTGACGACATGACCGACGCTACCCCGCGGCTTCTGCCATGGTCGAGCCCCGACGGCAAGCCCTGCTTCGTCCTCGGCGACGGGACCGGCTTCGTCTCCCGTGTGGCCGACGACATCGAGGAGGCCCAACTCCACCTCGCCGACGGCCTCGTCGAGGACGCCCGACGCCTCCTCGCCGGCCGCAACTGGACCTCCGGGGAACTCCAGCTCCTCACCGTCGAGTTGACCGAGTCCCTGACCGAGGTCCGTCGCGTCGCCAGGAGCCGCGGCGCCCGTCTGCGGGCCGTCTCCCGGGCGGACCGCCCGACCTGAGGCGTGACGATGACCTTCGTCCCGCCGGGCGCCCCCGCCCCGCCCAGCCCCGCCCCACGCCGTGACTCCCGCACGCTCCCCGCGCTGCTCACGTCCAGCCCACGGGTGTCACGGGTACCACGGATGTCATGGGCGTCACGGGTGTATCTGGGCTCGTCGGCGTCTCCATGCTGCGGAGCATGGAGGCTTCGCGGGTGGACGCCCGGGCGCGCTCCCGGCGCCTCGTCGCCCGATGTCATTCGCCGGTCCGGTTCGGAACTCCTTCATAAGATCCCCTGGTGCCCTCTGACATATCGCTGTTCACGCTGGCCCTGCTCTGCCTGGCCGCCCTCGCCGCGGGATGGATCGACGCGGTGGTGGGCGGTGGCGGGCTGCTGCTGCTCCCGGCCCTGCTGGTGGGACTCCCGCACGTGCCCACCGTGTTCGTCCTCGGGACCAACAAGTCCACCGCTGTGGTCGGCACCGCCGCGGCCGCCGTCACCTACCTCCGCAAGGCGCCGATCGACATCGGCACCGCCCTGCGGATCGGCGCCGCGGCGATGGCCGGTTCGCTGGGCGGGGCGTTCTTCGCGGCCGGGATCAACAGCGAGGTGCTGCGACCGCTGATCATGACCGTCCTGCTCGGTGTGCTCGTCTTCGTCCTCGTCCGCCCGACCTTCGGTACCGCCGTCGTGCCGTCCGGCCCGGTCTCGCGGCGGCGCGTGCTGGCCGCCATCCTGATCGCGGGTCTGGGGATCGGCTTCTACGACGGTCTGATCGGCCCCGGCACCGGCGCGTTCCTCGTCGTCGCGCTCGCCGCCGTGCTCCATATGGACCTGGTCACCTCGTCCGCCACCGCCAAGGTCGTCAACGTCTGCACCAACATCGGCGCTCTGGCGATGTTCGCCCTCCAGGGCACGATCCTGTGGCAACTGGGCGCGCTGCTCGCCCTCTTCAACCTCGTCGGCGGGACGGTCGGGGCCAGGATGGCCCTGAAGCGGGGCACCGGCTTCGTCCGCGGTGTGCTCGTCCTCGTCGTCATCGTCCTCCTCTGCAAGTTGGCCTACGACCAGTGGTTCGCCGCCTGAGGGGGAGGGAGGCCGGGAGGGGGACCCGGGGCCCGGGGAGACCGAGTGGGGGCGAGGCGGGTCGCCAACCATCCCGTCAGAAGCGGCAGTTGTAGAGCCGGGACATCTCCCGGATGCCGGGTATGAGGTTCGCCAGGCGGGCCGGCGCCCGATAGCGCGCGGGGAGCCGGGCGATGTCCGGTATCTCCAGGGCGCCGAAGGTTTCGACGATCTCCAGTCCGGGGCGCAGCCGGGCGACGTCGGCGGGACCACCGCCCCAGTGGAGCGTCGAGCCGGTGCGGACGATGACGGTGTTCAGGCGCGCCGCGCGGACCGCGAATCGACTGAAGAAGTCGAACGCCAGCCCGCCGCCGGGCGCATGGGCCATCAGCCGGCGGAGCAGCGCGGTGCCGTCCCGTTCGGTGAGGTACATCAGCAGTCCCTCGGCCACGATCA
The DNA here is from genome assembly GCF_019774615.1 of Streptomyces sp. BHT-5-2. Taxonomy (NCBI): domain Bacteria; kingdom Bacillati; phylum Actinomycetota; class Actinomycetes; order Kitasatosporales; family Streptomycetaceae; genus Streptomyces; species Streptomyces sp. BHT-5-2. Next base: position 31,486 of record NZ_CP081496.1, on the reverse strand, counting down.
TCGTGGGCCGGTCCGCCGGGATGCGGTCCACCCAGGACGGGTCGGTGACCGACGAGGGGATGGCGGTGTAGCCGGGCGGTTCGGGGAAGAGCTGCCGTCTGAGGTCGATGACCTCGGGGAAGTCGACGTCGAACCACCGCACCCCGGGGCCCGGGCCGAGGCGGTGGACGCGGGTGTCCAGACCGCAGCCCAGGTGCACCACCGTCGCGTCCGGGTGCTCGCCGAGGAAGCGGGCCGTCCAGAGGTCCAACTGCCGGGCGCGGAGGGCGACTGCGGCCGCGCCGCCGGGGCCGATCCGCAGCCGCGCGAAGTCGTAGTCGAGGCGTCGTGCGGCGTCGAGCGCCATGGTGTCGCCGAGGATCGGGCGCCGCGCCCGGCAGTCGAGGGCGCGGCCGTGGAGCGTCGCGAGCAGGGTCTCCTTCGCGCCGGTCAACCGCACCGGCCCGATGGTCCGCACCGGCTCGCTCGGCGGCGCCGGCCGGGGGCCGGAGATCTTCGGTGAGTTGGGCGAGTTGGGCGAGCTGATCGAGTCCGGAGGGGTCGGTGGATTCGGCAGATTCGGCAGATTCGGCAGGTTCAAGTTGGCCATGACTCAATGCTACGGAAGATTCAGAAAAATATGAAGACTGCGAAGGGGGCGAGAAGCGGAAGGTTGCCTTCGCCCGCGGAAGATCGCCTTCAGGTGCGGATCACTGCCGTGCTCGACGCGCCCGCCGCCACGCTCCGTGGCCGCTCGGGCACCTCCGTGACGGCCGTCAGCAGCACCACGGAGTCCTCCAGTGCGCGCAGGCCGTGCCGGGTGTGCGGGAGCGCCGCGACATGGCCGGCGAGCAGCTCCTGGCCGCCGCCCGGCCCGGTCAGCCGGACCCGGCCGCGCAGCACCTGAAGGCTCGCCGCCGGCGGCGTGTTGTGCTCGTCCAGCGTCGTGCCGGCCAGCAGTGCGATCACCGTCTGCCGCAGCGGTCCGTCGTGCACGAAGAGATGGGCGCTCCGTCCGTGGGCGGCGGCCCGGGCGTCGTCCAGCTGGTTACGGACGAGGATTTCGAGGTTCACCATGGCGCTCGCCTTTCGCGTGCGGACCGGCTTGCGGGCCCGAGTCGACGGTCGGGCTCCCCTCTCCATCGTTCTCCGTGCCCCGCGCGCCGCAACCGGGATGTTCCCCGTCGGCGTCTGCGGACCTGGACGCGATGGGACGTCCGGGTGCTTGCCGGTAAAAAGCGGCCCGCCGTCCGCCAGTTGATCACTGCGGTCCGTACGATGCGAGGCGATCCCTTGATCGAAAGATTGAAAGATCGATGGGCCGGAGGCCGAAACGTGCGACCCACCCCCACCCCGACCGCGAAGGCTGAGTGACCGTGGCCGACCCCACCGCCCTCAACGAACCCTCTGCCGCCCCCGCCCCGACCGGGGCCCCGGCGCGATTCCTGACCGTGATGACGACCACCGACAGCGCACAGAAGGCCGAGCGGCTGGCACGCGGCGCCATCGAGGGCCGGCTCGCCGCCTGCGCCCAGATCAGCGCGCCGGTGACCTCGGTGTTCCGGTGGAACAGCGCCGTGGAGACCAGCCAGGAGTGGCAGGTGCTGTTCAAGACGGCGAGCGCACGCTACGCGGCGCTGGAGGCGTACCTCCGCGACGCGCACGACTACGAGACCCCGGAGATCATCGCCACCCCGATCACCCACGGTGGCGCCGGCTATCTCTCCTGGATCGCAGAGGAGACGAGCTGACGTGCCGAGAACGACCGATGTGCCGAGGAAGGCTGACGTGTCGAGGGCGGGTGCCGTGTTGAGGACCGCTGGAGTGTCGGGGACGGCTGACGTGTCCGGCGCAACTGACGCGCCGCGGAAGGGAGACGTGCCGAGGGCGGACGCAGGGCGGACGCGCCGGCGTGGCAGGGCGGTGACCCTCGCCCTCGGTATGGCCTTCGGTCTCGCCGGCACCCCCGTGGGCCACGCCGCCGAGACCGACCCCGGACATCACGGCAACCACGGCAACCACCCCACCGTCACCCATGAGTCCCACCACGGCGGCGCATGGACCAACAAGGACGCCAAGGCGTTCTGGACCCCGCGGCGGATGGCGGCGGCCGCCCCGCCCGTGCGTGGCGGCGCCGGGCAGCCCGCCGCGACATCCCAACATGCCCCGACCGCCGAGCACTTCGATGGCATCCCGTCCGTCGGTGTGCTGTTCAGCGTCGACGGGGACGCCCGTGAACACCACTGCACCGCGAGTGTCGTGCACAGCCCGCGCGGCAACCTGATCCTCACCGCGGGGCACTGCAACGCGGGAGCACATGCCGCGTTCGTCCCCCAGTACCAGTCCGGCGAGGACAGCCAGCCCTACGGGGTGTGGGCCATCGAGGACACTTATGCCTACGCCGACCGCGCCACCACAGGGGGCGGCGCCGACCTCGACTTCGCCTTCGCCACCGTCGCCCCGGACGACAGCGGCCGGCGCATCGAGGACGTCACCGGCGCCAACACCCTGACCGCCACGCCCGGTTACCGCAACCAGGTCAACGTCATCGGCTACCCCAGCGTCCACAGCGACCCGGCGGACCGCGCCGTGCGCTGCGCCACCACCACCCAGCGCCTGGCGGGCACCCGTCAACTCCGCATGGAGTGCAACGGGTTCTACGGCGGCACCTCGGGCAGCCCCTGGCTGGCCGGCTACGACCCCCGTACCCGTACGGGTCGGGTCATCGGTGTCATCGGCGGCGTCAACGGCGGTGGCCCCCGGGGCCCGCACAGCGACCGGACCTCCTACAGCCCGTACTTCGGGAAGGAGATCCTCAGCCTGTACGACCGCGCCGCGCAGGCCGGGGAGGCGCCCCAGGCAGCGGGCGGGACCCAGGGCTCGGGCGACGCCAAGAGCGGCGACACCAAGAGTGGCGGCGACCCTCAGAGCGGCGACGACCCCCAGGGCGGAGGCGGAACCCAGGACAACCAGGACAGCCAGAGCGGCCAGGACAACCAGGACAGCCAGAGCGGCCAGGACAACCAGGACAGCCAGAGCGGGCAGGACAACCAGGCCGGCGACGGAACGCAGAACGGGACCGACGGCCAGAGCGGCTGACGACCACACGCCACACAACCTGACGCCACTCGCAAGCAATGACTCAACCGATTTAACCAACTCAACGGACTCAACCAACTCAACGGACTCAACGGACTCAACGGACTCAACGGACTCAAAAGCCACTGAGTCGCACGCCGTGGAGTCACGTACCACGGAGGAGGGCCGGGCGACGGTGCGCTAACGGAGCGCCGGCGCCGGGCCCTTCTCCCTGGGGCCGAGGAAGTGCGGATCGGGCCGCAGCGCAGCCTCCGCGGCCGCCTTGCCCGCTGCGAACGCCCGCGTGATCGATATCGCAAGCTGCGACGTGCCGCGTCCTGGCATGGTTGCAGTCGGGGGACGGCCGTAGGCGACGTCACAGGGGCCGCGCGGCGCCCGTGGCGCCCCGATCGCCGGTACCGTGTCACCGCACCGCCCGTGGAGGGGCCAGATGTCCACCGAGGCCGAGCGCCTGCCGTTCTTCGTCTACGGGACGCTGCGCCCCGGCGAGGTCAACTACGCCCGCACCCTGCGCGGCCGGACCGCCGCCGAGGAACCGGCCCGGATCGTCGGCGCGGTGCTCTACGAGGGCCCCGGCTACCCGTACGCCACCACCGGGCCGGCCGACGCGGTGGTGCACGGCGCGCTGATCCACCCCCGCGACGCCGACTACGACGCAGTCCGGGCCGCGCTGGACCACCTGGAGGGCTACAGCCCGGGCACCCCGGCGGGCGCCGGAAACCTCTACGAACGGGTGGCCACCGAGGCCGTCCGCCCTGACGGCAGCACTGTCCGGGCCTGGGTGTACCTGGCGGCCGAGCCCCTCGCCGCCCGTCTGCGGGCCGGCGGAACACCGATCGCCGGCGGCCACTGGACCGGCCGCACCGCCGGCACGTCCCCCGGATAACCTGGACGACTCGTCCCGTACGGGCGGACTCGTCCACCAAGGGCGCGCCGTCCCGCACGGCCCGAACAGGAACCCCGTCCCGCAGCACAGCAGAACAGGTGTGACCCGTGCCCTCCACCCCCGCGAGCGCCCCCGCCCACCGGCCCCTCCCCAAGGCCGAACTCCACCTCCACATCGAGGGCACCCTGGAGCCCGGCCTGGCCTTCACGCTCGCCGGACGCAACGGCGTCACCCTGCCCTACGCCACCGAGGACGAGCTCCGCCGCGCCTACTCCTTCACCGACCTGCAGTCCTTCCTGAACCTCTACTACGCGCTGATGGAGGTGCTGCGCACTGAGGACGACTTCGCGGACCTGGCGCACGCCTACCTGGCGCGCGCCAAGGAGCAGGGCGTACGGCACGCCGAGATCTTCTTCGACCCGCAGGCGCACACCTCCCGCGGCGTCCCCCTGGGCACGGTCATCCGCGGCCTCGCCCGGGCACTGGACGTCGCCCCGGAGACGTACGGCATCACGACCCGGCTGATCATGTGCTTCCTGCGCGACGAGAGCGCCGAGTCGGCCCTGACGACCTTCGAGGCGGCCCGCCCCTACCTGGACCGGATCACCGCCGTCGGCCTGGACTCCGCCGAGGTCGGCCACCCGCCGTCGAAGTTCCAGGAGGTCTTCGCGCTGGCCCGGGAGGCCGGCCTCAAGTGCGTGGCCCACGCGGGCGAGGAGGGCCCGGCGGCCTACGTGTGGGAGGCGCTGGACCTCCTCGGCGTGGACCGGGTCGACCACGGGGTGCGCTGCATGGAGGACGAGCGCCTGGTCGCCCGCCTGGTCGCCGAGCGCATCCCGCTGACCGTGTGCCCGCTGTCCAACGTCCGGCTGCGGGTCGTCGAGGACCTCGCCGACCACCCGCTGCCCGCCATGCTGGACGCCGGCCTGCTGGTCACCCTCAACTCCGACGACCCCGCCTACTTCGGCGGCTACGCCGACGACAACTTCACCGCCGTACGGGACGCCCTCGGCCTGGACGAGGCGACGCTGCGGACCCTCGCCCGCAACTCCTTCCTGGCGTCCTTCCTGGACGAGGAGACCCGCGCCGCCTACCTCCGGGAACTCGACGCCCACTGACCGTCGCCCCGGGCCCGCGCGGACCCACCGGACGGGACCCTACGGCCCCGGCCGCTCGACCCGGACGGCGCACACCTTGAACTCCGGCATCCGGGACACCGGGTCGAGCGCCGGATTGGTCAGGGAGTTGGCCCGGCCCTCGCCCGGCCAGTGGAACGGCATGAACACCGTGTCCGGGCGGATCGCCGGGCTCACCCGGGCCGGTGCCACCGCCCGGCCGCGCCGGGACACCACCGCGACCGGCTCGCCGTCGGCTATCCCGAGGCGGTCCGCCAGCCGCGGGTGGAGCTCGACGTAGGGTCCGGGCTCGGCGGCGTTCAGCGCGGCCACCCGGCGGGTCTGCGCGCCCGACTGGTGCTGCGCCAGCACCCGCCCCGTCGTCAGCACCACCGGGTATCCGGCGTCCGGCTCCTCGTCCGCCGGGCGGTGCGTGACCGGCGCGAAGCGGGCCCGGCCGTCGGACGTCGCGAACCGGTCCAGGAAGAGCCGCGGGGTGCCGGGATGGCCCGGGACCCCGGCCGGCTCCCCGCGGGTCGCCTGGGCCCCCGTCACGGCCCGCTTCGCGCCCTCCGCCACGCCCGCCGAACCCGCCGTGTCGGCCGGGGCGTCCGGGCCTGCCGGGTCGTCCGGGCCCGCCGGACAGGGCCAGAACACCCCGTCCTCCGCCGCGATCCGCGCGTAGGTGATCCCCGAGTAGTCCGCCGGCCCGCCGGCCGACGACATGCAGAAGCGGCCGTTGTAGTCGATCTGCGACGTGCCCAGCACCACCCGCGCGAACTTCCCCAGCGCATACGCCTTCTCGTTGGTCAGCCCGCCGCCGCCGAACACCCCGACCGCGTCCCGCCCGTACACCGCGCCGGCCCGCCGCAGTCCCTCCGTGACCCGGCCCAGGGCCGCGTCCCAACCGGCCGGCACCAACTGCCCGGTGTCCGCGTCGCGCACCAGGGGAGACGTCAACCGCGCCCCGGGGGCCAGCAGTTCGTGCGCCGTCCGCCCCTTGCCGCACAGCGCGCCCCGGTTCACGGGGAACGCGGGCCGCTCCACGACCTCCACCGCGGGGCCGCCCGGCCCGGTGGCGGGCCGCAGCCCCATGCCGCATTGCAGCGCGCAGTAGGGACAGTGGGTCTCGATCGGGGCGATGGCGGCGGCGTCCATACCGGTCAGCGTGGAACGGGCGTGTTGCGCCGACGGGTCGCCCCCGTTTCCGGCGCGCGGCGGACTCCTCCCACGGGACCGGAGGCGGGCGGACGAGCCGCGGTACAGGGAATTCCCCGGCGGGAAACGGAACCGCAACGACCGGGTGCCAGCCTCGCTCCATGACGGCGTCGACAGCGAACCAACCCACCCAGGAATCCCGCCTCTCCGCCCCGACACCCGGGCCGTCCGCCCCGCCCTTCGCCCCCCTGGCCGCCGCCGGCCTCGCCGCCGAGATCACCGACGTCCTCGGCAACCGCCTGCGCACCGTCCGCCTGCACGGCTACCGCCGCCCCGCCACCCCGCCGCCCGCCCTCGTGGCCGTCGCCCACGGCAGCCGGCACCCAGGAGCCGCCCCCACCGTCCGAGCCCTCCTCACCCGGATCCGGGCGCTCCGCCCCGGCCTCCCCGTCCACCTCGGCCACATCGAGCTGAACCGGCCGCTGCTCGCCGACACCCTGGCCTCGCTGCACGGCACATCCGACGCCGTCGTCCTGGTGCCGCTGCTCTTCGGCCACGGCCACCACGTCACCCACGACCTGCCCGCCGCGCTCGCCGCCGCCCCGCACCTCACCGGCCGGACCGCGGCCCCCCTGGGCCCACACGCCCTCCTGGCCGAGGCCCTGCACGGCCGCCTCCTGGAAGCCGGCTTCCCCACCGGCCCCCATGACGGCCGCGGACCCGCCGTCGTCCTGGCCGCCGCCGGCTCCCGCGCCCCCCGCTCCGCCCGTGACACCGCCCGCACCGCCCGCCTCCTCTCCACCCGCCTCGGCGGCATCCCCGTCCTGCCCGCCTATGCCCACCCGTCGCCCGCCACCACCCCGGGAGGAGACGCTTCGCGTCGCCCCTCCCGGATTGCCGCCGCCCCCACCGTCCCCGACGCCGTCCGCGCGCTGGCCGACCGCGGCCACCACCCCGACGACATAGCCGTCGCCGCCTGCTTCGCCGCCCCCGGCCGCTTCGCCGACCGGTGCGCGGCCCTCGCCCCCGGGCCCGCCGCCGCCCCTCTGGGCGACCACCCCGCGCTGGCCCGCCTCGTACTGCACCGCTACGACCAGGCGCTCTCCACGGGCACCGGATCCGGCACCGACGTCCCCAGGGCGGCTACCGTCGCCGTATGACGGGCACAACACGGGCAACCCCTCCCAGCCACGGCGAGGACCCGCGCGCGGCGCTCCCCGGCTACACCGCGGCGGACACCGAACGCTGGGTCCCCGAGCCGGACAAACGCCCCGGGCGCACCGCCTTCCAGCGCGACCGCGCCCGGGTCCTGCACTCCGCCGCACTGCGCCGGCTCGCCGGCAAGACCCAGGTCGTCACCCCCGGCAGCGCCACCCAGGCATGGGACGCCAGCCCCCGCACCCGTCTGACGCACTCCCTGGAGTGCGCCCAGGTGGGTCGCGAACTGGGCGCCGCCCTCGGCTGCGACCCGGATCTGGTCGAGACCGCCTGTCTGGCGCACGACCTCGGCCACCCGCCCTTCGGGCACAACGGCGAACAGGCCCTCAACGAGGTCGCCGCGCCCTGCGGCGGCTTCGAGGGCAACGCCCAGTCGCTGCGCCTCCTGGCCCGTCTGGAACCCAAGCGCTTCGTGCCGTCCCCGGACGGCGCGCCGGTCAGCGTCGGCCTCAACCTCACCCGCGCCGCCCTGGACGCCGCCACCAAGTACCCCTGGCCGCGCGGCGCCCACCCCGACGGCCCGGACGCCGTGAAGTTCGGCGTCTACGCCGACGACCTGCCCGTCTTCGCGTGGTTCCGGCAGGGCGCCCCGTCCGGCCGGCGCAGCTTCGAGGCGCAGGTCATGGACTGGGCCGACGACGTCGCCTACTCGGTGCACGACGTCGAGGACGGGCTGCACGCCGGCCACCTCGACCCCAACGTGCTGCTCGCCGACCCCGAACGCGCCGAGATCTTCGCGGTCGCCGCCGAGCGCTACGCCCCCGGCGCCGCCGAGGCGGAGCTGGCCGCGGCACTGGACCGCCTGCTGGAGCAGGAGTGGTGGCCGCACGGCTACGACGGCTCGGCGCTCGCCCAGGCCCGCCTCAAGGACGCCACCAGCCAGCTCATCGGCCGCTTCTGCCTGGCCGCCGAGGGCGCCACCCGGTCCCGCTTCAGCAGCGGCCCGCTCACCCGGTACGCGGCGGAGCTGGTGGTTCCGGCCGAAACCCGCCTGGAATGCGCCGTTCTCAAAGCAGTCGCCGATCGCTACGTGATACAGCGCCCGGACCAGGAAGCGCTCCGTGCCGACCAGCGCGTGGTGATCGCCGAACTCGCCGAGGCGCTGCTCGCCCGCGCCCCCGACGGCCTTGACCCGCAGTTCCGTTCACTGTTCGACGCGGCCCCCGACGACACCGCCCGGCTGCGGGCCGTGATCGACCAGATCGCGGCGCTCACCGACGCCTCCGCGCGTAATCTTCACGCTCGCCTCACACGTCCCCCTGGTAACGGTTAGGGCAACCCAGGGTGACCCTGGGGAGGCGGCCCCTCTTCCCCCCTCACGCTCCGTGCGGGACGCTCGTCCCCGCGACGGCACACGGGAACCCGAAAACCGTCGAACACATCAAGGAAACGAGAGAGAACACCACAGGCACCGCAAAACGGGGGCGGCAGCGGGGGAACCAACGGGGCACCAACAGGGGCGTTCACGGACGCGGACGCGGACGTACGGCACCGCAACGAGGAGGAAGCAAGTGGTCGACACGCACCAGACGTTCGTCATCGTCGGGGGTGGCCTGGCCGGAGCGAAGGCCGCGGAGACGCTCCGCGCGGAAGGGTTCACCGGCCGGGTGATCCTCATCTGTGACGAGCGCGACCACCCCTACGAGCGCCCCCCGCTCTCCAAGGGGTACCTGCTCGGCAAGGAGGAGCGCGACAGCGTCTTCATCCACGAGCCCGCCTTCTACGCCCAGGCCCGGATCGAGCTCCACCTGGGCCAGCCCGCCGTCCACCTGGACCCCACCGCCCGGACCGTCCGCCTGGGCGACGGCACCCTCATCGCCTACGACAAGCTGCTGCTGGCCACCGGCGCCGAACCCCGCCGCCTGAACATCCCCGGCACCGGCCTGGCCGGCGTCCACCACCTCCGCCGCCTCGCCCACGCCGAACGCCTCCGCGGCGTCCTCGCCTCCCTGGGGCGCGAGAACGGCCACCTGGTCATCGCCGGCGCCGGCTGGATCGGCCTCGAAGTGGCCGCCGCGGCCCGCTCCTACGGCGCCGAGGTCACCATCGTCGAACCCGAACCGACGCCCCTGCACGGCATCCTCGGCCCCGAACTCGGCGCCCTCTTCACCGACCTGCACAGCGAGCGCGGCGTCCGCTTCCACTTCGGCGCCCGCCTCACCGAGATCGTCGGCCAGGACGGCGTGGTCGTCTCCGTCCGCACCGACGACGGCGAGGAACACCCCGCCCACGACGTGCTCGCCGCCATCGGCGCCGCCCCCCGCACCGCCCTCGCCGAACAGGCCGGCCTCGACGTCGTCGACCGCGCCGACGGCGGCGGGATCGCCGTCGACGCCGCGCTGCGCACCTCCGACCCGTACATCCACGCCGCCGGCGACGCGGCCGCCGCCGACCACCCCCTCCTGGACACCCGGCTGCGCGTCGAGCACTGGGCCAACGCCCTCAACGGCGGCCCGGCGGCCGCCCGCGCCATGCTCGGCCAGGACATCAGCTACGACCGCGTCCCGTACTTCTTCTCCGACCAGTACGACCTCGGCATGGAGTACTCCGGCTACGCCCCGCCCGGCTCCTACGACCAGGTCGTCTGCCGCGGCGACGTCGGCAAGCGGGAGTTCATCGCCTTCTGGCTCAGCGAGGGCCGCGTCCTGGCCGGCATGAACGTCAACGTCTGGGACGTCGCCGAGCACGTTCAGCAACTGATCCGCTCCGCTGCCCCGTTGGACCCCGAGAAGCTGGCCGATCCCACCGTTCCCCTGACCTCACTGCTCCCGTAACGTGCCCGTATGACCTCTGGTCCCACGCGCCCCACCGGCTCCACCGACAGCACCGGCCCCGGCGGCAGCGGCACCCCGGACGTCACCCTCGACGACGTCCGGGACGCCGCCCGCCGGCTGGCCGGCGCGGCCCACCGCACCCCGGTGCTGCGCTCCCGCACCCTCGACACCCGGACCGGCACCCGGGCCTTCCTCAAGTGCGAGAACTTCCAACGGGCCGGCGCCTTCAAGTTCCGCGGCGCCTACCACGCCCTCTCCCGCCTCACCCCCGAGCAGCTGGCCCGCGGGGTCGTCGCCCACTCCTCCGGCAACCACGCCCAGGCCCTCGCCCTCGCCGCCCGGGAACGCGGCACCCGCGCCGTCATCGTCATGCCCGCCGACGCCCCGCGCTCCAAACGGGACGCCACCGCCGGCTACGGCGCCGAGATCGTCGCCTACGACCGCTACACCGAGGACCGCGCCGCCCTCAGCGCCCGCATCGCCCAGGAGCGCGGCCTGACCCTGATCCCCCCGTACGACCACCCGCACGTCATCGCCGGACAGGGCACCGCCGCCCTGGAGCTCCTGGAGGAGACCGGCCCGCTCGACGTCCTCCTCGTACCCGTCGGCGGCGGCGGGCTGATGGCCGGCTGCGCCACCGCCGCCACCGCGCTGGCCCCCGGCACCCGCATGATCGGCGTCGAGCCCGAGGCCGGCGACGACACCCGCCGCTCCCTGGCCGCCGGCCACCGCGTCGCCGTCCCCGTGCCGCGCACCATCGCCGACGGCCAGGCCGTCGAGACCCCCGGCGAGCTGACCTTCGCGATCAACCGGCGGCTGGTCGACTCCGTGGTCCTCGTCACCGACGACGAGATCCGCGCCGCCATGGCCTTCGCCTTCGAACGCCTCAAGATCGTCGTCGAGCCCAGCGGCGCCAGCGCCCTCGCCGCCCTGCTCGCCGGCCGCCCGGAGCCGCTCCCGGGCCCCGCACCGGCCCGTATCGGCGTGATCGTCTCCGGCGGCAACATCGGCCCGGACCGCTTCCGGGAACTCCTGCCCTGACCCGGCCCGCACCACCCCGGCCCCGGATCGGCCCGCCCCGGCCGGGGCCCGTCCGTGCGGGGACTGTCGGACCCCCACCGTAGAATTCACCCGTGGCAGGCAGGATCAACGATGACGATGTGAAGGCGGTGCGGGACGCGGTCCCGATCGACGCCGTCGTGTCCGAGTACCTCCAGCTCCGCAACGCCGGCGGCGGCAACCTCAAGGGCCTGTGCCCCTTCCACGACGAGAAGTCCCCGTCCTTCCACGTGAGCCCCGCCAAGGGCCTCTACCACTGCTTCGGCTGCCAAGAGGGCGGCGACACCGTCGACTTCGTCATGAAGATCGACCACCTCTCCTTCGCCGAGACCATCGAACGCCTCGCCGCCCAGGCCGGCATCACCCTCCGCTATGAGGAGGGCGGCTACACCCCCGGCCGCCAGCAGGGCGAGCGCACCCGCCTGGTCGAGGCCCACAAGGCCGCCGCCCAGTACTACACCGAGCAGCTGGAGAGCCCCGAGGCCGCCGTCGCCCGTACCTTCCTCGCCGACCGCGGTTTCGACCAGGCCGCCGCCCAGCACTTCGGCGTCGGCTACAGCCCCGCCGGCTGGGACCACCTCACCCGCTTCCTGCGCGGCCGCGGCTTCACCGACAAGGAGCTGGTCCTCTCCGGCCTCTCCCAGGAGGGCCGCCGCGGCCCCATCGACCGCTTCCGCGGCCGCCTGATGTGGCCCATCCGCGACATCTCCGGCGAGGTCGTCGGCTTCGGCGCCCGCAAGCTCCGCGACGACGACAACGGCCCCAAGTACCTCAACACCCCCGAGACCCCCCTCTACCGCAAGTCCCAGGTCCTCTACGGCATCGACCTCGCCAAGAAGGAGATCGCCAAGGGCAACCGCGCCGTCGTCGTCGAGGGCTACACCGACGTCATGGCCTGCCACCTCGCCGGCGTCACCACCGCCATCGCCACCTGCGGCACCGCCTTCGGCGAGGGCCACATCAAGATCCTCCGCCGCCTGCTGATGGACAACTCCGGCTCCGAGGTGGTCTTCACCTTCGACGGCGACGCCGCCGGCCAGAAGGCCGCCCTGCGCGCCTTCGAGGACGACCAGAAGTTCGCCGCCGAGACCTCCATCGCCATCACCCCCGGCGGCATGGACCCCTGCGACCTGCGGCTCGCCAAGGGCGACGGCGCCGTCGCCGATCTCGTCGAATCCCGCACCCCGCTCTTCGAGTTCGCGCTCCGCCAGGTCGTCGCCCGGCACAACCTCGACACCCCGGTCGGCCGGGCCGCCGCCCTCGACGAGGCCGCCCCCATCGTCGCCCGCATCAAGAACAGCGCCATCCAGCACGAATCCGCCGTCCAACTGGCCGGCATGCTCGGCATCCTGGACACCCAGTTCGTCGTCCGCCGGGTCTCCCAGCTCGCCCGCTGGGCCCGCGAGCGCGGCCGCGACGGCGGCGGCCCCGGCCAGGGCCGCCCGCAGCGCCACGACGCACCCCCCGCCGAGCAGCCGCGCCCCGCCCCCGGCGGTCCCGCCCTCAACCTCCGCAGCCCCGCCCACCGCGTCGAACGGGAACTCCTCAAGCTCGCCCTCCAGCGCCCCGACCTGGTCTCCCCGGCCTTCGACGCCTACGGCGCCGACGAGTTCACCGCGCCCCCGTACGCCGTCGTCCGACGGTGCATCGAGGACGCCGGCGGCGCCACCGCCGGATCCGCCGACGGCGAGTACCTCACCCGGGTCCGCGAGGCCGCCCCCGACGACACCGTCCGCGCCATGATCACCGAGCTGGCAGTGGAGCCGCTGCACACCCGCCGGGAGGCCGACGAGGCATACGCAGGCGTCCAGTTGGTCGCCGTCCGCCTCGCCGCCGTCAACCACCGCGTCGGCGAGATCCGCGGCACCCTCCAGCGCCTGGGCCCGCGCGCCGACCCCCAGCAGCTCGCCGCCGTCCAGAACGAACTCTGGGTCCTCCAGCAGTACGGCCAGTCCCTCCGCGAACGCGGCGCCGCCGCGCTCTAGGCCCTGTCGTCAAACTCCCGCCCGCCGCCCGCCGCCCGGCGCACCGAGAGCCCGCACCACCCACCCCAGGACCCCCGCCACCCTCCACCGGCACCTCCGGGTAGCCATTCGGTCACGGACCGGACTCAAAAAGTGCTCGCACGCCCCTCGTGGCGGACATGTGTCGTACTCCACACTGAGGAGCGGTGCCGTAAGTCCCCCGGAGCGCGGCACATCCGCCCCTGCGCGCCGCCGTACGGGACGTGAGCCCCCGCGCAGCCGCTCGTGCCGTGGGGCGGCCCGGCGGCCCGTCCGCCGCCGCCCCGGTCCTCGTGCCGCCCAGCCGCGATCACCTGGAGGTCGCCCCCGTGCAGACCCGGACCCTCCCCGCCGCACCCCCCGGCGGCACACCGGCCGCCCCGCCCGATACCGGCCTGCCGGCCGTACCGGTCACGGTCCCGCAGCAGGCCGAGCCCCCCGCCGCCGAACTCCTCGCCGCGGAACACCCGGAGCCCCCGGACCCGCCCGAGCACCCGGACAAAGCCGACGTCCCGCAAAGCGCGGACGCCCCGGACCCCACGGGCGGCGTGGACACCCCCGAGCCCGCCGACCCCGCACCCCGGGCCGACGCCGGCGGCCCCTCCTCCGACCTCTTCCGCCAGTACCTCCGCGAGATCGGCCGGATACCGCTGCTCACCGCAGCCGAGGAGGTCGACCTGGCCCGCCGCGTCGAGGCCGGCCTGTTCGCCGAGGAGAAACTCACCCGCACCCCCGACCTCGACTCCCAACTCGCCCACGACCTCGACACGTTGGTCGTCCTGGGTCGGATCGCCAAGCGCCGCCTGATCGAGTCCAACCTCCGCCTGGTCGTCTCCGTCGCCAAGCGCTACGTCGGCCGCGGCCTGACCATGCTCGACCTCGTCCAGGAGGGCAACCTCGGCCTGATCCGCGCCGTCGAGAAGTTCGACTACGCCCGCGGCTACAAGTTCTCCACCTACGCGACCTGGTGGATCCGCCAGGCCATGTCCCGCGCCCTCGCCGACCAGGCCCGCACCATCCGTGTCCCCGTCCACGTCGTCGAACTCATCAACCGCGTCGTCCGCGTCCAGCGCCGGATGCTCCAGGAACGCGGCCACGAACCCACCCCCGAGGACGTCGCCGGCCAGCTCGGCCTCGCCCCCGAACGCGTCACCGAGGTCCTGCGCCTGGCCCAGGAACCCGTCTCCCTGCACGCCCCCGTGGGCGAGGAGGACGACGTGGCCCTCGGCGACCTCATCGAGGACGGCGACGCCGCCTCACCCGTCGAGTCCGCCGCGTTCCTGCTGCTCCGCGAGCACCTCGACGCGGTCCTCTCCACCCTCGGCGAACGCGAACGCAAGGTCGTCCAGCTCCGCTACGGCCTCGCCGACGGCCGCCCCCGCACCCTGGAGGAGATCGGCCGGATCTTCGGCGTCACCCGCGAACGCATCCGCCAGATCGAGTCCAAGACCCTCGGCAAACTCCGCGACCACGCCTTCGCCGACCAGCTCCGCGGCTACCTCGACTGACCCGCGGGCGGCGCCGCCCGCCGCTCACCCCTCCCGCTGGAACGCCCCCGGATGGGCCTCGTCCCGCACCGCCGTGAACTGCTGCCGCACCGCCCGCCACACCGGCAGCTCGTCGCCCGGCTCGAAGACCTGGCTCGCCGCAGCCGGCCACCGCGGCGGCTCCGGATACCCCGCACCGCCCTCGCTGCCGGCGTGCGCCACCTGCCACGCCCATGCCGCCTGCCGGGCCGCGCCCAACGCCGCGTACTCGGCCGGCTGCGGCACCACGACCTGCGCCCCGAACAGCCCCGGCGCGGCCGCCTGCACCGCGCCCAGCTCCGCCGCCGCACCCAGCAGGAACACCCGGTGCACCGCCACCCCGCGCCCGCGCAGCACATCCAGCGCGTCCGCGAGCCCGCACAGCATGCCCTCCACGGCCGCCCGCGCCAGATGCTCCGGCTTCATGCTCTCCCGCCGCATCCCGTGCAACGAGCCCGCGGTGTGCGGCAGATGAGGCGTCCGCTCGCCCTCCAGATACGGCAGCAGCACCATCCCGTACGCGCCCGGCGACGAGCCCAGCGCCAGCTCGGACAGCCCCGCCAGATCCGTCCCCAGCATCTCCGCCGTACCGCGCAGCACCCGCACCGCGTTGGTGGTGTGCACCACCGGCAGATGCCGCCCGGTCGCGTCCGCGAACGCCGTGATCGTCCCCGTCGGATCCGCCGGCGCCTCGTCGTGGATGGCGAACACCGACCCCGAGGCACCCAGCGACACCACCGCGTCGCCCACCCCGACCCCCAGCCCGAAGGCGGCGGCCATCGTCTCGCCCGTCCCCGCCGAGATCAGCAGCCCCTCCGGCGTGAAACCCGCCGTCCCCGCCGGGCCCAGCACCTCCGGCAGCCGCACCTGGTGCCCCAGCGCCAGCTCCACCAGATCCGGCCGGTACGCGCCGGTCGCGGTCGACCAGTAGCCGGTCGCCGACGCCCCGCCCCGGTCCGTGGTCCGCCGCGCCGGCCGGCCCAGCAGCTGCCAGGCCAGCCAGTCGTGCGGCGTCATCACCTCCGCGATCCGGGCCGCGTTCGCCGGCTCCGTACGCGCCAGCCACCGCAGCTTGGTCACCGCGTGCTGCGCCTGCGGCACCGACCCGACCGCCTGCGCCCAGGCCGCCCGCCCGCCCAGCGCGTCCACCAGGTCCGCCGCCGCGCTCTGCGCCCGCTTGTCGTTGCCGACCAGCGCCGGCCGCACCGGACTCCCCTCGGCGTCCAGCGCCACCAGCCCGTGCTGCTGCGCCGCGACACCGATGGCCTGGACGCCCTCCAGCAGCCCGTTGCCCGCGGCCTCGCCGAGTGACATCAACCACGCCTGCGGATCGACCTCGGGCCCCTTCTCGACGGGGTGCGGCGCGTACCCCTGCCTGATGACGGCACCCGTGTCCGCATCGCAGACCACGATCCGTGTGCTCTCGGACGAACTGTCCAACCCGGCGACTATCCCCATGGCCCCAGATGATGCCCCATGGGACCCATGAGGAAAGAGTCAGGGTTTGCCCACCGCGGCCGGACCCGGGTCCCGCCTCAGGTGTTGCTGGTGCCCCAGTCGTCCTCGTCGGCCACGCGCTGCTCCCGCAGCGACCGCACCCGCTCCGCCACCGGACCCGGCAGCCGGTCCCCGACCTTGTCCGACATCACCGCGAACGCCTTCGACGCGGCCTGCCGCCCGCCCAGCGCGGCCGACTCCGCGGTGTTGCGGACCGCCGGGTTCTGCGCGATCCGCTGTGCGCCCTTGCGGAGCTGCTCGTACCGCTCCCGCCCGGCCCGGCTGCCGAGCACGTATCCCACCGCCAGTCCCGCGACGAACGTGAGCCGGTAGCGCATCGCTCCACCTTTCCCTTGCCGCTCGATCCCGTCCACTGCCGGCCGGCACCGGACGCCGGGCCGGGCACCTGCCCACCGGCACCGGGGCCACCCGCGGTGGCCTCCCGGGATACCGATTGGCGGAGCACCCCCCTGCTTGCGCTAATGTATGTGTCGCAGCGAGCGCACGCCGTCCGGAGCCCCGGACAGCGATGCATTCGAGGCAAGCAGAGCAATCCCCTGTAGCTCAATTGGCAGAGCAGCCGGCTGTTAACCGGCAGGTTACTGGTTCGAGTCCAGTCGGGGGAGCTCAATCCCCTGTAGCTCAATTGGCAGAGCATTCGGCTGTTAACCGGAGGGTTACTGGTTCGAGTCCAGTCGGGGGAGCAGAAGGAACGAGGACCCCGGAAGGGGTCCTTTTTCTTGTGTCCGGGAACCGAATCCCCGGTGATCGAAGTCCTCTTGGGCGTGCAAGGTCGCCCGACGGCAGCCCGCACGGGCAGCAGATCGTATGAGCGGCTATGCTGCGGCAGACGGCGCGCACAAATGTGCGCGACGCGCCGTGAGGGGCGGTAGCTCAGCCGGTTAGAGCAGCGGACTCATAATCCGTCGGCCGTGGGTTCGAGTCCCACCCGCCCCACCACGGCAGGTCAGGGCACAAACGATCTGACCAGCCAAAACACGGCAGCAGGGCCGCCACCTCCGGGTGGCGGCCCTCGTCGTTTCGGCCCCGAAAAGGCCCCGGGGCCGGACCGGGCCGGAAGAAGGCCGGGCGGGGCCACATGGGGGACGCACAGGGGCCGCACAGGGGGACGGGGCCACGGTGCGGTCGGAGAGCGTGCGCGGCGACGCGGGGGCCGGTGACGGGCCCGTGGGCGGCGTTCGTGGTGTCGTCCCACGAGGGGTTGCCGGCACCGGTGCCGGAACTGGTCGCAGGGGGCCCGGAGTTGCGCGGCTCGTCGGCCTGCTGCGCGAGAACGGGGGCGCAGGGGCGGGCCGATGGCCGTCCCGGGACGGCCATCGGGGCGGGGCGATCAGTTCCAGAGGCGGTCGAGGGCGAGTTGCAGGGTGTGCAGGCCGTCGGGGCCGCTGAGGGTCAGGCGGCCGGTGGGGGAGAGCGTCAGGGCGTTGCAGCGGTACAGCAGTGGCAGGGTGCGGACGGTTCCGCTGGTGACGTGCCAGAGGTGCAGCTCGCAGTCGTTCCAGGCGGCGGCCAGGAGCGGGCCGGCGGGGGTGTCGGCGGCGGCGAGGGCGGTGACGAGGGCCGGGCGCTGCTCCACGGGGCCCGCCATCGGCTCCCCGGAGGTCTCCCACAGGCGGATCGAGCCGTCCAGGGCGGCACTGAAGACGAGGGTGAGGTCGTCGTCGGGCAGCCGCAGGCAGGTGACGGCGGTGACGGGGGCGCTGTGCAGGCGGTGGGAGCGTGGCAGGGGCTGGTAGGAGGCCAGGGACCACACGTGGACGGCTCCGCCGGCATCGCCGACGACGGCCGTCGTCGACTGGCCGTCGGCGCCGAGCGCGGTGGGACGGGAGGGCGCCGAGCCGAGCGCCGCGCCACCGTGGTGGGCGGCGATGTGCCCCAGTACGGCGCCGGCCGGGCCTTCCTCGTCGGGGGTGAGGGGGAAGAGCGGCCCGCTGCCGTCGAACAGCAGGACCGCCTCCGGGTCGGCGGCGGCGAGGCCGAAGGGGCGGAGCCCCGCGGGGGTCGGCACCACACCGGTGCGTTCGCCGGTGCCCGCGTCGTGGCGGTGCAGCCGGCCCAGGGCGTCCGCGACGAGCAGGGTGTCGTCCTGCCCCGGGAGGCGGCAGTGGGCGGCCGCCGGGACGTCGTGGCGCGCCCAGGCCGCGGTCCACACGTGCCGCTCGGCCAGCGGCCGCAGGTATTCGGTGAGGGTGGGGCTGGTGGCCAGGGCGGCGGCGTGCAGGACGGCGGCGCGGCCGAGGTCGTCGTCCGCGGCACCGGACAGGTGGGGTGCGGCGCGGTCCCAGATGGCGCGCAGGCCCGGAGGCGCGACGGTGGCCGGATCGTGCAGCGCCGCGGTGATGGCCGTGGCGGGGCCGTAGAGGAGGAAGCCGGGGTCGGCGAGCAGGGAGCCGGCCGCGATGCCGCCGTCCGCGGTGCCGAGGGTGGCGTCGAGGACGTGCTCGCGGGCGGCCGGCGGCGCCTCGTCCCACCGCGCCCTGCCGTCCTCGGTGCGCGGGACGGCGGCGAACAGGGCCGCGGCGTCCGCTTCCGGTGCCTCCCCGGACGCGGCGGGCGGGGGTGCGGCGTCGGGCCAGGGGGCCTCGCCGAGGTCGATGACGTGGGGGTCCGCGTCGTCGAGGAGGGCGGTGGTGCCGGTCTCGGCGACGACGCGCACATGGGGGAGCCCGAGGAGCGGCAGGAGGAGCTCGTCGACGATCGTGCCGGGGTCCGCCGGGGCGTGGCCGGCCGGTCCGCGCCCGGCGAGGTGCAGGTCGGGCACGAGGAGCAGCAGCGGCCGGGCGTCGGCGGCGACACGGTCCAGGAGCCGGTGCGGGGGCAGCGGGCCGTAGCCGAGCTGGCGGCTCAGCTCCCAGGCGACGGAGTCGGTGATGAGCCCGGCGGCGGGGACCGTGGCGTGGACGACGGTCCGCTGGTCGCTGCCCGCCCCGGCGAGGAACCAGGCGAGCAGATGGCTCTTGCCGCCGGCCCGGCCGCCGCGGACCAGGCAGAGCCGCGGCTGCTCGCCGTCGGCCGCGGCGGCCCAGTCGAGCAGGGCCCGCCCGGCCGCCGCGTGGCGGTCGTCCAGCGCCGGCCAGGCCGCCGTCTCGGGCGCCGGCTCGGGGTGTGCGGTGGTCGTCATCGGCGGTTCTCCCCTGCCGCTGTCACTGCTGGGCGGCCGCCTCGCGAAGGAGGCGGATCCCCTCTGCCCGGGACTCGGCGGTCTCGCCGTAGGGGAAGTTGTGGGTGAGCTCGGCATCCGGGAACATCCCGGCCAGCCACAGCGAGCAGTAGTGGCCGGGCAGGAAGCACGCCTCCAGCTCCGTGTGGATCCGCGTCACCTGGGACGGCTCGACGCCCGCGCCGCGCAGCGCGGACCACAGGCTCTCCTCGGGGTGCAGGGCGATGCCGCCGGCGCGGGTCACCACCTGCTTCTCGCCGTCGTCGCCGACGTACTCGAAGGCCGCGTACCACTCCGTGCCCGCGGTGTCCCGGATGTCGTCGAGGACCAGCGGCCACCAGTTCTCCCGTTCGGCGAAGGCCGCCGGGTCCATGGCGCGCAGCTTCCGCTCCGCCGCGGCGAACGCCTCCGCGGCGGTCTCCGGCCGGTCGGTGCCGAGGACGACGCGCAGCGCCCGGTCCAGTTCACGCAGGGACCCGGCGAACTGCTCGGGCGAGGAGTTTACGAACCTGGGCGGCTCCTGGTAGCCCAGCAGCACCGCCCGCACCTCGCCCCCGGGGGCGACGCAGAGCTCGCAGCCGCCGTCGTGGCCCAGGCGCGCCCACTGCCGCTGCTCCTCGCGGGCCACCGCCCGCCCGACGGACTCCGCGTAGGCGTCCAGCACGACGGGGTCGTCGGGGGAGGTGGAGAAATAGGGGCCGACCGTCCAGGGGACGGCGACCTGCATCAGCCGGCGGACGCTCTCGGGGACCGCGAACGGATCGCCGGCCGCCTCCGGTTCGAACTTCCGCAGTTCACCCTCGGGCACTGTCATGGACGACTCCGCCTAACCCACCGTCTCGTACACGTCTGAGAGGACACCGTCCCACGTCGGAACGGGCGCGGCGTCCTCGGCCTCCCAGTCGGCCTCCTCCGACCACACGGGCTCCACTCCTTCGAACGGCAGCGGATCGGCGTTCCGCATGCGCTCCCGGAGGGACTCCGCCAGCGCCTCGGGGTCGGGGAGGTCCTCCGACACCGTGGCGTCGTAGCCGGGGCGTTCGAGTTCGAGGAGGTAGAGGAAATAGAGGAAGGAGTCCAGGCTGCGATTCAGCGGGCGGGACGTGAACTCCCCGTCCGGCAGGGCGTGGACGGCACCGGAGACCGGGTCCAGCACCACCACGTCGTAGTGGATCTCGCCCAGCACCAGCCACTGTGCCCAGCCCTCCGGCATGTCGTGGTACTCGGAGAAATGGCTGAGTTGTGCGCACCGGCGGAATCGGTCGGGGGTTTCCCCGGCGAAGAGGCCGCCGTCGAGCACGAAAAAGGAACTCCGGTCGTCCGGCAGGCCCGTGGCGGTCAGCAGTGCGCGCGTCGTCGCATCGATTTCCGCCGGCAGCTTCTCTTCCTCCAGCGTGATCAGCTTTTCCGGAGGGAATACCGACTCCATCATCGATCGGTCGGTGAGCTGGGGCATGTTCTGTCCTGTCGGTAAGGTGCGGGAATCCGGTGATCTTATCGGAGGCGACTTCTCGGAGTCAATCGCTACTTCTTGCGCCGGTTAATGCCGTGGAGATACTTCTCCATTTCGTCGTTGCCCTTCTTCTTGGACTCCGCGGTGTCGCCGTACTCGACGGTGTGCGAAACCTTGACGTCGTCCGGGAGATGGTGCGACATCCAGGCGCTGCAGTCTCTGGTGCCGGGCCCGGTGGTGCAGGGCTCCCGCTCGGTGTAGAGCTCCGACATACCCTTCGATTTCCCGGAGTCCAGGAACGGGATGCCGACCTGGCGTTCGGAGTGCATTCCCGGCCATTTACTGCGTCCGACGAGTATGAATTCGTCGTCGGCGCCGCGTTCGCCATAGCGGGCCGCGGCGTAGTTCCGGCTGGAGAATTTCCCCTTGCTGGTCCGACCGTAATCGCCCGGTTTGCTGCCCGCACCGGTGTTGGCGTGCCGCGCCAACTCGGTGGCCTGCGACAGGTCCGTACTGCCGAACGCCACCTGCTGGGAAGGTTTCCGCTTGCGCTCGTCCGCCGGTGGCAGCGGATACTTACCGGCCTCCCGCCGCGGGACGTGGTCGTCGCTCAGAAGCCCGATCGGCGTGAGCCGCTTCCGGTCCTCGGGAGTGAGGTCCTTGTGGCCTTCGGTGGTGAGCCGGGTGACCTTCCCCTTGTCGCTGACGTTGTACATCGGCGCATTGCCGTGTGAATTCTTGCCGATGTTCTTGAGGTCGGCCGCGATACCGTCGTCGTTCTCACGGTGGTTCAGCTTCATCTTCTTGACGCCGTTGACCATCTTGTCGTCGAGATGGTCGGCGGTCCGCTTGACGCCGTTCTCCAGCCCCTCCAGCGTCTTGTCGATCATCGGGGCGGCGGCGTTGGCGATGGCGTCCTTGCCGCGGGTCCGGCCGTGATGGCTCCTGGCCCGCCCGAGCTTGCCGCCGGCTCCGCTGCGGAAGGTGCCGCCGGCGCTCTGCAGGCCGGTGACCACACTGTCGTGGGCGTCCGGATCGAAGGTGAAGCTGCCGCCACCACCACCGCCACCACCGCCACCGCCCCCACCGCTCCCGCCTTCCCCGCCGGCGCTGAGCAACTGCATCGAACCGGCCGCGGACTTGCCCGCCTCCTTGCCGGCCTGGGCCGCGTGGCCGACGTCGATGCCCTTCTGCACCCCGAGGGCGTTGGCCCCCACCTGGACCACCAGGTCGCCGACCATCGCCCCGAGCGCCTCCTCGATCGGGGAGAGCGCCATGCTGACGACCTGCTCGACGACCTGCTCGCAGACCTCCTTGATGATCTTCTTCACCGCGAGCCGGGTCGCCTGCGTACCCGCCAGCGCCCCCACTTCCGACAAGCCGAACGTGAACGGCGCCGCCGCCTGCGCCGCGATCACCTCCGCGGCCAGGATGGCGAGTTGCGCGATGGCGGCGATCTTGGCGCCCTCGACGAGGCCCGCGACTGCGTCCATGGCGGTCCCCGCCAGCCGCCCGCACTCCGCGAGCCCCTTCAGATGCTTGCCGTTGATCTTGCCCCAGTGGGCGTTGAGGGCCGCCACCCCCAGCGAACCCCCCGCCGTGCCCGCCAGGCTCTCGATCACCTGGTGCGCCTGGTTCGCCCCGTGCTCGATATCGTCCGCGAATTCTCTTAACGAGTCCGCCATCGCGCGGTAGTCGTCTTCGTCCACATTCGGCCACGAAACGCCGATGATGTCGAGTATCTCGTCGGCCCAACCGGGAAGTACCACGCCCACGCGAACACGCCCCTAACTGCCGTCCCCACTCGCCGGATCGAGCAGTTCCCCACCAGTTCGTAAAATTCGTATGGGGAGACGTTCCCAGATAGTTGACGGTTCCTCAAAGGGAGTGGCAAAGGTGGCGGAGATCATTCCGCTTCCGCGGTGGCGGTGAAGGGGCCTAGATGACCGGCGGGCGCCCCAGCCGTGTCATCCGCCACACCGTGCTCCAGCGCATCGGCCGACGCCGCCCGCAGGGCGTCCGCACCCCCTCCGCGAAACCCGCCGCCCAGGCCCGCATGCCCGCCGCCGAGCGGCTGCGGACCGCCGTCAGCGCCGCCCACACACCCAGATAGACCGGCACCAGCACCGCCGGCAGATGACGCTTGGCCAGCCAGACGCGATTCCGGGCGACCATCCGGTGGTAGACCGCGTGCCGGGTCGGCGAGGTGTACGGGTGCTGTAGCACGACCTCCGGCGCGTAACGGATGCGCCAGCCGTCGTCCAGCGCCCGCCACGCCAGATCGGTCTCCTCATGGGCGTAGAAGAACTCGTCCGGCCAGCCGCCGATCCGGTCCAGCATCGGCACCGACAGCGCGTGCCCGCCCCCCAGGAACGTGGTGACCAGCCCACCCCGCTGCGGATCGCCGACCCGCAGCCGCGGGACGTGGCGGCGCTGGGTACGGCCTTGCTCGTCGGCGATGCGGAAGCTGACGATGCCCAGCTTCGGGTCGCCGGCGTACAGCTCCGCGAGCCGGCTGAAGACGTCCGTGCTGATCAGCAGCCCGTCGTCGTCCAGGTCGACCACCACGTCCAGATCACCGAGCTTGCGCAGCTCGTCCAGGGCGACGTTCCGGCCACCGGAGACCCCCAGGTTCTCGCTCAGCGACACACCGGTGACGCCGTCGGGCAGCGGGGGCAGCGGCGAGCCGTTGCCGACGACCACGATGTGCGTCGCGGGGAGATCCTGCTTCGCCACCGAATCCAGCAGCTCCTGGAGCTCGGCGGGGCGGTTTCCCATGGTCAAGATGGCGACGCCTACGCGCAGCTGACGCACAGATGAACACTCCGTTCTTGGCGGTCTCTTCAGCGATGCTAGCCGCCGCCACGGACCGCCGTGCGCCACGACGCAGGCGCCGCGACATCCCGCCGGGACCCGATCAGGGCCCCGGCGAACGGGACTTGGCCCCCGGCCCCGGGGCACTCCGGCGGGGCCGCCGGCACCCCGGCCGCCGGGCCACCGCCGTCAACCCCGCGGGGCGTCGGCGCCGGCCAGGACGCTCGGCCGGGCGGCGAACACCCGCTCCGGACCGAACCGCTCCTGATAGCCGTCGGCCAGCGCACGCAGCGCCGCCGCACCGTCCCCGTGGAACGACGACCCGTGCATCACCGCCAGCGTCCTGGGCGCGAGCCGGGCCAGCGACCGCATCGTCCCCACCGCCGCCGTCAGGCACGACGTCTGGCGGAACATCTCCTCCGCCTCCAGCGCCGGGCCGACCAGATCCCGGTCGGTCACCGGCGGCCCGTTGCCCAGGTGGGTGAACAGATCCCCGCACAGCAGCGTGCCGGTCGTCTCCTCGAACAGCACCCGCGCCTCCCAATTGTGCGGCACATGCGGGGTGTTGAGGTGCATCACCCGGCGCCGCAGCAGCCCCTTGCCACCCAGGTCGAGCGTCTCACCGTGCGCCAACGGGCGCGGCGGCCGGTCGGCGAGATCGTTGAGCGAGACCAGGCACCCCTGGAGCCCATGGGCCACCTCGGCGCGCGGGGCCGCCGCCAGGAACGCGTTCATCGCCCCGCACTCGTCGGCCTCCACATGCCCGAACGCCAGCCAGCGCAACTCCTCCACCGGCAGCACCCGGCCCACCGCCTCCGAGACCGCGGGGAACAGATGCCGCATGCCCGTATGGAACAGCAGCGGCTCCTCCGCGTCGATGAGGAACTGGTTGAACGTGAAGCCGGCCGGTGCGGCCACCTCGGGAACGTAGGTGGAGATCCGGTAGATCCCGTCGGCGATCTCATCGACGCGCGTCTCCATGGGCCGACGCCTCCTTCGGCTTTCCGGGCGGGTCCGTTGTCCGCTCTCGTTCGCCTTTTGTTGCGCTTGCGCGTATATGTCCTCCCCTGTTCATCGTAGGGCGGGAGGGTGGTTGGGGTGCGGTAGTCGGGGTGGCTGTCCATCACCGTCTTCTCCGGTCCGTTCCTGTCCGTCCCTGCCTCTCCCGTACCTTCCCGTGCATTCGTGGGGCGAGCGCCGCGGGGGCGATCTTCGGGACCGGGCTTCGGGGGCGAGGGAGTGATCTCCGCCACGGCATGTCTAGGACGGCACCGCGTGGGCAGGGGAGCCCGACGGCCCGGCCCGCGGAATTGCGGAATAGCGTGCGGTTTGATCCTGTTACGGGAGCTGTGAGGGCGCAGTACGTCGGGACCGGCCGAACCCCACCGCACAGCAGACGCCGCCAGGCGGAAATCCGTCGGGCGGCAACAACTACACACCACACACGACAGTCGCCCCGGAGGCCGCAGCGTCAATGCGCCGCGGCCTCGACGACCCGGAAGCAGGGAAGCGCGTATGAGCACCGTGGAGCTCACCAAGGAAAACTTCGACGAGATCGTCTCCGGCAACGATTTCGTCCTGATCGACTTCTGGGCCGAATGGTGCGGCCCCTGCAAGCAGTTCGGGCCGGTCTTCGAGCGGTCGTCCGAGAAGCACGGCGACCTGGTGTTCGCCAAGGTCAACACCGAGAAGGAGCCCGAACTCGCGGCGGCCTTCGACATCAGCTCCATCCCCACCCTGATGATCGTCCGGCAGAACATCGCGGTGTTCGCCCAGCCCGGCGCCCTCCCCGAGGCCGCCCTGGAGGACGTCATCGGCCAGGCCCGCGCCCTCGACATGGACGAGGTCCGCGCCTCGGTCGCCGAAGCCCAGGCCCAGCAGGCGCAGGGCGGCAGCGGAGAGCAGGCGCAGGGCGAGTGAACGAGCGGAGCGAGCCGGGCCGGTGGTACGAGCCGGGCGGGCGAAGCGAGTTCTGCGGGCTCCCGGGGTTCCCGGAGCGCACGGCATGAGTGAGCTGCTGCTGGTCCGGCACGGCGAGACCGAGTGGAGCCGCGACGGCCGGCACACCAGCTGGACCGACCTCCCCCTCACGGACAACGGCGAGGAACAGGCCCGCGCACTCCGGCCGCTGCTGTCGGCGCGGAAGATCGCACGGGTCTACGCCAGCCCGATGACGCGCGCCCTGCGCACCGCCGAACTCGCCGGGCTCCCCTCCCCGCACATCCTCGATGACCTGCGGGAATGGGACTACGGCGGGGACGAGGGCATCACCACCGCCGAGATCCACCGCACCAGACCCGACTGGTACCTCTTCGACGACGGTGTCGCCCCGGGGCCGGCCGACCACCCCGGGGAGTCACCCGGGGAGGTCGGGGCGCGCGCCGACCGCGTACTCGCGCTGATCGCGCCCCACCTGGACGACGACGAGGGCGACGTGGCACTGGTGGCGCACGCGCACTTCCTGCGCGTCCTGACCGCCCGACGCCTGGGCCTCCCACCTGCCGCGGGCGGCCTGTTCACCTTCGGCACCGGCACCGTCGGCGTGCTGGGGACGGAGCATGAACGGCCGGCGGTGGTGGCCTGGAACACACGGAGTCTGTAGGGCCGGGTCCGTTCCGCGGCGTCGCCCCAGGTCCGGCCCAGGTCCGTTCCGGCGTCGTCCCGGGTTCGTTCGGGGGCATCCTGGGGGTTGCCGGCCGTTCGTCACGGGGCCATCGGATCGAGGTGCAGGGGCTGCACCTTGCCCTCGATCATGGCGCCCAGCCCCTGCACCGCGCAGGTGCTGGGCTGGTCCGCGATGTGCACCGGCATCGACGTGGCCTCGTGGATCATCGGCTCCAGGCCCGGGATCAGCGCGCTGCCGCCCGCCAGCATGATGCCGCGTTCGCCGAGGTCGGCCACGAGGTCCGGTGGGCAGCGGCGGAGCACCGCACTGATGCCGTCGAGAATCGCCGTCAGCGGGGTGATGATGGCCCGCCGCACCCGCTCGGTGTCCACATGCACCGACCGCGCGAGCCCGCTGACGACATCCCGGCCGTGCACTTCCGTGGAGCCCGGCGTCAGCTCGCCGTCCCCGGACAGCATCAGGTGCAGCGGTCGGACGGACTGGTTCGGCAGCATCAGCTCGTGGTGCAGCCGAAGGTGCTGGATCACCGCGTGGTCGATGGCGTTGCCGCCCACCGGGACGGTCTCGGCGGCCACGATCGAGCCGAGCGAGAGCACCGCGACCTGCGTGGTGCCCGCGCCGCACACCACGATCATGGTCGCCTCCGGCTGCTCCACCGGCAGCCCGCACCCGACGGCCGCGGCGACCAGCGTGTCCACCAGCTCGACCCGTCGGGCGCCCAGCCCGGTCAGCGTCTCCACGGCGGCCCGCTGCGCCAGCGGCTCGCTCCCGTAGGGGAGGCACACCGCGGCCCGCATCGAGGGGCGCCGCCGCCACGTCTTGCGCAACTTGTCGCCGACCAGGTGGCGCAGCAGGCGCTGGGCCAGGTCGATGTCCACGACCGTCCCGTTGGAGACCGGCCGGACCACGCGGATGTAGTCCGGCGTGCGGCCGTCCATCACCTCGGCCTGGGCGCCCACGGCCAGCATCGACCCGGTGCGGGTGTTGACCGCGGCGACGGTGGGTTCGTCGACGACCAGCCCCTGGTTCTTGACGTACACCCTGGTCCGGGCCGCGCCGAGGTCGACGGCGGCCGAGCAGCGGCGCAGTTGGGCGAGGCTGATGGTCATGGCGGATTCCTCCCCGATGGGCCGGTGCGAACATCGCCGGCGGGCCGGTACTGGACACGAGCACCCGCACGTGGGCGCTCGTGCGCCATCCTCCGAGCCCGCACCGAGCCCCGCCCGCTGAGCGCGTCCGCTCGGGGGACGGGGGCGGGGGAGCGGCGCCGTTGGGGTGAGGGGAGGGGTGGTGGCGGATGGTGGCGTGAGGGGGTGGGCAGGGGACGCGGGAGAGGGGGAAGGGAGAGCCGAAGGGAGGGCCTGAGAGCTGACTGGGCGCCATGAGGGACTGGCCGGCCGGTGATTGACTGTGGGTCAGTCCTTCCTCGCCCCGCAGGGGCTGCTCGGGATGAGCGGTTCGGGCTGAGGCGGTGATCCGGCGACTTCGGCCGGGGCGGCCGTTCGGCGACTTCGGCTGGGGCGGCCTTCGGCGACCTCATTCGACGACGTGAGTGGGGATCGAGACGTGAGTGGGGATCGATCCGCCAGCCTCGCCCACACTTGCGTCACGTGACGCGTCAGGCCCTACGCCTGCGCTTCGTTCCCACAGGTCACCCCCGCTCCCTCGCTCCCCTCACTCCGCTCTCCCCACTCCCACAACCTTCTGTGCTCCCTCCACTCCCTCCACTCCCTCACTTCCTACGCCTGTCGCTGGTACAGGCCCCAGGTGAACTCCGCGACGACGTCCTGTCGGGTGCCGTCCGGCTCTGGGGCGGTGATGGCCAGCCGCCAGCGGGTGGGGGCGCTGCCCTCCATCGGGCGGGCCGGTGGGAAGGCGCGGGCGACCTCGTCGACCGTGCAGGACCACGGGACGAGATCGGCGGTCGTACGGAGTTCCGGGGCGGGTGCGCCGGGGGCCCTTACGAGCCAGGCGTTCCAGACGCCGCCACCGGGCGCGGTGAGCACCTCGAACCGCAGATCCGGCCAGAGCGGGACCGGCCAGGTCAGTGCCTCGCAGGTCAGGTCGCCGATGCGGCGGGTGGTGACGGTCCCGGGCGTACCGAGCAGCGCGCGGTACGGCTGGAGGCCGGCGCGTGCGCGGGGGTTGTGCATCCGGGCCTGCCAGCGGCGGTTGGCCTCGCGCATCTGCGCTCGGGTGACGCGTAGTTGGCGGAGTGGGTCCTCGACGCGAGCCGGCTCGTGGTCGGCCATCCGGCGCAGCAGTACGAGCTGGAACGCGAGGGGGCCTGGCAGGTCGGAGGGGGTGCCGGGGCCGGTGGGCGGGGGATTGTCAGTGGCGGGGTTCATGATGGACATGGTCGTTGATGGCGGCCGGGGAGCGCGCGGAGGTGGCGGCCGGTGGGGTGTGTGCGGGGCCGGGGCGGACACCGTCGGGAAGGAAGAGCACGGAGTTGACATAACGGCGGTGCGGGGCGAGGGAGCGGCGCAGCAAGCCCTGATCGGCGACGAAGGAGGTACGGGACTGATGGGCGGGCAGATCGAAGTCGGCCAGCGGCAGCCAGCGCGTGCGTGGCAGGACCCAACCGCGATACCCGCGGGCGGCCGTCCACTCCAGGACGGGCGTGAGCGGCTGGATGCGTGTCTCCAACTCCACGAAGAGTGCGGGGCGTTCGCGCTCGATGGTGCGTTCCGCGCCACGTAACACGGGCAGTTCGGCACCGTCCACGTCGATCTTGATGAGGGTGACGGTGGTGAGCCGCAGCGCGTCCAGGGGGAGGCAGGGGACGTCCAGGGTGGCGGCGTGCACATCACGGCGTACGAGCGAGGAGATCCCGCGGTCGCCGCGGCCGCCCGCGGGCAGCCAGAGTGTGGCGCAGCCGGTGTGGTCGGTGGCCGCGGCGGAGACGACGTCGACGTGCGCCGGGGTGACCGAGTCGAGCAGTCGGGCCAGATGGGGGACGGGCTCGATGGTGACGACCCGGTCCGCGCGCCGCGCGAGGCGCCGGGTCCACGGGCCGTACCAACCTCCGACGTCGACGGCCGTACCGCCCGCCGGGCAGAAGTCGTGCAGCCGGCCGAGCTCCGGTTCGAACCGCGGGTAGAGCCCGGCCGCCAACGCCGACACCAGCGGCCCCGGCAACCACCGCCCCACCCGCGCCGCCAACGTCACGACCCCGCCCCCGGCTCCACCACCGGTTTCCTCCCTCCCCCCTCCACCTCCACCACCGTCCCCCTGACCTGCCCGGCCACTCTTTCCTCTCTGACCTCTGCGGCCTCCGTGACCTCCGTGACCTCCCGCCTCTCACGGATGTCCCGGCTCTCGTCGGCGTACCTGCTCTCGCGTACCGCTCGCTCGTGCTCGGCCTCCGAGACCTGCTCGCCGGACGACGGCAGCAACTGCGGAATCCCGTCGAGGATCGGATAACGCCGACGCAACCGCGGGTTGTAGAGCGCCTCCTCTGCCTGCCCCTCGGACACCAGTAGAACCAACGGCCCCTTGTCGATCGGGCACGCGAGAATCCTCAACAGCGCATCGTCAGCCTTCACGCCCCACTCCTTTCACGCGTCACATAGGTCATACGCATCACATAGGTCACACACGTCACACGCTTCATACGCGGCTTCATCCCGCTCAACTCCAAGCTCAACGTCAACTTCGAATCCCCCTCCCTCCACTTCTCCCACTTCTCCCACCTCGATCTCGTCATTGATCAGTCCCTTCGTTTCCGGCCTCAATCCGGCCTCAAGTAATTTGCACGGGCGGGTGGTTGCTGGCCGTCCGGTCGACGGGTGCCGAGTCCGGCTCCGGCTCCGACTTCAGGGGCGCCGGACTGCGGGCCGTGATCCTGGCGTTGTGGGTGGGCCGGTGGGGCGTGGGTGGGGCCTCGTGGCGTGGCAGGGCCAGGAGGACCGTGAGGGCCACGGCCGTGCCGCCCAGGCGAAGGGCCAGCCGCAGCGGGTCGCCGGGCAGCGGTTCACCGAAGGCGACCGTGCCGCAGGCGACGGTGAAGACGCAGGTCACCGTGGTGCAGACGGGCACGATCACCGAGGCCCGGCAGCGCTGAAGGGCGGTCTGGGACAGCACCAGGCCGGCGGCCCCGGTGAAGAGGAGCAGGTAGGGGTAGGGCGAGCGGACCAGCGCCACCGCGGCTGCCGGGACGTCGTGGAGGTCCAGCAGGCCCGAGACGCCCTTGATGGCCAGTGAGCTGACGCCGTAGAGGAGTCCGACGGCCACCCCGTAGGAGACGCCGGCGGTCGGCAGGCGATGGCGGCGCCGGGCGCGCAGCTCGGCTGAGCGGTACAGCAGCAGGCCCGCGGCCAAGGACGGCACTGTGAGCGCGAGAAGTGTCGCGGGCGGCGCGGTGCGGGCGATGACTTGGGCGTCCTCGTGCCGGAGGGAGGCGACGACCAGCGCGAGCGCCAGCAGGATCGCGGTGATGCTCTGCCGCTCCCGGCCGCTGGTTCGCTCGCCCAGCAGCACCGAGGACATGAGGAGGAGCAGGACCAGGCCCGAGATGAAGATGCCCTGGGCGGCGGCTATGGGGAGTGTGCGGTAGACGGCGAGTTGGGCGGCGAAGCCCGCGGCCAGGGCGAGCGAGCCGCCGAGCCACAGGGGGCTGCCCAGTAGGTGGCGCATGAGTCGGGCGGGGTGGCGGGTGCTGAGGGCGGGGAGGGCGGCGAGGGCGCGTTTCTCCAGGACGAAGCCGGTGCTGTACAGGACGTTGGCGAGCAGTGCGGACGCCACGCCCCACCAGAGCATTGGCACGCCTCCTTTCGCTTTCGTCGCTCTCGGCCGGGGGTCGTGGGGCCGGGGTGGGCCTTGCGGGGGCCTCCTTTCCTTGCTGTTTCGGCAACAATTACGGAGGGTGGTTTTGTTCCCGATTCCGTTACGGAGTGTGGTTGTTGGAGTGGGGGCGGGCGTGCACGATGAGGATGGAGGACAGGGACGGGGCGTGGCAGGCGGCGCGGTCCAGGGGGCGCAGGGGGCGGGGGACGTCGTGGTACGGGGCGCCGGTGATGCGGATGACGTCGAAGCCGGACGCGGTGAGGAAGGCGCGTAGCGCGCGGGCGGTGTAGAGGCGCAGATGGCCGACCAC